>NZ_KB892021.1 GCF_000373645.1 Streptomyces sp. ATexAB-D23 | reverse complement strand
ACCGGCACGTACCGCAACATCTCGGGGAACCTCGCCCTGGCCTACGGGCTGATCGCCGCGGGCCGGCAGGCCGACCTGCCGCTGTACCTCGGCTCGTACCCGATCACCCCGGCCTCCGACATCCTGCACGAGCTGTCCCGGCACAAGAACTTCGGCGTACGCACCTTCCAGGCCGAGGACGAGATCGCGGGCATCGGCGCGGCGCTGGGCGCCGCGTTCGGCGGGTCACTCGCCGTGACGACCACGTCCGGGCCCGGAGTCGCCCTGAAGTCGGAGACCATCGGCCTCGCGGTCTCCCTGGAACTGCCGCTCCTCATCATCGACATCCAGCGCGGCGGCCCCTCCACCGGACTGCCCACCAAAACCGAGCAGGCCGACCTGCTCCAGGCGATGTACGGGCGCAACGGCGAGGCCCCGGTACCGATCGTCGCACCGCGCACCCCGGCGGACTGCTTCGACGCGGCCCTGGACGCCGCGAGGATCGCCCTCACCTACCGCACCCCGGTCTTCCTGCTCTCCGACGGCTACCTCGCCAACGGCTCCGAACCCTGGCGCATCCCGGAACTCGACC
This sequence comes from Streptomyces sp. ATexAB-D23, assembly GCF_000373645.1. Taxonomy (GTDB): domain Bacteria; phylum Actinomycetota; class Actinomycetes; order Streptomycetales; family Streptomycetaceae; genus Streptomyces; species Streptomyces castrisilvae. Next base: position 96,859 of record NZ_KB892021.1, on the reverse strand, counting down.
AGCTCCCGGACCTGCGCGTCCAGTTCGCAGCCGGCCCCAACCACGAACTGGCCGACGGCACCGAAGTGTTCTGGCCCTACAAACGCGACCCGCAGACACTCGCCCGCCCCTGGGCCGTCCCCGGCACACCCGGTCTCGAACACCGCATCGGCGGCATCGAAAAACAGGACGGCACGGGCAACATCTCCTACGACCCCGCCAACCACGACTTCATGGTCCGCACCCGCCAGGCCAAGATCGACGGCATCCAGATCCCGGACGTGGAGGTCGACGACCCCGCCCAGGCGAAGACCCTCGTACTGGGCTGGGGCTCGACCTACGGCCCCATCACCGCCGCCGTACGCCGGCTGCGCACCGCCGGACGCCCCATCGCCCAGGCCCACCTGCGCCACCTCAACCCCTTCCCACGGAATCTCGGCGAAGTCCTGAAACGTTACGACAAGGTCGTCGTCCCCGAGATGAACCTCGGCCAGCTCGCCACACTCATCCGCGCCAAATACCTGGTGGACGCCCACAGCTACAACCAGGTCAACGGCATGCCGTTCAAGGCCGAGCAGCTCGCCACCGCCCTTGAGGAGGCCATCGATGCCTGAGACCAACGAACTCCTCCAGCTCGTCCCCAAGGCCGAAGCGAAACAGTCCATGAAGGACTTCAAATCCGACCAGGAAGTACGCTGGTGCCCCGGATGCGGAGACTACGCCGTCCTCGCCGCCGTCCAGGGCTTCATGCCCGACCTCGGCCTGGCAAAAGAAAACATCGCCTTCATCTCCGGCATCGGCTGCTCCTCCCGCTTCCCGTACTACATGAACACCTACGGAATGCACTCCATCCACGGCCGCGCCCCCTCCATCGCCACAGGCCTGGCCACCTCACGCCGCGACCTGTCGGTCTGGGTCGTCACCGGAGACGGCGACGCACTCTCCATCGGCGGCAACCACCTCATCCACGCACTGCGCCGCAACGTGAACCTGAAAATCCTGCTGTTCAACAACCGGATCTACGGACTCACCAAAGGCCAGTACTCCCCCACCTCCGAACTCGGCAAAATCACCAAGTCGACCCCGATGGGCTCCCTGGACGCCCCATTCAACCCGGTATCCCTGGCCATCGGCGCAGAAGCATCATTCGTCGCCCGCACCATCGACTCCGACCGCAAACACCTCACCAGCGTGCTGCGCGCCGCCGCCGACCACCCGGGCACAGCACTGGTGGAGATCTACCAGAACTGCAACATCTTCAACGACGGCGCGTTCGAGGTCCTGAAGGACAAGGAGCAGGCCCAGGAAGCGGTGATCCGCCTCGAACACGGACAGCCCATCCTCTTCGGCACCGACGGGACCAAGGGCGTCGTACGGGACCCACTGACCGGCGACCTGAACGTGGTCACGGTCACCGAGGACAACAAATCACAGATCCTCATCCACGACGCCCACGCCCCGAGCCCCACGACGGCGTTCGCCCTGTCCCGGCTCGCCGACACCGACACCCTCCACCACACCCCCATCGGGGTACTGCGCAGCGTGGAACGGCCGGTGTACGACACGAAGATGGCCGAGCAACTGGACACCGCCGTGGAACAGAACGGCAAGGGCGACCTGGCCGCACTACTCGCGGGCAACGACAACTGGACGGTCGTCGGCTGACCGTCTGCCCCTGGCACGCGGGAGCGCGCCGGTTCCGCCCGTGAGGGGCGGGTCCGGCGCGCTTCTTCGTTCCCGCACCCCGTTACGCTTTCTTTTAGTTAGCGCATTCCGTAGGGTGGTGTAAGAGAGAAGCGAACAAAGAGGAGACATCCCCATGAGCATCGTCGTCACCGGAGCCACCGGAGCACTCGGCCGCCTCGTCGTCGAGCACCTGCTGACCACCGAAGCCGTCCCCGCGGGCGACATCGCCGCCGTCGTGCGCGACAAGGAGAAGGCCGCCGGCCTGGCCGCCCGGGGCGTCGAGCTGCGCATCGCCGACTACGACCGGCCCGAGACGCTGACCGGGGCGTTCCGGCCCGGCGACCGGGTGCTCCTCATCTCCGGCAACGCGGTCGGCAGCCGCGTCGCCCAGCACACCGCGGTCATCGAAGCGGCGAAGGCGGCGGGCGTGGCGCAGCTGGCGTACACCGGCATCCTCGGCGGGCCCGACGCGGACTTCGTGCTGGCCGACGAGCACCGGGCGACCGAGCAGCTGATCCTCGACTCGGGCCTGCCGTACACCTTCCTGCGCAACGGCTGGTACACGGAGAACCTCACCGAGAACCTGGCGCCCGTACTCGCGCACGGCGCGGTCGTCGCCAACGCGGGCGAGGGCCGGATCGCCTTCGCCACCCGCGACGACTACGCGGCCGCGGCAGCCGCCGTCCTGACCGGCGAGGGCCACCTGAACCGCGCGTACGAGCTGAGCGGGGACACCGCCTGGTCGTACGCCGAATACGCGGCGCAGGTCGCGAAGGCCACCGGCAAGGAGATCGCCCACAACGACGTCCCGGCCGCCGTGCACCAGGAGATCCTGACCGGCGCCGGGGTGCCGGAGGCCTTCGCGGCGATCCTGGTCGACGTGGACGAGGCGGTCCGGCGCGGGCGGCTGGCCGGCACCAGCGGCGACCTGGCCCGCCTGATCGGCCGCCCGACGACCCCGCTGGCCGACACCCTCGCCGCCGCGGTCGCCGCACTGTAGGCCGCGCCCGCACGAGCGGGGCCCGGTGTCATGACCGTCTGACGATACGGGTATGACACCGGGTCCCGTCGGCGTTACCTTCATCTGGTCGACGGTCGTACGACAGACATCCGCCAGGAGGGGCCCGTGAAGGGGACGAATGACCAACGGGCCGGGCTCCTGTCCGGGTTCGCCGCGTACGGCATGTGGGGAGTCGTCCCGCTGTACTGGCCGCTGCTGAAGCCGACCGGCGCGGTCGAGATCCTGGCCCACCGCATGGTGTGGTCGCTGGGCGTGGTGGCGGTCCTGCTGCTCGTGCTGCGCCGCTGGTCCTGGATCGGCCCGCTGCTGCGGCAGCCGCGCAAGCTGGGGCTGCTCACCGTCGCGGCCCTGGTGATCACCATCAACTGGGGCCTGTACATCTGGGCCGTGAACAGCGGCCACGTGGTCGAGGCGTCGCTCGGCTACTTCATCAATCCGCTGGTCACCATCGCCATGGGCGTCCTGCTCCTGGGCGAACGGCTGCGCCCCGCGCAATGGGCCGCGGTCGGCACCGGTGTCGCGTCGGTCCTCGTGCTGGCGATCGGCTACGGCAAGCCGCCGTGGATCTCGCTGGGCCTGGCGTTCTCGTTCGCGACGTACGGCCTGGTCAAGAAGAAGGTCGCCATGGGCGGCCTCGAATCGCTCACCGTCGAGACCGCCGTGCTCTTCCTGCCCGCGCTCGGCTATCTGCTGTGGCTGGGCGCCCGGGGCACGTCGACCCTCACCTCCGAGGGCGCCGGGCACACGGCGCTGCTCGCGTCGACCGGCGTCGTCACGGCGGTGCCGCTGATCCTGTTCGGGGCCGCCGCGATCCGCGTACCGCTCTCGACGATCGGGCTGCTCCAGTATCTGACCCCGGTCTTCCAGTTCGTCCTGGGGATCGCCTACTTCCACGAGGAGATGCCGCCGGAGCGGTGGGCCGGGTTCGCGCTGGTGTGGGTGGCGCTCATCGTGCTGACGTGGGACGCGCTGCGGACGGCCCGGCGCACCAGGGCGCGGGCGCAGGCGGCGCGGCTGGCCGCGGTGGCGACGGCCGCACCCGCCGGTCCGGACCGGACAGAGACCAGCACGACCGTAACCTAGTTGCTTTTTTTACTCAGTTGCGTTTCTCTTGGGGTTCACGGCACCGACCGACCCCAGGAGCACGCATGCCCGACTCCCCCGCTTCCACGACCTCCGTCCTCGTCGTCGGCTCAGGCCCGACCGGACTGACCCTGGCCATCGATCTCGCCCGCCGGGGCGTCGGCGTACGGATCATCGAGAAGTCCGCGGACTTCCCCCGCAGCTCGCGCGCCAAGGGCCCCAACCCGCGCTCCCTGGAGGTCCTGGAGGACCTCGGGGTCGTCGATGCGGTACTGGCCGCGGGGGCCGCGCCGCTGCCGATGCGCAAGTACCGGGGCGGGGCCGTGATCGCCGACGCCGAGCCGTTCGCAGACCTGCGGCCGACCCCGGACGCGCCCTACGACCGCCCCCTGATGATCGCCCAGTGGCAGCTGGAGGAGGTGCTGCGGGCCCGCCTCGCGGAGTACGGCGTGCGCGTCGAACTCGGCTCCGAGCTGGTGGCGCTGGCCGAGGGCGAGGCGTCCGTGACCGCCACCCTGGCCGGCGGCGCGCGGATCGAGGCGTCGTACGTGGCCGGGTGCGACGGCGGCCACAGCGCGGTGCGCAAGCTCCTCGGCATCCCGTTCGAGGGGAAGACCGACGAGACGCAGCAGATGGTGTGCGGGGACGTCGAGGCCGAGGGGCTCGACCGGGGGTTCTGGCACCAGTGGTTCGACGAGGACGGCGCCGTGATGCTCTGCCCGATCCCCGGTACCCGGTCGGGCTGGTGGTTCCAGGCCGGCCCCGAGACCGACGCCTCGGGCGCCCCCGTGCCCCCGTCGCTCGACAGCTTCCGCCGCCTCTTCGCCAAGCACACCGGCCTGCCGGGCGACCGGCTCTCGCGGGCGGCCCTGCTCTCCACGTACCGGGTCAACGAACGGCTGGCCGCGCGCTACCGGGCGGGCCGGGTCCTCCTCGCCGGGGACGCGGCGCACGTCCACTCGATCGCGGGCGGCCTCGGCATGAACACCGGCATCCAGGACGCGTACAACCTGGGCTGGAAGCTCGCCCGGGTCGCCTCCGGGCTCGCGGACCCCGCCCTGCTCGACACCTACGAGGAGGAGCGGCTGCCCGTCGCCGCCGAGGTCCTGGACATCAGCGCGGAACGGCTGCGGGCCACGCTCGAAGCGATCAAGAAGCCGGGCGGCGGGCTCGACTCGGCGGTCGGCCCCGGCACCAACGGCCTGGGCGGCGGCTACCGCTGGAGCTCGCTCGCCGTGTCCCCGCTCGCCACGCCCCGCCTCCGGGCGGGCGACCGCGCCCCCGACGCGCCCTGCCGCGAAGCGGCCACCGGCGCCCCGCTCCGCCTCTTCGAGGTCTTCGCCGGACCGCACTTCACCCTGCTCGGCTTCGGTGCGGGCACGGCTCGGGCGCTCGCCGACGCGACCGAGGCCCACGGCGAGCACCTGCGGGCGTACGGGGTGGACGCGGGCTGCCCGGGTGGCCTGGCCGACCACGAGGGGCACGCGCACTCGGCGTACGGCGTCGGACCGGACGACGAGCTGCTGATCCTGGTCCGCCCCGACAACCATGTGGCCCTGATCGCCCCGGGCGACGACAGCCGGGCGATCACGGCCTATCTGAACGGTGCCGTGGCACAACGGGGCTGAACCGTGCCGTGGCACAACGGGGCTGAACCGTGCCGTGGCACAACAGGGCTGAACGGTGCCATGGCGCAACGGGTCTGACCGCTGCGGCATTGGAGCGAGCGAGCGCGTGTCACGGGGAGCAATGCGGCCATAACGCGCTGCTTATATTTTCCTCACACTTATGATTCGATCTCTGCGCGCGTCCGGCTCGTCCCGCACGCTTCTGCGCACCGCGACCGCCACCGCCGCTCTGTCCACCCTGTCCGTCCTCGCCTGCGGAATCGCCCCCTCCGCGAGCGCGGACGACACCGTACAGACGGTCGGCCCGTCGGGCCTCGGCCCGGCGGGCCCCTGGTTCCGGCTCCAGGAAACCACTCCCGACCGGGACCCGGGCATCCAGGAGGTCTCCCCCAAGCCGGACCCGGTCCACCTGAACGGCAGCCTGCACCTGTCCATCGGCGCCGGCGAACAGGCCCAGGCCGCGCACTACTTCAACGCGACGTGGACCCCCGTGCCGATGCAGCCGCTGCTGGACGCGGGCATCTCCTACTGGGCGTACACCGCGACCGAAGGCTCCTCGAACACCAGCATCGGCGCGAACCTCCAACTCCCCGCCTCCTGCGGCGGCTTCACCACCCTGTCGTTCGAGCCGGGCAGCAACCCGGACGTGAACGGCCAGTCGCTGCAACCGGACACCTGGCAGAAGTACCGCTTCACCGGGGACTCGGTGGTCCGCACCTCGCGGGCGGTCGCCGGCATCCCGGCGGGCGGCGACGCCCCGCTGTCGCACTTCGTCGCCCAGTGCGAGGGGGCGTACGGCGTGATCGCCAACATCGGCCGCCTCGGCGACACGAACGGCACGCTCAACACGTACGTCGACAACATCACGGCCCAGGGCACGGTCTGGGACTTCGCCGTGGACGGGCGGGCCTCGGCCGCGCTGACCCTCCCCGAGGAGATCGAGGCGGGCGACGGACCCCGCCCCGCCGACGTCTCCTACACCGACCCGGCGGACGGCCCGCAGTACCCGGGCATCGGTACGCGCCTCACCCTCAAGGGCCCGGACGGCCTGCGGGCGGACCAGCTGACCGTCACCTCCGAGGGCGCCGAGGTCCCCCTGGCCCAGGAGCCGGACGGCACACTCACCGGCCGGCTGCCGACCAGCCTCCGCGCGGGCGGCACGCTGGAGCCGGGCGGTTCGGCCGGGGCGGCGTTCACCCTGGCGGCGGCCGAGGGCGCCCCCACGGGCCGGCTCGACGTGACGACCGAGCTGACCGTGGAGATCGCGGGCGTGGAAGGCCCGCTGCGCACCGGCGTCCTGGCGACGGGCCACACCACGATCACCGCGGACGTGGAGCCGAGCCCCTCGCCCACCCACACCCACCACCCCAGGCCGACCCCGAAGCCGTCGCACCCCGGTGGCGGTGGCGGCCACTGGGACGGCGGTCACGGCAACGGCCCCGTCCCGGACGGCCCGGTCGACGCGGGTGACGGCTCCACCGCACTGTCCGGCACGAGCCCGTCCGGTCCGGGCCTCCTGGCAGCCGCCGGAGCGGCCGGACTGCTGGCCGTGGCGGGCGCGGCGCTCGGCGGCCTGCGCGCGGCCCGGCGCCGACGGGTTTGAGCACCCGCGCCCGGCGGGAAGGGCCGTCGCCCCGGCGGCCCTTCCCGCGCCTGATCGCGGTGGCCGGTCTCGTTCCGGCCATCGCGGCGGCCCTCGCCATGTTTCTGGGCTCCCCGGTCCGGGAAGCGGCGCCGGCACCCGGCCCGCTGCCCGGCCCCTCGTCCGCGACGGCCCCGCTCGCCCCGTCCCGCCCCGTACGCGTCGAGATCCCCGCACTCGACGTCAGCGCGCCCCTGGTCGACCTGACCCTGGACGCCTCGGGCAGGCTCGGCGTACCCGACCCGAACGCCCGCAACCTCGCCGGCTGGTACCGGGACGGGGTGACGCCGGGCTCCCCGGGCAACGCGATCGTGGTCGCCCACGTCGACACACCCGCCGGCCCCGCGGCCTTCGCCGGACTCGACACGCTGCGGCCGGGCGCGCGGGTGGAAGTGCGGCGCGCGGACGGGAGGGTGGCGGTGTTCCGCCTGTACGCGGTCGAGGAGTTCGAGAAGAGCGACTTCCCGAGCGACCGCGTCTACGGCCCGACCAAGGGCGCCGAACTCCGCCTGCTCACCTGCGGCGGCGCCTACGACCCGGACGCGGGCGGCTACCAGGCCAATGTGGTCGCCTTCGCCCGCCTGTCCTCGGTCCAGGCCCCGGAACCTACCATTCCGGGACAGAATGCCGATCATGACTCTTGAGTGGAAAGTCGTCGTCGACGCCGCCGACCCGCACGCGCAGGCCGGCTTCTGGTCCGAGGCCCTCGGCTACGAGATCGAGGACAACAGCCCCCTGATCGAACGCCTCCTGAGCGCCGGCGCCGTGCCGGAAGCGCTCACCACGACCGCCCACGACCGCCGCGCCTGGCTCGACCTGGCGGCCGTACGCCACCCCGACGACCCGTACGACGAGGAGAGCGGCACCGGCCACGGCCGCCGGCTCCTCTTCCAGCGCGTCCCGGAACCCAAAACGGTGAAGAACCGCCTCCACCTCGACCTCCACGCGGGCCCGGCCCGCCGCGAGGCCGAGGTGGCCCGGCTGGAGGCCCTGGGCGCGAGGGCCGAGCGCGAGGTGGACGAGCCGGGCGGCAGGTGGACGGTGCTCACGGACCCGGAAGGGAACGAGTTCTGCGTGCATTGACGACGCCCTGAAGGCGTTCGCGGAGGCCGCCGCGGACCGCGTCGGACGCCAGGACGCCTGCTGACGAGCCTCACTGACGGCTGGTCATTCCGGCTCGGTCCGCGCCGGGGGCATCCCAAAGGCGGAGGACGGAGATCCTTCGGGGGGCTGACGAAGCGCCGCCGTCCGGCGGGAAGAGTGGTGCGCAGGACCACCGAGAAGAGGAACACCGCATGGAAGCGACCACGTCGCCGGACTGGGCCGTCACGGGAATCCTGGGGGCCGCGCGCGGTGCCCGGACGGACACCGACGGGCCCATAGGCAGCCAGCACCTGCTGGCCGGGATCGCCACGGCCAGAGGCGCCGCCCGGAAGGCACTGGCGGCCGAGGGGCTGACCAAGGTCGCGCTGCTGTCGGCGCTCCGGGCCCGGCCGGACCACGACACCGCGTGGAGCACGGACGACGGCGCGGCCCAGGCCGTCACCGAGAGGGACGTCCTGGGCGAGGAGGGCGAGCCGCACAGGCTCTACACCGGCGCGGCGGCCCGAGCCCTGACCGCCGCACGGGAGGAGGCCGGACGGGAGGGCGCCGGAAAGTTCGGCGCCGGCCACCTGCTGCGCGGGCTGCTGCGGGAGGACAACCGCGCGGTGGAGATGCTGGGTGCGTGCGAGGTCTCACCGCAAGCCGTGCTGGCCCGCCTCGACGCGGACACCGCAACAGCCGAGAGCGCGGGGACCGCGCGGGACGGCCTGGACGACGGCCTCGATCCGCTCCTGCACCCGACCCGCGACATCCTGCTCGGACACAGCACCTACCGTCGCCGGACACCCCTGTGGATGCGGTTGCTCTTCAAGCTCAGCGGAGTCAACTGGGCGGCGCGACCGGCCTGGTGGGTGCGCATGGAGACCTACGAGCAGGCGCACCGCCTCGGCGGCACCGCGGTGGGCACCGAACACGTGCTGCTCGCGGTGCTCGCCACGCACGAGGTCGCGCTCCGGTACCCGCACCTGGCGCGGGAGAACGCCCCGGACACCGGTTCCCGGTACGCGGGCGGCGAGCGACTGGCCGGCCTGGGCATCGACTACGCCTCGGTCCACAGGGCCCTGACCGCCGATGACCGGCTCCACCTGACGGCCGACCCCCGCCCCGTCGAGCAGTACACCGACGAGACGAGCACCCCGGACCGGACGAAGGAGCAGGCCACCGCCGATCCGGGCACGGGCCCGCTGGTGGAGGCGCTCCTCGGCGAGGGGACACGCGCCCGGCAACTGGTCGACGCGCTGGCCGTCCCGCGCTGAAGCGTCTTGGCCCGCAGGGTTCACGGTCGGGCTCGTCGGGCGCGGGCCGCGAGGCGGTCGGCGAGGGCAGGGTCCGCGCGTCCGCGACGCGTTCGAGCCAGAAGGTCCGCTCCTCGCCGATCCGGGCGTCCCCGCCCGTTACGTACCACCGGCCCGGATGGGCGCCGATCCCGTACGCGTGCGGGACGCGTACGCAGTGCCTCCCGCTCGGGACTGCGCGGACACGGCCCGGGGTCCGCGCACGCGGGGAAGCCGGGCCGCCTGCCCGCGCGGGGACGGTCCCGCCTACTGGCGGGCCCCGCAGGCGGGGAAGCCGAGCCGCCCGAGCTCCGGCTCGGGCCAGTCCGCCCCCGCGTACAAGTCGGCCTCGTCGTCGCTCACGGAGATCCCGTCACCACGCTGACGGCCGACATGGCGGGCAGCCATGCCGTCCCCTTCCGACTGGGAGACCTGAAGCTCGGCGCGGCCGTCGTGGTCGGTGTCGGTGGTCCACACCCCGTACACGAACGCCGACCGCCCTATGCGGATGGGGCCGGTCCGGTCGCTGCTCAGGTCACGGGCGAGGGGCCCGTAGCGCACCTCGTGCACCAGCATGCTGTCCCGCGGGCTGTCGCCCTCGTCGCGCTGGCTGTAGAAGAGCGCCAGATCGAGGTACCCGTCACCGTCGAAGTCGCCGAAGGTCCCCCGCGTCGCCATGTCCTCCTTCGGTGCGCCCCGCAGTTTCGGCCAGAACCCGCGGGCGTCGTCAACGTGGACAGTGGTGAGGTCACCGCCCCTCCGGAAGACCACCGAGCCGGCGCCCTCGCGGTTCAGGCCGCGAATCTCGTCCGGGCGCCCGTCCGCGTCCACGTCCGCGCGCAGCGCGGTGCTGCCGATGGCGCATATGGGCATGGGCGCGTGGCCGCCCGGTTGGAGCCCCACGCCCAGAAGGGGCCACACCCCTCCGACGATCACGGCGAGTCCGGCCCCGGCAGCCGTGGCCGACCGCCGCCTGCGGTCGCGCTGCCGCTGTCGCAGCAGCGACAACTCCTCGGCGAGTGTGCGTTTCTTCGGAACAGCGGACGGAGACATGGCCGAACCCTAGTGGCCGACGCCGGAGGCCCTTCGGGGGCGACCGCCCCCCCACCGATGAGGCATCAGGGGGTTGCGGTCGCCCCCGGACCGGTCGCGGGTGGCTCCGCCTCCGCTGCGACACCCCCACCGGGTCCTCAGCGTCACCTCCTCGGCGGCCCTGCCCAGCGACGTCTCCGGTCCGGGGGGCCTGCGCTACCTGCGTTTCGGCCTGCTCGCCAAGCTCGCCCGGACCAAGTTCCCCGAGGGACGCGAGGGCGACATCGAGGCCGCCCTCACCGTCTGGCGCGGCGTCGCCCCCTCCGGCTACCCCTTCGACGAGGCCGCCGCCCGCGCCTGGGTCGAGGCCGACGTGGACAGCGGACCGCGCGACAACAAGGCGCAGAGCCGCCAGATCGGAGCCCAGTGGCACGGCCCCAGGCTCAAGGAGCTACGCAGCCCCGCCCTGGTCCTGCACAGTGAGCAGGGCCCGATCCTGCGCGTCGGCGCGGGCCACGCCATCGCCGGCGCCCGCCTGGTGACCTACCCGGGCGTCGGCCGCGATCTCCCCGCCGCCCTGTGGACCGACATCGCCCACCAGGTCGGCGACCTGGCGGCCTGTCACTCGCGGCCGGGCAGTGCGGGCGTGTCCGGAGGGCCACCGGGCGAGTAACAGCCCGGCGCACTCCGGGGCCGGGGCACGGCGGCCGGCCTGCCGGATCGTTGGGGCGCCGGCCCCGCCCCCGACAGGACGCCACCCCTCGTGACCCGCCCCTCCCGAGGCCGCCGCCGGCCGGCCGCGCGTGGCCCGCTTCGTGGATGGGCATACATCCTCAGCGACGAGGAGGTGCCCGTGAGCGGGAGTACGAGCGAGCGTGAGCAGACCATCGAGGTCATCGGCCTCAGGATGAGGGAGTACGAGTCCCTGCGGTCCGAGGTCGTCCAGCGGATCGGGGCCCGGCAGCAGTTGGCCGGGTACGCGGGCGCGGCCACCGCCATCGCGGCCACGCTCGGCAGTGGCCTCGGCCTCTGGCGGGTCCTGGTCGTCGGGCTCGTCCTCCTCATCGCGTACCTGTATCTGCGGGACAGCAACGACGGCATCCAGCGGCTGGGCTCGCATCTGCGGCTCATCGAGGACGACGTCAACGATCTGTCGCGCCAGGTCTACGGGCGGCCCATCCTCACCTGGGAGTCCAGCCGGCAGACCGAACGCAACAGCGAGAAGGGGTTCTGGAAGGCCCTCGGGCGCTTCGGCGGCTGGCATCGCGCCGAGCCGGTCCGGGTGCCGGAGCCGAGGACGGAACCCGAAGGGTAGAACGCCCTTCGAACGCACTTCGAACTCCGCCTCGAACCGGCCGGATTGTGCTCCTGACGGCGTTCGAACAGCGCCGGGACCGCCTCATGGCCGTGCCTATCATTCTGTCCATGAGCCAGTTGCTGAGCCTGGAAGCCCCGGACCACGCGCGCCCGGTGCGGCTGCGGACCGGGCGGGGCGTCTTCGCCGCGCTGGACGTCCCGCCCGCCGGGCCGTCGTCCCCGGTGCGGGGCACCGCGCTGCTCGTCCCCGGCTTCATGGGCAGCAAGGAGGACTTCCTCCCCATGCTGCCCGCGCTCAGCGCCGGCGGCGTACGCGTCGTGGCCGTCGACTGCCGGGGCCAGTACGAGACGGGCGACGCCTCGCCCGCCCCCTCGTACGCCCGTGACGACCTCGCCGCCGATCTTGTCGCCGTCACCCGCGCGCTGGACGCGGGCCCCGTCCATCTCCTGGGTCACTCGTACGGCGGCAGCCTCGTCCGCGCGGCCGTCATCGCGACCGGCGGAGACCCGGGCCTCTGGGCGTCGGCGACGCTCATGAACTTCGGGCCCGCCTGCGTCTCCCCCTGGCAGCAGGAACGGCTCAACCTCCTCCTGTCCGTCATCGGCTCGATGCCCCTGGCCGAGATGTGGCCCTTCGTCCGCACCAAGGACGCGACGACTCCCCCGGACGTCGAGCGCTTCCTCGAACTGCGGTGGCTGGCCAACAGCCCGAGCCAACTCGCCGCCCTCGCCCGCCACATGCTGGACGAGACGGACACCACCGAAGCGCTGGCCGGGACGGGCGTCCCCCTCTCGGTGGTCTCCGGTACCCCCGACGAGACCTGGGCCCCCGACGCCGTCGAGCGCATGGCCCACCGGCTGGGCGCCGCGTTCGTCCGGATCGAGGGCGGCGGCCACTCCCCCAACGTCCACCGCCCCGCCGAGGCCGCCTCCGCGCTCCTCGGCTTCTGGCTCACCCGGCAAGGGGCGGCTGTCGCCTGACCGATCGCCGGGCATCGTGGCGGTCGGGTTCCTGACCGATGAACAGGCGGCCCGGGTCGGTGGTGAGACCCACGGGGGGCCCGTAGCCGGGCAGACCTTCGAGCGCTTCGCTCAGGCGGAAAGTTCTGCGACGCCGAGGGCGAAGTCCAAACCTCCCACCCCGTGGTTGGCGAGGCCCACCGTGATCAGGCCCGCTCCTTCCAGCCAGTGCGCCATTTTCAGGCTGCCGACGTCCAGCGGGCGCATCCCCAGGCTTTCGACGAACGCCTCCACACGTGCCTTGGCCCGGGCGTTGTCGCCGGCGATGAAGATGTCGGGCCGACCCTTCTCCAGGACATGGCGGAAGACGGTGTTGAACGCCTTCACCACGTGGGCGCCGGCCGGGGCCGCCTTGGCGGCCTCCTGCGCGATCGAGGTCTCCTCGCCGTGGGCCAGCCCGTCGAACGTGGGGTTGAAGGGATTGCTGATGTCAATGATGACCTTGCCCGCGAGAGCGTCTCCGTAGTGGGCGACGGCCGGCACGACACCGTCGTGCAACAGGGCCACGATGACGATGTCCCCGGCCGGGGTGGCGCCCCATTCCCCCTGCGAGGCGCCGCCGCCGAGAGCCTTGGCCAGCTCGGCGGCCTTGGACTGGTCGCGGCCCATGATCTCGACGGTGTTGCCGCCCGCTATCGCCCGCGCGCCGATGGTGCGGGCCATGTTCCCGGTGCCGATGACGCTGATGCTGATGCTGCTCATGAGATGTCCTGTCCTGGTTGTGGTTGTTCGGTTCAGAGGGCGGTGGTGCCGCCGTCTGCGACGAGTTCCATGCCGTTGACGTAGCTGGAGTCGTCGGAGGCGAGGAAGAGGGCGGCGGTGGCGATTTCATCGGGGCGGCCCATCTGGCCGCGGGGGATGAGGGATTCGAACTGGCGCTTGGTGGCCTCGTCGAAGAGTTCCGCCTGCTTGGCGGTGGCGACCTGGCCAGGGGTCAGGACGTTGACGCGGATGCGGCGGTCCTTGAGCTCGTTGAGCCAGACGCGTGCCCATGCCTGCTGGACGGCCTTGCTGCCGGCGTAGACGCTCCAGCCGGGGAAGGCGCCGAGGGAGGCGTTGGAACCGGTCATGAGGATGGAGCCGCCGTCGTTGAGGAGCGGCAGGGCCTTTTGGACGGTGAACAGGGTGCCGCGGGCGTTGAGCCCGAACCAGGTGTCGAACTGGGCCTCGGTGATCTCGCCGAGCGGGGCGGGCTCACCTCCGCCGGCACTGGCCCACAGCACGTCGAGGCTCCCCTTCTCCCGCTTGACGGTGTCGTACAGCCGGTCCAGGTCGTCCAGGTCGGCGGCGTCGCCCTGGACGCCGGTGACGTTGCGGCCGATCTGCTTCACGGCCTCGTCCAGGGCGTCCTGGCGACGGCCGGTGATGAAGACGTGTGCTCCCTCGTCGACGAACAGCTTCGCGCCTGCCAGCGCCATGCCAGAGGTGCCGCCGGTGATGACCGCGACCTTGCCGTCGAGCTTTCCCATGATCATTCCCTTGGGTCGGTGGTGCCGTGTGCGTCTGGGACGACGGCGTTAAGTACACCGTCTCGTGTACTTAACGTACGGGGAACGCGGCGCGGACGCAAACTATGTACACCGGTCGTTACCCACCTGCGGTACGCTGGGCCCATGACGGAGTTGGAGAAAGGCCCCACGGGTCGCCGCCGCGGCCGGGGCGCCCGCGAGCGCATCCTCGGCGCGTCCCAGCGGCTGTTCCGCGAGCAGGGCATCAACCGCACCGGCATGGAGCAGCTGTGCGCGGCGGCCGAGGTGTCCAAGCGCACGGCCTACCAGCACTTCTCCAGCAAGGACGAACTCGTCGCCGAGTACCTGCGCCGGTTCGACCCCGCAGTCCTGTCCCACGTGCTCGACCGCACCGACCTCACACCCCGCGAACGGCTCCTCGCCGCCTTCGAGATCCCCCCCACCACGCCCCTGTGCCCCTACATCGCCGCTGCCGTCGAACTCCACGACCCCCAGCACCCCGCGTCCCAGTACGCACGCGACTACAAGAAGGCCCTCGCGGCGCGACTCGCCGACACCGCCCGCGAAGCCGGCGCCGCCGACCCCGAACAGCTCGGCGAGCAGCTCGCGCTGCTCCTCGACGGCGCCGCGGCCCGTACCCGGGTCCTCAACGCCGACGCCTTCCCCACCGCCGCCACCATCGCCGCCGTCCTCATCGACAACGCCATCGCCGCCACAGACAGCGATGAGCACTGACGGCGACGGAAGGACGCGTCGAGTCGACGTGACACCTCGTGTCCGGGCCGGGCGCGAGGGCACAGGGCGGACGGTGGAGTCGGGTTACTCCCCGCCGGACGATGTGCGTGACCTCGCCCCACGCGCGTTGACACATCCCGGAGCGGAATTCTGAAGCCCCGCGTCCGCGCTCCGGACAGAGACGGAGGGCGCCGGGCCCGCGGGCGGGGGCGGCCGGCGCGACGGGGTGGAGCGGTCGCCGCATTTCATCCGGAGCAGGGCCGCGAACGGCTGGTGGGGCGCTGAGCGGGTCGGCGCGTGAGCGCCCACGTGAGCCGGGGAAACCGGGCCCGTAGCCGCACCTCCGCCGCTCCTGCGGCGAGTACGATCCGCAACCGCCACGGCGTCACGGCTGCGGCTCCGCGTGCTGTGCGCGCTCCGCGTGCTCCGCGGCGATGTGGCGTCGGCGCAGCACCCGGCAGTCCGTTTCCCGGCTGCCGTCCCGTTCACTCCGGGCGACGGCCTCTTCGAGGTCGAACTCCTGACACGTACGGCATTCGGTTGCCCGCGCGTCTTCCCGCCCCTGGCCGCTCATGCCACCTCACCCCGGCTCCGGGCGTTCTCCCGCGCGGTCCTGGCCCCGAGCCGCTCGGCGGGCGTCGCCGCCCGCGTGTACTCGGGCAGCACCTCCCACTCGGCCCCGCCCTTCGCGGGCCGGAGCATCCAGTAGGGGCCGGCGACCCCTCGGAACTCCCCGACGCGGACGCGGTCCCGCCGACTGACGTCCGCGACGAGTGCGCCGCGGGCGGGGGGTTGCGGTTGCGGGGTGCCCGATCCAGCCGGTTCGACTTTTGCACACACGGATCGCTCCTCTCCGTAGTCATTCCACTACCAAGGGGATTCAGCGTGGCCTAGAGTCGGCATGTCATCAACTTACGGAAACTGGCAGACAAGTTGGGTGGCCGATGGTGAACCGGAAGGAACTCGATCCCGAGCAGTCGCCCCGCGCGGCCTTCGGGGCACTACTTCGCAGGTTGCGGGAGGAGCACGGTTGGACGCAGGACGAACTCGGCAACCGAATGGGATGTTCGGGCGCGCATATTTCCGCTGTAGAAACTGGTCGACGGGCATCAACTCAGCGTTTTGCGGCAAGTGCTGACAGAGCGCTGGGGACCGGCGATCAGCTCAAGCGGGCAAGCCGCTCCGCGCAACACCGGTCGCTGCTCGAAGGATTCCCGGAGTACGTCGACCACGAGGCACGAGCGGTGGAGATCCGGCTCTACGAGGTGGGCGTCATACCTGGCTTGCTACAGACCCACGAGTACGCGTCCGCCCTCGGCGAGAGCACTGTGAAGCGCGGCGTCACATCTCGTGAGCACGCAGACGAACGGATCGCCCTGATCGCCCAGCGGCAGGCCACGCTTGCGCGAACACCGCCTCCGATGATCTTCGTGGTGCTGGACGAGAGTTGCCTCCTCCGCCCCATTGGAGGCAGCACCCTCATGGATGCACAGCTCACGCGTCTGATGGAGTTCTCGGAGCTACCCAACACCGTGCTCCAGGTTGCCCCGTTCAACATCGGGGTTCGCCGTCCGATGACGTTGCCAGTAACGGTGCTGACGATGCCGGACCGATCGCTCATCTCCTATGCGGAGTCCGCGAATCGAGGTCATCTTGAACGGGAAAGTAGCTCGGTCCTGCCCATCCTGGCGGACTACCATCAACTCCAGGCCGAATCGCTGCCCCGAGCAGCCTCCGTGGCCATGATCAGTAAGTTACGAAAGGGCAGCCCGTGACGACCGAATCCCCCCGTTGGTACACCTCCTCGTACAGCGAGAACGGCGGCCAGTGCGTCCAGGTCGCCACCAACCTCGCCGCCACCACCGGCACCGTCCCCGTCCGCGACACCAAGAACCCCACCGGCCCCACCCTCGGCCTCCACGCCGACGCGTTCGCCACCTTCGTGGACGGCGTCAAGCACGGCGGGTTCGACACCGTCTGATCTCCGTCGAAGGGAAACCCGTGACGACGACCGAATCCCCCCGCTGGCACACCTCCTCGTACAGCAACAACGGCGGCGCGTGCGTCCAGGTCGCCACCAACCTCGCCGCTACCACCGGCACCGTCCCCGTCCGCGACACCAAGAACCCCACCGGCCCCACCCTCGGCCTCCACGCCGACGCTTTCACCACCTTCGTGAACGGCGTCAAGCGCGGCAGGTTCGACACCGTCTGACCGGCGACGGAAGCGGGCCCTGTGCCCGCCGACCTGCCGCGCAGGCCGGCGGGCACCCGTGAGGGCGGCGAACCGCGAGGTTGAACGCCTCAAACGCGCTCGCCGTACGGCGCGCGCCACTCGGGCGACGGGTCCGCGCCCAGCTCCGTCCAGTATTCGCGGCCGTTGGTGATCAGGCCGTTGTGAACGGTCCAGAAGGATGCCACCCGGTGGACGCCCATCGTGTCGTGCGGAACCTCCACCTCGCTGACCACCTCGTCTCCCGACGCCATGACGCGCAGGACCTTGATCGACCAGCCCTCCGGGTACTCCGCGTTGACGCGCACGTAGTTGTCGCGGCCGAGGATGCGTTCGCCGCTGACCGGCCACTCCACCACCACGTCCTCCGCGAGGAGGCGGCCGAGGCCCGGCCAGTCGCGGTCCTGCATGCGGTCCCAGAGCAGTTGGACGGTCTCGGAGGGTTCCATGGCCGTATCCTGCACCGCGCCACTGACAGGGCCTCGTCCCTTACCGGACCTCCCCGCCCCGCCACAACTCCGGCGGGGCTCCGGCAGCCACCGCCTACGCTGGTTTCCATGCCCATCCCACCCGCATATGCGCTCGTCGCCACCGATCTGGACGGCACCCTGCTGCGCGGCGACGACACCGTCGGCCCCCGCACCCGCGCCGCGCTCGGTCTCGTCCGGGACGCCGGGGCCCGGCATCTGGTGGTCACCGGGCGGCCGGTGCCCGGGGTACGGGAGCTGCTGGCGGGGCTCGGGTATCAGGGGCTCGCCGTCTGCGGGCAGGGGACTCAGGTGTACGACGCCGGGGCCGGGCGTACCGTCCGGGCGGTCACGCTCGACGCGGAGGCGGCCGACGCGGCGCTCGGGAAGATCGAGGCGCAGGTGGGGCAGGTCTTCGCCGCCGTCGATCAGGACGGGGCCCATGGGCGGACCCTGATCGAGCCCGGGTACCGGATGCCGCACGCCACGCTGCCCGCCCAGCGCACCCGGCACCGGGACGAGCTGTGGGCCGAGCCGGTCATCAAGGTGCTCATCCGGCACCCGGAGCTGAGTGACGAGGCGCTGGCCGCCGAGGCTCGGGCGGTCGTCGGGGACCTGGCCACCGTGACGCACTCCGGGCCCGGGACCGTCGAGCTCCAGCCGTACGGGGTCGACAAGGGCGCCGGGATCGCGCTGGCCGCCGAGGAGCTGGGGGTGGACCCGCGCGCGTCGATCGCCTTCGGTGACATGCCCAACGACCTGCCGATGTTCCGCAGCTGCGGCTACGGCGTCGCGATGGGCAACGCCCACCCCACGCTGCGCGCGGCGGCCGACGAGGTGACCCTGTCCAACGAGGACGACGGGATAGCGGTCGTCCTGGAGCGGGTCTTCGGCTGACCACCCCGCCCCGTCAGCCCTCCGCCGCCCCCAGCGACCGCAGTACGTGGTCGACCAGCTTCGCCACCGCCGCCTCGTCCTGCATCGGCTTGCGCAGCACGTGGCGGTAGTACACCGGGCCGTACAGCATCTCCACCGCGAGGCGCAGGTCCGCGTCCGGGGGGATCTGGCCCTGGGTCTGGGCGCCGCGCAGGCGGTCGACCGCCTCCTGGAAGCGGGGTTCGATCAGCTGGGTGCGTACCGTTTCGGCCAGCTCGTCGTCGTGGTGGACCTCGGAGAGTATCCCCGCGTACGCCGGGCCGAAGGGGGGTACGGCGAGGACGGCGACCGCACCCGAGATGTGGGTACGCAGGTCCTCGACGATGTCCCCGGTGTCGGTGAACGGGGTCGCCGTCACCAGCATCTCCGTGAACGCTTCGAGCAGCACCGCGCTCTTCGACGGCCACCAGCGGTAGATCGTCTTCTTGCTGACACCCGCCCGCGCCGCGATCGCCTCGATCGTGACCCGGCCGTAGCCCCTCTCCGTGCACAGGTCCAGGGCGGCGTCCAGGGTCGCTCTGCGTGAGCTCTCGCTCCGGCGCAGTGAGCTGGGCGATGAACTCGGCGATGTGTTCATTCGGTGAGCATAGGTCTGTTCGAGCCAATCCTTGTTGACAGTCCGTCGCCCGAAGTCGAACAATGCTCAAGCGGAAACGGAACGTACCGTGTCGGCTCGTTCCCTCACTTTTCGCACCGTTCGTGCCGTTCGTGCCGCGACGAGCCGATCGGGGGACGGCTCGCCGGCCGACGGTACGGCCGCCGTTCCCGTATCAGGCCGTTCCCGTATCAGGCCGTTCCCGTATCAGGCTGTTCCCGTATCAGGCTGTTCCCGTCTCACGCGGTGATGTCCTTCGCCGTGAAGCGTGCCCAGGCCGCCGAGCCGAACACCGCCGCGTACAACGCCTGGAGCTCCAGGTTCTTCAGCACCTCGTCCCAGTAGACGGGTTCGCGCAGCAGGTCCGCGAAGGACAGCCAGTAGTGCGGGAAGAGATAGGGGTGGACCCCGCTCAGCTGGGGAATGGTGTCCACGATCTGTACGGTGATGAGCAGCCCGACCGTCGCCGCCATGGCCGCGATCCCGCTGTTGGTGAGCGTCGAGACGAAGAGGCCGAGCGCCGCGAAACCGGTCAGGGACGCGGCGACGAACACCGCGACGAGCCCCGCCCGTGCCAGGCCCTCGCCGAAGCCGATCGTCGTTCCCGAGATCGTCGTGACCTCGCCCAGCGGGAACAGCAGCGCGCCGACCGCCAGCGCTGACGCGGCCACGACGAGCGTCGCGACCAGGCAGAAGCCCAGTGTGGCGGCGTACTTGGCGAGGAGCAGCCGCGTCCGGCCGGCCGGGGCGACCAGCAGGTAGCGCAGTGTGCCCGCGTTGGCCTCGCCCGCCACGGCGTCGCCCGCGATGACGCCGACCGCCATGGGCAGGAAGACGGGCAGGGTCGCGGCTAGGGAGGCGAAGACCAGGAAGAGGCCGTTGTTGGTCACCTGGGACAGGAACGCCGGGCCGCCCTCCCCGCCGCCCGGACCGGCCGACGAGCCGTCGGCCGTCTCGATGCGCACCGCGATCCCGATCAGTACGGGGACGGCGGCCAGTACCCCGAGCAGGGCGAGCGTGCGCCAGCGGCGCAGGGTGGTGGTCAGCTCGGAGCGGAGGATGCCGAACGTCCACAGGAGGTTGCGTCCCGCGTCCACGGTTTCAGCCCGCGACATTTCAGCCTGCGACATTTCAGCCCGCGACATCGAATCCCTCTCCCGTCAGAGCCACGAACGCGTCCTCCAGCGACGCCCGTTCGACGCCGAACGCGCGCACCCGGACGCCTTCCCGCACCAATGCCGCCGTGAGGTCGGCGAGTTCGGCCGTGGCCGGCGGGGCCTCGGCGCGTACCCGGTCGCCGTCCAGCGTGATGCCGGTGAGCCCGTGCTCCTTCAGTACGCGGGCGGCGTCGGCCGGGTCCGGGGTGGTGACCGCGAGACGGCCGCCGGTGCCCGCGGCGAGGCCGGTGACGGGGCCCTGGGTGAGGAGCCGGCCCCGGGCCATCACCGCGGCGTGCGTGCAGACCTGCTCGATCTCGTCCAGGAGGTGCGAGGAGAGGAATACGGTCGTGCCGTCCGCCGCCAGTTCGCGGACCAGGGCCCGGATCTCGCGCATGCCCTGCGGGTCCAGGCCGTTGGTCGGCTCGTCCAGGACGAGGAGCCTGCGGGGTCTGAGCAGGGCGGCGGCCAGGCCCAGGCGCTGCTTCATGCCCAGCGAGTAGGCGCGGGCCTTCTTGCCGGCCGCCGGGGCGAGCCCGACCCGTTCCAGGGCGTCGCCGACGCGGGCGGTGCGGGTACGCGGGTCGGCGGTGGGGTCGGCCCGGTCGTAGCGCACGAGGTTGTCCCGGCCGCTCAGGAACCCGTACAGCGCGGGGCCCTCGATCAGCGCGCCGACCTGCGGGAGCACCGTGCGCGACGCGTCCGGCATGGGACGGCCGAGGACGCTCGCGGTGCCGGATGTCGGGGCGATCAGGCCCATGAGCATGCGGATGGTGGTGGTCTTGCCCGAGCCGTTGGGCCCGAGGAAGCCGAAGACGCTGCCGGCGGGAACGGTGAGGTCGAGCCCGTCCACGGCGAGCTGACCGTCCCGGAAGCGCTTGGTCAGCCCCCGCGTCTCGATCACGGCCGGCTCGGGCACCCGTGGCTCCGTGCCGGGCGCCTCGGACGCGGCCGGCTCGGGCACCCGTGGCTCCGCGGTGGGCGCCTCGGTCTCGGGCTCTGCGCCGGGCCCTGTCATGTGTGCTCCCCCTCGGTCGCGGTGCGGACGGCGGCGGCGGTCACGGTCTCTCGGGCACGGGCCCCGCCTCGTACGGGCGATGGTCGCCCATCGCGCCCGCCCCGCCGCGCAGGGCGCGCACGGCGGGGCGGGTGAGGTACGGCGTGGTGTCAGCCCGCGTTGTTCGCGGCCTCGACCAGCGCGTCCTTGGTGACCGCGCCCACGTAGACCCGGCCGTCGTCCGTCATCAGGGCGTTCACCAGGCGGGTCTTGAAGACCGTGCCCGAGCCGAACTTGCCGGTGACCTTGTCGCCGAGCGCGTCCATGAACTGCTGGGCCTCGGCCGGCAGCTCGTCGGACGCCTCGGAGGGAAGGGCCGCGCCGCCGGGGGTCTTGATCTCGGCGATGCTGTTCCAGCCCTCGCCGATCACGTTGAGCCCCTCGAAGGCGCCCAGGTCGCCCTTGGCCTCCTCGATCGCCTTGTGGGCCTCCTTCTCGTGGCCCGCGGCCCGCTCCGCCTCGTCGGCCTCGGTGACCTTCGCGCCCTTGGGCGGGGTGAAGGTGAACGAGGAGGCGGCGGGCTTCGCGAAGTCCACCGAGGTGAACCCGGCGTCGACCGCCGCCTTGCCGCCGCTGCTGGGCTGGAGCGTGAACTTGAGCGGGACGCCGTTCTCCGCGTCCACGGCGACGGTGATGGAGCCGATCGTGGAGCCGCTCTGCTCGGGCTTGAGGACCAGGCGGTACGCGTCGCGTCCGGCGACCCGGGCGGTGCCGTCGACCGTGACGGACGTGTTGCCGTCGGCGGCCTTCAGCGCCTGCTCGGCCAGGGCCTTCGGGGTGGTGGGCATGCCGTCGGGGAGGGCCTGGTCCTCGCCCCGGGCGGACTTGTCGTGGGCGGACTCGCCCTGCTTGCCCTCGGCGTCGGCGTGGTACGCCTCGTTGGACGCGCTGTCGTACGCCCAGACCTCGTCGCCGTTGTGGATCAGGCTGTACTCGGACGCCTTGTCCAGGATGGCGAGGCGCTGCTTGTCGGGGCCGTCCACGGCGACCCGCAGGGTGTGCGTGCCGGAGACCAGCTCGGTGAGCTTGGCCTGCGGGTCGGCGCCGGAGCCGTCCTTGCCGCCCGTGTCCGGGATCAGGGAGCCGGCCAGGCCGCCCAGGGACGGGATGCCGAGGTCCGTGCTGATCTTCACCGTGCCGGAGAGCTGCTGCGTGTCCGACGCGGCGATCTTCTCGATGAGTTCCTGGGCGGTGATCTTCGGCAGATCGGGGTCGCCCGAGCTGGCGAGCGCCGGGACCAGGCCGATCGTCGCGGCCGCCACCCCCGCCACCGCTACGGGGACGATGTAGCGCGCCGCCTTGCGGCGGCCGGCGCTCCCCCGA
This sequence comes from Streptomyces sp. ATexAB-D23, assembly GCF_000373645.1. Taxonomy (GTDB): domain Bacteria; phylum Actinomycetota; class Actinomycetes; order Streptomycetales; family Streptomycetaceae; genus Streptomyces; species Streptomyces castrisilvae. Next base: position 74,102 of record NZ_KB892021.1, on the reverse strand, counting down.
GCGGCCGTGCCGTTGGTCTCCGCGCTGTCGTTCGGTGCCATGTGTGCCCTACCTCCGTGGTCGGCGGCTTCCGTCGGGATGCACTCGTCCACTCCGTGCCGCCATTCTCACCCGTTTTGGTCAGGAGTGGTTGTTCTCCATCTGACCAAATCGGGCGGCCACAGGCGTCAACCCCCGGGAGCAACTGCGCGTACCTCTTCGGTATGACCCCGGGGCGCCATTTCTCCGCCGACCAGTAGGGGTTGGGCCAGGGGCCCGATCAGCCCGCGCGGTGGACCACCGCGTCGCACATCTCTTCGAGCGCGAGCTTGGCGTAGCACTCGGGCAGCGGCTTCAGCGTTGCCCGCGCCTCCTGGGCGTACCGGACGGTGTCGCGCCGGGCCTGGGCGAGTGCCGGGTGGGCGCGCAGCAGGCGCAGCGCCTCGGCGAGCGTGTCCGGGTCGCCGAGGTCGCCGTCGAGCAGTTCGACCAGGGCCAGATCGTCCGGCTTGCCGTCGGCCTCGGCCTGCGCCCTGAGGTGGAGGACGGGGAGGGTCGGGATGCCCTCCAGCAGGTCCGTGCCGGGGGTCTTGCCGGACTCGTGGGAGTCGGACGCGATGTCGAGGACGTCGTCGGCGAGCTGGAAGGCCACGCCGAGCCGTTCACCGTACTGGGTGAGGATGTCGGTCGTGGGCTCGCCCGCACCGGACATCATCGCGCCGAACCGGCAGGCGACGGCGATCAGCGAGCCGGTCTTGCCGCGCATCACTTCGAGGTAGTGCTCGACGGGGTCGCGGCCGTCGCGCGGTCCTGCCGTCTCCAGGATCTGGCCGGTGACCAGGCGCTCGAACGCCTCCGCCTGGATGCGGACGGCCTCCGGGCCGAGGTCGGCCAGGATGTGCGACGCGCGCGCGAAGAGGAAGTCGCCGGTCAGCACGGCGACCGAGTTGCCCCAGCGGGAATTGGCGCTGGGGACCCCGCGCCGCACATCGGCCTCGTCCATGACGTCGTCGTGGTACAGCGTCGCGAGGTGGGTCAGCTCCACGACCACGGCGGCGGGCACCACGCCCGGGGCCTCGGAGTCCCCGAACTGGGCGGCCAGCATCGCCAGCAGCGGCCGGAACCTCTTGCCGCCCGCCCGCACCAGGTGCTGGGCGGCTTCCGTGATGAAGGGCACGTCGCTCTTGGTGGCATCGAGCAGGCCCGACTCGACAGCAGCCAAACCGGCCTGGACACCGGCCTCAAGAGCCTGGTCCCGCACGCTCAGTCCGAACGGCCCGACGACGGTCACGAGGGGATCTCCTGTCTGCTGACGATCACACGGAATGTCGATGTGTCGTTGTCATCACTCAAGTCAGCGTATCCGGTCCCCTTTGGATCACCGTGGGCGCCTTCCCGCCACCGCCGGTATGTTCGGGATCAGCTCATACGATCAGGAGTTGCCGCTTTGTCCCACGCAGCCGCAGAGACCGAACCGGAGCAGCCGCCCCCGGCTGACGACCATGCCTTTTTCGGCCAGCCCCGGGGTCTGATGACCCTGTCCGGCCTGGAGGTGTGGGAGCGGTTCTCGTTCCTCGGCATGCAGGCGATCCTGGTCCTCTATTTCGCGGACACGGTCGCGCACGGCGGCATGGGCATGGAGCCCGGGACCGCCGCCTCCGTCTCAGCCGCGTACGGCACGCTCGTCTATCTGGTGTCGGTGGCCGGGGGCTGGCTCGCCGACCGCATCCTCGGCTCGTACCGGGCCGTCCTGTACGGCGGCATCCTCATCGCCTGCGGGCACTACGCCATGGCGGTGCCCACGGATGCCATGACCTGGGTGGGCCTCGGCCTGATCAGTGCCGGTACGGGGCTGCTCAAGCCCAATGTGGCCACGATGGTCGGCAAGCTCTACCGGACCGAGGACGAGCGCCGGGACGCGGGCTTCGCCCTCTACTACATGGGCATCAACATCGGCGCGTTCCTCGGCCCGCTGATCACCGGCTGGCTGGGTGACCACGCGAGCTGGCACTGGGGCTTCTCGGCCGCCGCGTTCGGCATGACGCTCGGCCTCATCCAGTACGTGGCGGGCCGACGTCACCTGGCCGGGCGAAAGCACGCCGCCGAATACGCGCTGGCCCCCGCACCCATGCGCCGCGCGGTCCTGCTCATCGTCGGCGGGGCCGTGGTGGTCGCCGCGGCGGCCACCGGGCTGGCCCTGGCCGGCTGGCTGACCATGGACCGGTTCGTGGACGTGCTCACCCTCATCTCGGTGATCGCCCCGGTCGTCTACTTCGTGGTGATGTTCCGCAGCCCCCGCGTCACCGCCGAGGAACGCGGCAGGCTGCGCCCGTACGTGGTGCTGTTCCTGGCCTCCGTCGTCTTCAACTTCATCCTCTTCCAGGCGTACTCGACCATGATGCTGCTCGCGTCGACCAACGCCCGTACGGAGGTCTTCGGCTTCCACTTCCCGGCCAGCTGGTACGCATCGGCGCTCGGCGCCTTCGAGGTGGCGCTCGCCCCGGTGGTCGCGGCCGTCTGGGCGAAGATGGGGCCTCGCCAGCCGCACGCGTCCAACAAGATCGCCATCGGGGTGGTCCTCGGCGGCCTCTCGTTCCTGCTGATGGTCCTGCCCACCTCCGGCCACTCGGGCGACACGTACAAGATGGCCGCCTGGTGGATCGTCGGCTCCTACCTGCTGCTCGGGCTCGGCGACATCCTGCTGGAGACCTCCGGGATGTCCGCGACCACCAAGCTCGCCCCCAGGGCGTTCTCCAGCCAGACCATGGCGCTCTGGTTCCTCTCACTGGCCCTCGCCAACGGCATCCAGGCCCAGATCGTGAAGCTGTACGGCGAGGTGTCCAACCCCGCCTACTTCGGTGTCAATGGCGCTGTCGCGGTGGCGGCCGGTGTGGCCGTCATCGCCGCCGCCCCCTGGCTCAAGCGCACCATGCACCCCGTCCACTGAGGTACGCCCATGCACATCCAGACCGCGTTCCCGTACGAGACGACCCGCGAGGACCTCTACATCCCGCTGCCGGACAGCACCGAGCTGTACGCCCGGATCTGGCGGCCGGTCACGGACGAACCCGTCCCCGCGCTCCTGGAGTACCTGCCCTACCGGCTGAGCGACTGGACCGCGCCGCGCGACTGGCAGCGCCACCCCTGGTACGCGGGCCACGGCTACGCCTCGGTCCGGGTCGACGTGCGCGGCCACGGCAACAGCGAGGGCATGCCGGGGGACGAGTACGACGCGCAGGAGCTGGCCGACGGGGTCGCCGTCATCCACTGGCTGGCCCAGCAGGAGTGGTGCTCGGGCCGGGTCGGCATGTTCGGGATCTCCTGGGGCGGCTTCAACTCGCTCCAGATCGCCGCGCTCGCCCCGGAGCCGCTGAAGGCGATCGTCACGGTGTGCTCGGCCGACGACCGCTACGACAACGACGTCCACTACATGGGCGGCTCGGTCCTCGCCGTGGACATGCACGCCTGGGCGGCGACCATGCTGGCCTTCGTCTGCCGGCCGCCGGACCCGGCGGACGTCGGCGACGACTGGCGCCGGATGTGGCTGGACCGGCTGGAGGCCGTCGACCCCTTCATCCACACCTGGCTCTCGCACCAGACCCGCGACGCCTACTGGAAGCACGGCAGCGTCTGCGAGGACTACTCCGCGATCAAGGCCAGTGTCCTGGCGGTCGGCGGCTGGCACGACCCGTACCGCGACACCGTCCTCAGGCTCGTCGAGCACCTGGACCCGGCGAAGGTGCGCGGGATCATCGGCCCCTGGTCGCACCAGTACCCCGACCGGGGGCTGCCGCCGGGACCCGCGATCGGCTTCCTCCAGGAGACGCTGCGCTGGTGGGACCAGCACCTGAAGGACGAGGACACCGGCGTCATGGCGGAGCCGCTGCTGCGGTCCTGGATCAGCGAGTCGCACCGGCCCGCCACGGTCTACGAGACGCTGCCCGGCCGCTGGGTCGGGGAGACCAGCTGGCCGTCGCAGGACGTCACCCCGGTGGCGTACGCCCTCCAGGGCGGGCCGCAGATCGTCCACTCGCCGCAGCAGACCGGGCTCGACGCGGGCCGGTTCTTCCCCTTCGGCAACGACGCCGACCTGCCGCCGGACCAGCGGGACGAGGACGCCAAGTCGCTCTGCTTCGAATTCCCGGTCGCCGACGCGCCGATCGAGATCCTGGGCCGTCCCCGGGTGAAGCTGCGCATCCGGATGGACGTACCGCGCGGCCAGGCCATCGCCCGGCTCTGCGACGTCGCCCCCGACGGCTCCTCCACCCTCGTCACGCGCGGCGCCCTCAACCTCGCCGCCCGCAACGGCCGCGACCGCACCGACGACTGGCCGGCCGGGGCCACCGAGGACGTCACCTTCGAACTGAACGGCATCGGCCACACCTTCCCGCCCGGCCACCGCATCAGACTCGCCCTCTCCTCCTCGTACTGGCCGTGGATCTGGCCGCAGGCCGGCTCGGCCGGTTTCACCCTGGAGGCCGACGACAGCCTGGTGGAGCTGCCGGTGCGGCGGCACACCGAGGACCCGGCGATCCGCTTCGAGGAGCCCGAACAGTCCGAGCCGCTCGGCGTCGTCTTCCCCGAAACTCTCGACCCGCCACGCCCCGAACGGCTGATCGTCCGCGATGTCGCCAAGGGCCAGTGGCGGATGGAGGTCGACCCGCGCTACGGCGGCACGCGCGTCTACCCCGACGGGCTGGAGTTCACCGAGGAAGCGGTGGAGACGTACACGATCCAGGAGGCCGACCCGCTCTCCGCGCGCACCCGGTCCGACTGGACGATCCGGCTGCACCGGCCGGAGATGGCGTGGGACGTGCAGATCGACACCCGCTCGGAGATCACCGCCGACGCGGACGACTTCCACACCGTCAACGAGGTCGTCTGCACCGAGGGCGGCGAGGTCGTCTTCCACCGGACCTGGGAGAAGAGCATCCCCAGAACCGCAGGTTAGGGCGGGCGGGCAGCCGCACTTTCCGAGGCATCGGGGAGGGCTGGGGCACTGCCGCCGGGTGGTGTGCCCGACGTAACGTGTCTCCCAAGCGACCTGGAAAGCGAGGCAGCAACAGATGCCCGAGCAGAGCAGCCCGCTCGATCTGGCCGAGGGCGATCCCTTCGGCCCGCACAACCTGCCCTACGGCGTGTTCTCCACCCCCGACCGGGCCGGGGAGCGACGCGTCGGTGTCCGCATCGGCGACCACGTCCTGGACGCCGGGGCCGCCGCGCTCGCCCTCGGTTCGCCGTACGCCCAACTGCTGGCCCAGCCGGACCTGACGGCCCTGCTCGCGGCCGGCCGCACCGCCTGGCGCGATGTGCGCCGCGCGCTGACCGCCTGGGTGACGGTCCCCGCCCACCGCGCCGACATAGAGCCGCTCCTGCATCCCCTGGACACGGTGACCATGCACCTGCCGTACCGGGTCGCGGACTACGTGGACTTCTACGCCAGCGAGCACCACGCCACCAACGTCGGCCGGATCTTCCGCCCCGACGGCGACGCGCTCACCCCCAACTGGAAGCACCTGCCGATCGGTTACCACGGCCGGGCCGGCACCGTCGTCGTCTCCGGCACGGACGTGGTGCGCCCGGCGGGCCAGCGCAAGGCCCCCGCCGACCCGGCGCCCGTCTTCGGCCCGTCCGTCAAGCTCGACATCGAGGCCGAGGTCGGCTTCGTCGTCGGCACCCCGTCCGAGCACGGCAGGCCCGTGCCGCTGGCCGACTTCCGCGAGCACGTCTTCGGCCTGTCCCTGCTCAACGACTGGTCGGCGCGCGACATCCAGGCCTGGGAGTACGTCCCGCTCGGCCCCTTCCTCGGCAAGTCCTTCGCCACCTCCGTCTCGGCGTGGGTGACCCCGCTGGAGGCCCTGGACGCCGCCCGGACCGCCCCGCCCGCCCGCGACTTCCCGCTGCTGCCCTACCTGGACGACGCCGAGGAGGACGAGCCCGGCGGCTACGACCTGCGGCTCTCCGTCGCGATCAACGGCCAGGTCGTCGCGGAGCCCCCGTTCTCCACGATGTACTGGACGGCCGCCCAGCAGCTCGCGCAGATGACGGTCAACGGCGCCTCGCTGCGCACCGGCGACCTCTACGGCTCCGGCACCATCAGCGGCGCCGAACCGGCCCAGCGCGGCTCCCTGCTCGAACTCACCTGGAACGGCCGCGACCCGCTGGAGCTGCCCGAGGGCAAGCGGACGTTCCTGGAGGACGGCGACACGGTGACCATCACCGCCTGGGCCCCCGGCCCGGACGGCACCCGCGTCGGCCTCGGCGAGGTCACCGGCCGCATCACCCCGACGGCCCGACCCTGACGGCCTGACCCCGACGGCCCGGCCGCGCCCCGGGCGGGGCGGGGCGGGGCGCGTCGGGGCCGGAGCGTTTCCGGGCCCGACGCGGACGGGGCGGGGGCGGTCAGCGGGGCGTGAGGCGCTGCCCGCACGGGGAGGCCGCCGGGCTCACTCCCACTCCGGCGGCTCCTCGTCCCAGCCGAACTCGGAGTCGTCGGCGGGGGCGGGGGCCGGAGCGGTCGCCCTGACGGAGGCGCGGGACGGCGCCGGGGCACGGGACGGCGCCGGGGCGGGCACCCGGGCCGGGGCTGCGGGGGTCTGGGTCGCGGAGGCCGGGGGCGCGGAGGCCGGGGGTGCGGAGGCCGGGGTCGCGGCCTCCGGGGCCTCGGTCTCCGCCGGGGCCTCGGTCTCCACCGGGGCCGGCAGTTCGGCCAGCACCTCCAGCACGCCCTCCCCGTACGTCGCGAGCTTCTTCTCGCCCAGGCCGCTGATCCCGCCCAGCTCGCCGAGCGTCGCCGGGCGGACCGTCGCGATCTCGCGCAGGGTCGCGTCGTGGAAGATCACATACGCCGGGAGGCCCAGCTCCTTGGCCTGGGCGGCGCGCCAGGCGCGCAGGGCCTCGAAGACCTGGACGGCGGTCTCGGGGAGGTCGGCGGCCACGGCCGCCTTGCCCTTGCGCTCGCCCCGCGACGACGAGCGGGAGGCCGTCGGCTTCTTCGGCTCCTTGCGCAGCTGCACCTCGCGCTCCCGGCCGAGGACGGCTCCGCTCTCCTCGGTCAGGACCAGCGTGCCGTACTCGCCCTCGACGGCCAGCAGGCCCTGGGCGAGGAGCTGGCGCACGACGCCGCGCCACTCCGCCTCGGCCAGCTCGTCGCCGATGCCGAAGACCGAGAGCTGGTCATGGTCGAACTGGATGACCTTGGCCGTGCGGCGGCCGAGCAGGATGTCGATGATCTGGCCGGCGCCGAACTTCTGCCCGCGCTCCCGCTTCAGCCGTACGACCGTGGACAGCAGCTTCTGCGAGACCACCGTGCCGTCCCAGGTCTCGGGCGGGGTCAGGCACGTATCGCAGTTGCCGCAGGAGGCGGCGGCGGGCTCCTGGCCGAAGTAGGTGAGCAGCTGGGCGCGGCGGCACTGGGCGGTCTCGCACAGGGCCAGCATGGAGTCCAGGTGGGAGGCGGCCCGGCGGCGGAAGGACTCGTCGCCCTCGCCGCCCTGGATGAGCTTGCGCTGCTGGACGACGTCCTGGAGGCCGTACGCCATCCAGGCCGTGGACGGGGCTCCGTCGCGGCCCGCCCGGCCGGTCTCCTGGTAGTAGCCCTCGACGGACTTCGGCAGGTCCAGGTGGGCGACGAAGCGGACGTCCGGCTTGTCGATGCCCATGCCGAAGGCGATCGTCGCGACGACGACGAGGCCCTCCTCGCGCAGGAAGCGGGACTGGTGGACCGCGCGGGTCCCCGCGTCGAGCCCCGCGTGGTACGGGACGGCCTCGATGCCGTTGCGGCAGAGGTACTCGGCGGTCTTCTCCGTGGAGGCGCGGGAGAGGCAGTAGACGATGCCCGCGTCCCCGGCGTGCTCCTCCTTGAGGAAGGAGAGCAGCTGCTTCTTCGGGTCGGCCTTGCCCACGATGCGGTACTGGATGTTGGGCCGGTCGAAGCTGGCCACGAAGTGCCTGGCGTCGGGCATGCCCAGGCGCTGGGTGATCTCGCGGTGCGTGGCATCGGTCGCGGTGGCCGTCAGGGCGATGCGCGGCACGTCGGGCCAGCGCTCGCCGAGCACCGACAGGGCGAGGTAGTCGGGGCGGAAGTCGTGGCCCCACTGGGCGACGCAGTGCGCCTCGTCAATGGCGAAGACGGAGACCTCGCCCCGGGAGAGCAGGGCCAGCGTGGCGTCCAGCCGCAGCCGCTCCGGGGCCAGGTAGAGCAGGTCCAGCTCACCGGCGACGAACTGGGCCTCCATCGAGCGGCGCTCGTCGAAGTCCTGCGTGGAGTTGATGAAGCCGGCCCGCACACCGAGCGCGCGCAGGGCGTCCACCTGGTCCTGCATGAGGGCGATCAGCGGGGAGATCACGATGCCGGTGCCCCGCCTGACCAGGGCCGGGATCTGGTAGCAGAGGGACTTGCCGCCACCGGTCGGCATGAGCACGACGGCGTCCCCGCCGGCCACCACATGGTCGACGACCGCTTCCTGCTCGCCGCGGAACGCCTCGTACCCGAAGACGCGGTGCAGGGTCCGCCGCGCCTCGCTCTCGGTCGCCCCGGCGGCCCCGCCCGTGGTCACATCCGTGGTCATGCCCGTCACGCCCGTCCCGCTCATCGCTCTGTCCCCCGTACCGGTCCCGCTGCGTCCCAGCGCTCTCCCCTGCCACGATAGGCGCCGCCTACGACAACGCCGGACGGGCTTGGAAGTCAAGCCCGTCCGGCGGCGTCCGGCAACAGCTTCCGGCTACCTCACGAACACCCCGGCCTGGCTCGCCAGGTCCAGGAAGTACTGCGGGGCCAGGCCCAGCACCACGGTGACGGCCACGCCGACGGCGATCGTGGTCATCGTCAGCGGGGACGGGACGGCGACCGTGGGGCCGTCCGCCTTCGGCTCGCTGAAGAACATCAGCACGATGACCCGGATGTAGAAGAACGCGGCGATCGCCGAGGAGATCACACCGACCACGACCAGACCGCCCGCGCCGCCGTCCGCCGCCGCCTTGAACACGGCGAACTTCCCGGAGAAGCCCGAGGTGAGCGGAATACCGGCGAAGGCCAGCAGGAACACCGCGAAGACCGCGGCGACCAGCGGCGAGCGCCGGCCGAGCCCCGCCCACTTCGACAGGTGCGTCGCCTCGCCGCCCGCGTCCCGCACCAGCGTGACGACGGCGAAGGCGCCGACCGTCACGAAGGAGTACGTGCCGAGGTAGAAGAGGACGGACGAGATGCCCTCGGGGGTGGCCGCGATGACACCGGCCAGGATGAACCCGGCGTGCGCGATCGAGGAGTAGGCCAGCAGCCGCTTGATGTCGGTCTGGGTGATCGCGACGATCGCGCCGCCCACCATCGTGACGATCGCGATGCCCCACATGACCGGCCGCAGGTCCCAGGTGAGGCCCGGCAGCACCACGTACAGCAGGCGCAGCAGCGCGCCGAACGCGGCGACCTTGGTGGCCGCGGCCATGAAGCCGGTGACCGGGGTCGGGGCGCCCTGGTAGACGTCCGGGGTCCACATGTGGAACGGGACGGCGCCGACCTTGAAGAGCAGGCCGGTCAGGATCATCGCGCCGCCGATGAGCAGCAGCGCGTCGTTGCCCATGGTGTCGGCGAGCGCCGGGTCGATCTTCTGGATGGAGCCGTCGACCACGGTCGCGATCTGGGCGTACGAGACGGAGCCCGCGTACCCGTAGAGGAGGGCGATCCCGAAGAGCAGGAACGCCGAGGAGAACGCGCCGAGCAGGAAGTACTTCACCGCGGCCTCCTGCGACATCAGCCGCTTGCGGCGGGCGACGGCGCACAGGAGGTAGAGCGGGAGGGAGAAGACCTCCAGGGCCACGAACAGCGTCAGCAGGTCGTTGGCCGCCGGGAAGACCAGCATGCCGGCCACCGAGAACAGGACGAGCGGGAAGACCTCGGTGGTGGTGAAGCCGGCCCGGACCGCGGCCTTCTCGCTGTCGCTGCCGGGCACGGACGCGGCCTGCGCCGCGAAGGAGTCCACCCTGTTCCCGTGCGACTCCGGGTCGAGCCGCCGTTCCGCGAAGGTGAAGACCGCGACCAGGGACGTCAGCAGGATGACTCCCTGGAGGAACAGGGCCGGTCCGTCGACGGCGATGGCGCCCATCGCGGCGATGTGCGCCTTGGTCGTCCCGTATCCGCCGGCCGCCAGGCCGACCACCGCGGCGAACGCGGCGACCAGGGCGACGACGGTCAGGAAGACCTGTGTGTAGTAGCGGGCCCGGCGCGGCACGAAGGCCTCGACGAGCACGCCGAGGACGGCGACGCCGATCACGATCAGGACCGGGGTCAGCTGGGTGTACTCGATGACCGGGGCGTTGAACTTCTCGTCCGGGGCGGCAGTCGTCACCCCGCCCGCCGTCGTCCACAGACTGTGGACAGCTGTTGCGCTCACTTGGCGGCCTCCACCTCGGGCTGGGGGTCCTTCTTCTGTACGTCCGACATGGTGTGCCGCACCGCCGGATTGACGATGTCCGTCAGCGGCTTCGGGTAGACACCCAGGAAGAGCAGGAGCGCGATCAGCGGGACGACCACCGCGAGCTCACGGACCTTGAGGTCCGCCATGCCCTGCACCTCCGCCTTGACCGGCCCGGTCATGGTCCGCTGGTAGAGGACCAGGACGTAGATCGCGGCGAGCACGATGCCGGTGGTGGCGATGATGCCGACCACCGGATACGCGGCGAACGCGCCGACCAGGACCAGGAACTCGCTGACGAACGGGGCGAGCCCCGGCAGCGACAGCGTGGCCAGGCCGCCGATCAGGAAGGTGCCGGCCAGGACCGGGGCCACCTTCTGCACTCCGCCGTAGTCGGAGATGAGCCGCGAGCCGCGCCGGGTGATCAGGAAGCCCGCCACCAGCATCAGCGCGGCCGTCGAGATGCCGTGGTTGACCATGTACAGCGTCGCGCCCGACTGGCCCTGGCTGGTCATCGCGAAGATGCCCAGCACGATGAAGCCGAAGTGCGAGATGGACGCGTAGGCGATCAGCCGCTTGATGTCGCGCTGGCCGACCGCGAGCAGTGCCCCGTAGACGATGCTGATCAGCGCCAGGACCAGGATCACCGGCGTCGCCCACTTGCTGGCCTCCGGGAAGAGCTGGAGGCAGAAGCGGAGCATCGCGAAGGTGCCGACCTTGTCGACGACGGCGGTGAGCAGCACGGCGACCGGGGAGGTCGCCTCGCCCATGGCGTTGGGCAGCCAGGTGTGCAGCGGCCACAGCGGGGCCTTCACCGCGAAGGCGAAGAAGAACCCGAGGAACAGCCACCGCTCGGTGCTGGTCGCCATGGTGAACGAGCCGTTGGCGCGGGCCTCGGCGATCTCGGAGAGCGAGAACGAGCCCGCGACCACGTAGAGCCCGATGACCGCGGCCAGCATGATGAGGCCGCCGACCAGGTTGTAGAGGAGGAACTTGACCGCGGCGTACGAGCGTTGTGCCGCCGCGTTCTCGTCGCTCCCGGCGTGGGCCCGGTCCCCGAAGCCGCCGATGAGGAAGTACATCGGGATGAGCATGGCTTCGAACAGGATGTAGAAGAGGAAGACATCGGTGGCCTCGAAGGAGAGGATCACCATCGCTTCGACCATCAGGATCAGCGCGAAGAAGCCCTGGGTGGGGCGCCAGCGGGAGGACTGTGTCTCCAGGGGATCGGCGTCGTGCCAGCCGGCCAGGATGACGAAGGGGATCAGCAGCGCGGTGAGCGCCATGAGCGCCACCCCGATGCCGTCCACGCCCAGCTCGTAGCGCACGCCGAAGTCCTTGATCCAGGCGTGCGATTCGGTGAGCTGGAAGCGGTCGCCGCCGGGCTCGAAGCGGGCGAGCGCGATGCCCGCGAGCACGAGCGTGGCCAGCGAGAAGACCAGCGCCAGCCATTTGGCGGTGGTGCGCCTGGCCGCCGGGACCGCGGCGGTGGCGATCGCGCCGATGGCCGGGAGCGCCGCCGTCGCTGTCAGGAGGGGAAAGGACATGTGATCAGACCGCCCTCATCAGCAGGGTCGCGGCGATGAGAACCGCCGTACCGCCGAACATCGAGACCGCGTAGGAGCGGGCGTAGCCGTTCTGCAGTTTGCGCAGTCGGCCGGAGAGCCCGCCCATCGAGGCGGCCGTGCCGTTGACGACGCCGTCGACCAGGGTGTGGTCGACGTAGACCAGGGAGCGGGTCAGGTGCTCGCCGCCGCGGACCAGGACCACGTGGTTGAAGTCGTCCTGGAGGAGATCACGGCGCGCGGCCCGGGTGAGCAGCGAGCCGCGCGGGGCGACCACGGGCACCGGCTTGCGGCCGTACATCACCCAGGCGATGGCGACACCGACGACGAGCACCACCATGGTGGCGGCCGTGACGGTGGCCGCGCCGACCGGGGCGTCCCCGTGGTCGTGGCCGGTGACGGGCTCCAGCCAGTGCAGGAAGCGGTCGCCGATGGAGAAGAAGCCGCCCGCGAAGACCGAACCGAAGGCCAGGACGATCATGGGGATGGTCATGGACTTCGGGGACTCGTGCGGGTGGGGCTCGTGGCCCTCCCCGTCGGGCTGCCAGCGCTTCTCGCCGAAGAACGTCAGCAGCATCACTCGCGTCATGTAGAACGCGGTGATCGCGGCGCCCAGCAGCGTCACGGCGCCGAGGATCCAGCCCTCGGTGCCGCCCTTGGCGAAGGCCGCCTCGATGATCTTGTCCTTGGAGAAGAAGCCGGACAGACCGGGGAAGCCGATGATCGCGAGGTAGCCGAGCCCGAAGGTGACGAAGGTGACCGGCATGTACTTCCGGAGGCCGCCGAACTTCCGCATGTCGACCTCGTCGTTCATGCCGTGCATGACCGAACCGGCGCCGAGGAAGAGCCCCGCCTTGAAGAAGCCGTGCGTCACCAGGTGCATGATCGCGAAGACGTAGCCGATGGGGCCGAGCCCGGCGGCCAGGATCATGTAGCCGATCTGCGACATCGTGGAGCCGGCGAGGGCCTTCTTGATGTCGTCCTTCGCGCAACCGACGATCGCACCGAAGATCAGCGTGACCGCGCCGACGACCACGACGACCAGCTGGGCGTCGGGGGCGGCGTTGAAGATCGCGCCCGAGCGGACGATGAGGTAGACACCGGCGGTGACCATGGTGGCGGCGTGGATCAGGGCCGAGACCGGGGTCGGGCCCTCCATCGCGTCACCGAGCCAGGACTGCAACGGCACCTGGGCGGACTTGCCGCAGGCGGCCAGCAGCAGCATCAGGCCGATCGCCGTCAGCTTGCCCTCGCTCGTCTGGCCGGTCGCCTCCAGGACGGGGCCGAAGGCGAACGTGCCGAACGTGGTGAACATCAGCATGATCGCGATCGACAGGCCCATGTCGCCGACGCGGTTGACCAGGAACGCCTTCTTGGCGGCGGTGGCCGCGCTGGGCTTGTGCTGCCAGAAGCCGATGAGCAGGTACGACGCCAGACCGACGCCCTCCCACCCGACGTACAGCAGCAGGTAGTTGTCGGCGATGACCAGGATCAGCATCGCCGCGAGGAACAGGTTCAGATAGCCGAAGAAGCGGCGCCGGCGCTCGTCGTGCTCCATGTAGCCGATCGAGTAGATGTGGATCAGCGTGCCCACACCGGTGATCAGCAGGACGAAGGTCATCGACAGCTGGTCGAGCTGGAAGGCCACATCGGCCTGGAAGCCCTCGACCGGAATCCAGCTGAACAGCTTCTGGTGCAGCGCCCGGTCCTCGGCGCCCTTGCCGAGCATGTCGGTGAAGAGCACCACGGCGACGACGAACGAGGCGGCGGCGAGCACGGTGCCGAGCCAGTGCCCGGCACGGTCGAGGCGCCGGCCGCCGCACAGCAGCACCGCCGCTCCGAGCAGGGGCGCCGCGACAAGCAGCGCAATCAGGTTCTCCACAGTTCAAGCGCCCCTTACAGCTTCATCAGGCTGGCGTCGTCGACCGAGGCCGAGTGGCGGGAACGGAACAACGACACGATGATCGCGAGCCCGACCACGACCTCCGCGGCAGCGACGACCATCGTGAAGAAAGCGATGATCTGGCCGTCGAGGTTGCCGTGCATACGGGAGAAGGTGACGAACGCGAGGTTGCAGGCGTTGAGCATCAGCTCCACGCACATGAACACCACGATCGCGTTCCGCCGGATCAGCACCCCGGCCGCGCCGATGGTGAACAGCAGGGCGGCGAGATAGAGGTAGTTGACCGGATTCACTTGGCGACCTCCTCTTCTTCGGTGTCCCGGCCGAGCCGCTCACCGGAGCGCTGCTCCAGTGCCTTGAGGCCGGCCAGTGATTCGTGGGACACGTCGCGCATCTGGCCGCGCTTGCGCAGCGTCTGCATGACGGTGAGTTCGGACGGGGTGCCGTCGGGGAGCAGGCCCGCGATGTCCACCGCGTTGTGCCGGGCGTAGACGCCGGGGGCGGGCAGCGGCGGGAGGTGCTGTCCGCGCACGCGCTCCTCGGACATCTCCCGCTGGGTCTTGGCCCGTTCGGTGCGCTCGCGGTGCGTGAGCACCATCGCGCCGACGGTCGCGGTGATCAGCAGGGCGCCGGTGATCTCGAAGGCGAAGACGTACTTGGTGAAGATGAGGCTGGCCAGCCCCTCCACGTTTCCGCCGTGCACGGCGTTGGCGGTGCCCAGGCCGTTGAAACTCGTCAGCGAGGCGTTGCCGATTCCGGCGATCAGCAGGATGCCGAAGCCGACGCCGCATCCGGCGGCCAGCCAGCGCTGGCCCTTGATGGTCTCCTTCAGCGAGTCCGCCGCCGTGACGCCGACGAGCATGACCACGAAGAGGAACAGCATCATGATCGCGCCGGTGTAGACGACGATCTGCACGATGCCGAGGAAGTAGGCGCCGTTGGCGAGGTAGAACACCGCCAGGATGATCATCGTCCCGGCGAGGCTCAGCGCGCTGTGCACGGCCCTCTTCATCAGCACGGTGGACAGGGCGCCGATCACGGCGACCGTGCCGAGCACCCAGAACTGGAAGGCCTCGCCGGTCGAGGTCTGTGAGGCCGCTGCGGCCAGGCCGGTCATGCGTCCACCTCCTGCGTGGCGCCGTTGCTCTCGCCGGCCTCGTCGGACGGCTTCTCACCCTTGGAGACGGCGAGCTGGCGCTCCGTACCGGGGGCGGCCTCGGTGACCAGGCCCCGGTAGTAGTCCTGTTCGTCCATGCCGGGGAAGATCGCGTGCGGGCTGTCGACCATGCCTTCCTCCAGGCCCGCGAGCAGCTCGTCCTTGGTGTAGATGAGGCTCTCGCGGGTGGTGTTGGCGAGCTCGAACTCATTGGTCATCGTGAGCGCCCTGGTCGGGCACGCCTCGATGCACAGTCCGCAGAGGATGCAGCGCGCGTAGTTGATCTGGTAGACGCGGCCGTAGCGCTCGCCCGGGGAGTAGCGCTCCTCCTCGGTGTTGTCCGCGCCCTCCACGTAGATCGCGTCCGCCGGACAGGCCCAGGCGCACAGCTCGCAGCCGACGCACTTCTCCAGGCCGTCCGGATGGCGGTTGAGCTGGTGGCGGCCGTGGAAGCGGGGCGCCGTCACCTTCGGCGTCTCCGGATACTGCTCGGTGAGCCGCTTCTTGAACATGGCCTTGAAGGTCACGCCGAAGCCGGCCACCGGATTCAGGAACTTGTCCTCCGAGGACTGGGAGGACTGCGAGGACGCCGTCGACCCCGTCGGCCCGGTGGACTCCGCCGGCCTCTTGGACCCCGGCGAATCAGGCAGTTCAGACACCGTCGGCCTCCTTTCCGTCACTCGGATTTCCGTCACTCTGAGTATCCACGCCACCACTGACAACGAGCTCCCGCTCGCGGCGCGGCCTGCGCCGCGGCACGGGCGGCAGGGTCTGTCCGGGCAGCGGCGGCACCGGGAATCCGCCCGCCATCGGGTCGAACGCCGGTTCCGGGCCCGCCTCGGCGGCCGCGGCCTTCTCCTTCTTGTCGCGGAAGATGTCGACCACGAACGAGATCAGCAGGACCGCGATCACGGCCCCGGCCACATAGAGCAGGATCTTCGAGAAGTCGTGGCCCTCGTTGCGCAGCGCCCGCACCGTCGCGACCAGCATCAGCCAGACGACGGAGACCGGGATCAGGACCTTCCAGCCCAGCTTCATCAGCTGGTCGTAGCGGACACGG
The DNA here is from genome assembly GCF_000373645.1 of Streptomyces sp. ATexAB-D23. Classification (GTDB taxonomy): domain Bacteria; phylum Actinomycetota; class Actinomycetes; order Streptomycetales; family Streptomycetaceae; genus Streptomyces; species Streptomyces castrisilvae. Next base: position 58,030 of record NZ_KB892021.1, on the reverse strand, counting down.
GGCAGCGTGCCGCGCAGCCAGATGAAGAAGAACAGCAGCAGCTGGACCTTGAGGACGAACCAGAGCATCGGCCACCAGCCGTGGTTCGCGCCCTCCCAGAAGGTGCTGACCGGCCACGGGGCCCGCCAGCCGCCCAGGAACAGGGTCACCGAGACCGCCGAGACGGTCACCATGTTGACGTACTCGGCGAGCATGAACATCGCGAACTTGATCGACGAGTACTCGGTGTTGAAGCCGCCCACGAGGTCGCCCTCGGACTCCGGCATGTCGAACGGGGCGCGGTTGGTCTCGCCGACCATCGTGACGATGTAGATGATGAAGGAGACCGGCAGCAGGATGACGAACCAGCGGTCCTCCTGCGCCTCCACGATCTTCGAGGTCGACATCGACCCGGAGTAGAGGAAGACCGAGGCGAACGCGGCACCCATCGCGATCTCGTACGAGATCATCTGCGCGCAGGAGCGGAGTCCGCCGAGCAGCGGGTACGTCGACCCGGAGGACCAGCCGGCCAGCACGATGCCGTAGATCCCGACCGAGGCGACCGCGAGGATGTACAGCATCGCGATCGGCAGGTCGGTGAGCTGCATCGCCGTACGGTGGCCGAAGATCGAGACCTCGTTGCCGGACGGGCCGAAGGGGATCACCGCGATCGCCATGAACGCCGGGATCGCGGCGATGATCGGGGCGAGGACGTAGACGACCTTGTCCGCCCGCTTGACGATGACGTCTTCCTTCAGCATCAGCTTGATGCCGTCGGCGAGCGACTGGAGCATGCCCCAGGGGCCGTGCCGGTTGGGGCCGATGCGCAGCTGCATCCAGGCGACGACCTTGCGCTCCCACACGATGGAGAACAGCACGGTCACCATCAGGAACGCGAAGCAGAAGACGGCCTTGACGACGACGAGCCACCAGGGGTCGTTGCCGAACATCGACAGGTCCTCGGCGGCGAGCACCGCGCTGTGCGGTTCCGCGGCCAGTTGAGCGAAGGCGGTCACGCCCGCACCTCCGGTGTGACGTCGGGAGTACCGGGAGCGGCGGGGCCGATCCGGACCAGGCCGCCGGGGCGGGCCCCGGTCGTGGCCGGCACGCCCCGCCCGACGGAGTTCAGCGGCACCCAGACCACGCGGTCCGGCATGTCGGTGACCCGGAGCGGGAGTTCGACGCTGCCCGCGGGGCCGGAGACGGCCAGCAGGTCGCCGTCCTTGACGCCGGTCTCGGCCGCGGTGGTGGCGGAGAGCCGGGCCACCGCCTCGTGCCGGGTCCCGGCCAGCGCGGTGTCGCCCTCCTGGAGCCGGCCCAGGTCGAGCAGCATCCGGTGGCCCGCGAGGACCGCCTCGCCGTCACCGGGCCGGGGCAGCGGCTGCGCCGAGGCGCGCGGCTCGTCCGCGTATCCGCCCTGCCAGCCGCCGAGCCGGTCCAGCTCGCGGCGGGCGGCCTTCAGGTCCGGCAGCGCGAAGTGGACGTCCATGGCATCGGCCAGCATGTGCAGCACCCGGGCGTCGCCGGGGGCGAGGTTGCGGGTCATCTGCTCGGGCTTCAGCGCGGCCTCGAACATCCGCGCCCGGCCCTCCCAGTTGAGGAAGGTGCCGGACTTCTCGGCGACCGCGGCGACCGGGAGCACCACGTCGGCGCGGTCGGTGACCTCGCTGGGCCGCAGCTCCAGCGAGACCAGGAAGCCGACCCGGTCCAGGGCCTCCAGGGCCCGCGCCGGGTCGGGCAGGTCCTCGGTCCCGACGCCGCCCACGAGCAGCGCGCCCAGCTCACCGGTGGCCGCGGCCTCGATGATCTGGCCGGTGTCGCGGCCGAAGCGGGACGGGAGTTCGGCGACGCCCCAGGCGGCAGCGACCTCGTCGCGGGCCCGCGGGTCGGTGGCGGGGCGGCCGCCGGGCAGCAGCGACGGGAGCGCGCCCGCCTCCACCGCGCCGCGTTCGCCCGCCCGGCGCGCAATCCACACCAGGCGCGCCCCGGTCGCGGTCGCCGCCCGTACCGCGGCGGTCAGCCCGCCGGGCACTCCGGCCAGCCGCTCACCGACCACGATCAGCGCGCCCTCACCGCGCAGCGCCTCGGCCGCCACGGCACCGTCGCCGTCCAGGCCGACACCGCCCGCGATGGCGTCCAGCCACTCCGTCTCCGTACCGGGGGCGGCGGGCAGCAGCGTGCCGCCCGCCTTCTCCAGGCCGCGGGTGGCGTGCGAGGCGACGGAGAAGGTGCGCTGCCCGCCCTTGCGGTGGGCCTTGCGCAGCCGCAGGAAGACGCCGGGGGCCTCCTCCTCCGACTCGAAGCCGACCAGCAGCACGGTCGGCGCCTTCTCCAGCGAGGTGTACGTGACACCGCTGCCGTCCAGATCCTTACCGCGCCCCGCGACCCGGGCCGCCAGGAAGTCGGCCTCCTCGCTGCTGTGGACCCGGGCCCGGAAGTCGATGTCGTTGGTGTCCAGGGCGACCCGGGCGAACTTGGCGTACGCGTAGGCGTCCTCGACGGTCAGCCGGCCGCCGGTCAGGACACCGGTCCTGCCGCGCGCCCCGGCCAGCCCCTCGGCCGCCGCGGTCAGCGCCTCGGGCCAGCTCGCCGGTTCCAGCTCGCCCGACTCGCCCCGCACCAGCGGGGTGGTGAGCCGGTCGCGCTGCTGGGCGTAGCGGAAGCCGAAGCGGCCCTTGTCGCAGAGCCACTCCTCGTTGACCTCGGGGTCGTTGGCCGCGAGGCGCCGCATGACCTTGCCGCGCCGGTGGTCGGTGCGGGTGGCGCAGCCGCCGGCGCAGTGCTCGCACACCGAGGGCGTCGACACCAGGTCGAAGGGGCGGGAGCGGAATCGGTACGCCGCCGAGGTCAGCGCGCCGACCGGGCAGATCTGGATGGTGTTGCCGGAGAAGTACGACTCGAACGGGTCGCCCTCGCCGGTACCGACCTGCTGGAGCGCGCCGCGCTCGATCAGCTCGATCATCGGGTCGCCCGCCACCTGGTTGGAGAACCGGGTGCAGCGCGCGCACAGCACGCACCGCTCGCGGTCCAGCAGCACCTGGGTGGAGATCGGGACGGGCTTCTCGTACGTCCGCTTCTTCCCGTCGAAGCGGGAGGTCGCGTCGCCGTGCGACATCGCCTGGTTCTGGAGGGGGCACTCGCCGCCCTTGTCGCAGACCGGGCAGTCCAGCGGGTGGTTGATGAGCAGCAGCTCCATCACGCCGCGCTGCGCCTTGTCGGCGACCGGCGAGGTGATCTGCGACTTGACGACCATGCCGTCGGTGCAGGTGATGGTGCAGGACGCCATCGGCTTGCGCTGGCCCTCGACCTCGACGATGCACTGGCGGCAGGCGCCGGCCGGGTCGAGGAGGGGGTGGTCGCAGAAGCGCGGGATCTCGATGCCGAGGAGTTCGGCGGCGCGGATGACCAGGGTGCCCTTGGGCACGCTGATCTCGATGCCGTCGATGGTCAGCGTGACCAGGTCCTCGGGCGGGATCGCCGCTTCGCCGCCCCCGGAGGGCGCACTCGTGGTGACTGTCATGCGTTCACCCCCTGGGGTGCGTTCTTGTCGTCGGCCCAGAGGGTCGACCTGGCGGGATCGAAGGGGCAGCCCTTGCCGGTGATGTGCTGCTCGTACTCCTCGCGGAAGTACTTCAGCGAGGAGAAGATCGGCGAGGCGGCGCCGTCGCCGAGGGCGCAGAACGACTTGCCGTTGATGTTGTCGGCGATGTCGTTCAGCTTGTCGAGGTCGGACATCCGGCCCTTGCCGGCCTCGATGTCGCGCAGCAACTGGACGAGCCAGTACGTCCCTTCGCGGCAGGGTGTGCACTTGCCGCAGGACTCGTGCGCGTAGAACTCGGTCCAGCGGGTGACGGCCCGCACCACGCAGGTCGTCTCGTCGAAGCACTGGAGCGCCTTGGTGCCGAGCATGGATCCGGCCGCGCCGACGCCCTCGTAGTCGAGGGGCACGTCGAGGTGCTCCTCGGTGAACATCGGGGTGGAGGAGCCGCCCGGGGTCCAGAACTTCAGGCGGTGGCCGGGGCGGATGCCGCCGCTCATGTCGAGGAGCTGGCGCAGCGTGATGCCGAGCGGGGCCTCGTACTGGCCGGGGCCCGCGACGTGGCCGCTGAGCGAGTAGAGCGTGAAGCCCGGGGACTTCTCGCTGCCCATCGACTTGAACCAGTCCTTGCCCTTGTTCAGGATCGCGGGAACCGAGGCGATGGACTCGACGTTGTTCACCACGGTGGGGCAGGCGTAGAGACCGGCGATGGCGGGGAAGGGGGGCCGCAGCCGGGGCTGGCCGCGCCGTCCTTCGAGCGAGTCGAGGAGTGCGGTCTCCTCACCACAGATGTACGCGCCGGCGCCCGCGTGCACGGTGAGCTCCAGATCGAGCCCGGAGCCCAGGATGTCCTTGCCGAGGTAGCCCGCCTCGTACGCCTCGCGTACGGCCTCGTGCAGCCTGCGCAGCACGGGGACGACCTCGCCGCGCAGGTAGATGAAGGCGTGCGAGCAGCGGATCGCGTAGCTGGCGATCACGATGCCTTCGATGAGGCTGTGCGGGTTGGCGAAGAGGAGCGGGATGTCCTTGCAGGTCCCCGGCTCCGACTCGTCGGCGTTGACCACCAGGTAGTGCGGCTTGCCGTCGCCCTGCGGGATGAACTGCCACTTCATCCCGGTGGGGAAGCCGGCGCCGCCGCGTCCGCGCAGACCGGAGTCCTTGACGTACGCGATGAGGTCGTCCGGGGACATGGCGAGGGCCTTGCGCAGCCCCTCGTACCCGTCGTGGCGGCGGTAGGTGTCCAGGGTCCAGGAATCCGGCTGGTCCCAGAAGGCGGACAGGACAGGTGCGAGAAGCTTCTCGGGGCTGGTCCCGTTCTGGTCGATTTCGGCGGCCAACGTCATCACTCCCCCTCCTCGGCTGCGGGTCCTGCCGGGTTGTCCGGGTCGGATGCCGAGGTCTGCTGCGGCGCGTCATGGGAGCTGAGGTGCTCGGCGCCCTTCTGCGGTTCGTCGCGCGGGGCCTCGCCGCGCGGGCCGACCACGCGGGCCTGCGGCGCGGCCTCGCCCTTGGCGAGCTTGAGGCCGATCAGCGAGGCGGGGCCCGCGCCGCCGGTCGCCGCGACGGCGCCGGGGCGCTCGTCGGGGAAGCCGGCCAGGATGCGGGCGGTCTCCTTGTACGTGCAGAGCGGGGCGCCACGGGTGGGTTCGACGGTGCGGCCGGCGATCAGGTCGTCGACGAGGCGCGTGGCGCTCTCGGGCGTCTGGTTGTCGAAGAACTCCCAGTTGACCATCACGACGGGCGCGAAGTCGCAGGCGGCGTTGCACTCGATGTGTTCGAGGGTGACCTTGCCGTCCTCGGTCGTCTCGTCGTTGCCGACGCCGAGGTGCTCCTTGAGCCGGTCGAAGATCGCGTCGCCGCCCATCACCGCGCAGAGCGTGTTGGTGCAGACGCCGACCTGGTAGTCGCCGCTCGGCTTGCGCCGGTACATCGTGTAGAAGGTGGCGACCGCGGTGACCTCGGCGGTGGTGAGGCCGAGCAGCTCGGCGCAGAACGCCATGCCCGTACGGGAGACGTACCCCTCCTCGGACTGCACGAGGTGCAGCAGCGGCAGGAGCGCGGAGCGGCTGCCGGGGTAGCGGGCGATCACCTCCTTCGCATCCGCTTCGAGCCTGGCGCGCACCTCGGCCGGGTAGGCGGGGGCGGGGAGCTGCGGCATCCCCAGACTGACTTCGCTACGTGCTTCGGTCACCGGTCGACGCCTCCCATCACGGGGTCGATGGATGCGACGGCGACGATGACGTCGGCGACCTGGCCGCCCTCGCACATCGCCGCCATGGCCTGGAGGTTGGTGAAGGACGGGTCGCGGAAGTGGACCCGGTAGGGGCGGGTCCCGCCGTCGGAGACGACGTGCACGCCGAGTTCGCCCTTGGGGGACTCGACGGCGGTGTACGCCTGTCCGGCGGGGACCCGGAAGCCCTCGGTCACCAGCTTGAAGTGGTGGATCAGGGCCTCCATGGAGGTACCCATGATCTTCTTGATGTGGTCCAGCGAGTTGCCGAGGCCGTCCGGGCCGAGCGCGAGCTGCGCGGGCCAGGCGATCTTCTTGTCGGCGACCATGACCGGACCGGGTTCGAGCCGGTCGATGCACTGCTCGATGATGCGCAGCGACTGGCGCATCTCCTCCAGGCGGATGAGGAAGCGGCCGTAGGAGTCGCAGCTGTCCGCCGTGGGGACGTCGAACTCGTAGTTCTCGTACCCGCAGTAGGGATCGGTCTTGCGCAGGTCGTGCGGGAGTCCGGCGGAGCGCAGGATCGGGCCGGTGGCGCCGAGCGCCATGCAGCCGGTGAGGTCGAGGTAGCCGACGTCCTGCATGCGGGCCTTGAAGATGGGGTTGCCGGTGGCGAGCTTGTCGTACTCCGGCAGGTTCTTCTTCATGGTCTTCACGAACTCGCGCAGCTGGTCGACCGCGCCCGGGGGCAGGTCCTGGGCGAGGCCGCCGGGGCGGACGAACGCGTGGTTCATGCGCAGGCCGGTGATCAGCTCGAAGAGGTCGAGCACCAGCTCCCGGTCGCGGAAGCCGTAGATCATGATCGTGGTGGCGCCGAGCTCCATGCCGCCGGTGGCGATGCACACCAGGTGCGAGGAGAGCCGGTTGAGCTCCATCAGGAGCACGCGCAGGACGGTGGCCCGGTCGGGGATCTGGTCCTCGATGCCGAGGAGCTTCTCGACGCCCAGGCAGTAGGCCGTCTCGTTGAAGAACGGCGTCAGGTAGTCCATGCGCGTGACGAAGGTGGTGCCCTGCGTCCAGCTGCGGTATTCGAGGTTCTTCTCGATGCCGGTGTGGAGGTAGCCGATGCCGCAGCGGGCCTCGGTGACGGTCTCGCCGTCGATCTCCAGGATCAGCCGGAGCACGCCGTGCGTGGACGGGTGCTGGGGGCCCATGTTGACGATGATGCGCTCGTCGTCGGACTTGGCCGCGGTCTCGACGACCTCGTCCCAGTCGCCTCCGGTGACCGTATATACAGTCCCCTCGGTGGTCGCACGAGGTGTTGCACGGGGAGTGGTCATCAGGAGTACGACCTCCGCTGGTCCGGAGCCGGGATCTGGGCGCCCTTGTACTCGACGGGGATGCCGCCGAGCGGGTAGTCCTTGCGCTGCGGGAAGCCCTGCCAGTCGTCCGGCATCATGATCCGGGTGAGGGCGGGGTGCCCGTCGAAGACGAGCCCGAAGAAGTCGTACGCCTCGCGCTCGTGCCAGTCGTTGGTCGGGTACACCGCGACCAGGGACGGGATGTGCCGGTCGTCGTCCGGCGTGGAGACCTCCAGCCGGATGAGCCGGCCGTGGGTGATCGAGCGCAGGTGGTAGACGGCGTGCAGCTCGCGGCCCTTGTCGCCGGGGAAGTGGACGCCACTCACCCCCGTACAGAGCTCGAAGCGCAGGGCCGGGTCGTCGCGCAGGGTCCTGGCGACGGTCGGCAGGTGCTCGCGGGCGATGTGGAAGGTGAGTTCGCCCCGGTCGACGACGGTCTTCTCGATGGTGTTCTCGGGGACGAGGCCCTGTTCCTCCAGGGCGCCTTCGAGTTCGTCGGCGACCTCGTCGAACCAGCCGCCGTACGGCCGCGAGGAGGAGCCGGGCAGGGCCACGGTACGGACGAGGCCGCCGTAGCCGGAGGTGTCGCCGCCGTTGTCGGCGCCGAACATCCCCCGGCGTACGCCGATGACCTCGCCGTGCTCGTCGCGCGGGGCGGGAACGGCGGAGCCGTTGTGCTCGTCGCTCATCGCAGCAGCCCCTTCATCTCGATCAGGGGCAGTGCGTTGAGGGCCGCCTCCTCCGCCTCGCGGGCGGCCTCCTGCGCGTTGACCCCGAGCTTGGAGCCCTGGATCTTCTGGTGCAGCTTGAGGATCGCGTCCATCAGCATCTCGGGCCGCGGCGGGCAGCCCGGCAAATAAATATCAACCGGGACAATATGATCAACACCCTGAACAATGGCGTAATTGTTGAACATTCCGCCCGATGACGCGCAGACGCCCATGGAGATGACCCACTTGGGGTTGGGCATCTGGTCGTAGACCTGCCGCAGGACGGGCGCCATCTTCTGGCTCACCCGCCCGGCCACGATCATCAGGTCCGCCTGCCGCGGCGAGCCGCGGAAGACCTCCATGCCGAACCGGGCCAGGTCGTAGCGGCCCGCCCCGGTCGTCATCATCTCGATGGCGCAGCAGGCGAGGCCGAAGGTGGCCGGGAAGACGGAGGACTTCCGCACCCAGCCGGCCGCCTGCTCGACAGTGGTCAGAACGAAGCCGCTCGGCAGCTTCTCTTCGAGTCCCATGGTGTGCCCCTCAGCCCCTCAGTCCCATTCCAGGCCGCCGCGACGCCACACATACGCGTAGGCGACGAAGACGGTGAGCACGAAGAGCAGCATCTCCACGAGCCCGAAGATCCCCAGGGCGTCGAAGGTGACCGCCCAGGGATAGAGGAAGACGATCTCGATGTCGAAGACGATGAAGAGCATCGCCGTCAGGTAGTACTTGATCGGAAAGCGGCCGCCTCCGGCCGGAGTGGGTGTCGGTTCGATACCGCACTCGTACGCTTCGAGCTTTGCCCGGTTGTACCGCTTGGGGCCGATAAGCGTGGCCATGACCACGGAAAAGATCGCAAACCCTGCCCCGAGGGCGCCGAGCACGAGGATGGGCGCGTAGGCATTCACGCTCCTCGCTCCTTCCAGTCGTCCTTGACCGTTGGACCGCATCGGGCGATCTGGCTCGCCACCTCACCAAGATCGTGCACATGTGAGGCAGTTCACAAGCCCGACTGCCCCGCATCCTATGCCCGCCGTCCTGTGATCTGCGACACGGGGTACGACAACGTCTTTGTGATCTCCACCACCTGACGAACGATCATGAAGTCGGATGAGCGGTGATCTTCGTACACGAAGCGGCCGAGTGATCACGAGACGTGACATCCGCTGCCGTTATCGCTGGTCAAAGGGGTGTCGCCCTATCAAGCCGCGGCGGCACGCGCAAAATTGGAGATGGACACGATGGGGTGATAAAGGGATCTGCCCCACTCTGCGCCCGGAGCGTGGACCGAGGGTGTCACCCGCGAGAGGGTCCGCACGGAACGAAGTGGACGCACTCCGACATACGCCGCTTATCCCGCTAATCGCCCATCGCCTGCGGCGAGTTCGGTGCAGGCGCCCCACCGCTCGCGCGGGGCGCTCGTATGCCCGTCACGGCGAGACCATGCTGTGACCTGCGTCACTCGGCATCAGCCGTTATACAAGCGGGCTTGGCCAACCGTGTGAACGGATGGTAAGTGACGGGCAATTCGGGCGTATTGCAGAAAACCCGTGATCACAGCCATGATCGCGAGTGACCGTTTTGCCCGTTACGGCGTCAATAAAGGCCCTCAGAAAGCGGATTCACAGATTCCGGACGTAACTGTGTCGCAACACACGTTTCTTGATGGATCCCCGGGAGCCCTGATAGCGCTAGTACCCATGTCCCACACCGCTCTCATACCCAGCCACCGGAAGCCCCGCCGAAACGCCTCCACGTCGGCGCTGCGTGCCGGAGTTGCCGGTGGCGTCCTCAGCACCATCGCGGTCGCGGGTGCCGCCGGGCCGGCCAACGCCGAGCCGGTGACCCAGACGATCGAGATGCCCACCATCACGGCGGGACTCTCCACCACCGTCGCGGCCTCCGCCGAGGCCACGCAGCAGGTCGCCCTGGACCTGGAGACGCAGGCCCACGAGGAAGCCGCGGCCACCACCGCCGCCAAGGACGCCAAGAAGGCCAAGGCCGAGGCGGTCCGCAAGGCCGAGGCCAAGAAGAAGGCCGAAGCCGCCGCGAAGGCCAAGGCGGAGGCCGCCGAGCGCGCCTCCCGCGCCGCCGCGCGCACCACGCTCCAGACCACCACGAGCACCTCGTCGTCCGGCTCCACGGCCGCCACCACGACGTCGTACTCCTCCAACGCCACCGGCTCCGCCGCCTCCATCGTCTCGTTCGCGCAGGCGCAGGTCGGCGACGCGTACGTGCCCGGCGGCACCGGCCCCAACTCCTGGGACTGCTCCGGCCTCGTCCAGGCCGCGTTCCGCACGGTGGGCATCGACCTGCCGCGCGTCTCGCAGGGCCAGTCGACCGCCGGCACCCAGGTCTCGCTGAGCAACCTCCAGCCGGGCGACATCCTGTACTGGGGCAGCGCGGGCAGCGCGTACCACGTCGGGATCTACGTGGGCGGCGGCCAGTTCGTCGGTGCGCAGAACTCCTCGACCGGTGTGGTGCAGCGCCCGCTGAGCTACGACATGCCGACGGGCGCGGTCCGCGTCCTCTGAGAAGCGCCGGCTGCTGAGAAGCACCAGCCGCGTTCACGGATTCACAAGCGCCTCGGCGCACTTCGCAGGGCCGCCGCTCCCCCGCTCGGGAGCGACGGCCCTGCGGTGTTTCCCGCAGTACCCGCCGCCGTGGCCCGCTTCCAGCGGAACAACCCAAAAGCGCCACCACCCCGCCGGCCGCCACGGACATCGCACACCTGCCGGACACCGTCCGCGTGCGCTTGTGAACCGGGGCGCGAACAGCCCCCGTACCACGCACTGAGCGCAGGACGGCCGTGCCGTACACCCGACGGCCCCAGTCGCTCGTCCCGACCCGCTCCCGTGAAGGCGCTCCCGTTGATCAGAGACTCACGAGGCCCTGATCAATGGGCATAGGCCCTCATCAGCAGGGTTCCTACGTCTTCTCCTTCAGGGGGAGGGATGACCTCGGCTTTGAGGTTCGAGTATCCGGAAGAGGCCAGAAGCCTCGACCATTCCTCCGGGCTGTAGTCCCACCTCGTCACTGCCCTGGCCTCTCTCAGAGTGCCGACAGGCCGAGTGCCGGCCGTTGGGGGCTTGTGGGAGAAGACCAGTACGCCACCAGGGGAAAGCCTCTTGTGGATCAGAGGAAGGAGTTGTTCGGGGTCCGTGAACCAGACGGGCCCGAAGATGGACAGGACCACATCGAAGGAGCCCTCGGTGTGGGTCAGGTAGTCGGTCACCTCTGCCGTGTGAAAGGCCAGACCGGGGAGGCGGCCCCATCGGGCCACGGCCTTCCTGTGCTGGCTGGGTGCGATGTCCACGCCGGTGCAGTCGGCCCCGAGCGTGGTGAGGTGGGCGAGGTTGCAGCCCGTACCGCAGCCCAGTTCCAGAACGGTCCGGCCCTGCAACTCTCCGAGGATCGATTCGTCGGGGCCGTGGTCGGGGTACTGCGTCCAGTTCAGCCACGTCGCGGCCCCGGAGGCATTGGTTTCCCTTCGTGGCATCCGCCCTTGGGCGTACCGCTCCCAGGCTTCGACGACCTCCATGCAGAACCTTTCCTCATGGTGACAACTCCCCTCGTCTCCGAGGGGAGTTGTCCCAGTCCGTGCGGTGTTACTTCCCGCTGTTGGGGCTGTCCGTGCACCCGGCGTGACACTGGGAGCAGTCGGCGGCGTCCTCCATGGTCCACAGCTCCGGGTCGATCTCGAAGCCGGTGGTCCTGATGGCCTTGGTTGTGTCCCCCAGTGCGGGTGGCCCCTGCGTACCCTCTCCGGGCAGGTGCGGAACATGGTGGATGTAGCGTCCCGCGTGCTGGTCGCAGAACGCCATGTAGTTCATCGAGTCGAGCACGAACGAGTGGACACCCAGATCCACGGCAGGGGAGGGGCCCATGCGGGTCTCGGGGCGCTCGGCCGAGGTCACCAAGTAGGCGACGGCCTGGCCGAAGGTGCGCTCAGCGAGTTCACGCTCCATGGCGTGGTCCCGCATGATGAGTCGGACTTCCCGGTCCCACACCTGGGTGGGGACGCAGTTCCGAGGGTCTCGGACCTGTACCGCAGTTGCCATCAGTGGTTCCCTTCACGTGGTCGTGCTCGGGTGATGGAGGCGCGGGTCTCAGGGGGCTACGTGCTCCCGCGATCTCGCCAGTGCTGCCATGCCGTCGCGCCTCCGGTGATTCGTGGTGGGAGAGATGATCCCCGAGTTACGGAGCGATCCGACGAAATATTCATGTTGTTGATTAAAGATCACCTGCGGCAGTCTTCGGCCCAGGCTTGCAGACGCTCCCTGGCGTCATCCCCGAATATGGCGTGTTCCTCATACGAGGTGAACCGAATAATCAGGTCCTGGACATCCCGGTTGTCGCGGAAAACAATAGCACCCAGATCCAGTTCAGCCGTCGCCAGGGTGTCGTCATAGATGGTGAACGTATTCAAGGATCCGGAAGTGAAGTGAACTCCCATCGGGATTATGCCCAGTTGAATATTTGGCTGGCGAGTGAAGGATGCAAGCCGGTCAATCTGCATGGCCAACTCGTGAGGGGGAACGAGCGGGTATCTAACAGCTTGCTCGGTGAGGATGAACGTGAACTTTTTGGAGCGATCAAACAGAACCTTTTGTCGGTCCAGTTTCATTGCTACGGCTTTGGCCTGCTGCTCCGGGGGCGCCTGGGCCAGACTGGCGCGAACGTATTCAGGCGTGGCCAGGAGTCCGGTAACCATGGAGAGAAGGAAGTATCGGAACCTCTTGGAGGACTCCTCAAGTCCGGCCAGCTGCAACTGTTTCTTGTCCAGACCCTTCCTTCGGAGCGTCCTTCCGTTCTGCCACTCCGTCTGTGCGATTCGGGCTATAGCCATCGCTTCGGCCGAGACAGCTGGGGGAGCGTCGAGACCCCGAAGGATCTGCTCGACATCCAGGAGGGATGGGCGTCCCTTGTTACTCTCAATTCGACTGATCTTGGATTGAGACATGTTGCAACGCGCGGCAAGCCGGTCCCCTGAGAGTCCGGCTTGCTTGCGAAGGTGCTTGAGCATGGCCGCGAGTTCACGTCCCGACCGGTCCAGCTCATCAGGCTCGATAGCCACCGCTGACGTACTCCCTGAACGGCACTGATTCCGCGAGGGCGATCCGCTGGTATTCGATGTACGGAGTCGGGTCGCCCTCGTACAGCTCCCGACTGATCTGCGTGCCGTCATCCGCGTAGTTCATGAGGACCACTTCCGACCTATCGAACAGCCAGAAGTCCTGAACCCCCTCAAGGGGGTCGGGGTGATCGGTCACGTCCAGGATCCGGATGTCATCCCCGGCCAGGGAGTGAACCTCGTAGTACATGAACTCGAAGCGGAGATAGTCCGTGAGTGGCTGCCTGACGATGTGAACGCGCCCCTTGGACCGTCCTTCCGCCCTGATCTTCTTCAAGCCCTCCGTGTAGCCGGAACAATAGTTCCGAGGGTCGATCCGCTGCCCTGCCAGGAAGTCCCGGATATCTCCGTCCTCGCCCGGAACCCGGTACCAGGGAAGCGTCTCAAGCCGCCATGCTTCCTGTTTGAAACCCTGAACCTTGGCGGTCCAGTCCTCACCATCCAAGAGCACGAACAGCCTCCCTCAGGACGCTCTCAGGGATGCGAACGAGACCTTCACCGGCCGGAGGCCGGAAGGTGGGGTCAGCGTCTCCCTGAACCACGATGGAGCCGTCAGAGGCTCGGTAGACGTTCGGGCAGTCGTCGTTGTTGCAGTTCCCGTTCGCGTTGCCGGTGAGTCGGGTCAGTTCCTCGCGAGCCATGGCTACGAACCCCCTGCCGGCGGCCCCCTGCGGGCCACTTGTCACGACAGTAGGAGCGGGGCGGGAGTACGTCCATGCAGGAACGCGACTATGCGCGTCATTGCATAAACAGCTCCGGAGGACCTCAACTTTCCAGACCAACAGGCACCGCACCTGATCTCGGAACGATCGAGTCTGCCCCGATGACATCGCGAACCTGCCGGACGCCGACCGCGTACGGCCGTGAAACGGGGCGAACAGCGCCCGTTTCACCGAGCGCGGGACGGCCAAGCCACGCGCCCGACGGCCCAGGCGTTCATCCCGTCGTACGTGACGCGCCCCCGGCACACGGCCCCGGTTCGAGCAGGACGAACCAGACCGTCTTGGCGTGCCCTGCCCGCCCGCCGCGCGTCGTGGTCCCCCAACGATCGGTCAGGCTCTCCACGATGAGGAGCCCGCGTCCACTCTCCGCGTCCGGCGCGGTCCCCGGCTTCGGCAGCCGGTTCGGCTCGTCGTCGGTCACATAGACCATCACCTGACGCCGGTTCACCGTCACATCGACCCGGATGCGTGCCGACCCGGTATGGCAGTGCGCGTTGGAAACCACCTCGCTCACGCACAACCGGGCGTCGTCGACCAGCCCGGGGTGCTCGGTAGCCCGCAGCAGCGTCCCCACGAAGTCCCGCGCGACACGGGGCGCCGTGGGGCTGTTCGGTGCGACGAGCCGGTAACGCTCGCCACGCTGGGGAAGGTACGGGACGGGCGGGGACGGAACGGTTACGGAGGTCATGACGCGGTCTCCCTACGTGAGCGGGTCTCCGGTACGCCGGCCCGTTCCGGTGAGCCGTGACATCGGCCGGTCCCGGGCAAGGTGAACTCACCTGTGGAGGGCTGCACTTCGGGTCACCGAGCCGTTTTCCGGCCGACACCGAAGGACGCTAGGGCACAACATTGGGACGGTGCAACAATGGGACGGCTGTAGCACTCGTACGAGTGGACCAGTGACCCGGTGGCGCGGCACACTCGTACCCGTACGAAGGGGAGGGCCCATGCCGCCGAGGAGCTATCCGACCGCCAGGCAGAAGCGGTTGGGCGCGGAGCTTCGCAAGCTGCGCGAGCGCGCCGGAATGTCCGGAAGTGAAGCCGCCGCCTACCTGGGCGGCGAGCGCGCCCAGATCAGTCACATCGAGTCCGGCCGCTACGGAGTGAGCGACCAGCGCGTCCGCCGCCTCGCGGCTCACTACTCGGCCGGCGACAAGCATCTGGTCGACGCGCTCGCACGTATGGCCGAGGAGCGCACCAAGGGCTGGTGGGACGACTACCGAGGAATACTCTCACCGGGATTCCTGGACCTGGCCGAACTGGAGCATCACGCCACCTATATCCGTGCCATTCAGATGCTGAACGTTCCGGGAATCTTCCAAACAGAGGCGTACGCACGGGATCTGATCCGAAGCGGCGTTTCCGATCTCCCGACCGCAGAGCTGAACGCCCGCGTAGAGCACCGCGCAAGACGCCGCGAGATTTTCGACCGGCCCGCGCCCACGCTGTTCGAAGCCTTCATCCACGAGGCAGCCCTGCGCATGCGGTATTGCGACGGCGACACCATGAGAGAACAGCTCGGTCTTCTTCACACCGTGTCCGCATGGCCTTCCGTGACGATCCGCGTCATCCCGTTCGCGGCACGGATCACCGGCTCGGTGCACTCGATGCTGTACGCCGGGGCCGGCATCCCAGCGCTCGATACCGTACAGATCGACAGCGCTTTCGACGCAGGGTTCCTGGATGCCGAAGCCCAGCTCGCCAGGTATCGAGAACTCCTTGGCTCCATCGAGTCGATCTCCCTCACTCCGGAGGAGTCGGCTGAATTCATCCAACTCATCGCACAGGAAATGTGAGTCAACGCGACATGACCGACGCAATCAACTGGCAGAAGTCCTCGTACTCGGGAGCGGACAACAACCAGAGCTGCATCGAGCTGGCCCCTGTGGACGGCTCGATCAGGATGCGCGAAAGCGACGACCCCGATGTGGTCGTCACGACGAGCGTGGCCAAACTCCGTGCCTTCGTCCTGGGTGTCAAGGCTGGTGAGTTCGACCACTTGATCTGACCGACTCGCGCCGAGCGCCCTCCACCTGCACGGAAGACGGCAGGCGGAGGGCGTCCATATCGGGCGGCACAACTTAGGGACGTCCCACTGTTGCACCGCACAGGCCGGTGACGCTGTCGTCACCGTACGTCGTGAACGCAGTCGGGCGCATCACTCGGCCGTGCTCTTCATCGGCGCAACTTCCCTTTGTCTCAAGCCCATTGAAGGCTTCACGCTGCCCGCCCCATGGGCACGCCTCGATCGGACGGTCGACCTTGCGTACATCCCCCCGAGCCACTCCCGTATCGGCACTCGTAGCGCACGGCTTCCGGTTCGAAGTGCTCCGGTACGGCCCCGCCACCGGATTCGTCCCGGAACCCATCGACCTCCGTATCTTGCCCGGCCCCCGCGACGCGATCCGGATCATCCGCGTACAGCTCCGTACGAGCCATGTCCTGGGGCTGACACCTCGCGAGACGACAAGGGCTCTCCACTGGGCCGGCCAGGGTGGCTGGGTGCAGGCTCTCGGGGCGCTCCATCGCGGCGAATCGTGCGGATTCACCCTCCTACTCCGCAAGGGACGCCACATCGAGTGGCACGTGCGCCCCGTGCGCCACCTGACGCTCACGCCTTCGGGACCGCGAAGTTGCCCGCGATCCTGACGGCACGCATGGCGGCCGGCCGGGGCCGAGACGACAGACCGGCCGACGCTGCCGCCGCGGGTGCGGCCGGCGCGGATCCAGTTCCGTAGGGCCACGTGTTGCTCCCCAGGGCGCGCACGGTCTGCACGATCTCCCACGGCCTGCCCGGAACAATCCAACTCCGGTGAGCTTCTGTCCTGATCAGCCGGGGGCGACGGAACCTGCCCAGTTCAGAGGCTGTCCACTTTTCTGGCGCTGCTTTTGCGGACCGCGAAACGCTGGATCGGCTCCGCTATGGAGAGTAAGAGTGGCGCTGTGAACGCTACTCACTACCGCCTATTGGTGGCCGTCCTCGTGGGTCTCCTCGCGACGTCCGTGGCCGTGACCCTCGCAGTACTCGACCAAAACCCCGTCACGGCGGCCATCCGCGAGGCCGCGGTTGCGTTCGTCGGTGCCACTACTTTGTGCCTGCTCATGATGAGCGCGCTCAAGGGCGACGGGGACGGGGGAGCGCAGTGACCGGCTACTGGAACCAAGGAATGTACGTTGAACCGACCTGGGAGCACGAGGGCGACGAATCCTGGTTCGAGGACGAGATGGTGACGGTAGCCGGGCACTTGTACCCGCCCCGCTTCCGCATCTCCATAAGGTGCGACGCCAGCCAGGTCGAGCTGTGTATTGGCCTGGAGATCTGCGACGGGGGTTTCACGGAGCAGGTAGGCGGCACCACGGTCCACGGGGTGACCTCCGACCTGGACCGGGACCAAGTCCGCACCTCCGTTCGAAAGCTGGCCCTGCCCCTTGCACTCACAATGGTGCCCCTCGCCGTTCGGAAGACTGAAAAGGGCTGGGAGTGGACGGCGGAAGGGTGGTCCACTCCTCCGCTCTTCAAGGTCGGAGACCATTTGCCCGGTGATCAACTGACCCTGCTCAAGGAGCTTCGGCGCCGGACCGGGAGGAAGTGGTGTATCGAATACCTCCCCCGTATCCACTACACGGCCGACATCGTAAGGGAGGCGCAGGCCGAGAAGTCGATGCGCAGAGTGATCGAGGAGGACGTCTGCCCCCAGACATGTGTGGGGCGTACGCAGGCATACCAGGATCTGCAAGCCGCACGCGAACTCGGCTGGCTTCCCGCATGCCAGGTCTGACCGAGCCCCCCTCCCCCCGGAAGGCATGCGCGCCGACACGCGGTCGGCGACGGACGCCACGCCAGACTCCTGCACGTAACCGGCCGCACGTATCAGGCAGGACCCCGCCGCCCCGGCAGGGGTGGCGGGGTCGGCTCGTGAACGGACGTTAGGAGCTGGGTGCCACCTTCGCCAGGCCGTTGATGATGCGGTCCATCGCGTCGCCGCCCGACGGGTCGGTGAGGTTGGCGAGCATCTTCAGGGTGAACTTCATCAGCAGCGGGTGGGTGAGGCCGCGCTGGGTGGCGACCTTCATGACCTTCGGGTTGCCGATCAGCTTCACGAAGGCGCGGCCCATCGTGTAGTAGCCGCCGTAGGTCTCCTTGAGCACCTTCGGGTAGTTGCTCAGCGCCAGTTCCCGCTGGGCCGGGGTCGCGCGGGCGTGTGCCTGGACGATGACGTCGGCCGCGATCTGGCCGGACTCCATGGCGTACGCGATGCCCTCGCCGTTGAACGGGTTGACCATGCCGCCCGCGTCGCCGACCAGCAGCAGGCCCTTGGTGTAGTGCGGCTGGCGGTTGAAGGCCATCGGGAGGGCGGCGCCGCGGATCGGCATCGTCATGTTCTCCGGGGTGTAGCCCCAGTCCGCCGGCATGGACGCGCACCACGCCTTGAGGACCTCACGCCAGTCCAGCTCCTTGAAGGCGGACGAGGAGTTGAGGATGCCGAGGCCGACGTTGGAGGTGCCGTCGCCCATGCCGAAGATCCAGCCGTAGCCGGGCAGCAGCTTCTCCTGCGGGCCCC
This sequence comes from Streptomyces sp. ATexAB-D23, assembly GCF_000373645.1. GTDB lineage: Bacteria > Actinomycetota > Actinomycetes > Streptomycetales > Streptomycetaceae > Streptomyces > Streptomyces castrisilvae. The sequence goes on along the minus strand of NZ_KB892021.1, from coordinate 39,854 downwards.
TGCGGTCCCACAGCTCCAGCCAGGATTCCAGGTAGTCGTCGTCGTGCCGGGGCGAGGTGAAGTACGTGCGGACCGCGACGCCCATCGGGCGGTCCTCGCGGCGGTGCAGGCCCATCGCGAGGGAGAGCCGGGTGGAGTTGCCGTCGGCGGCGACGACGAGCGGGGCGTGGAAGGTGACCGGGGTCTTCTCCTCGCCGAGCTTCGCGTGCACCCCGGTGATCCGGCCGGTGCGCTCGTCGGTGATCGGCGCGCCGACGTTGCACCGCTCGTGCAGTCGCGCGCCGGCCTTCTGCGCCTGGCGGGCCAGCTGTTCGTCGAAGTCGTCGCGCTTGCGGACGAGTCCGTAGTCCGGGTAGGAGGCGAGATCCGGCCAGTCCAGCTGGAGCCGGACTCCGCCGCCGATGATGCGCAGGCCCTTGTTGCGCAGCCAGCCGGCCTCTTCGGAGATGTCGATCCCCATGGAGACGAGCTGCTTGGTGGCGCGCGGCGTGAGGCCGTCGCCGCAGACCTTCTCGCGGGGGAACGCGGTCTTCTCCAGAAGGAGGACGTCGAGCCCGGCCTTGGCGAGGTAGTAGGCAGTCGTGGAGCCGGCTGGGCCCGCCCCGACGACGATGACGTCCGCGCTGTGTTCGGACAGGGGCTCGGTCACGGTCGGCTCTCCCGAAGAACTCGAATTCACGTGCCGCGCGGCACAGGTCCAAGGCAGTCTATGGGGGCCTGCTGATCATCCTCCCGAAGGGCTGCCTGATGTCGATCGCGCCTGCCGCACCTCCCGTCGTACAGCTGCGTGTCCCGACCGACGAGGACGCGGTGGCCTGGCACCGCGCCTTCGACGATCCGGAGGTGATGCGGTTCTTCGGCGGACGGCCGGACGAACTGTCGTTGTACGAGGAGTGGACCGCCCGCCAGCGCAGACACGACGCCGAACTCGGCTACTGCCTGTGGACCGTGCTCGACGGGGAGGGCGAGGTCGTCGGCTTCACCGGGGCCCAGCCGTGGGCGCAGAGCGCGTACGGCCCGGTGGGCGAGATAGAGATCGGCTGGCGGCTGACCCGGGCGGCCTGGGGCCGTGGTTACGCGACAGCGGCCGCGCGCCTCACACTGGAGCGGCTGCGCGCGGCGGGGGTCGAACGGGTCGTCGCGGCCGTCGATGTGCTGAACGAGCGGTCCGTGGCGGTGGCCCGCCGGCTCGGGATGGAACCGGCGGAGACCTTCACCACGAACGTGCCGGGCCAGGAGGTGCGGTGCTTCCGCCTGGACCTCGGCACGTGAGCGGGGCCGCGGTCAGCCCTGCGGCGGGTTGTACGGCGTGCCCGGCGGGGGCGTGGCGCCGGGCGGCGGGTTGTACGGCGTGCCCGGAGGGGGCGTGGCGCCGGGCGGCGGGGTGTACGGCGTGCCCGGCGGCGGGCCGTACGGGGTCTGGAGGCCGTACGGGCTCGGCTTCGGGTACGCGCCGCCCTGGGTGAGACCGCCACCCGGGCCGCCGCGCCCCGTCATCCGCAGCAGGTACGGCCCGACGAGCACCGCGCCGCCCACCCACAGCAGCCCGAACAGCAGGGCGTCCGCGACGGCCGGGGCGATCTCCATCGTGCCCCGGCCGCCGAGGTCGGAGACACCGCCGGAGACCTCCGACGAGAGGCCGCACATCCCGGTCAGCACCAGGAACCCGAGCAGGAACAGGCCGCCCGCGGTGAACTGTTCGCGCCGGTCGGCCGAGCGGCGGGCGGCGAGCAGGCCGACGACGAGGGCGCTGACGAGGCCGGTGGCCAGGGCCCCCGTCACGGCCCAGCCGCCCACGCCGTCGCCGAGTTCACCGAGGCCGAAGGCGCCGTGGTCCCCGCCGGAGCCGAAGTAGTCCGCCTGCCCGCTCAGGTCGTAGTCCACGGTCCCGCCCCAGCTCACCGAGAGCACCAGCAGCGCGATGTTGGGCAGCAGCGGCAGGGCGACCAGCAGGCCCTTGCCGTGGACGCCGTCCATGTTGGCGTAGCTGATGAACCCGACCAGGGCGCACAGCAGCAGGACGACGGCGAGCGCGCGGACCGCGGTTCCGGCGGCGCGTACGAGGCCCTGCGCGGCCGGGCGGGCGGCCAGCCAGCGCGCCGCGACGTCGCGTTGCAGGACGGCGGCGGTTGTCACGAGGGCGATGAGGAAGGCGCCGAGGGCGGCCAGGACCGGTGAGGAGTGCACCTCGACACCCTCGATCTCGGGCTGGGCGTAGAGCCCGAGGACCAGGACGGCCGCGGCGGTCACCGCGCTGATGCGTACCGCCGCTTCCAGGCCGGCGCCCTGTCTTCGGACGGCTCGGGCGCCGAGGATCAGCGCGCCGATCCACAGGACGGTGACGGTGAGCGGGATCAGGGAGAGCGTGACGTGGCCCTGGCCGCCGCCCGGGTCGAAGTCGCCGTAGGTGTCGCCGTACGCCGAACCGCCCCCGTAGCCGCCGGTGTTCATGCCGCCCCGCGTGGCGGCCCGTACCTCGAAGCCGCCGCCGACCGCCTGGAGCAGCATGGCGAGCGCGATGCGCAGCCGGTCGACGAGGCCGACGTAGTCCTCCTCGCCCTGCCCGTATTTCGGAATGGCCAGCGCCACCCCGAGGCCCAGGATCAGCCCGGTCGGCCAGAGGGCGGCCCGCACCGACCCCGCCCAGTCACCGCGCACCACCCGGCCGAAGAAGAGCCCGAGCGGCGAGGGGCCCGGCGGAGCGGCCGGTACCGGCGCGTACCCGGGCGGCGGTGGGGAACCGGGCCCCGCCGCGAACTGCGGCGCACCGGGCGGCGGGGAGCCGGCGGGCGGTGCGGCGGCCGGCGGCGGGGGTGCGGCGGGCTGCGGGGGCGGCGCTGCCGGGGCCTGCGGGCGCTCGCGCCCGCATTTCATGCAGAAGAGCGCCGTGTCCGGCGCCTGGGTTCCACAAAACGGGCAGTACGACGGCATGAGGGCTCCGCAACGGGGACGGTGGCGAGCGAAACGGTGACACACGGGAACGGGGAAGACGCGTGCCGTATCAACGACACATCTTCCCCGCCCACCGGTTCCCGTCAACTCGGAATACGCGCAACCGCTTTCGGTACCCCCGCGCCCCCTCGGAGAGCCGCCCTCCGCCCCCTCGGAGAGCCGGCCCGCGCCCTCCTCGGAGCGCCGCGTGCCCTCCTCGGAGCGCCCCGTGCGGAATGCGTACCACCGCTTCCGCGGGCGCCCGCGACCGCGCCCGGAGCGTCAGTCGCGCACGCCCCGGTGCAGGGCCACCACGCCCCCGGTGAGGTTGCGCCAGGCGACCTGGGACCAGCCGGCCCGCTGGAGCTTCCTGGCCAGTCCGGGCTGGTCGGGCCAGGCGCGGATCGACTCGGCGAGGTAGACGTACGCGTCGGGGTTGGACGACACCGCGCGCGCGACCGGCGGCAGGGCGCGCATCAGGTACTCGGTGTAGACGGTCCTGAACGGCGTCCAGACCGGCTGGGAGAACTCACAGATGACGACCCGGCCGCCCGGCTTCGTCACCCGGTACAGCTCGCGCAGCGCCGCGTCCGTGTCCTGGACGTTGCGCAGCCCGAAGGAGATCGTCACCGCGTCGAAGGTCTCGTCGCGGAACGGGAGTTTCGTGGCGTCGCCGGCGGTGAAGGGCAGCCAGGAATTGCGCCTCTTGCCCTCGCGGAGCATCCCGATGGAGAAGTCGCACGGCACGACGTACGCACCGGTCGCGGCGAACGGCAGCGAGGACGTCGCCGTCCCGGCCGCCAGGTCGAGCACCTTCTGCGCGGGCCGCGCGTCCACCGCCCTGGCGACCTCCTTGCGCCACAGCCTGGCCTGGCCGAGCGAGAGCACGTCGTTGGTGAGGTCGTAGTTCGCCGCCACGTCGTCGAACATCGAGGCGACTTCGTGCGGCTGCTTGTCCAGGGAGGCTCGGGTCACGCCACCCATTCAAGCAGCCCGGTCCCGGCGTCCTCGCGGCGGACGCCCATGCCGGCCCGGCTTCAACCTTTCCGGCGCGACGGCACTCAGTACTCAAGGGGGAACACCACCGAAGGACCGGAAAGGGAGGCAGATGTCCGCAGGAGCCAGCCGGGGGGCCGACGGCTTCGAGGAATTCGCCCGCGCCGGTCAGCGCAGGCTCTACCGCACCGCGTATCTGCTCTGCGGTGACGCCGAGGCCGCCCGCGACCTGACCCAGACGACGCTGGCGAAGCTGTTCCAGCACTGGCACCGGGCGAGCGCCGCCGACCATCCGGACGCCTACGCCCGGACCGTGCTGACCCGCACCTACATCGCCGAGCGCCGCCGCCGGCTGCGCGACCTCCTCGCCCACACGCCGATAGCCGCGCCCGCGCCCGCCGCGGTCCCCGAGCTGACGGTCACGCTGCTGGCCGCACTCGCCGAACTGCCGCCCCGGGCAAGGGCGATGGTCGTGCTGCGGTACTGGGAGGACCTGAGCGTGGAGACCGTCGCCGGGCTGCTGCGGTGCAGCCCGTCCACCGTCAAGAGCCAGTGCTCGCGCTCACTGGCGACGCTGCGCGCCCGCCTGGGCGACGCGCACCTCTACACCACCCGAAGCTGAGGAGATACGTCGTGGACACGTTTACGGACAGCTCCTCGGGCGGGGAGACCGCCGGGGAGGACGGGGTGCCGCTGGTCAGGGTGGCCATGGAGCGGGCGGCCGAGGGGGCGCCCCCGCTGCCCGACCTGGTGCCCGCCGCCGTGGCGCAGGGCCGCAGCCGCCGGACCCGCGCGCGGGCGGCCATCGGGGCCGGGGCGAGCGCCGTGGTCGCCCTGGGCGTGTTCGGCGCGACCCTGCCGCTGTGGGGCGCGGACGAGGACGGGGCCGCGCGGCCGGCACGGAGCTGGTCCGCCGCCGCACGGGCCACCGAGGCCACCCCGCCCACCGCCACAGAGGCCGCCCCGCCCACCGCCACCGACGCCCCACGGGCCGTCCGCCCTCCCGTGCACGTCGAGCCGGGCCCCGGCGAGTCGTCCATGGCGGACCTGCCCGCCGCCGAACGGGCCCGGCAGGAGAGCTTCCAGCAGAAGGTGGCCCGCCTGCTCGACGAGCTGCTGCCCCGGGGCCTCGGCACGGTCCGCCCGGTCGACCTCGCCGTCAGCCGGTACCAGGCGGCCGAGGACGGCAGCACCTTCCCGGTCGTCCTCTCCGTGCGCCGCCGGGGCGATGGGGGCGAGGGGCCCGAGCCGCCGCCCTGCCGCGACAACCCGGTGAAGGGTTTCCAGTGCGAGCAGGCGATGCTGCCGGGCGGTATCAAGGCCCGCGCGGTGACCGCTGTGGGGAACTCGCGGGGCTCGCAGACCATCACCGGCGTCGACGTCACCTTCGACTACCGCGACAGCGCCGTGAGGCTCGCGGTCACGGGTGACGACGCCACGATGGTGTCGGCCCCCGTCACCGCGGACCAACTGCTCGCGGTCGCCGCCGACGCCCGGTTCCTGGAGCTGGTGGCGTACGCGGACAGCCGTCCGATGGAGGAGAAGGGCGGTGCCATCCGTGGCGGCTGAGACGAGAAGGGGCCGGCAGAGCCGGCAGGGCCGAGGGGGGCGGCGGCGGGCCCGGCGGCTGCGGCGGCGCCGTGGCCGCATACGGATGCTGGCCGCCGTGGCCGTCACGGGGGCGCTGATCGGTGCCGCCGTGCTCCTCGGCCCCCGTTGGGCGGGCGGGGACGACGCACCCGACGCCGTCGCCGCCACCGCCGGGTCGGTCCGCCCGTCCGCCGCCCCGTCCTCCCCGGCGGCGAAGCCGAGCGACGCCGCGAAGCCGCCCCCGTCCCCCTCCCCCAGCCGCTCCACCCTGCGCGTCCCCGCATCCGGCCCCGGCACGTTCACGGTGGCCGGCGCCTCCGGCACGTCGGGCGCTCAGAACGCCTACCGGGTGGAGGTGGAGGACGGTTCGGGCGTCGATCCGGACGCGGCGGCCGACCTGATCGCGGGCATCCTCGCCGCGCCGCGTGGCTGGGCGCACGGCGGGGAGCACACGTTCCACCGGGTCGCGTCGGGGCCGGCCGGGCTCGTGGTGCGCATCGCGACCGCCGCCACCACCGACAGGATCTGCGGACAGGGCGGGCTCAACACGCGTGGCGAGGTCAACTGCCGCGTCGGCGAGGTGGTGATGGTCAACCTCAAGCGCTGGCAGACCGGTTCACCCGAATTCGACGGACCCCTGGCCGAATACCGCGCCCTCATCATCAACCACGAAGTCGGCCACTGGCTCGGCCACGGCCACGAGACCTGCCCCGGCAAGGGCCGCCCAGCCCCCGCCATGATGCAGCAGATATACGGGCTCAAAGGGTGCGTCTCCAATGCCTGGCCCTACGACGAAAACGGGACGTACCTGGGTGGTCCGCCCGTGCCGTAACGGTTCTTCACCGGCACTCCCCCGAGCTCATATGCATGTGGACTGAACCAATCGGCGTCGTCGTCGGTCCTACAGCGGGGGACGGAATCAGCCGATCACTGGGGAGGGGCACGGATGCCCGAGAAGAATGGGCGCCGGGCGAAGCGGGGGGACAGCGGGCGGAGCCGGCCGCTCGTCATGGCCGTCGTCCCGCTCGCGCTGGTGGCCGCCGCCGCCGTGGGCGTCCGCTGGAACAGCGCGCACGGCGACTCCTCCCCCTCGGCCGCCTTCACCGTGGCACGGGCCGCCGCGACCGGCAACGGTCCGGGCAACGCCTACCGGGTCGAGGTGGAGGACGGTTCGGGCGTCGATCCGGACACGGCCGCCGCCAAGATCGCGGGCATCCTCGCCGCGCCGCGTGGCTGGGCGCACCGTGGGGAGCACACGTTCCGCCAGGTCGCCGAGGGGCCCGCGGGCCTGGTCATACGGATCGCCACCCCGGAGACCACCGACCGGATCTGCGGCAGGAGCGGCCTCGACACACACGGCGAGGTCAACTGCCGCGTCGGCGAGGTGGTGATGGTCAACCTCAAGCGCTGGCAGACCGGTTCACCCGAATTCGACGGACCCCTGGCCGAATACCGCGCCCTCATCATCAACCACGAAGTCGGCCACTGGCTCGGCCACGGCCACGAGACCTGCCCCGGCAAGGGCCGCCCAGCCCCCGCCATGATGCAGCAGATCGACGGCCTGAAGGGGTGCGTCGCGAACGCCTGGCCGTACGACACGAAGGGGAAGTATCTCGGCGGCCCTCCGGTGCCGTAGGGCCTGCCGTCAGCGGCCCCGGTACACCAGCCGGCCCGCCGCGATCGTCGCCACACAGCTCCCCGCGCCCGCCGCCAGCAGGGCCGCCTCGTCGGGTGCGTCGAAGGCGGCGAGATCCGCCCGGCCCCCGACGGTGAGCGGAGACGCCATCGCGTCGGCCACCGAACCGGCCCCGGCCAGCGGGTCGATGACGGGCTCGCCGCCCGTGGACGGCGACGGGGGCACGGGCGGGGACACGGGCAGGGACGAGGACACGGGCGGGCCGAGGACCGTGAGGCCGGACCGGCGCGCTGCCGTGAGCAGGGCGGGCGGCGCGGTGGGGGCCGCGGTCACCGCGGTCGTGCCGTGCCGGAGCATCCGGTGCAGCCCGCGCCGCACGCTGCCCGCCCGCCAGGTGTCCTCGGGCCCGAGGGCGTCGAGCGCGGCGCCGGTCAGGGGTTCGGTGCCCAGGGCGCCCGCCTCGCGCGGGTCGGGGAAGTACCACTCCTCCAGCAGCCGGACCGCGTCCCGCTGCACCAGGCCCGGGGTCAGGACACCCGGCCAGCGCCGGACCCGGGCGGTGGGGTGGGCGGCGGCCAGCTCCTCGTACGGTCCGAAGGCGGCGACCACCGCGTCCCGCACGGCCACCGCGCCGCCGGGCACGGATGCGTGGCCGCCGCCCGGCAGCAGCAGGGCGGCGGCGTGGATCGTCAGCAAGGCGGAAGGCCCTAGTTGGCGTTCAGGAGCTTGAGCTCCGGGTGGGCCGTGCCGCCCTCGATCGCGACGGACGAGATGTGCGAGACGACGCGCTCGTCGACCGGGTCGTTCGCCGGGTCGTCGTGCACGACGAGGTGCTCGTAGGTGGTGGCGCGCTGGGCCGGGACCCGGTCCGCCTTGCGGATCAGGTCGATGATCTCCAGCCGGTTGGAGCGGTGCTTGGCACCGGCCGACGAGACGACGTTCTCCTCCAGCATGATCGAGCCGAGGTCGTCCGCGCCGTAGTGCAGCGACAGCTGGCCGACCTCCTTGCCGGTGGTCAGCCAGGAGCCCTGGATGTGGGCGACGTTGTCCAGGAAGAGCCGGGCGATGGCGATCATCCGCAGGTACTCGAAGAGCGTGGCCTGCGTCTGCCCCTTCAGCTTGTTGTTCTCCGGCTGGTACGTGTACGGGATGAAGGCGCGGAAGCCCCCGGTGCGGTCCTGCACGTCGCGGATCATGCGCAGGTGCTCGATGCGCTCGGCGTTCGTCTCGCCCGTGCCCATCAGCATGGTGGTGGTCGATTCGAGACCGAGCCCGTGCGCGGTCTCCATGATCTCCAGCCAGCGCTCGCCGGACTCCTTGAGCGGGGCGATGGCGGTACGCGGCCGGGCCGGCAGCAGCTCGGCGCCGGCGCCCGCGAAGGAGTCGAGACCGGCGGCGTGGATGCGGCTGATCGCCTCCTCGGCGGAGACCTTGGAGATCCGGGCCATGTGCTCGATCTCGGAGGCGCCGAGCGAGTGGATGACCAGCTGCGGGAACGCCTTCTTGATCGCGGAGAAGTGCTCCTCGTAGTACTCGACGCCGTAGTCCGGGTGGTGNCCGCCCTGGAACATGATCTGCGTGCCGCCCAGCTCGACCGTCTCCGCGCAGCGGCGCAGGATGTCGTCCAGGTCCCGGGACCAGCCCTTGGCGGTGTCCTTCGGAGCGGCGTAGAACGCGCAGAACTTGCATGCCGTGACACACACGTTCGTGTAGTTGATGTTCCGCTCGATGATGTACGTCGCGATGTGCTCCGTACCCGCGTACCGGCGTCGGCGCACGGCGTCGGCAGCCGCGCCCAGCGCGTGCAGCGGCGCCGAACGGTAGAGGTCGAGCGCCTCCTCCGGAGTGATCCGGCCGCCTTCGGCGGCTCGGTCGAGGATGGGCTGAAGGTCGGCCTTCTCGGTCACCGGGCTGTCACCTTTCGGCGGTTTTTCAACGGATCTACGGACGCTTCAGCGTACGCCAGCGCCCTCGGCCGTCAGCCGCCGGACCGGGTCAGCGTGCCGTACGGAAGCCCGGCGCCCCTCTCGTCGGAGCGGAACCGCAGGGTGCCGTCGGAGGCGCGGGTGAAGTGGAGGTCGGAGGGTGTGGTGGTGCAGAAGCCGGCCGTGCTCGCCCGGTCGGGGTCGGCCCGTTCGCGCAGTTTCAGCTCCTGATCGGTACCGGAGGTGAGGGTGGCGACGCTGTAACAGGTGATCTCCACGCCGAGAGTGGAGACCGAGGTCGTCAGGTGGACCACGTCCGTACCCTTGCGGCCCTTCTCGAACACCGCCGTGAGCGTGCCGTGCGGTTCGCCGGTCGTCTTCTCGGTGAGCGGTCCCTTCCAGGTGCCGACGAACTCCTCGGGCACCTCGGCGACCTGTTTCGGGCCCGTGGTGGCGGAGTCCGCGGGCGGGGAGGGCTCGTTCGATGCGGAGGGGGCCGTGGGGGAGGTGGCGGACGGGGTGCGGCCGACGTCGCCGTGCCCGACGCTGCCGCGGTCGCCCCCGCCGGGCATCAGGTCCAGGAGGAAGGCGCTGCCCACGGTCACCGCGGCCAGCGCCCCGGCCACCGCGAGCGCGACCGTGCAGCTCACCTTGCGCCCCTGGGCCCCGCCCGTCCCCGCCGCCGTGCCGAGGGTGAACCTGCGCTCCCCCGTGCGCTGCCCCGGCAGCCCGGCGGCCCCCTCGGCCCCGGCCGTGGGCGGGTGCGGCGGGTCGACCGGCGGGCCGAAGACCCCGAGGGCGGCGGCCGGGGCGGCCGTACCGAAGGAGGGGTTGCTGAAGGGCACCGGGCCGGACTGGACCGGCGCCTCCTGCGGTTCCAGGTCGAGCAGCGCGACCGCCGACCGGCTGACCTCGCGCACCAGCGGGCCGGGCAGCCACCCCGCCGCCACCGCGGCCGCCGCGCCGCCGGGCGTCAGCTCCCGGGCCAGCTCGGCCGGGGTCGGCCGCCGGGCCGGGTCCTTCTCCAGGCAGGCGGCGACCATGTCGCGCAGCCCGCCCTCCAGGTCGCCCAGCTCCGGCTCCTCGTGGACCACCTTGTAGAGGAGGACGGCGGAGGAGTCGCCGAGGAAGGGGGCCGAGCCGGTCGCCGCGTACGCCAGGACCGCGCCCAGCGAGAAGATGTCGACCGCCCCCGAGATGTCGGCGCCCCGGATCTGCTCGGGCGCCATGTAGCCGGGCGAGCCGACGGAGACCCCGGTGGACGTCAGCGAGGCGGTCGCGTCGATGGCGCGGGCGATGCCGAAGTCGATCAGCCGGGGGCCGTCGAGGGCGAGCAGGACGTTGGACGGCTTCACGTCCCGGTGGATCAGGCCCCGCTCGTGGACGGCGGCCAGCGCCTCGGCGAGCCCGGCGCCCAGCACCCGTACCGCGTGTTCGGGCAGCGGGCCGTGGTCGGTGACCGCGGCGGAGAGCGGCGGCCCGGCCACGTAACCGGTGGCGACCCACGGGACGGGGGCGTCCGGGTCGGCGTCCAGGACGGGCGCGGTCCACTGGGCGCCGATCCGCCGGGCCGCCTCCACCTCGCGCCGGAACCGGGCGCGGAACTGCTCGTCGAGCGCGAAGTGCGGATGGACGACCTTCACGGCGACGGTACGGCCGCCCGCGCTGCGCCCGAGATAGACGCGGCCCATGCCTCCGGCACCGAGTCTGCCGAGCAGCCGGTAGGCACCGATGCTCAGCGGTTCCCCGGCTTCCAGCGGCTGCATATAAGGACTCCCCCTGTGAACCGGCCAGGCCTTGGACCGAAGCCTAGTTCGTGTCCGTGAAGTCTCGTCCGGGCACGGGAGAAACCATCCGCCTATTTCGCCCCCAAGGGAACGAACAGCGTCATTCCCCGCACCGAAAGGCGTGAATGCACCGGTCCCCCGGCGGCCGATTGCGGGAGGCGGCGGGGACGATTGCGGGAGAGATCGGGGGCGTATCCCCGATGTCTCCCGCTATCCGCCATTCACCGCGCCCGCACCCGAATCGAAAAGGGATTCCAGTGGCACGGCGGCCCGCTCATCCGCCGAGCAGCTCGACCTTCACGTCCGCCGGGAAGCCCGCCTGGGCACCGGTCCGGCGGGCGAACTCCTCGACGCCCGCCAGCTGCGCCGGGCCGAAGCGGAAGTCGAGCGTCGTGAAGTAGCGCTCCAGGACCTCCGCGTCGAAGGCCTCCCAGCGCGCCGCCTGCTCGGCGACCTTGGTGACCTCTTCGAGGGACAGGTCGCGGGAGGCGAGGAACGCCTCGTGCACCTGCTTCACCGCGGTGGGCTCGGCCGCCAGGTAGTCCTTGCGCGCGGCCCAGACGGCGAAGACGAACGGCAGGCCCGTCCACTCCTTCCACATCGCGCCCAGGTCGTGGACCTGGAGCCCGAGGCGGGGCGCGTCGTGCAGGTTGGCGCGCAGCGCGGCGTCGCCGATGAGGACGGCCGCGTCCGCCTCCTGCATCATGACGCCCAGGTCGGGCGGGCAGGTGTAGTAGTCCGGGTTGACGCCGTACCGCTCGGCGAGCAGCAGGCGTGCCAGCCGTACGGAGGTGCGGGAGGTCGAGCCGAGCGCCACCCGGGCCCGGTCCAGGTCCTCCAGGGGGCGCTGCGAGACGATCACGCAGGACATGACGGGTCCGTCGCAGCCGACCGCGATGTCGGGGAAGGCGACCAGGTCGTCGGCGTTGCGCAGGAACTCCACCAGGGTGACGGGGGCGATGTCCAGGTCGCCCCTGACCAGTTGCTCGCTGAGCTTCTCCGGGGTGTCCTTCGACAGCTCCAGGTCGAGCAGGGTTCCGGTCCGTGCCAGCCCCCAGTAGAGGGGAAGGCAGTTGAGGAACTGGATGTGGCCGACGCGCGGCCGGGGGCGACGGTCGTCGACCGCGGCGTTTGAAACGGTTGAATTGTCCACATCGCGAGGCTAGACCTGTCGCCGCCCAGGGGCCTCACCGGGGGCGTACGGCGTCGTCCGATCCGCCCCATCGGCGGTGTGTCCGCAATGGCCGGCCGGACCCCCGGAAGGGGCTCCGGGACCGTTCATCGGCACGGCAATCAAACATCCGGGTGAAGTGATCTTTCCCTCTACCCCTCCGTACATGCTGCGTGCTAGGCTCGTCGCCAAGTTGCAGTTTGGTTTCCCTTGCAGTACAGAGCCTGCGGAGCATGTGACCCCGCAGGCTTTTGTAGTTTTCAGACTTCATTGCAGGTTCTGGAGCAGGGCAACCCTTTGGCCCAAGGAGGGCTTATGGCTACCGGAACCGTCAAGTGGTTCAACGCTGAAAAGGGCTTCGGCTTCATCGCCCAGGACGGCGGCGGCCCGGATGTCTTCGTCCACTACTCCGCGATCAACGCGTCCGGGTTCCGCTCCCTCGAGGAGAACCAGGTCGTGAACTTCGACGTCACTCAGGGTCCCAAGGGTCCGCAGGCTGAGAACGTCACCCCGGCCTAGTTGCCCGGGTCGGCCGATCGCGGCCGGTAAGAGCAGTACCAAGGAGCCCCGCTCCTCCGCGTCGGCGGAGGAGCGGGGCTCCTGCCCGTGCGCTACTTCCCGGGAGTCGCGTCCCGGCTGTCCACGACGCCCCGGTCGAGCACGGCCTGCAATTCCGTGACGGTGCCCTTCCGGCCCAGCTCGGTGTCCTGGACGAGGTAGGCGCGCAGGCCCAGGTAGTCGTAGCTGTCGGCGTCGAAGACCAGCTCCGTGCGCTCATGGGTCCGCTCGTCGGTACGGGCCAGCGCCACCCCGGGCCGGCCGTCGCCGTCCTGCGCCTTGTCCACCATCACGACGCCGGGGATCTTCGCGGCGGCGCGGTAGATCGCCGCGCCCGTCTCCGGCGGCAGGATCGACTCGCGGATCAGGCCGCCGACGTACTCGAAGAGCCACTGGTCGGACGAGCCGGAGTACGCGGCGTTCTCTCGGAGCTTGTCCAGCAGCGCGTCCGGGTCGGTGGGCAGCGCCTGGAGCGCGGCGTACGTCTGGTTCCGCAGCTCCTCCAGATAGGCGTCGTCCCCGGCGCGCGGCGCCGACCAGATGATGTCGTCACCTGCCTGCTTGAGGCGGCTCTGCACCTTCTCGGGGTTCTGCGACGTCCACGCCTCGCGGTAGTACGTCTTCAGTTCGAGCGGCTCGCCCACCTGGGCCTGCATGTTGGAGTAGTGCGACCGTACGTAGACGAACTGGTCCTTGCCGACGCGGATCTCGGGGCCCCGCGCGGCGCGCTGGGCGAGCTTCTCCGTCAGTGCCGGGACGCCCTGCGCCGAGGCGACCTCGACCTTGACCACGGGGGCCGCGCTGAGGTGGTACCCGGTGTCGCCGCCGCTGCCGGGTCCGGCCAGGAAGGTGAAGGCGAGCGCTCCGGCGGCGACCATGCCGACCGGGACCGCGTACCAGGCGCGGTGGCGGCGCGGCCGCGCCGCCACGGGCGCCCGGTCCGCGCGGACCTGGACCTGCTGGATCTCGTTCATCATGTACTCCCTGAGCAGCCGTTGGCGGTCGCCCGGCAGGACCGGTCCGTGCGGCTCGGGCAGTTGCGCCCTGAGCTCCCCCGCAACCTTCTTCGCGTCGGCATTCATCGGTTTCCCTCCCTCTCGTTCGACCGGACCGCTGTGGCGCGGTCACTCGGGTACTGTCCGGCTGATCCCGGTAGTTCCATGTTTCCGGAGATTTTTTCCCGTTCGTCCTCGGTGAGGCCCCTGAGCCGTTTCCGGGCCCGGGAGAGCCGGGAGCGGACGGTACCGACGGGGACCCCGAGGGCCCGCGCCGCGCCCCGGTAGTCCAGGCCGTCCCACACGCAGAGCAGGAACACCTCCCGCTCCTTGGGCTTCAGCCGCCGCAGCGCTGCCTGCGCGGCGGCGAGCTGTTCCGCGTCATGGATGCGGCTCACCAGCTCGTCGGCGAAGTCCGGCACCGGCGCCCCGGCCGGCATCCGGGCCAGCGCCGCTTCGTGGCGGCGGGCGGCGCGGCGGGTGTTGCGCAGGACGTTGGTCGCGATGCCGAGCAGCCACGGCTTCAGCTCCTCGTCCGACTCCCGCAGGGTCCCGCGCAGCCGCCACGCCTCCAGGAAGGTCAGCGATACGACGTCCTCGCCGCCGGACCAGTCGCCGGTCGAGCGGACCGCGTACCGGAACACCGTCTGCGCGTAGTCGTCGAAGAGGGCGCCGAACGCGTCCGGGTCGCCCGCCCGTATCCGGGCTCTCAAGGAATGCTCATGCTCCACATCAGGTCCTGTCCGCAGCCGGCGCGGGGTTCCCGTGACCCACGCCACAGCCGTACCGGGCCGCTGCGATCCTTGACCTTCACACCGTGTGAGGCCGTGCAGTGGGAGGCGTCATGTTCACCATCGGAGACTTCGCCCGGTACGGGCGGGTGTCGGCCCGCATGCTGCGTCATTACGACGAGATCGGGCTGCTGCACCCCGACCGTACCGACCCCTCGACCGGCTACCGCTACTACGGTGCCGCCCAGCTCGCCCGGCTCAACCGGATCATCGCGCTCAAGGACCTCGGCTTCACGCTCCAGCAGGTGGGGGCGGTCCTGGACGACGCGGTGGGGCCGGAGGAGCTGCGGGGGATGCTGCGGCTGCGCCGGACGGAGCTGGAGGCGGCGATGGCCGCGGCAGCCGCGCGGCTGGCCCAGGTCGAGGCGAGGCTCCGGTCGATCGAGAGCGAGGGACGCATGTCCACGAACGATGTCGTGATCAAGAAGCTCGCGGCGGTACGGGTCGCGGAGCTGACCGGGGTGGCCGGCGGCTACGAGCCGCGGGACATCACTCCGGTGATCAGCCCGCTGTACGACCGGCTGTTCCCCCTCCTCGGCGAGGCGGGGATCAGCCCGACGGGCCCCGGGATCGCCCGCTACGAGGACGCCCCGGACGGCGGCGGCAAGGTCGTCGTCCACGCCGGGGTGACGGTATCGGCCCCGGTGGGGCCGCTGGGTGACACCGGGATCACGGTGGTCGAGCTGCCGCCGTTCGAGGCGGCGACCGTCGTGCACCGGGGCTCGATGGACGGCGTGCTGCCGACGTCCCAGACCCTGGCCCGCTGGATCGACGCCAACGGATACCGCTCGGCGGGGTACGCCCGGGAGATCAGCCTGGAGTGCCCGCCGGACCAGGAGCAGTGGGTGACGGAGCTCCAGGAGCCGGTGATCCGGGTGTCGGCCTGACGGACGGGGGCCGCGCCTCTCGCGAGGCGCGGCCCCCTTCTCCTCTCCCTCCCTGCGCCCCCGCCCGGCCCGTCTCGCTCACGCCCCCGCCCAGAGCCCGTCCGGGGTCAGTCCCAGCAGGTCGATCGCGTTGCCCCGGACGATCCGGTCCACGACGTCCGCGTCCAGGTGGCCCATCTGCGCCTCGCCGACCTCGCGGGACTTGGGCCAGGTGGAGTCGGAGTGCGGGTAGTCCGTCTCGTACAGGACGTTGCCGACCCCGATCGCGTCCAGGTTCCTCAGACCGAAGGCGTCGTCGAAGAAGCAGCCGTACACGTGGTCGGCGAACAGCTCCGACGGCGGCCGGTGGACCTTGTCGGCGACCCCACCCCAGGCGCGGTTCTCCTCCCAGACCACGTCGGCGCGTTCCAGGATGTACGGGATCCAGCCGATCTGGCCCTCCGCGTACATGATCCGCAGGTTCGGGAAGCGTTCGAACCTGCCGCTCATCAGCCAGTCGACCATCGAGAAGCAGCAGTTGGCGAAGGTGATGGTGGAGCCGACGGCCGGCGGGGCGTCGGCCGATGTGGACGGCATCCGTGACGACGAGCCGATGTGCATGGCGATGACCGTGCCGGTCTCGTCGCAGGCCCGCAGGAACGGATCCCATTCGTCCGTATGAATGGACGGCAGGCCGAGATGTGGAGGTATCTCGGAGAAGGCGACCGCGCGCACGCCGCGGGCCGCGTTGCGCCGGACCTCCTCGGCGGCCAGGGCCGCGTCCCACAGCGGGATCAGGGTCAGCGGGATGAGCCGGCCCCGCGCGTCGGGCCCGCACCACTCCTCGACCATCCAGTCGTTGTACGCCCGCACGCCGAGCAGGCCCAGTTCGCGGTCCTTCGCCTCGGTGAAGGTCTGTCCGCAGAAGCGGGGGAACGTCGGGAAGCAGAGGGCGGACTGCACGTGGTTGACGTCCATGTCGGCCAGCCGCTCCGGCACGGAGAACGAACCGGGACGCATCTGCTCGTACGTGATCACTTCGAGCTTGATCTCGTCCCTGTCGTAGCCGACGGCGGTGTCGAGCCGGGTGAGCGGGCGGCGCAGGTCCTCGTACACCCACCAGTCGCCGACCGGGCCCTCGTCGCCCTTCGCACCCATCACGGGCGCGAACCTGCCGCCCATGAAGGTCATTTCCTTGAGCGGTGCGCGGACGACGCGCGGCCCGGAATCCGCGTACCTGGACGGGAGCCGGTCCCGCCAGACATGAGCGGGCTCCACCGTGTGGTCGTCCACCGAGATGATCTTCGGGAAGGTCTCCATGCGTTCCACGGTAGCGCCGATCTGACGAACCGTCAGCTAATCGGACGCGACCCCGTTCCACAATCGTTGTCGAAGGCTTGTGCAGAGAGTCATCCGCTGCTGACGCGTCGACCCTTCACAAGGCAGACTGTTGACGGCGATATCAACGGTATGGAGCAATCCGGACGGTCTGGGACCGATCAGGACGAAGCGACCATGCCGGGCCGTGCGCAGGCAGGACAGGAGGCAGCAATGGGCCGTGACGACGGGCCACGGGTACGTGTTCCGGAGCAGCGGACCCCGGAGCGGGGGCCGGCGGACGAGGCCGTGCTGCGCTTCTCCGTACTCGGTCCGGTACGGGCCCGGCGGGGCGGCGAGATGCTGCCGCCCGGTTCGCCGCAGCAGCGCGCGCTGCTGACGGCGCTGCTGCTGCGCGGCGGGCACACGGCGACGGCCGCCGAACTCATCGACGCGATCTGGGGCGACGAGCCGCCGTCGCAGGCGCTGGCCGCCGTCCGCACGTACGCCTCCCGGCTGCGCAAGTCGCTGGGCACCGACACCCTGGCCAGCGACTCCGGCGGCTACGCGATACGGACCGGGCCCGACGCCCTGGACCTGACCGTGGCTCAGGAGCTGGCGTCCGGCGCGGAGAAGGCGCGGGCGGCGGGCGAGCGCGACGAGGCGCGGACCCTGCTGAACAAGGCGCTCGGCCTGTGGGACGGCGAGGCGCTGGCCTCGGTGCCTGGCCCGTACGCGGAGTACCAGCGCACGCGTCTTGAGGAGTGGCGGCTCCAGCTCACCGAGACCCGTCTCGATCTGGACCTGGAGGCCGGCTGCCACGCGGAAGCGGTCTCCGAACTGACCGCGCTCACCGCCGCGCACCCGCTGCGCGAACGGCTGCGGGAACTGCTGATGGTGGCCCTGTACCGCAGCGGCCGGCAGGCGGAGGCGCTCGCCGTCTACGCGGACACCCGCCGGCTGCTCGCCGAGGAACTGGGCGTCGACCCGTGCGCTGAGCTGGGCCGGCTCCAGCAGCGCATCCTGCGCGCCGACGAGGAACTGGCCCGCCCGACGGACGAACCGGCACCGGCCGCCGTGCCGGTCCGCCCGGCCCAGCTGCCCGCCACCGTCCCCGACTTCACGGGCCGGGTCCCCTTCGTCCACGAGCTGAGCGACCGGCTCGCCAGTGCGGAGGGCTCCGTCATGGCCGTCTCCGCGCTCGCCGGCATCGGCGGCGTCGGCAAGACGACCCTCGCCGTCCACGTCGCCCACCAGGCCCGCAAGCACTTCCCGGACGGGCAGCTCTACGTCGACCTCCAGGGCGCGGGCGCACGGGCAGCCGAACCGGAGACGGTGCTCGGCGCGTTCCTGCGGGCGCTCGGCACCGCGGACAACGCCATCCCGGACACCCTGGACGAGCGGGCCGCGCTCTACCGCTCCACGCTCGACGGCCGCCGCGTCCTGATCCTCCTGGACAACGCGCACGACGCGGCCCAGATCCGCCCGCTGCTCCCCGGCACGGAAGGGTGCGCGGCGCTGGTCACCAGCCGGGTCCGGATGGTCGACCTGGCGGGCGCGCACCTGGTCGACCTGGACGTGATGTCCCCGGAGGAGGCGCTGCTGCTGTTCACCCGGATCGCCGGCGAGGAACGCATCACCTCCGAGCGCGAGGCCGCGCTCGACGTGGTCGCCGCCTGCGGCTTCCTCCCCCTGGCGATCCGCATCGCCGCGTCCCGCCTGGCCTCCCGCCGCACCTGGACGGTCTCCGTCCTGGCCGCCAAGCTCGCGGACGAACGCCGCCGGCTGGACGAGCTCCAGGCGGGCGACCTCGCGGTGAAGGCCACCTTCGAACTCGGCTACGGCCAGCTGGAACCGGCCCAGGCCCGCGCCTTCCGCCTCCTGGGCCTCGCGGACGGCCCGGACATCTCCCTGGCCGCCGCGGCCGCCCTCCTCGACCTGGACCCGCACACGGCGGAGGACCTCCTGGAGGCCCTGGTCGACACGTCCCTGGTGGAGTCGGCGGCCCCGGGCCGCTACCGCTACCACGACCTGGTCCGCCTGTACGCCCGCTCCTGCGCGGAGCGGGACGAGCAGGCGCCGGGGGAGCGGGAGGAGGCGTTGTCGCGGCTGCTGGACTTCTATCTGGCGACGGCGGCGGGGGTGTACGCGCTGGAGCGGCCGGGGGACCGTGCGGTCGCCCATCTGGTGTCGCCGGACCGGCCCGGCCTCGAATTCACCGACGGGCACGAGGCGGTGGACTGGCTGTACGGCGAGGCCAATGCCCTGCTCGCCTGCGCGCACCAGTGCGCGTCGAGCGGGATGCTCCGCCGTGCCGTGGACCTGCTCTGCGCGGCGAAGGACCTGGCCGAGTCGGGTGCCAACTCCCGTCAGTACGAAACGACCGGGACGGCGCTGCGTGACGCGGCGCGAGCGGCACGGGACCCTCACTCCGAGGCGCGTGCCCGTGCCTCGTTGTCCACGGTGTATCTCGTGTCAGGCCGCTTCGCGCTGGCCGACGAGGAGGCCATGCACGCGATGGAACTCGCCAGGGCCTCCGAAGATCCGATCCCCGCCTGCTGGGCCCCGAACGACCGGGGCATCATCGCGTTCTACCAGGGGCGGCACACGGACGGTGAGAAGTTCCTCCAGGCGGCGATAGACAATTACCGCGCGGACAGGAACCTGGTCGGCGAGGCCTCCGCGTTGTGCAATCTCTCCAGAATCCATGTGGACATGGGGCGCGTGGCCAGCGCCGTCGAACTGGCACAGCAGGGGACGGCCATCTTCGACGGCATGGGGCTGAGCCTGCGAACTGCCAATGGCAGATTCGCACTTGGCATCGCACTCACCCGCGCCGGAAGGTCCGCCGACGCACTGGAGCAGCTGGCGGAGGCACTGCGCGTTTTCCAGGGCAATCGACAGCGCCTGTGGGAAGGCTCCACCCATTTCCGTATCGCCGAGGCCCACTTGGCGGCCATGCGCCCGGCGCAGGCTGCCCAGCACGCCGAGCAGGCCCTTGCCCTGCGGGTCATCGGGGGCGAGTGGATGCGCGGCAATGTCCTGACCACGCTGGGACGCGCCCTGCGGCACCTCGGCCAGATCGACCGGGCCCGCGCCTGCTGGCACGAAGCCCTGTCCATCTACGAGCAGACCGGTGCCGCCGAGGCGGACGAGGTACGCGGGCTCCTCGCTCCGGCAGCCGCAGCCTGAGGGTCCATGAGGTCCCCCTCACCGGCACGTGGCCGATGGCGTTCATCGAACGTTTATCGCCACTCGTCAGTCTTATCCCCATCGATCCGTCGCGTCGGGGGGCAGGCGGGTTGCAAGGGGAACCGCACCGCTAGGGTGAACGGCCCCGATACGCCCGTCCGGCGACCTACGGGGGAGCTGCCGGACGGGCGTCGCCGACCGAACACGCCAGACCTCTGGGAGACAAAACATGAGCGATGCACTTAAGCCCAAGACCGGCGAGGCCACCACGCAGGAGAACCACGCGGGCAGCCCCGGCAACGGGAAGGTCACTCCGCTGGAGAACCACGCGGGCAGCGTGGCCGAGAACATCGCCACCCTGGAGAACCACGCGGGCGGCGCCCCGAAGGACATCCTGAAGCCGCAGGAGAACCACGCAGGGTCCGAGAAGGCCTAGCAGGCTCTCTCGACGGGGGTACGGGGGGAACGGCCGCGGCGGCGCGGAGGGGGAGCCGTCGCGGCCGCCGCGCGTCCTGGTGCCCCTCCGTTTCCATGCCGGCCACCATGCGCCTCTCACTGGTACACCCGACCAGCTCTATAGCATTGTTAATGCTATAGTGACTTCATGGATGACAGCTCCGACTTCCGACTCGGCGACGGCCCCAGCAGTGGAATCTCCGTGACCCTCACCGCCGGAACGCTCCACGCGATCCGCGAGCGGGTCGGGAAGCGCGGTGTCTCCGCGTACCTGGAAATGGCCGCGCAGCGCCAGATCGAACGGGACAACCTCGATGAGCTCCTCGCCGAGTTCGAGAAGGTCAACGGACCGGCAGATCCGCGTGCGGTGAGCGGCAAGCGCACCAGGCTCACCGGCAGCAGCACACCCGAGTCGGGGACGGCTGCGTGAGCGGGGCTCTGGTCCTCGACAGCGAGGGACTGGCGCAAGCGGTCCTGCGAGGCCGGGAGGTCCAGGAGTGGCTGGAGGCGGCTCGCGATGCGGACCTTCCCGTGGTCACCTCCGCCGCCGTCCTCGTCGAGGTGATCCATCCGCGGATCAACCGCGCCGCACTGGACTGGACGCTCTCCCGCCTGCGGGTCGAACCGCTCAGCCAGTCGATCGCACACTCTGCGGCAACGCTGCTCCAGAACGCCGGACTGCACGGCCACAAGTACGCCATCGACGCGATGCTCTGCGCGACCGCACTGACCTACCCGGGTCGAGTCACCGTCCTCACCTCCGACGTGGAGGACATCGAACTGCTCACAGCGGACCATCGCCGAGTGGTGGCGGAGAAGGTCTGACCGCTCAGGTGCCGCTCACCGCGCGCCTCCGCAGCTCTCCCTTCACCACCTTGCCGCTCGCGTTGCGCGGCAGCTCCGCCACGAACTCCACCGCCCTCGGCACCTTGTAGTTGGCCATTTCGCGGCGGGACCAGGCGATCAGGTCGTCCGCCGTCACCGTGGCGCCCGGCCGGCGCACCGCGTACGCCTTGCCGACCTCGCCCAGGCGGGGGTCGGGGACGCCGATGACCGCGACGTCGGCGACGTCCGGGTGCAGGCCCAGGAGCTGTTCGATCTCCGCGGGGTAGGCGTTGAAGCCGCCCACGATGAACATGTCCTTGATCCGGTCGGTGATCCGCAGGTTGCCCGCCTCGTCCAGGACGCCCACGTCGCCGGTGCGCAGCCAGCCGTCCGGGGTGATCGTGGCGGCCGTGGCGGTGGGGTCCTCGAAGTAGCCGCGCATGACGTGGAAGCCGCGCACCAGGATCTCGCCGGGTTCGCCGGGGGCGGCCAGGACGCGGATCTCCGTGCCGGGTATCGCGCGGCCGGAGGTGGCGGCGATGGTCTCCGGCGGGTCGCCCCGGCGGCACATCGTCACGATGCCGCTCGCCTCGGAGAGGCCGTACGCGGTCAGGACCGTGGCGATGTGGAGTTCGGTGCGCAGCCGGTTCACCAGTTGCAGCGGGACCACCGCCGCGCCCGTCACCACCAGGCGCAGGGCCGAGAGGTCGTGGGCGGCGCGGGCCGGGTGGTCCAGGAGGGACTGGTGGAGGGTGGGCGGGCCGGGGAGGACCGAGACGCGTTCGGCGGCGATGTTGGCGAGGACCGTGTCCACGCTGAACACCGGCTGCGGGATCATCGTCGCCCCGCGCATCAGGCAGGCGAGGACGCCCGCCTTGTAGCCGAAGGTGTGGAAGAACGGGTTCACGATGAGGTAGCGGTCGCCCTCGCGCAGGCCCGCCAGCTCGCTCCAGACCGCGTAGCAGCGCAGGGTCTGGGCGTGGCTGATGACCGCGCCCTTGGGCCGGCCCGTGGTGCCCGAGGTGTAGATGAGGTCGGAGGGGGCGGACGGGGAGATGGCGTCCGCGCGGGCGCGGACCGCCGCCGCCGGCACCCCCTCCCCCGCCGCCAGGAAGTCCTTCCAGGTGACGTAGTCCTCGGGGGCGGTGTCGGCGAGGACCACCACCTTCTCCAGGTGCGGGAGCCCGGTGGCCGCGCGGCGCAGGGACGCCACGTACGACGTGCCGAGGAAGGTGCCCGTGACGAAGAGCAGCTTCGCGCGGCACCGGTCGAGGACGTACGCCGCCTCCGCGCCCTTGAAGCGGGTGTTCAGCGGGACGAGGACCGCGCCCGCGGTCACCGCGCCCAGCGCGGAGACGATCCAGTCCAGGGTGTTCGGCGCCCAGACCGCGACCCGGTCCCCCGGCTCCACGCCGGAGGCCATGCACGCGGCGGCGGCCCGCTCCACGCGGGCGCCGAGTCCGGCGTACGTGAGGCGCGTGCGGCCCTCGACCACGGCCTCCCTCTCGCCGTACCGCTCGGCCGCCGCCCGGACCAGCTGGGCGACGGTGGACCATTCCTCGTCTCCGCGCATCTCGTTCCCTCCTGCGTCAGGGAGCTGACTAACCGTCAGATTAGCTGTAGCCTCCTCGGCTGTCAGCAGTCACGACGTCCGCGGAGGTGGCGGTGGCGACGCTCAGGGACAGGACGCTCACGGACAGAACGCTCAAGGACAAGGCGGCGATAGCCGGCATCGGGCAGACGGAGTTCGCCAAGCGGCTGGACGAGCCGGAGAAGACGCTCGCCTGCCGGGCGATCGTCGCGGCGCTCGACGACGCGGGCCTCGACGCCTCGGAGGTGGACGCCTTCGCCTCGTACACCATGGAGGAGACCGACGAGGTCGAGGTCGCCAAGGCGATCGGGGCCGGGGACGTCACCTTCTTCAGCAGGGCCGGGTACGGCGGCGGCGGCTCCTGCGCGACCCTCGCGCACCTGGCCGCCGCCATCGCGACCGGACAGGCGAGCGTCGGGGTCGCCTGGCGGGCGCGCAAACGGGGCTCGGGGCCGCGCCCCTGGCGGGCCGCCGCCGCGCAGCTGCCGACCCCCGCCCAGTGGACCCGGCCCTACGGACTGCTGCGGCCCGCCGACGAGATCGGAATGCTCGCCCGCCGCTATATGCACCAGTACGGGTCCACCCGCGACCACCTCTTCAATGTGGCCCTCGCCTGCCGCAACCGGGCCAACCGGAACCCCGCCGCCGTGATGTACGACCGGCCGCTGACCCGCGAGATGTACATGACCTCGCGCTGGATCAGCGAGCCGCTCTGCCTCTTCGACAACTGCCTGGAGACGGACGGGGCGCTCGCCTGTGTCGTCGTCTCCGCCGAACGCGCCCGCGACCTGCGCCAGAAGCCCGTCTACCTCCACTCCGTCGCCCAGGGCCTGCCCGCCCAGCACCACGGAATGGTCAACTACTGGACCGACGACCCGCTCACCGGGCCTTCCTGGGCCGCCGCCCGACAGCTGTGGAAGCAGGCCGACTTCGGGCCGGAGGACGTCGACGTGGCTCAGATCTACGACGCGTTCACCCCGCTCGTCCCGCTCACCCTGGAGGGCTACGGCTTCTGCGGGCGCGGCGACGGCGGCGCCTTCACCGAGGGCGGGACGCTGGAGAGCGGCGGGCGGCTGCCCCTCAACACGGGCGGCGGCGGGCTCAGCGAGGGGTACGTGCACGGCTTCAACCTCATCACCGAGGGCGTGAAGCAGCTGCGTGGCACCTCCACCTCCCAGGTCCCCGGCGCCTCGACCTGCCTGGTCACCGCCGGGGAGTGCGTCCCCACGTCCGCCGTACTGCTGAGGAGCTGACCCGCGATGGACGACCTTCTGCTGCCCGAGGTGGACGAGGACGGGGCGCCCTTCTGGGAGTACGCGGCCCGCGGCGAACTGCGCGTCCAGGCGTGCGCCGCCCCCGGCTGCGGCCGGCTCCGCTTCCCGCCCCGGCCGTGCTGCCCGCACTGCCGGTCGTTCGACAGCCAGTGGCGGGCGATGAGCGGGCGCGGTCGCGTGTGGTCGTACGTGCTGCCGCACCCCCCGCTGCTGCCGGCGTACGCCGCGCAGGCCCCGTACAACGTCGTCGTGGTCGCCCTGGCCGACGCCCCGGGCATCCGGCTGGTCGGCAATGTGGTGAGCGGGCCGGGCGCGCCGCTGGACTCCGTCGATCCGGGGCGGCTGCGGATCGGGGCGCCGGTGAAGGCGGTCTTCTGTCCCGTATCGGCCGATGTGACGCTGGTGCGCTGGCAGTTGGAACGGTGAGGCGGCGACATGGCCCTGCGCGTGGAGAGGGACCGGGAGAGCGGCGTCGCGCTGCTCACCCTCGACCGGCCCGAGAAGCACAACGCGATCGACCTCGCGACCGCCGCCGAACTGACCGCCGCGTGGCGGGCGTTGCGTTACGACGACGAGATGCGGGCGGCCGTCGTCACCGGGGCGGGCGGCCGGGCGTTCTGCACGGGCGTCGACCGGGACGTGGACGTGCCGCAGCCCTCGTCCCCGTACACGATCGACGATCCGCTGCTCGCGATCGGGCCGAAGGCCAACGACCTGTGGAAGCCGGTGATCGCGGCCGTGGAGGGGATGGCCTGCGGCGGGGCGTTCTACCTGCTGGGCGAGGCGGAGTTCGTCGTCGCCTCCGATGAGGCCACGTTCTTCGACCCGCACACCACGTACGGCATGGTCAGCGCGTACGAGGCGGTCTTCATGGCGCAGCGGATGCCGTACGGGGAGGTCGCGCGGATGGCGCTGATGGGGACCGCCGAGCGGGTCTCGGCCCGGCGGGCGTACGAGACGGGCCTCGTCAGCGAACTCGCCCCGCCCGGCGGCGCGGTGGCCGCCGCGCTGCGGGCCGCGGAGGTCATCGCCTCCTACCCGACCGACGCGGTGCAGGGCACGGTACGGGCCGTCTGGTCCGCCGGGGAGGCGGCGCGGGCGCAGGCGCTCGCCCATGCCCCGCACCTGATCGCGCTCGGCAACCTGGCGCCCGCGCTCCAGGCGGAGCTGTTCGGGGGGCGGGGCGGGGGCGGCGGGTACCGGCTGCGGTGAGGGCCGGTACCCGTGGGGCTCAGTAGGTGAGCGTGGACGTGACCGTGCACCTGTCCACCCGGGAGACCTCGCTCGGGCGGTCCATCGGCACGGACACGGTCTTCGTCTCGCCGCGGGCCGCCTTCACGGTCGCCTCACCCGTGTCGATGGTGACGCCGGACGCGTCGAGGAAGGCGACGTCGACCTCATAGGTGTGGGTGCCGCTCGCGTTCGCGGTGAGGCGGACGGTCGAGGCGGTGACGGCCTTGACCGCGCCCTTGGCGGGCTCGGCGCAGCGGAACACGTACGCCTTCGGGGCGGCCGTCGCGGTGGCGGACGGGGTGGACCGGGTGGAACCCGAGGTACCGGTGGAGCTGCGGTAGCGGGTGCCGGAGTCGGTGTCGTGGTACGTGCCGTTGCTCTTCTTGGAGTTGGAGCACCCGCCGCCGCCGCTGTGGCTGCTGGACTTCCGGCTCTTGCCGCTCTTGCCGCCGTGGCTGGAGCTGGAGAAGCCGGTGAGCGCGAGTACCACCGCGACCAGGACCACCGTCAGTTTCAGATGCTGCCGTGTCATCGATTCCGCCCCCGATTGTGTGGTGTTCTGCCGTTTCGGTGCCGGGCCGGCCGGGCGGCCGGGCGCGCGACACCGTAACGCACAGCATGGCCCCGTGGAGCCGGTCGCCCGGTCATGGCCCTGTCACGATCTCGTCATTGTCCGGTCGCAGGCGTCACACGTGCGGCGTAGCGTCGGAGAGAGAGCGCTGAAATGTACCCGGGGGTACTGGAAGGTACGGAAATGATCCGCAACGTCCTCGGTGCGATCGTCGCTCTCGTCGGAGCGGCGGCCGCCGTACTGAGCCCCTTCCGTGACTGGTACGACGGCCGCCTCGGGCGGCATTACCGTCTCGGCGACCTGTTCACCGGCACCGGGGTGAGCGGTGCGCATCCCGGCGGGCTGTTCACGTCCCTCTGGCTGCCGTTCCTCTGCGCCGCGGTGGTGGCCGTGGTGGGTGTGGTCCTCCGCTCCCGGCTCCTCGTCGCCCTGGCGGGCGTGGTGGTGCTCGGGTTCACGGTGCTGTGGATGGTGCGCCAGGGGCAGGTGAACGGAAGCCTTGCCGTCGCGAGCGACGGTTCCGGTCTTCAGATGGGTGTCGCGTCGGCCGCCGCCGGAGGGGTGCTGCTGTTGCTGGGGGCGGCGCTGATGTCCGGGCGGGGGCGGGGTGCGGGTGCGGGTGCGGGTGCCGGTGCGGGGCGGGGGCGGCCGTACGAGGCGCCGGGGTCCGCGGACCCCGACACGTGGCCGCCCACGCGGGAGCCGGGGCCGTCCGTCCAGACGACGCCGTGGCCGGAACCGGAGGGGGATGCGCCTTATGTGGGGCCCGAGGATGGTGCGCCTGGGGCCGGGCGCCCCGGCCGGCCGCCTTCGAACCCACCGGACGAACCGCCTGGGCCGTCCGGCGGGAAACCCAGCCCGTCCGGCGATTGAGGACGGAACCGGTGCCCGGGGGGGCGGTGCGGGTGCGTCCAGGGCGGCCGATCAAGCCCGTCCGGCGCTTGAGGACGGAACCCGTCATCGGGCGGGCCCGAACCCTTTGTGCGCCGGTCACCACCGGGAGGGTTCCGTCCTCAAACGCCGGACGGGCTGGGAATGACGGCCCCGCCCCACCGGTTTGGGCGCCGCCCACCACGGCAACGGTTCCGTCCTCAAACGCCGGACGGGCTGGGGCGGGCGCCCGGCGGGCTGGGAGTGGCGGGCGCAGCCCGGACGGAGGCAGCCCGGATGGGCGCAGCCCGGGGAAAGGCGGCCCGGACCGAGGCGGCACGGGCGGGCGTAGCCCGGGGAAGGGCAGCACGGAAGGGGCGGTCCGGTTACGGCCTTGGTCTGCTCCCTGTGCCCGTGCCCTTCAGCGCGTCCAGCGCGTACACGCAGCGGTCCTTGCTGCACGCGTACACCACGCCGCCCTCCGCCACCGGCGTACCCGTGATCTCGCCGCCCGTCGCGAGCTTCCAGCGGAGTTGGCCGCCGGCCGCGTCGAGGGTGTAGAGGACGTGGTCCGCGGAGCCGAAGTGGACGCGGCCGTCGGCGACGACCGGCGCGCCGACCACCTCGCCGCCCGCGGCGAAGCGCCACTTCGGGGTGCCGGTGACCGCGTCGAGGGTGTAGAGCGCGCTGCCGCTGCCCACGTGGACGTTGCCCGCCACCACGAGCACCGGTTCCGTGGACTGGCGGGCCTCCGTGGCGATGCGCCAGCGGTCCTTGCCGGTCGCGGCGTCCAGGGCGTACACCGTACCGAGGTAGTCCGCGAGGTAGACCCCGCCGCCGGTGACCGCCGGGCCCGGTGCGAACGCGGGCGGTGAGAGGAAGACCGCCGGGCACTCGAAGTGCCAGCGGACGTGACCGGAGGCGTTGTCCACCGCGAGGACCCGGGTCCCGGCCGAGACGTACGCGTAGCCGTCGGGCGCCGGGGTCACCCGGACCGGAACACCGCCGCAGGAGGCCGCGTCGCCCACCGGATAGCTCCAGCGCTCGACGCCGGTCCGGGCGTCGAGCGCGCGCAGGCGGGCGTCCTGCCACACGTAGACCGTGCCGTCGTGGATCGCCGGCCCGCCCTCCGGCGTCTCGAAGTCCGTCTGCGCGCCGCTGATGTCCCACAGCTTCTCGCCGGTCGCCGCCTCCCACGCCTGGACGCCGCCGCCCCGGGTGCCGGTGACGACCGTGCCGCGGTCGGCCTTGAGCGCGTACACCCACGCGTCGGTCCGCACGCGCCACCGCTCGGCGCCGGACGCCGCGTCCAGGGCGTAGAGCGAGGGCCCGTCGGACGCGTGGATGCGACCGCCCTCCACGGCCATCGCCCAGGCCACGTCGCGGGTCTTGAACTGGCGCCGCCCGTTGCCGGTGTCCAGCGCGTGGACCTCGAAGGACGTCACGTAGAGGAGGTCACCGACGACGACCGGGGTGCCCCACACGTCGTTGGACATGCGGAAACGCCAGGGCCGCCACCGCTCGGGGCCGGACGGGTCGTTGTCCGGGGCCGGGGCCGGGGCGGGCACGGGCGGGGCGGCCGGGGCGGAGCCGTTGACCCCGGCGGGCGGGCGGACCCAGTCGGTCGCAGGACCGGCGTCGGCACCGGCCGCCGAGGCCCGGACGTCCTGGGCGCGCGGGCCGGGCCCGATCGGCACCTGCGCCCCGGTCAGCCGGACCGGCCCCCCGGCGTCCGGCACCGGGGCGGTCGGGCGGGTGGCGGGGGCCCCGCTGTGCCAGGGGCCGTCCCAGTCGGAGCCCGGCGGGCGCTGGGGCGCGGGCGGCACGGGGGCCGGCGGTGCGGGCGGGGCGGGGGCGGGCGCACGGCCACCGCCCCGGCGCTGCTCGATCATCGCGGTGGCGGCGGCCGGCAGCCAGGCCGAAGCCGTACCGCTGTCGTCACCGCCGCCGGAGGCGAAGAGGTGCGGGGCGAGCTGCGCCTGGAGGTCGGCGGGCGTGGGCCGCAGCGTGGCGTCCATCTGCATGCAGGAGTCGATGAGCGAGCGCAGGTCATCGGGGAGCCCGGCGAGGTCGGGACCCTCGCGCAGCAGCATGAACACCGTCTCGACGGGGTTGGCCCCCCGGTACGGCGCATGGCCGGTCGCGGCGAAGACGAGCGTCGAGCCGAGCGAGAAGATGTCGCTGGCCCCCGTCACGCTGCGCGAGTCCCGGGCCTGCTCGGGCGACATGTAGGCGGGCGTGCCGACGGCCACGTTGGTCATGGTGAGCCGGGTGTTGGAGACGCCGGACGCGATGCCGAAGTCGATGACCCGGGGACCGTCCTCGACGACGAGCACGTTGGACGGCTTCATGTCGCGGTGGACGAGCTGCGCGCCGTGGATGGACTGCAACGCCTCCGCGATGCCTGCCGCCAGCCACCGCACCGCCTGGGTCGGCATCGGCCCGCACTCGTTCACGATCTCTTCGAGCGAGGGGGCGGGCACGTACGCGGTGGCGAGCCAGGGCACGGCGGCGCGCGGGTCGGCGTCCACCACCGCGGCCGTGTAGAAGCCGCTGACGGCGCGCGCGGCCTCCACCTCACGCGTGAAGCGCACCCGGAACAGCTGGTCCTCGGCCAGTTCCGTACGGACCGTCTTGATCGCCACCCGCCGGCCGGATGCCGACCGGGCGAGATAGACCAGCCCCATGCCGCCGGCGCCGAGCCGTCCCAGCACCTCGAATGGGCCGATCCGCCTCGGGTCGTGCTGCGTCAGCTGCTCCACCACTTGCCACCTCCCCGTACGGACCTCAGGGAACAGAGGTCCGCGAAAAACCCGCCGTGTGCAGCGTCTCATCACTGGGCACCACCCGGCGGTGCGCACCCCGATTGTTCCTGGCGAAGGCCCCGGTTGCGAACCCGGGGGCGGATCGGGGTGTCCTGTGTCACTCCGCCCTTATCAGGACGCAGGTTCCTGAAGTACGGCGAACACGGCACCCTGGTCGTCCTGGAGGACCGCCATCCGCCCGTACGGGATGTCCAGCGGGGGTTCGGTCACCCGGCCGCCGAGCCGCTGGACGGTGCGCGCGGTGGCGTCGCAGTCCGTGACGTTGAAGTAGCTGAGGAAGTGGCTGGGCAGCTCGGCCGGGAAGGCGTCGGTGATGACGCTGCGCCCGCCGACCGCTGTGTCGGGGCCGGGCTCGGTGCCGGGCGGGGACCAGGTGCGGAAGTCGATGCGGGTCTCGTCCGTGTCCGGGGTGTCGGTGACCAGGTCGGCGATGTCGGCGGAGCGGAAGCCGAAGACCTCCTCGTAGAAGGGGTCGACGCGGTCCTTGCGCCGGGTGTGGACCTCGGTCCAGCAGAAGGAGCCGGGCTCGTTCTGCTTCTGGAAGCCCGCGCGCTCGCCGGCCTGCCAGAGGCCGAAGACCGCGCCGCCCGGGTCGGCGGCCTGGGCGAGGACTCCGGCGCGGCCGGCCGGTACCGGTTCGGTGATGACCTGGCCGCCGGCCGCGCGGACGCGGGCGACGGACGCCTCGATGTCGTCGGTGGCGAAGTAGACGCCCCAGGCGGTCGGCATCCGGCCGTCCTTCTTCGCGGCCAGCGCGGCGACGAGCCTGCCTTCACTGAGGGCGTCGGCGCGGGGACCCTCGCCCGCCCGGAAGGTCCAGCCGAACAGCTCGCCGTAGAAGCGCTTGCCCGCCTCCAGGTCCGGGAGCTGCACATCCACCCAGCACGGTGCGGACTGCGCGAATGCGGCCATGGGCCCGAATCCTTCCGTCGGCACGGTGACGGCCGTCCGTCTCGGTGGCGGCCGTCCGTCTCGGTGGCGGCCGTCCTTCATGGTGACGGCCCTCCATCATGGTGACGCTCGTCACATCCAACGTAACCGCGCGGCGTGTCCCCCGCGTCCGGACCCGCCCCGCACCCCCCGAAGCGAACGCACTTTCGAAAGTTATCCACCGAAGTTATCCACAGGCTGTTAATAACATTGATCAGACTGTGGGTATCCACCGGTACCGACGGCCGCGTTCCCCATTTGCACTCGGCCGAATCGCGCTCCGATCACCCGTCGGTAAGCTGACGGCATGACAGGACAAGTACGCACCGTCGACGGCCGCGTGGCCGGTCGACGCGGACAGGCGACGCGGCAGAAGCTGCTCGACTGCCTCAGCGAGATGCTCAGCTCCTCGCCGTACCGGGACGTCAAAGTCATCGACGTCGCCCGGAAGGCGGGGACTTCACCCGCGACCTTCTACCAGTACTTCCCCGACGTCGAGGGCGCCGTCCTCGAAATCGCCGAAGAAATGGCCAAGGAGGGCGCCGGTCTGACCGAACTGGTCGCCGGGCGTTCCTGGGTCGGCAAGTCGGGCCGGCAGACCGCCGAACAACTCGTCGAGGGCTTCCTCGACTTCTGGCGGCGCAACGACGCGATCCTGCGCGTGGTCGACCTGGGCGCCGCCGAGGGCGACAAGCGGTTCTACAAGATCCGCATGAAGATCCTGAACTCGGTCACCAACTCCCTCACGGAGTCCGTGAAGGAACTCCAGGCCAAGGGCAAGGTCGACAAGGACGTCAGCGCCGCCGCGATGGCCGGCTCGCTGGTCGCGATGCTGGCCGCCGTCGCCTCGCACCAGAAGGGTTTCACCACCTGGGGCGTCAAGCAGGCCGAACTCAAGCCGAACCTCGCGCTGTTGGTGCATCTGGGCATCACCGGCAAGAAGCCGGCGAAGTAGCGCCCGCGCCCGGACTCCCCTCCACTGGGTGACGCGCGGTGATCCCGGGCGCCCTCAGGTCCTGTCTCACCGACGGCGGACCACGCAGGTGGTCCGCCGTCGGCGTACCCGGACCGGGACCCGGTCGCTACGGCCCGGTCGCTACGGAGAGGCCTCCCGCCGGTCCAGCCGGAACAGCCGTATCTCCCGGTCGATCCGCGCCTGGTACGCGGCATAGGGCGGCCAGAACGCCAGCGCCGCCTTCCACACCACCGCCCGCTCCTCCCCCGCGAGCAGCCGCGCCCGTACGGGGATGTCGCGGCCGTTCCAGCTGACGACCGCCTCCTCCGGGTGCGCCAGCAGGTTCGCCGTCCAGGCCGGGTGCCCGGGGCGGCCGAAGTTGCTGCCGACCAGCACCCAGCCGCCGCCGGGTTCCCCGCGCCCCACGCCTCCGTCCCCCGCGCCCGCGTCACCCGGCTGCGGCATGCAGGCCAGCGGGGTGGTCCTCGGCTGCCCGCTGCGCGCCCCCGGCACCGTCAGGACGAGCCCCGGCAGCATCCGCGCGCTGAGCAGCACCCGGCCCCGGGTGAGCCGGTGGACCGCGCGGTCCATGGCGGGCACCACATGCGGGGCGATCCGGGCGAAGACCCGCGTCGACGACACCTTCTGGACGAGCCGGACCCCGGCCGCCGCCATCAGACCGCCACCTGCCCGTCCCCGGCCGCCGCGAAGAGCCCGGAGCCCCGGGCCGCGTGGTCGCGCAGGCGGTGGGCGGGGCCGAGGAGCCGCTCCAGCACGGCGGCCCGCCGGGCGTACGGGTGCGCCTCGTGCTCCCGGTCCGGCGGCCCGGCGTCCCCCGGCAGCCGCACCGCCTCCGCCGTCACGGCCCGCAGCGCCTCCAGCGCCTGGGCGAGGGCGAGCCCGGCACTCTCCTGGTCCCAGGCCGCGAAGTACGCGGCGGAGCGCGCCGCCCTTACGCGTACGTACAGCTCCGCGATCCGGTGCCTCTCGGCCTCGAAGGCGTGGGGCGCGGGGGCGGGGCCGCCGGGCCGTTCGCGCGCCGCCAGGTACGCGGCCGTCCGTTCCAGCGCGCCCGCCGCCGCCCCCACCGCCTCGGCGGCGAGCACGGCGGCGGCCGTGCGCCCGGCCGCCGCCAGGGCCGGGCCCGTGTCCGCGGTGTCGTCGGCGCCCAGGAGTTCCGCCGCCGTGTCGCGGAGCTGGACCCGGGCGAGCGGGCGGGTGGGGTCCGGCGAGGACTGCGGGGTGCGGGCGAGTCCGGCGGGCGGCTCGGGCCCGTCCGCGCGGACCAGGAAGAGCAGGGTCCGGCTGCGCGGGAAGCCGCCCGCGTGGGCGGCGACCAGGAGCAGCCCGGCCCGCTCCCCGTCCGGCACCCGGTCGGCCTCCCCGTACAGCCGCCACCCGCCGCCCCCGCCACGGGCCGGCCGGGCCTGCACCCCGCCCGCCCGGCCGCCGCCCGCCCAGGAACCGCCGGTCGGGTCACCGGCGAGGCCGAGGGCCGTGGCCAGGAATCCGCCGGGCACGGCCAGGCAAGCGGTCAGCTCGCCCGTGGCCACGGCCGGCAGCAGGGCGGCGCGCTGCTCCGCGGTGCCGAGGGCCAGGATCAGGGGCGCGGCGAGCACGGCGGTGGCGAGCAGCGGGGACGGCAGCAGGGCGCGGCCGGTCTCCTCCAGGACAACGGCCTGCTCGGCGGTGCCCCGGCCGGCGCCCCCGTACTCCTGCGGGACGGTGAGTCCGGGCAGCCGGTGGTCCCGGGCGATCCGGCCCCACAGGCCGGGGTCGTAGGCGTCCCCGGGCCCGTCGTCGGCGTCGAGCAGGGTGCGCAGGGTGCGGCGGATCTCGTCCTGTTCCGCGGTGAAGGCGGCATCCATCGGCGGGACTCCTTCCCCTCAGGGGCCGACGGCCCCTGAACTGACGGCCCGTCATGCTAGAGGTGCGGCGGCGAGATTCCCAGAGCCGCGCGGAGCGACGGTGCCCACATCACACGAACACTCCCGCTCCCTACTATCTGATGTACCGTCAGATCCATGCCCCCTACGCCTTCTTCGCCCCGCCGGGTCGCCGTCGTCGGCATATCCCTCGCCGACTGCGGGCGCGTCGACGCGGCCACGCCGTACGCCCTGCACGCCCAGGCCGCCCGTCGCGCGCTCGCCGACTCGGGGCTGGAGCGCTCGGTGGTCGACGGCTTCGCTTCGGCGGGGCTCGGGACGCTCGCCCCGGTGGAGGTCGCCGAGTATCTGGGCCTGAAACCGACGTGGGTGGACTCCACTTCGGTGGGCGGCTCGACGTGGGAGGTGATGGCGGCGCACGCGGCGGACGCCATCGCGGCGGGCCGGGCCGAGGCCGTCCTGCTGGTCTACGGGTCGACGGCCCGCGCGGACATCAAGGCGGGCCGCCGCACCTCGAACCTGTCGTTCGGGGCGAGGGGCCCGCTCCAGTTCGAGGTGCCGTACGGGCACTCGCTGATCGCCAAGTACGCGATGGCCGCCCGCCGCCACATGCACGAGTACGGCACGACCCTGGAGCAGCTGGCCGAGGTGGCGGTGCGGGCGCGGGCGAACGCGGCGGCCAACCCGGACGCGATGTTCCGCACCCCGGTCACGGTGGACGAGGTGCTGTCGGGCCCGATGATCGCCGACCCGTTCACCAAGCTGCACTGCTGCATCCGCAGCGACGGCGGCTGCGCGGTGCTGCTGGCGGCCGAGGAGTACGTCCCCGGCACGGCGAAGGCGCCCGTCTGGGTCCTCGGGACCGGCGAGCACGTCTCGCACTCCACGATGTCCGAGTGGGACGACTTCACGGTCTCCCCCGCCGCCGTCTCCGGCCGCCTGGCGTTCGAACGGGCGGGGGTGCGGCCGGCCGACATCGACCTGGCGGAGATCTACGACGCGTTCACGTACATGACGCTGGTGACGCTGGAGGACCTGGGCTTCTGCGCGAAGGGGGAGGGCGGCCCGTACCTGGAGGGCGGCCGTACGGGCCTCACGGGGGAACTCCCGGTCAACACGGACGGCGGCGGCCTGTCCGCCTGCCACCCGGGGATGCGCGGACTGTTCCTGCTGGTGGAGGCGGTACGCCAGCTGCGCGGCGAGGCGGGGGACCGCCAGGTCCGCAAGGCGGGGGGCCGGCTCCCGGAGCTGGCGGTGGCCTCGGGCACGGGCGGCTGGTTCTGCTCGTCTGGGACGGTGGTGCTGGGGCGGGGGTGAGGGGACAGCCCTTAGGCCCCGGCCGTGCGGTCCAATGGCCGTATGACCGACGCATCCGCCCCCACGGGCGACGCACCTGATCCCGCCGCCCGGCAGTCCTTCCTCGATCTGCTGCACGCCCAGCGCGTCCGGGACACCGGGCTTCCGGCCTTCGACCCGGACACCGCGCCGCCCACCCCCCTCGGCCTCTTCCTGGCCTGGTTCGCCGAGGCGGTGGCCGCCGGGCAGGCCGAGCCGCACACGATGACCCTGGCCACCGCGGACGCCGACGGCCTGCCCGACGTACGCACCCTGATGCTGCACGACGCGGACGAGCGCGGCTGGCACTTCGCCACGCACTCCGGCAGCGCGAAGGGCCGCCAGCTGGCCGCCCGCCCGTATGCCGCGCTCGGCTTCTACTGGCCGGCGCAGGGCCGCCAGGTACGCGTCCGGGGCCCCGTCACCGCCTGCTCCACCGCCGAGAGCGCCGCCGATCTGCGGGCCCGCTCGACCGGGGCGCTGGCCTCGGCCCTGGTGGG
Source organism: Streptomyces sp. ATexAB-D23 (assembly GCF_000373645.1). Lineage (GTDB taxonomy): Bacteria > Actinomycetota > Actinomycetes > Streptomycetales > Streptomycetaceae > Streptomyces > Streptomyces castrisilvae. The sequence goes on along the minus strand of NZ_KB892021.1, from coordinate 4,848 downwards.
CCGGCAGAGCGAGATCCTGGACTCGACCGGCACGCTCGACCGCGCGTCCGACGCCGCCTGGGAGCGGGCGCGCGCCGAGCCCGACGCGGAGGTGGCGACCTGGACCCGGTACGTGGTCGAGCCGCGCGAGGCCGAGTTCTTCCAGGGCGACGCGCGGCGGCGGCACGTACGCCTGCGGTACCGCCGCACGGCCGACGTGCGGACGGGGGCGGGCGCCTGGGAGCGGGAACTGCTCTGGCCCTGACCTCTGCTCCGGCCCTGACCGCCCGCCGCCCGCCCCGCCCCGGCCGCCCCGCCCTCAGCCCACCGTGATCGCCTGCACCGGGCAGGCGCGGGCGGCCTCGCCGACCATGGGGCCCGGCTCGGCCTCCGGCAGGAGCTCGCTGAGCCCGTCGTCGTCCTGGGTGAACACCTTCGGCGCGGCGAGCGCGCACTGACCCGCGCCGATGCACACGTCCTTGTCGATGTCGATCCGCATGACGCCCCGCGCCCCCTTCACCAGGTCACCGGCAGTTCGAGCAGCCCCTGCACCGTGTCGCCCGGCTTGAACGGGATCTCCTCGGGCGGGACCGCGAGGCGCAGCCCGGGGAAGCGGTGGAAGAGCGCGGGCAGGGCGATCTCCAGTTCGGCGCGGGCGAGGTTCTGGCCCAGGCACTGGTGGATGCCGAAGCCGAAGGCCACATGGTTGCGCGCACCGCGTCCGAGGTCCAGCTCGTCGGGGGCCGGGTAGACGGACGCGTCCCGGTTGACCACGGCGGTGGACAGCAGCACCCCGTCCCCCGCCCGCAGGGTCTCCCCGCCGATCTCGATGTCCTCCACCGCCACCCGGGAGAGCCCGTCCGCGATGGACAGGAAGCGCAGCAGCTCCTCCACGGCGGCCGGTACCCCGCTCCCGTCGCCCTCCGTCAGCCGGGCCAGCTGGTCCGGGTGCTGGAGAAGGGTCAAGGTGCCGAGCGAGATCATGTTCGCGGTCGTCTCGTGGCCCGCCACGAGCAGGATCTCGGCGAGCCGTACCAGCTCGTCGCGCTCCACCACCCCGGTCTCCAGCTGCTTGGCGATCAGCTCGTCGAGCAGCCCGTCGCCCGGCTCGCGCCGCTTGCGCTCGATCAGGACGCGGAAGTACTCGTCCAGCTCATCCCGCGCCGCCACGACGTCCGACGGCGCCGGCCCGCGCAACAACTTGCGCGACTGGGCCTCGAAGAAGTCGTGGTCCGCGTAGGGCACGCCGAGCAGCGCGCAGATGACGATGGACGGCACCGGGAGTGCGAAGGCGTTCACCAGCTCGGCCGGCGGGCCCTGCTCGGCCATCGCGTCGAGCAGCCGGTCCACGGTCTCCTGGATGCGCGGCCGCAGCGCCGCCGCCCGCCGGACCGTGAAGCTGGGGATCAGCATCCGGCGCTGCGCGTTGTGCTCCGGGTCGTCGACGCCGATCAGCTCGACGCGCCGCTGTGCGAGCGTGGCCAGCCTGGGCGCGAAGAAGGGGAACGCCGGGTTCTCCCGGTCGGACGACAGCCTGGGGTCGACCAGGAGCGCCCGCGCCTCGGCGTGCCCGGTGACCAGCCAGACCGTACGGCCGTCGTAGAGGCGGACGCGGGACACCGACCGCTGCCCCCGGCTCTCGCTCGGGTAGCCGGTGGGCGGGTGGTAGGGACAGGTGCGGTCCTGCGGAAAGGCGATGGTCTCGGACTGGGTGCCGGGCTGGGTCTCGGACTGGGTCTCTGTCATGCGGACCTCGCAGCGAGGGGGGTGTGTCCTGCTTACCGATCACCCTCACTAGATGCCTCAGGCACCTATCCGGTCCAGTCGGTCTTCGGCCACATCTCCCGTCCGCCCCCGTTTCCTCCATTTTCGGCCGGTGAGGAGCACCATGGGAGACAGGTGGGACAGCCTGGACAGGTGAGGACTGGAGGTCGACCCGATGAGCCGAACCCGTAGCCGGTATGCGCCGGACCGTGGTCTGACCACGCGCATGGTGACCACGATGTTCCTGATCGGGCTGCTGTACGTGGTCCTGGTGGGCGTGCTGCTGGCCGCGCTGCGCGGGGCCTGGCCGATCATCCTGATCATCACCGGCGGCATGTTCATCGCGCAGTTCTGGTTCAGCGACCGGATCGCCGCGTTCAGCATGGGCGCGCGTGAGGTCACCCCCGAGCAGGCGCCCGAACTGCACGGCGCGATCGACCGGATCTGCGCTCTTGCCGATATGGACAAACCGAGGGTCGCCATCGCCGAGAGCGACGTGCCGAACGCGTTCGCCACCGGCCGCAGCGAGAAGACCGCCCTCGTCTGCGCCACGACGGGTCTGCTGCGCAGACTGGAGCCGGAGGAGCTGGAGGGCGTCCTCGCCCATGAGATGTCGCACGTCGCCCACCGGGACGTCGCCGTCATGACGATCGCCTCGTTCCTCGGCGTCCTCGCCGGCATCATCACCCGCGTCGCCCTGTGGGGCGGCTTCTCCCGGGGCAGCCGCAACAACGACCCCATCGGCATCGCGATCATGCTGATCCCGCTGATCAGCGCGGTCGTCTACGCGGTCAGCTTCCTGCTCACCCGCCTGCTCTCCCGCTACCGCGAACTCTCCGCCGACCGCACGGCCGCCCTCCTCACCGGCCGCCCCTCGGCCCTGGCCTCCGCCCTCACCAAGGTGAGCGGCCAGATGGCCCGGATTCCCACGGAGGACCTGCGGAAGGCGGAGCCGTACAACGCCTTCTACTTCGTCCCGGCCTTCGCCTCCAAGGAGAGCTTCGCCCGGCTGCTCTCCTCGCACCCGACCCTGGAACAGCGCCTCGACCAGCTGGCCCGTATCTCGGCCGACCTGTCCCGTCCGTAAGGAGACCCCGTGGGCCTGCTCGACACGATCCTGGGCCGCAGCAAACCGGTCCGCCCCGACCTCGACCAGCTCTTCGCCGTCCCCTCCGCCGCCCTCACCCTCCAGGCCGCCACCGGCTTCACACCCACCGGTCTGGGCTCGGTGTGCTTCGCGGGCGTCGAGGGCGCCACCTTCGCCCGCGTCCAGCAGGACGTACGCGAACTGCTCGACGCGGACACCGGGCGCGGCGGCATCCCGGTGGAGTTCAGCCGCGACACCTACGGCTACACCTGGCTGCTCTCCCGCCAACCGCCCGAGGACACGGCCGCCCTGGTCAACGACCTGCACGCGGTGAACACCCTGCTCCAGGACGGCGGCTTCGGCCCCCAGCTGCTGTGCTCCCTGGTCGCCTTCCGGGACGACCGGGACCGTTCGCTCGCGCTGGTCTACCTCTACAAGCGCGGCACGTTCTATCCGTTCGCCCCGGTCGCGGGCGGCGCCGAGAAGCGCGACAACCAGCTGGAGTTGCAGGTCAGGGCCGCGCTGGGCGACGACCTGCGGGTGGAGCAGGACCTGTCGCGGTGGTTTCCGGTGTGGGGGGCGCCGGGGGTGTGAGGGGTCAGGACACCCTCCCTGGACTTCCGAACACGTTCCGAATACCATCGACGCATGACCTTGCCAGCTGACCTCCCTGTCGCCACCCGGCGCTCCTCGGACCTGAGCAAACACTCGGCCGAGGTCTTCGCCGAGGCCGAGGACCACCCCGTCACGGTGACCCGCCGCGACGGCGAAGCGCTGGTCCTGATGTCCCAGCGCGAGGCGGAGGGCCGCGCCCGCCTGCTGGACTTCGCCGCGCAGCTCATCACCGTGACCCTCGACGAGAACGGCACGCTCGCCGCGCGTATGGCCAAGGTCTTCCCCTGGATGCTCGCGCTGTCGGCGTCCGACAGAGAGTCCTGCGCACAGGACCTCGTCGACGCCGCGCGGGCGTCGTTCTCCACCAACCAGCCGCATCTCGCGATCGCTGAACTGACGTCCTGGAAGGAAACGGCCACAGCGCTGGCGGCGGGGCTGGGCAGCGCCGACCTTGAGTGGCTCGACGAGGACGAGACCGTGGAGCGTCCCTGACCGTGGCCGCCGCAAAGAAGGGGGAACTGGCCCCCCGGCCTCCGAGGAGGACCGAGTACGAGATCCGCTTCGCCACCGCCGACGCGCTGAAGGGGTGGCGGGACCTCGTCGCGACGATCCGCAATCCGATGACGGAGACGTGGGACTTCCTCACGCGTACCCCCTTGTCCACGACGCCCACGAACTACCGGCTGAAGGGAGAGCTGGGAGCGATCCAGCGCGGCAGCGCGACCCACGATCGCTGGCAGCACAAGCCGACAGCGAAGGGCACCGCCCGCATCTGGTACTTCGTGGACGGGCGCACGGTGTTCCTGGAGCAGGTACACACGAGCCATCCGAACCAGACGAAGTAGCCGCCCTCGTTCGGATGAGCTCGGGGCCGTTCCGCTACTGGCTGGTGCGTCCCAACCCCCGCGCCTCCTGCTCACCGACCGGGAACGGCCGGCTGCGTCCGCCATCGGGGGCCTGTCCTCGCCGGATCAGTAAGTCGTGGCGGGACCCGGCGGCCGGTGGGGGTTGTGAGCCGTTGTCTTCAAAGTGTGCGTGAGTGAGTTGTAGCGCCTGTGTGTGAGTCGGGCGGTGCGTTGGGTGAGGGTGGGAACGGATGTTTCGGGATCAAATGGGTGACCTTGATCGTGGTGGTTCGTTGTGATGGGTGACGGGTTGTTCGGTGGTTCCGGGGTGGGGTGTGGCGGTGAGTGGTGTACGCGAATTGGCTACGTCGTTCGTGGCCCCGGGCCCTTCGGGGGTGGCGGTCCGGGGCCGTCTCAAGCACCTCACCGGGCAGGACGAGCACGTGCTGCGGGCGATCGGCGCCCATCAGGGTGCTCTCGCGTCCCAGGATCTGAAGGCCCGGTGTGCGGACGGTCTGAAGCACAGCGCCGAGTCCTGGGCCGGGCGTAAGCGGGAGC
>NZ_KB892020.1 GCF_000373645.1 Streptomyces sp. ATexAB-D23 | reverse complement strand
GGTCATGTCCCATCTCGTGGTGTAGCTGATCAGTTGGTGCTTTCTGGGAGGGCCTGGGTGTTGTCCGGATAGAGGCTGTCCATGCTCTCGGTGGAAAGGTAGCGGCGGGGGAACGCGATCCACTCGTCGTGGAGTTCGGCGAGGACGGCGGTGGCGAGCCGGGCGACAGCGCCGGTGTTCGGGAAGACCTGGACGACGTCGGAGCGTCGTTTGATCTCCCGGTTCAGCCGTTCGAGTGGGTTGGTCGACTGGATCTTCTTCCAGTGTTGATGGGGAAAGTCCGCGAAGGCGGTCAGGTCCTCCTTCGAGGACAGCAGCATCTCTTTGACCTTGGGGAACTGTGCGCCGAGCATGTCTGCGACGGTGTCGAGGTGGGTCCGGACCGTTTCGGCGGTGGGCTGGGCGAAGAGCGTGCGGATCGTCGCGGCGACCATCTCCGCGGCTCCTTTGGGGATCACGGAGAAGACGTTGCGGACGAAGTGCACCCGGCAGCGTTGCCAGGCGGCGCCGAGCATGACCTTGCGGATGGCCTTGACCAGGCCGCTGTGGCTGTCGGAGATGACCAGGCGGACGCCACTGAGACCGCGGTCGCGCAACGAGCACAGGAACGTGGCCCAGAAGGCTTCGGTCTCGCTGTCGCCGACCATGACGCCCAGGACCTCGCGGCCGCCGTCCTGGGTGACACCGGTGGCGATGACCACGGCCTGGGAGACGATTCGGTGGTCCACCCGGGCTTTGACGCAGGTCGCGTCGAGGTAGACGTAGGGGAAGCGGGTGTGGTCCAGGGGCCGGGTGCGGAACACTTCGAGCTGTTCGTCGAGATCGCCGCAGATCCGGGAGACCTCGCTCTTGGATATGCCGGTGTCCGAGCCGAGCGCCTTGACCAGGTCATCGACGTTGCGGGTGGAGACACCGTGAACGTAAGCCTCCATGATCACAGCGTAGAGGGCCTGGTCGATACGACGCCGGCGCTCGAGCAGGCTGGGGAAAAAGCTCCCGGCCCGCAGTTTCGGGATCGCCAGCTCCAGATCCCCGGCCTGCGTGGTCACCGTCTTGTCCCGGTGCCCGTTGCGGTAGCCGGTCCGGGTGGAGGCATGCTCGTTCCACTCCGCCCCGATCTGCGCGGTGGCCTCGGCCTCGATCAGCTCCTGCAACAGCCGCTCGGCGACTTCGCGCACGAGTTCAAGACCGTCCGCCGAACGTAGTGACTCCAGCAGGCGAAGTAGGTCATGCTGTGACAAGGCCACCGTGTACCCCCTTGGGTCGAACTGCCCGTTCACCAAGGACAGTTACACGGTCGCCGACCTCGTTCTCAGGGAGTACACAGAGGCAGTCGACGCACCCGCCGGCTCACAACGGGCGCACATCCCCCACCAAGATCCGCTACACCACTCCACGGGACACCATCTCCCAACCGCGTGTGGTCGACGAGGCGAGCCGCTACCTGCCTGACGTCTCCGGCCTCGCGACGTAGCCTCGGGCCCGACCGCGCATCCAAGTTTCTCCGGCTGACCACTTCGCCACGCAGCGGAGGACCCACATCGCGCCGTCGCAGGTCCTCTGTCGCAGACAGACGCCGTGTCACGTGCTGAGCATGCACCGCCCAGCTCGTGGGAGGCGGTTCCCCATGAGCCCAGGATCCGCCGGTTCGCGCCCCGATGGATCCCGGCTGAGTATCAGTGGAACCGGTCATCCTCGGCCTGGGCAAGAAGAAGCTCAGCAAGCTCACTGCCAAGGTCCACACCTGGCTCAACCAGCCCCGCACACCTGCCAGTGCTGCACCCGCGGCCTCGATGCGCGGCGCGACCAGTCCCGCTGGTGCGCAATCGGCCAGTGCTGCGAGAAGGGGCTGTCGCCACTGACTGTGACGTACATCCACGGGCTCCGCCACATCCGCGTTCACGACCTGTGCCACTCAACGGCCACCCTGCTCCTGGAGCAAGGCGTCGACCTTGTAGTGATCAAGGTGCTTCTGCGACTCGTTGCGCCACGCCCACATCGGCGTCACCGCCACCGTCTATGCCCATGTCCGGCTCCGCCTCCAACGCGACGCCATCGACCTCCTCGGCCACGCGCTCCGCAACCCCACCGAGACCGCCGAGAAACCCGAGACAGCGACGAACCACCCCTCGCCGGAGCCACCGTCCGCTGACGTTGCCGTCGGCTGCTGCCGTCACCCCATCCAGACGCCCCGCCAGACGTCACCCGATGGGGCGTCATATTTGCTCGCGCGCACGCCTTCAAAGTCAGCAAGTGGCGAGATCTACGCGGAATTCGCGCATTAGTCCCACAATCGAATCCAGGAAGGCGTGATCAAGAGATTCTTGAGATGCCTGAAAGTTCCGCCAAACAATCCTGTCCGGAGGACCCTCGCCGAAACTCGAAGAAATACAGTCCGCGAGAGCATCGAGATTTGAGCCAAAGTACCCACCCGGCCCGTTGACCGCCTCACCCAATGCACAGTAGAACCCCGACTTCGTGGAAATCTGCCCACCGTCCAAGTGGACAACCTCCTCCACTCCATAGCTAGCAGCCCTACGGTTCGACGCAAACCAGGAATTCTGAACGACGTGCAGCCATGCACTCTGATAGTTCACCGGCCACCGAACCCATTCACCCTTCTCCAGAGCGATCCCTGACGCCCAACGCGGCCAAATCCTCTCAGCTTCGGGATACTCGCAGCGATTACCAAAAACCCGATAGGCGACTCTCGGAATATTTCCGCCTGGCCCCTCTACGTCCGTGTCGCCGAGTACAACCCGGCCAATGAAGTACTCACCAATCTTCTCCCGTTGACGATTCATGACCGCCATCACTACATCTTCGACTCTCCGCCTACCCTTCTCGACCTCATGGGCCTTCAGGAAGGCCACTTCCTGCAACTCTTCTTCCGGGTCGACAAAAAAACCCTCTACTCCTTCAGCCGCAACAAGAACCCCTCCGGACTCTTCATCCGATACCACGTACAGCGGAAAATCCACCCTTCCCGCTATCGACAGTTCGCCAGCCATGCCTAATCCTTAACCGGAACTGGTGCAGCGACAATCAAGTCGCTGCACCAGTTAACCAATAGAGCTACTAATTCCACCCCGAGTCAGGGAAATGGGGTGCACTGAAGCGTTGAATCTTCGTGTAATGCGTGGACGTCCACCCATACACCTTGACGCCGTTCGGAAGTTCCTTTTCCAGAATTCTGTCAGTTTCCGGCCTGCCAGGCACTCGATACTCCTTGGAACCTGCCCACCACGGGTGTTCAAGTCCCCCGTACGTGTCGTGCGAAGGAATCCGCCCTGCCTTCACGTCGTCGTAGGCTGAAGCGATCTTATTATTCATCCCCCTAGGCAGGGGATCCGACAGCTTCCCATTGGGGCAGTTGCTGTTGTGAACCAAGACCGACGTCTGCCCGGCGAGTACATAGTACGTGTGGATGCGCTCGACGGTGAGATCGTACGTTTCTTGCTTCTTGGCGTAGTGCTGGGTTTCGACCACGGTGGCGCTTCCGCCGCGCGCCGTGCGCAGAGTTTCGCCTGGTTGCAGATCGCCGGCGTCCACCCACCTCTCCTGATCGGGTGACCAGAAGGGGTGCGTGTCGGTGGCAATGATGATCTCTTCGCCGTGAGCGGTTTGGATCGTCAGTGCCGTGAAGTGCTTGTCATCCTTGGTGTGGATGGTCGCCGTGACTCGCTTGCTCCGAGTTTCTCCGGTCTCGGGGTCCGTTGCGAGTACTTCGTCGCCTTCGCCTACGTCCTCAATGTTCTTGGCCTTTCCGTCGGCCAGAAGCACTTTGGTGCCGGGTACGAAGCTGTGTAGGCACTTGGCTACGTCTGAACCGTCTTCGATTCCCTCCTCAGTTCGCTTAGCGCGCTTGGCGAGCTTAGCGAGCTTGAGTAGCTTCAGGGCCTTCAAGATCGGAATATCCGTAAGTGACCAGGCGCAGCCGCTGACGGACCCGTTGCTACAAGCGATTTCAGAGTCGACATCGGGCAGCAGCACCGCTCCGATCACAGGACCGACATGTCGCGTGTAGAAGTTGTCCGGCAGCTGCCTTTCTATCGGCGTGAAAGAGGCTTCATGCTTTGCTGAAACCCCTGCAGCCTTGGCCCGTCCCGACAAGGAGTACGAGACAACCCAACCAGACAAACCGCCGCGGGCAACCCTCTGCCTGTGTCGGTAGCTCCATCCGCCGTAGTAGTCGAGGAACCAACCGCTTCCGACCTTGTCTTCTCTGTAGGCCCCGGGCAGCCGGGGATCTGCCTCTCTCTCGTCGTTGTACGACGCACCTCCGACAGGGCCGTCGGGGCGCAGGCCGCTGGGGTCGGAGAGAGTTGTGGGGTTGTTGTTGGCGTAGGTATAGCCGTTCATCTGCTGGGAGTCGGTCAGGTCGAGGACCGGGTCGACTGAGATGAAGCGGCCGAGGTCGGCGTCGTATTCGCGGGCGCCGAGGTGGGTGAGGCCGGTGGATTTGGTGTCGTCGGTGCCGCCGACAAATCCCTTGGTACCGGGCCAGGCTGTCGGTGTGGTGCCGCGCTCTCCGCCGAAGGGGAGCGTGCGGCGCTGTGTGAGGGCGAGGCTGGATGCCTGGATGGACAGTTCGCCGGTGCCGTGGTGGTCGGCGACAGTGAAGGCGAAGGTGCCGTCGTCGCTGCGGATGGCCGTCTGGCCGCCGCCGAGGTCGAAGTACCGGATGGCCTTTGCCTTGGTGGCGCCGGTGGGGAGGGTGAGTTCGGTGTTCCCCAGGTACAGCGTGGTCTCGGTCGGGGTTCGGCCTATGAGGCGGTTACCGGAGGCGTCGTAGAGGTAGCTGGTGGTCTTGCCGCTCTTGGTGACGCCGGCCAGGTGGCCCTCGGCGTCCCAGGTGAGCGACTGGCCGGGGCGGGTGATCGTGTTCCCGCTGGAGTCGTAGGTGTAGGTGTCGGTGGTGGAGCCGGCGGGCCCAGTGGTGGTCCGGGACGTCAGGCTGTGGGCCTGGGCTGTGCCGGGCGTGGGGTAGGTGTAGGTGTCCTTCAGGTCCTTGGCGGTGTCACCTGTTACGTCGTGCCGTGTCTGTGTGGCGCGGTTGCCGGACTTGTCGTAGGTGAAACTGTGCCAGTACGGGGCCGGGCCTCCGACCTGGGATGCCGCAGGTGCGGCTGCGCAGGTTGTCGTCGGCTGTGCCCAGGCTTCAGTCAGTCGGCCGAGGTAGTCGTAGGTGAGGCACTGGTTGTCCGTGCCGGTCCGGGACGTGTCCGAGATCGAACGGACGTTGCCGGCCTCGTCGTAGTGGTACGTGGCGTAGCGGTCGACTCCGGGCTGGTCCTGGCGGTCGACGCGAGAGGTGGCCAGCCGCTGAGTGCCCCACTCGTAGGTGTTGGTGACCTGCGTGATCTTGCCGCCGGAGGTGAGGCTCATCTGGTACTGGAGCGGCTTGCCGGTGAGGCTGTAGCTGACGCTGGACGTCATGCCCTCGCCGTAGACCGTGGCCGGGCGGAGTGTCGCGTTGTCGTAGGTGTAGTTGGCGGAACCGCCCGGCAGGGAGCCGGCTGCGGAGTAGCTCACGCCTGCGGTGAGGCCGGAGGGAAGGAAGGTGGTTCCGGTCTGGTAGGTGCCCTGGAGGGCGCCCTCAGCAGCGGGAATGATGACTGCGGCCCGGATGGGGCGGTAGAGCTTGTCGTAGGCGGTGACCTTCGAGGTGTACGCCTGGCCGTCCACGTACCGGGTGGATTCGGCGAGCTGCCCCTTGGCACCTGTGACCGTGTCGTAGACCTGCTTGGTCCGCAGGGTTCCGGTGGCGGACTTCTCGCGTACCTCGGTCTGACGGCCGAGGTCGTCGTAGAGGTACGCCAGTCCGGGGACATCGGTGCGCGAGCCCTTGGTGAATATCACCTGGCCGCGGTCGTCGTAGGTGGTGTCCGTGGTCCCCTGGTCGGGGTCGGTCGTTGAGATCTGCCGGCCGGGCTGGTCGTATGCGTACGTCCAGTGGTTTCCGGCGGGATCGGTGACCTTGTCCAGTTCGTTACGCGGTGTGTAGTGGTAGGTCGTGCTGTCGTAAGCGGCATCAGCGGAACGGCTGTGCAGCTGACGCAGCTCAGTGATGTTGCCGCGGGCATCGCTCAGCACCGTGGTGGCCGTACCACCGACCGGGGGGATCGTCGTGGTGCGGTCGCCGCCGTAGATGGTCTTGGTGGTGCTGAGGATTTGGCCGCCGTCGCCGTTGCCGGCCATCTGCTGCGTCTGTACAGCGCGGTTCATCCCGTCGAACGTGACGCGCGTCTGAGTCTCGACGGACAGCGCGTCGTCCGGTTTGAAGAGCTGGGTACTCGGTGCGTCCGCGACGTAGTAGGGGGCGAACGCCTTCGCAGCGAGGCCACGTTCGTCGTAGAAGGTGTCTGCGATAATGCTGCCGCCGTCGGGCCCGGAGGCCTGGGTCTGGCGCTCTCTCAGGAATCCGTCGAGCAGTTGGTAGGACGTGATCTGTCCACCGGTGTTGTTGAGCGACTTCGTCGCGATCACAACCGGCTTGTTCTCAACGATCGTGTAGACGTACTCCTGGGTGGGAGTCTGCGTGTTGCGGCGATCAGCAGCCCAGATCTTGGTGGTGCGTCCCAGTGCGTCGTGCGCGTACTCGGTGACGTTGTTGTTCGTGTCGGTCTGCTTGGCAACGACCCCCCGTGCCGGATCGATGTCCGTGGTGGTGACCTGGGCCGTCGTTGCGTCGGACGCCTTGGCAGGCGGCGTGGTCACCTTCGTCTGCGTGGGGAAGCCGGTCGTGGGGGTGTAGGCGGTCGTGGTGATGCGGCCGTCGCTACGTGCGGTGCGGACAGGGGCTTCGTCGCCGGTGACCGTAACGTTGGCGGTCAGGTCGGTCGCGGTCAGCTGGCGGCCGTAGATGTCGAATGTGGCTCCGGCTTCGAGGTACGTCGCCTTCGTGCCGTCGTGGCTCTTCAGCGCTGCCGTGGCTGTTGCGTCGCCCTTTTTGGGCGCCACACCGTAGTCGGCCTTGTCGTAGGCCGAGCGGACATCGGTCAGTACATCCTTGGAACGGTCCACGGGCGCGCTGCAGGACTTCGCGACGGTCTCGACCCGTGTCGGGAGACTGAGGATCGTTGCCGTCGGGTCCTCCGCGAAGGTGGTGCGGGTGCACTGGTCGTCCGCCGCCGTCGAATCGTCACCGAAGTCGTCGCTTTCGATGACTCGGCCGGCGACAAGGTCCTGCTTGAAGGAGGTCGACGTCGTGCGCCACTTCTTGCCTGCGCCCTGGTCCAGGGATGTCCAGGTCCTGGTGGAAGCGGTGCCGTTGAAGTTGGAGGTGACGGTCCCCCAGTCTCTGACCTTCTTCCCCGTCTGGTGGAACCATGGCCGGCTGACGGTCTTGCTCAGAACGTTGCCGCCGGGTTTGTCGAAGGCGACAGTCTTGTAGCCGAACCCAGCGGAAGCGGCATCGTCCGCTATCGCGTCGCCTTCGCCGTCTTCGAGCGCCACGGAGACACTCTTCGTGCCGCCGGTGGAGTTCTTCCGGTCGCCATTCATGCCGCGCAGAAAGTATGAGTCACTCTGCGTCTTCATCTGGTCGGAGCCGCCCTGGCCACCGGTCAGGACACGGACGTGACCGTAGCCGCGCCACTGCGACCAGGTCTTCTCCTTCTCCTTGGTCAGGCCGTCGTCATCGTCGTAGTGCCAGGCGGCGTGACCGATGTAGTCGTACTGGGTGACTTGGTCCGGCGCCTTCCCCGTACGGTCTGTCTGGGTGACGGACGTCGTGACGTATTTGTTGAACCAGTTCAGTTCGGCCGGCTCCGAGTCACTGCCACCGAGGTATTGCGGGAAGCACCTCGTGGTGTTCGTCTCGGGTGTCGGCAGCGCGTCCCAGCTGCATTCCGCCTTCGAGTAGTTCGCGTCGATCTGACCGCCGAACTCGTCGGCAACGGTCGAAAGCCGGTCCTTGACGAACGGGGCGTAGCCGTCGCCGGTCTTGTCGAGCCGGTTTTCCAGCTGGGTGTAGTCGAATGTGGTCTTCGGGAGCGTGATGGCCGGGGTCGCCGATTCACCGGTGTGCTGGATGCTGTCCAGCAGGAGCTGGTAGTCGACGTCCGCGGTGCCCCAGTGGTGGTCGAGCTTCCAGGAGTCGACCTTGTCGTAGGTGCCAGCGGTGTTGCGAACCTGGGTGGTGATGCCGGTGAGCCGCTTGCGGGTCCAGAAGGAGGGGGAGAGCCGGCCGTTGTCGCAGCTGGTGCCGGCCTTGCAGTTGAGGTCCCAGGGGGTGTCGTACCAGTAGGCGGACTTGGAGTCGATCGTGTCGGTCGCGCAGGTCACGCCGGTCTGGGGCAGGCAGCGTTCCTTGTTGTCGAAGACGACCTGGGCCAGCGGCGGGGCGTAGTAGGCGCCCGCCCTCAGGCCGTAGTTGATCTTGTCGAGGTACCCGCCACGGACGTATGTGGTGTCGTCGCCGGCCTTGAGGTTGCGGCCGTAGGAGTTCTGTTCCTTGCCGTAGTGATAGGTGATGGCGTTGCCGTGGGCGTCGACGACGACGTCGAGGTTCCACCGCCAAGCCTGCTGGCACCAGGATTCCGCGAACGTGGCGCCGTGACACTTCTCGCCGGTGTCGTTCCCGTAGACCGGAACCGTCCAGGCCGAGTTCGTGTCCTCGTCGCCTTCCTTCCAGTCGCTGGGCCGGTTGAGGCCGAAGTAGTACTTCGTACCGTCCGGGGTGGTCACACGCCAGTACTCGCCATCGTTGTCACCGTTATTGAGAGCGGTGTTGTAGCTGCGGGCGATCTTCGTGCCGTCGTCGTTCTTGAGCTTGAAGGTGTTGGTGCCGGTCTGGACGAGTTCGCCGCTCGCGCCGTTGAACGAGATGTAGGCGTTGTCGTAGGCCCAGCACAGGTCGCCCGGCTTGTTGCCGTCGGCGTTCTTCACGCCGTCGTCCGCGCACGGCTTGTAGCGGCGCTCGATGGAGCCGGGCCACAGGTCGAAGCCGTCGCCGGCCCACGAGCCCTGGTTGTTCGTCCCTCCGGTGCGCCCGTCGATGGCACCCGACGAGTAGGAGAGGCCGACGCTCGGCTTCAGCCCGCCCGGTACTTCCGGGGTCTGAAAGTCGTAGGACCAGGTGAAGTCACCGGTGTTGAGGCTGGTGGCCCAGGTGGAGGAAGGCGAGAGGGAGGTGGCCTTGTAGTCGCCCTTGTCCCCGTCCGCGGCTGCTGTGGCCGCCAGAACCGTCGGTGCGCCGGCCTGGAGAGACATGGCACTGGCGGTCAGCGTTTGCTGGTCCGTGTCGTTGACTGCCGCGACCGGCTGCGCCTTGCGGCACTTGTCCTGCTCGGGCGTCGTCAGCGCACAGGCCGGCAGTTCGACCAGGTGCATGCGCGAGGCGTAGGAGCCGCCGAAGGACTGCGCGAAGGAGGAGTAGTCGACGGAGACGTCGACCGGTGCCTTGCCCTTGGCGGAGGAGCCCGCGGCCTTCGGGGCGAGAGTGAAGAGCAGCCCCTTGACCCCCGCGCGCTTGGCGTGCTGGGAGTCGAATACGCGTGAGGTGACGCCGTCGAGCGCCAGGCTTGCGCCAGCTGGACTGCTCTGCGCCGCGTTCTTGCCCGCCGCGGTGCTCGTGGCCCGCGCGATCCCGATGGGCTGCCCCTTCGGCGAGGCGAACCGGTTCGCGCCCTTGGCTTCCGGGACCGGGAGCGAGGTGGTGACCTCGGTCGCCTTCGGCAGCGTGTTGTGCGGGGCTGTTGTCGGGACGCGGGGCCCCTTGTGCTGCGCCCGCGGTTTGACCTTCGTGTCCTTGGTGCCCGCGACAGGCTTCTCCGATGCGGGCAGACCGGGCAGGCCCGCCGCAGCGGCGGCAGGGGTTGCTACACCCTGCAGCAGACTGCCTATGAGGACTGTGGACAGTGCGAGTGAGGTTCTGCGGAGCAGTCTTGCCCCGGGACTGGCTTTCATACGTGACGTGTCCATCACTGTCGGGCGTCTGACCACTCAGGTGGGCCGGACGCGGGAAATCGGGTGGGAATCGCGCAGAGGTAACTGCGTGTGTCGGGTGGGCGGACCGTTGAGAGGTCCGCCCACCCGGTGCTTGTGGATCAGCCTTGGTTGCCGCTGGGGACGTCGGTGGGGATGTCGAAGAATGACACCGCCAGCTGCTGTACCTGGCTGTCGTTCAGTGCGCCCTGGAAGGCCCACACGTCGTCGATGACGCCGGGGAAGTACTGGCCGAAGGCGTCCGCCGTCTTGGCGCGGCCGACCTGCAGGGTGCCTCCCGCCTCGAACGCCAGGACGTTGTCGGCCCAGGCGATCAGGTCCTGGCAGGAGGTGTCGTCCGCGTCGCCGTTGCCGTCGGCGTCCGTGCAGGCGGTCTCCTGCAGCACGCCGTTGACGTACAGGCGGGCTTCCTTGGCGAACCCGTCATAGACCAGGGCCAGGTGGTTCCATTCCCGCGCGTCGTAGAACTCGGTGTTCGCGACGCTGTCGGTGCCGGCGCCGGCCAAGTCGTCGGCGCGGATGTCCACGCTGTAGCTGCCCATCCCGTCCGGGTTCGCGGCGTCCGGGGTGAAGTGCAGGTCGAAGGCGCTGGTGTGGGTTCCTGCGGCGGAGACGACGCTCGCGTTCTGGGTGGGCAGCGCGGCTGCCTGAGCCCATGCGGTGACGGTGAAGCTGGTGGAGGTGTCCAGTGGCTGGCTGTTGGCGGTGGCGTAGTCGTCCACGCCGTCCAGTTGCAGGCCGTTGAAGTCGATCCAGCCCATGCCCTGCTGGGCGTGCCCACCCAGGGTCATCGTGTTGGCGTTGTCGGAAGAGTCCGGGCTGGTGGCCGGGGATCCAGTAGTGACGGTCTCGAAGTTCCAGCGGGCCTTGACCAGCGGGCGCTGGCGGAACATCTGCGTCACCTCCTCGGCGGAGACGGGCCGGTCCATCACCCGGACGTCGTCGATGGTGCCGGGGAAGTAGGAGCCCATGGCTCCGCTGTAGTTGGACGCGCCGATGTACATCGACTGGTTCGCGTAGAAGGCTCCCTCCAACGTCGTGGTGCCGGCCTTGGCCCCGTTCACGTACAGGGTGAGGGTGTTGGCCACGGTGTCGTGCACACCGACCAGGTGCACCCACTCCCCCACCCGGGCAGTGGTGCCGTCGGGCTGTATCGCGCGGACCGGGTTGGCGTCCGCGCTGTCGCTGGAGTACTGGTTGAATGCCCACCGGTCGTAGGCGGCCGAGTAGTACAGCTCGAAGCCAGGAGCCACCTGGCCGGCCTGAGCGGTGATCACCGCGGCGCCGGTCGGCTTCTTGTCGAGCTTGGCCCAGGCCGAGACGGTGAAGCTGCGCTCGGTGTTGACGTGCGGTCCGCTGGTCTGGCCGATCTTCGCGTAGCCGTTGGTGCCGTTGAACTTGGCTGCCTTGCCCGCGATGCCCTCCACGCCGGTGGTGACCGTACCGTTGTACTTGGCGGGCAGGACCCCACCGTGTCCGGCCAGTTCGGTGGCATCGGCTGCGTCGTCCATGCCGAAGACGGCGATGGCGGGACGGCCGGGGTCGCCCACGCTCTGCTTGGCCTTCAGCTTGTCGACCTCGTCCTGGGCGAGCGGCTTGTCGAAGATCTGAAGTTCATCGATGGTGCCCGGGAACAGGGCGCTCGGGGTGCCGGTGAAGTTCTTACCACCCACCAGCAGGCCGCGCCGCGCGATCCACGGCGTGTCGTAGGGCACCGTCTCAGCCAGCACACCGTCCACGAACAGCTGCAACTGGTGGACAGAGGCCGAGTTCGAGTAGGAGCCGACCAGATGGGTCCAGGTACCGGCCTTCACCTTGCCGGTGTCACCCTGGTCGGCGCGCGCCAGGCCGGCGGAGGCGTCGTCGGACTTGTACTGGTTGAACGACCAGCCGTACGTGGTGGAGTAGTACAGCTCCATGCCGGGCGCATTGTTACCCGGGATCAGGGCCACATCCGCGGTCGCGGTCGGGATCTTGTCCAGCTTCACCCACGCCGAGACCGCGAACCCCCTGCTGGTGTCGACGGGCGACAGGTCGGTAGAGGCATAGGCGTCGGTGCCGTTGAACTGCACCCCTGTGCCGTCCACCCCCGCCACGCCCGGGGTTGCGCCGCCGTGCAGGGCCAGCGTGCGCGCGGGCGTGGAGCCCTTGGCCTCGCTCGCGCCCGCGGCCTCGTCCAGCTGCCACGTAGCCCGGGCCGGCTGACCCGCCTTCACCCGGAACTGATAGGTCCGGATCTCACTGCCATTGCCGGCCGCGTCGAAGGCCTGCGCCGTCACGAAGTTCACGCCTGGCTGGGACGGCAGCACCTGAGCGACCTTGGCGGCCCCGCCCGAGGTCGTGATCTTGTTCTTGGAGGACGGGTCCGTGTTGATGCCGTACCAGTACGACGTTACGTCCGTGCTGGCGGAGTCGATCGTGAACGACCCGTACTGTCCCACTCCGTCGTACCAGGGGTCATCCGGGTCGTCCGGATTGGACTCCGGGTACTGGCCCGAGGCCACGGTCGGCGCCTTGGGCACCGCCGTGTCGTAAATGAAGTAGCAGGCCTGCGGATCACCGGCGTACGACCACGGTGAGTACTGCGCGCCGTCGTAGACGCGGGCATACCAGTTGACCGTCTTGTTGGCCGGGATCGACGAAGGCAAGCTGATCGTGAAGCCGGAACCAGACTTCTTGGCACTGGTCCTGGCCGGGCTCCACGAACCCCCGTCCCAGCTCGCCTGGAACTGCACGGAGACGTTGTCGCCGTCCGGATCCGTCACATTGTTCGCGGTGATCTTGCCGAGGGTACGCACCCGCGCGGGCTTCGACGCGGGCTTGCAGGCACCGCCATACTCCATCGTCAGCTGCGAGGACTTCAACTGCGCCGGCGGGCGGTTGTACTTCACCCGCAGAAACGCCTTGTCCGAGAACCGCTTCCACCCATAGCCGTCGCTCTCGCTGCCCGCCCGCAGGCCGAAAGTCATCGTGGAGTCGTGCGCGTTCGCCGCGGACTGCACAGCCGACTTCACGCTGAACTCGGCGTCCTTGGCCGAGCAGCCGTTGTAGCCGTACGCGAACGAGTCGGAGGCCAGACGCTTGACCCAGAACCCCGACGCATTCTGCGAGTTCCACGTCGTCGCCGACGAGATGCCCTTGGTCTCCCACAGCTCCACCGAACGTGCCGAGCAGGACGCCGACCAGGTGTTGTGCACCACGAACTCGGCCGACAGGATCGACTTGCCCGCGAACGTCGACACCGGGATGCGGTAGAAAAGCCGCTTGGTGTCATTGGGCTGGCAATACGACCAGTTGCAGTAGCCCATACCGGCGTCCGAGTCACCGTTGAACTTCCACTGCGGCGACGACGCCCAGTACTTCGACGCCATCGTCCACGCCGACGCACGCGGCGAGGACCACTGCGGGTCGATGAACACCGGGTAGATGGTGTCCGCGCCCTTGAGCACCTCGGTGTCCGGGGTCAGAACCAGCTCGTCCTGACCCGCGGGAACTGACACGTCGACAGGTGCGAGCCTGCCCGATTCGGCTGCTCCGGGCTCCGCGCCCTCACTACCGGGGGCTGCGAGGGGGGTGACGGATGTCGTGTCGGCTGTCGAGGAGGCAGACTGCGCGTCTCCCGGGCTCGAGTCCCACATCATGGGCTGGGGTGCTTCGAAGACCGTGCCCTTCGCGCCCATGTCCACGGCCTCGAGCCCGCCTGCTGCGGTCTCCTTGACGTCCAGGCCCTCAGAGGCGAGCTTCAGCCGCATTTCCGCCAGGTCCGAACTCGCCGCGGCCTCGGCGGTCTTCACCACCAGCAGCTGCGTGAAGCCGTCCTCCTGGGCGCCCATCCTCAGATCCACGCCGGGCAGGATCTCGGGGTAGGTGGCCGTGGCCCCGTTCAGTTCCGGGGCCGGCAAGGGCTTGGGCCAAGACAGGCTCAGCGTGCGGCCCGCACGCTCCATCCGGACCAGCGGCGCCTTGTCCCCGCCGCCGGAGAACTGCAGGCCGACCGTTGCAGCCTTGGGGGCGACCGTCCCATTGGGAGCCGCCTCCAGGTCCGTGTCGACGTGCTTCCACTGACCGCTCTCCCGGGTCCACACCGGACGCAGGTACTCCCGCGCCTCAAGATCCCCCTGCGGAGTCGCGAAGACCTCGCTGCTCTCCCGGCGCTGCGACAGCACCTCGACCGGCTGACCGGTCTTCTTCGCCTTCGCCAGCGCTTCCAGATCCGTTGACGCCGCCGTTTCCTCGTCCTGCCCGGCCGAGGACACGACATCCGGTGTCATTGCTTGCGCATCAGCGACGGGCGTCAGCACGCCACATGTCAGTGCCGCCCCCAGCAACGCTCCAACAGCTCTGCCGCCGACCCGCCTTCGAGCCCACACTCTCTCCATACCCCACCCACAAGTTGCTCACAGTTGCTCCAGGTAACCAACGGCAACGAGGCAGGGCCGGTCAACGCGACAAAGCAGGCGCACCGGAAGAAAGTTTCCACTTACCAAGTGACTTCAGGCACAGTCGAGAATGGTTGTGCAAGCAGGGGAAAAATTCTCGCAACTTCTTGATCACCTGGAGGGCGTTACACCCCTGGAGCGATTGCACGCTCGCCTCATGTCGCATGCATGGCGAGATCGCAGGCATGAAACGGATGCCGTACGCGACCGACTTGCCGACGAGCAGTGGACATTGATCGGGCCACTGGTCACCACGTGGAAGCCGGGGCGGGTGGCGCCTCGCAGGCGATCGGCGGGGCGGAGACTTCGCCGTTGCTTTCCTAGGGGTCCTAGGTTAAACCTAGAGGTCCTAGGTTTCAGGGCCGTGCCGGGCTTTCGATGCCCTGCGCAGCCATGTCCCGGAGTCCCGGCCCTGGCCCGTCCCGTCCCGTCAAGGAGACTCCTCATGAGTGATCCGACCGTCGGCAGCCTGCGGGTGAGCGGCGCGAACCTGCACTACGAAGTGCGCGGCCAGGGGCCGGTCCTGCTGCTGATTCCCGGTGGGACCGGGGGCGCGGCCTCCTTCGACGGCGTTGTCGACGATTTGGCCGCCGCGTACACGGTCGTGACCTACGACCCACGTGGCATGGCGCGCAGCACGCTGGACGACCCCGAAGCCGCGCAGCACGTGGCCGAGCACGCCGACGACGCGTTCCGGATGCTGGAACTCGTGTCGCCCGGTGAGCCCGCCCGCGTGTTCGGCGCCAGTTCGGGCGCCATTGCCGCGCTGCATCTCCTCACCGCGCATCCCGAACGTCTGACACGCGTCGTGGCGCACGAGCCCCCCGTGGTGGAGGTGCTGCCGGACGCGGCCGAGCACCGCGCGCTGCTCGCACGGGTACGGGAAACCTTCCATGCCGAAGGGCTCATGCCGGCGATGGCCGTGTTCGCCGCGGGCCTGGCGAAGGGCGGCGACACCGTCGAGCCGAAGGCCGAGCCCGAGATCCCGCCCCGGGCAGCGGCGCGGGCCGAGCAGACGATGGCGGGACTGCCGTACTTCGTCGGGCGGATCGTGCCCGCCTTCATGTCCTACGCCCCGGACTTCCGCCGGCTGGAGGAGTCCGCGGACCGGCTCGTGCTGGCCGGCGGGCAGGACTCACCCGGCGAGCTGCCGCACCGCGCGACCGCCGCGCTGGCCGAGCGGCTCGGCACGGAACTCCGGTCGTTCCCCGGTGGGCACATCGGACTGACCACGCATCCCCGCGAGTTCGGCGAAGCCCTGCTGAAGGCGCTGCGGATCTGAGGGGTGAGCGGCGGGCGGGCCGCGCGCAGAATTCGCGCGCCGTTCGTGGGAAGTCTTCCTGGGGAACGGCGCTCCGTTCGGTCCGGGGCGGGAGCGTCGGGCCGGCTTGTCCGTGACGATCTCAGGATGGATTCCGTGACTGCATCGACTGCCCGTCGGCGGCCCCGTGCTCTTGCCCGCATTCTCGTTGCCGCGCCCCTGCTGGCCGCCTGCGGGCTGACCGGTGCGCCGGCGGCGCACGCAGCCGGGGCGGACGACGTGCGCATCAACGAGGTGGTGACCAACGGCGACGTCAACGACTCCATCGAGCTGTACAACAAGGGCGGCGCCGCGGTCGACGTCTCGGGATGGGTACTCAGGGACGACGACAAGGACCACGCGTACAAGATCGCTTCCGGGACCACGCTGGCACCCGGCGGGTTCCGGGCCTTCGACGTCAGCGGCGCGTTCGGGCTGGGCTCCGACGACGAGGCGCGGCTGTATCTCGCGGACGGCAAGACGCAGGTCGACGGCTTTTCCTGGAGCAAGCACTCCGGCCCGTCCTGGTCGCGCTGCCCCGACGGCACCGGCGCCTTCGAACAGGCGGGCTCGGTGACCCTCGGCGGCCCGAACGCGTGTGGGGGCGGGGGTTCCACGACGCCCGTGGCATGGCCCGGGAGCGGCGACGTGGCCACCGCGGACGGCTCCAACGTGTTCGGCGAGGACCTCAGCGGCCTGTACCAGGAGGGCGATGTGCTGTGGGCGGCGCAGAACAGCGGCAAGCTGTGGCGCCTGGTGCGGGACGGCTCCGGGGGCTGGAAGCCGGACACCGCGAACGGCTGGTCCTCCGGTAGGACGCTGCGCTTCCCCGGCGGTTCCGGCTCCCCCGACAGTGAGGGGGTCACCGCGACCGGCGGCGGGGTCTTCGTCGCCAGCGAGCGCAACGGGGACGCCTCCGGCACCAGCCGCCTGTCGGTACTGAAGTACGACGTCGGCGGATCGGGCTCCTCGCTGACCGCCGCCAAGGAGTGGAACCTCACCTCCGACCTGCCCTCGACCGGTTCCAACCTCGGCCTCGAAGCGATCACCTGGGTCCCGGACGCCTCGCTGACCGGCGCCGGCTTCAAGGACGCCTCGACCGGGTCGGCGTACGACCCCTCCCGCTACGGCGCCCACAGCGGCGGGGTGTTCTTCGTCGGCGTCGAGGGCACCGGCATGGTCCACGGCTATGTCCTGGCCGACTCCGGCTCGTACACCCGCGTCGCCTCCTTCGGCAGCGGTATGTCCGGCGTGATGGAACTCCAGTGGGAGCCGCAGGCATCGCGCCTGTGGGCGGTCTGCGACGACACCTGCGACGGCCGGCACACCACCCTGAAGATCGACACGACCGGCGCCTTCACCACCGTCGCCGCGTACAACCGCCCGAGCGGCATGCCCAACTACAACAACGAGGGCTTCGCCCTGGCCGGTGCCGACGAGTGCCTCGCCGGGTCCAAGCCCGTCTACTGGTCCGACGACGCCAACGACGGCGGCCACGCACTGCGCCGTGGCCGCGTCAGCTGCTGAGTCGAAGCACCGGAGGCGCCTCTCCGAGCGTTGCCCGGTCAGTGGGCTCGCCCGGACGGTCCACGCTCCGTGAGGCCGAAGCCGAGCAGGGGGATTTCGTCCGGGTCGACGTCCTCGGGTGACGGGCGGCCCTCCAGGAGGAAGCCGAAGAGGGCGCGGAGGGCTTCATTGCCCAGTTCCAGGGGGTGGAACGGCAATGGGTACGGCTCCTCGTCCCATTCCGGGTCGGTTTCCACGGGCCGCTCGCCCGCCCAGTAGGGCGCCTCGAAGGGGAACGGGTCGCCGATGTCCTCCGCGATGCCGCCGTCCGGCGAGAGGCTCAGGGAGCGGCGGAGGCGGCCCTCCTCCCAGACCGCGAAAGCGAGCCAGTCCGAGACGCTGTGCATCGCGTGCACGATCACGCGACGGCCCCCGGCGGCCTCCAGAAGGTGAGCCGGAAGTTCCGACGGGCGGTCGAACATCAGGCGCCGGTCGCAGACCAGGTCCACGCCGGGGAAACCGGCCGCGTACGTGATGCCCTCCGGCGGATACGTCGATTCGCCCAGGACGCCGCCCTGCGTCAACTCCGTCCTCCGGCCCGGGAAAACGCGGGCGACCAACTCCGCCGTCCGCTCCGCCTGCGGCTCGCCGGCCGCCTTCAGCGCCGGGACCACGTCTCCGTCCGCGTACGCCAGTAGTGCTGTCTTCGCTCCCATGCACCACACGCTAGTGCCGTGGCAGCCCTGCCGGCCCGGCGGCGTCAGAGCCTGCCGGTCCGTGCGGCAGGGATCTCGTACTCCGCCCACACCGTCTTCCCCGGCGCCCGGTCCCTCGGGTACCAGCCCCAGCGGGAAGCCACCGACTCCACGAGCAGCAGCCCCCGGCCGCCCTCCGCGATCCCCGGTTCGGGGAGCCGGCCCGGACGGGGCGGTACTCGTTCGCCCCGGGTGTCGCTCACCTCGACCCGGGCGATCGGCACCGGCAGGTCCAGGAGGCGCAGCAGGAGGTGGAAGTCGCGCCCCGGTACGTGCCCGTGCCGGGCCGCGTTCGCCGCCAGTTCGGCGGTGAGCAGTACGACCGCCTCGTGCGCCCCCGTCCCGTACGGCAGGCCCCACGCGTCCAGCCGGACCGCCGACAGGCGCCGGGCGAGCCTGGCTCCCCGGGGTGTGGAGGTGAACCGCATGGCGAAGCTGGGGGTGCCCAAGTGGGCCGTGTGGCGGGAGGGTTGGGTGGTGCGGCCGGGGGTGTCGATGTTGCTCGTCATGGCTACGAGAGTCCTCGCCGTGGCGTAGCGTGACCAGTAGTGACGCACTGACGCGAACCACTTGTACGCGCGTCGTCGGCACGAGTACGTGAAGCACGGCGCGACAGAGCGAGGCAAGGTGCGATGGCGAGTGAACCGAGGGAACTCGACGCGGAGGACGGCGCCCGCGCGGCGGACAAGGCCGGCCAAGGCGTGGTCACGGCGTTCGGCCGGAGCATGAAGACTTTACGGCTGCGCGCGGGCATGGACCGGGAGGAACTGGGCCGTCGCCTGGGGTACTCCGCATCGACCATCGCCTCCTTCGAGCAGGGACGCCGCATCACGCCTCCCCGTGTGATCGACGAGTCCGACCGGGAGTTGAAAGCGGACGGCCTCCTCATCGAGTGGAAGGACTTGGTCGAGCAAGCGCAGTACCCGCCGTTCTTCCAGGGCATGGCCCAGCTGGAGAAGAGGGCCATCGAGCTGGTGTCGTACGACACGCTGGTGGTCAAGGGGCTGCTCCAGACAGAGGAGTACATGCGCGCGGTGCTCGCCCTGCGACGTCCTGTCCTCGACACGGAGGTCATCGAGCAGCGCGTGGCTGGACGGTTGGCACGACAGGCCATCTTCGACCGCCGCCCCGCCCCTCTGCTGAGCTTCGTCATGTGCGAGTCAGTACTACGCCGCAGGTTCGGTGGCACCCACGTGCTGCGGGGCCAGTTGGAGCACCTGCTCCTGGTCGGCCAGCGGAGGAACGTCGAGATCCAGGTGATGCCACTCGAATCGGAGGAAAACTCGGGCGTGGATGGGCCGTTCACCGTCGTCACCTGCGAGGACGGCAAGAAGTTCCTGTACGTCGAGGCCCAGGGAGTAAGCTCGCTGGAGACGGACCCGAAGCAGACAGCCATCGCCGCCGCGCGCTCCGGGATCATCCGTTCACAGGCTCTCACCCCGCGAGAGTCACTGGCATTCATCGAGAAGTTGCTGGGAGAGCTATGAACAACGCTGAGCCCCTTGTCTGGTTCAAGAGCAGCTACAGCGGAGCCGAGGGCGGCGACTGCGTCGAGGTCGCGGCCGCCACGAACGCCGTGCACGTCCGTGACTCCAAGGTCACGTCCGGGCCCGTCCTCCACCTGTCGCGCGACGCCTGGGCCGGGCTCGTCGGGCTCGCCTCGGCGCAGTAGTACAGGCGGCGTTTGTACGCGCGAGAGCCCTGCCGGTCCGAAGCGGACCCGCAGGGCTCTCGTCTGTGGCACGCGGTCCCAGAAGCCCTCCGGTCCCCCGCACCGGAGGGCTTCTGGGATTCGCTGAAGCGGAATTCTTGGCGGCTTTGTCCAGCAGACACGTAGCATTCTAGGGACGCCGGGGGTCCGCGACTTTTCCGCTCGTGCAGGGAACTTTGCCAGTGGTGCGCCGGACCGGGGCCCCAGCCGTTGCGCCTCAAGAGCGTGTCCCCCACACTCGTTTCGGACCGTCCGTGTCGAGGGGGGCGCGTGGAACGAGGAACCACCGGATGAGCCCGGGGCTTGACACCGCGTTGATACCGGCGCAGGACCGCGAGGAAGTGATCCGGCAAGCGGTCTGGGACTCCGTCGTGGTCGTCGACATCGACCACCATCCTCCGGCCGGGGAGATCCGGGCGCGGATGGACGTCGACTCGGTCGGTCCCCTCAGGGTCTGCTCGGCGCGGTCCACGGAGGTCACGCTCCGGCGGACGGAGCGGCTGGTGCGCAAGGACGAGGAGCCGTCGCTCTTCCTCAGTCTCCAGGTGACCGGGACCAGCATGGGGGCCCAGAACGGGCGCGAATGTGTGGTGCGGCCCGGTGAGTTCGCCGTGTTCCGGTCGAACGCTCCCTACACGCTTCTCTTCGACGAGGGGGTCGACCACCACTTTCTGCGCCTGCCCCTCACGGCACTCGCGCTGCCCGACCGATTGCTGAGGGACACCACCACGGTGACGTTCAGCACCGAAAACCCGCTCGCGCGCCTCGCGTACACGTACTTCTCGCAACTGGCCGTCAGCGACGAGATCCGCCGCAGCCCCCACGCCGACGCCGTCGTGGCCCCCAGCATCGAACTGCTGCGCGCCGTCCTGATCTCCCAGCACGGGGACATGGACACCGGCCTGGCGAAGGAGCCGATGGAGGCGACGCTCGCGCTGCGGATCAGGCACTACGTCCGGGAGCACCTGGCCGAGCCGGATCTGTCGGCGGCGCGGATCGCGGCCGCGCACGACATCTCGGTGAGGCATCTGTACGCCGTGCTGTCCCGGGCGGGGATCAGCCTCGGGGACTGGATTCGCGCGCGGCGGCTCGACGGGTGCAAGCGGGAGCTGGCCGGGCCGGCCGGGAGGTCTCGGACCGTCGCGGCGATCGGGCGGAGCTGGGGGTTCGTGAACGCGACGCACTTCAGCCGGGTCTTCAAGGACGCGTACGGGATGTCGCCCCGGACCTGGCGCGATCTGAACCACCGCTGACGCATCCCGGTCCGGCTCCCCACGCGTGGGCGCGGGGAGCCGGACCGAATGTGTCAGGCCAGTGTCCAGGCCTGGTTCGCCGTGCCGCCGCAGGTCCAGATCTGGAGCTGGTTGCCGTCGGCGGTGCTCCAGTCCGTGACGTCGAGGCACTTGCCGGAGCCCGTGTTGATCAGGCTGCCGTTGGCGCCGGTCGTCCAGGACTGGGCGCCGGAGCCGTTGCAGTCGTAGAGCTGGACCTTCGCGCCGTCGGCCGTGCCCGCCGCCGCGACGTCGAGGCACTTGCCGAGGGCGCGGAAGGTGTCACCGGTGCGGGTCCACTGCTGGGCGGTCGTGCC
Organism: Streptomyces sp. ATexAB-D23; assembly: GCF_000373645.1. GTDB lineage: Bacteria > Actinomycetota > Actinomycetes > Streptomycetales > Streptomycetaceae > Streptomyces > Streptomyces castrisilvae. Next base: position 76,818 of record NZ_KB892020.1, on the reverse strand, counting down.
GTTGCAGGTGTAGAGGTCGACCTTGGTGCCGTTGGCACTGTTGGCGCCGGCCACGTCGACGCACTTGTCGCCGTAGCCCCGGATGGTGGTCGTGCCGGCCGGCGGGTCGACGGGACCGCCGCCGCCCGTGATGGCCTTGAAGGTGTTGGTGAACTGCCAGGTGCTCTGCGGGGTGCCGCTGGAGCCCTGGTTGTCTCGGCCGAGGGACCAGAACGTCAGTTCCTGGATGCCCTTGCTCGCGGCGAAGGCTTCGAGTTCCTGGGCGTCCTGGGTGGTGAAGACCTCGGCGGCGGTGTCGTTGATGCCGATCATCGGGCAGTTGCCCTCCATCGCCCACAGCTCGGCGGAGGACTTGTCGGTCCAGATCTGGCCGAGCTGGGTGTGCAGGCCGTTCGCGGCGCTGATCGCGGCCTGGCCCATGTCCATGGCGGGGCCGTAGTCCATGGTCATGATGTTGACGAGGTTGACGTCGAGGTTGTGGCTCTTGGCGTTCTTCAGCAGCGCGATGCCGTTGGACTCCAGGCCGTTCGGGCTGACCGGGAGCGTGTAGTCGACGTCGAGCTTCCGGCCCTGGGCCGCGTACTCCTGCTGGAGGTTGGCGAGCGCCTGGTTGCGGCGGTCGTTGGCGGCGGTGTCGTTGAGCGTGCTGCCCTCGATGTCGAGGTCGATGCGGGTCAGGTTGAGCTGGTCGATGACCTTCTTGTACTGGGCCTGCATCGCGGAGACCGTGCCGCAGGAGGCCAGTTCGTTGCCGCTCGCGCCGCCGAAGGAGGCGATGACGTCGCCACCGACCGCGCGCAGGCTGTTGATGGCGTTGTTCCAGCCCGCGTCGGTGACCGGGGTGCTGCCGTTGATCGCGGCGTTGCAGGTGCCCTGGCTGACGATGAAGGCGAGCGTGTAGTACTTGTTGCCCGTGGCGTTGTACGCGTTCATCAGCGTGGACGGGCTGTTCCACATCTCCGCGTACGGGGCCGCGTAGTGGGCGGGGAAGCCGGGTCCGGGGTTGGCGGCGGCGGACGCGGGGGCGGCCGTGGCTACCAGGGTCGCGGCGGCCAGGGGCAGGACGCCGAGCACGGCGGCGAGCCATCTGCTGCGGGATCTGGGCATGAGCGTTCCTCCGTTTACGGGTAGGTGGTGAGGTACGCGACGTTGTTGCTCGGCGTGACCGTCGCCCCGGTGTTGTTGATGATGTGGTTGATGGTGCCCGCGCCCCCGAGGACGACGGTCACCATGTCGTGGAACTTCACGCCGGAGGTCTGCGGGACCTCGAAGGAGTGGTCCTCGACCACCGAGGGATTGACGTTGAAGTACGCGTAGCTGCCCAGCCCCCACGCCTCGTGGCTGGTGACGGAATCGCCGACCTTGTAGGCGGGGTAGCCGTTGGTGTTCCCGTTCTTCCAGGCGGCCTGGTTGGGCGGGTCGTAGGGCAGTTCGTTCTGGAAGAAGTACGTACGGCCGCCGTTGCCGTTCCAGATGACCTGCGTCTTCTGGTAGTGCTCGACGAACAGGCCGTACGCGGTGACGTTCTGGCCGTTGACGACGAGTCCGGTGTCGGCGGTGTTGGTGTTCCAGCCGACGGTGCCGCCGTTGCCGTGGTCCGCGCGCCAGATCCAGGTGTGGTCGATGATCGTGTCGCTGGTGTTGACGACCAGGGACCGGGTGGCCTTGCCCACGGTGGCGCCGCCGATGCGGAAGAACACGTCGTTGAGCGTGACGGGGTTGGCCGCGTGGCCCGCCGAAGCGCCGTCGGGGCCGATCCGCATCAGGGTCTGGGAGTTGGTCGTGCCGGCGTCGACGAGGACTCCGGCGATCTTGATGCCGTCGACGTCCGCCGTGGTCAGCGCGGTGATGCCGTTGTCGGGGATGAGGGTGGCCAGACCCATGCCGAGGACCACGGTGTCGGGGCGGGTGACGTCGAGCGTCTGGTTGAGGTGGTAGACGCCGGGGGTGATCAGCAGGTTCTTGCCGGCGGCCAGGGCGGCGTTCATGTCGGCCGCGCTCGCGCCGGGCCTGGCGATGTAGAACTGGTCGAGCGGGAGGGAGGAACCCGCCTGGTTCTTGCCGCTCCAGGTGGTCCCCGAGACGTTGGTCTGGGCGGCGGGGACGAACACCTTCCAGTCACCGGCGTCGTCGATGTAGAGGAAGGGCTTCTCGCGGTTGACCGGGGCGGTGGGGACCGTGGTGTAGGTCGGGAAGGACTGGGCGGGGGCGCCCTGGTCGCCGACGAAGACCATGTTCCAGTTGGAGCCGGACCAGGAGCCCATCTGCGTGTTCTTGGTCAGGAACTGCTGCTGGCTGCCCGACTGGATCTGGCCGTCGACCTTCGAGTCGGAGATGAAGCCGCCGCTGGACCAGCCGCCGTCGTCCAGCTTGAGGTTGCCGCGCACATGCATGCGCCGGTACGGGGCCGCCTGCGAGACGGCCCAGCGGTCGCTGCCGCCGTTGGGGGTGACGGACAGGTTCTCCGCGTCCCGCCAGAAGTTCTGCGTGGCGTTGCCCTGGAACCAGTCGGCCTCGGCGTGCACCGCCCCGTTGATGTTCACCGCGTCCGGCGACAGCCCGAGGCCCGCGACCTGGGTGTAGAAGCCGACGTTGACGTCCGCGCTGTACGTACCCGGCTTGAACAGGACGGCGTAGCGCTGGGAGCCGAACTGGTTGGACTCCTGCTGGCTGAAGATGCTGTTCAGCTTGGACTGGATGGACGACGCCGACATGGACGGGTCGAAGACCACCGTGTTCGGGCCGAGGTCGGGGTCGTCGCCCGCAGGGGGTGTCGTGGGGTCGGTCGGGTCGGTCGCGCCCGAGTAGGCCCACTTCTGGTTGGCGGTGCCGGCGCAGTCCCAGACTTGCAGGCGCGCTCCGTCGGCGTTGCTGTTGTCCTTGATGTCCAGGCACTTGTCCGCGGCGGTGTTGACCAGGTCACCGGCCGCCGTCAGCCGCCATTTCTGGGTGGCGACCGTGTCGTAACAGGTCCACAGGTGTACGGCCGTGCCGTTGGCGGTGCCGCCCGCGACCAGGTCCAGGCACTTGCCCCGGGCGGTCAGCGAGCCGTCGCTGTTCAGGGTCCAGCTCTGGTTCTGGCTGCCGGGGTAGCACGTCCACATCTGGGCGGGGGTCCCGTCGGCGGTCGAACCGTCGGCGACGTCCAGGCACTTGCCGTTGCCGGTGTTGGTCAGGGCGCCGGGGGTCGCGGCGCCGGCGGTCCCGGTGTCCAGGACGACCAGCGCTCCGGCGGCGGCCAGGGTCGCGCTCAGGGCCATGGCCAGAGGTGCGGTCCGGCGTCTGCGGCGCTGTCGGGGGTGAGGCATGGGCGGGCCTTCCTGAAGAGGGAGCGGCTGACCTGTTCGGCACGGAACGGTGTGCGGGGGTGCGCCGACTGCGTACGGCGCGCGCCGACGCACCTGACGGAGCGAGGCCGGGTACCCGGCACGGAGCCGGAACTGACGTGCCGACTGCGGTGATTACGGCAGGTGCATGACATATTTTTGTTACCTGCTTTTTTCAAGCCGTGAAGTTATGACCGCGGCCGTGCCTCCGTCAACCCCTCCGCGCCAAGTGGCCTGTCGCCACCGGTATCTCCCCTGGTCAGGCCGGAACCAGTACGGGAACGCGCTTACGGCTCCGAAGCGCACGGGTCACGTGCGCGGCGGCCGGGCTTTTCAAATCGGTCATGGCGACCGGTCGTTCAGGCGTGGACGGTGTCCGGACCGGACGGCTCGGAGCGCGGCCGGCCGGTGGATGCCCGGACGAGCAGCGGCGTGGCCAGCTCGACGTGCAGGGTGTCGACGACATGGCCCGCCACCAGGCGCATCAGCAGGGAGACGGCTATGCGCCCCATCTCCTCCAGTGGCTGACGGGCGGTGGTGAGGATCGGGGACGTGCTCCGGCCGAGTTCGCTGTCGTCGAAGCCGGTGACCGACAGGTCCTGCGGTACCCGCAGCCGGCGGTCGAGGGCCGCCCGCAGCGCACCGGCGGCCGTCTTGTCGTTGAACGCCACGATCGCGGTGGGCGCCGGGTCGAGTTCCAGCAGCGACGACGCGGCGCGATAGCCCATCTCGGCGTTCGGTTCGACGACCGCCCTGACCAGCTCCGGCTCCACGAGGATGCCGATCTCCGCGAGTGCCGAGGTATGGCCGACCAGCCTGGAGCGGCTGGCGAGCCAGTTGCCGGGGCCCCCGATGAAGCCGATCCGGCGATGACCCAGGGCGGTGAGGTGGCCGGTGACGCGGCGTGCGCCGGCCGCGTGCGCGGCCGACACCGACGCGACGTCTTCGGGCAGTTCCTCACGCGGGTCGATCACCACGAGCGGGTAGCGCCGCGCGTGCAGTGCCAGCAGGTCCTCGGTGGAGCTGGGCGGAAGGATCAGGACAGCCCCCGCCATGCCCGCGGGCCCGGGGAGGGAGAGCAGCGACGATGTCTGCTCCCGCGCGCTCTCCCCCGCCCGGATGACCGCTTGGCGGCCGTGCAGCGCCAGAGTCTCGATGACGGAGGTCACGATGGTGCCGAAGTAGTCGGTCAGCGCGTAGGGGCAGTACACCAGCACGGGGGCATCGGCCGGCCCCGGTGACGGCAGGCGTGGAACCGGAACTTCGCCCAGGCGCCGCGCGGCCTGACGGACCATCTCCTGGGTCGCGGGAGCCACGACCGCCCGCCCGTTGATCACCCGGGAGACGGTGGCGATCGACACGCCCGCCTCCTCGGCGATCGCCCGGATCGTGATGCGCGCGCCAGGCCGCCTACCCACCTGTGACAGAGCTCCGCTTCATGCCCGGAAACTCTATAGCAGCAGGCCGAAGAGGCGCGGGGCGAGTTCGGCGCGGGCCCCTGACGTGTTTGCCGCAGTCCGGTGCCGGGCTTCCACCCGGTGGGCGGGGGCGGGGACCGGCACAGCGACGCCCCGGCAGTTCAGGCTTCACCTTCTGTAGACGGGTCCGCAGTGACCGAAACACGGTCACGGTCGCGTTCGTCTGTTGAAGTCGCAGGTCAGCTCAGGAAAGTGAAGCGTGGGACGGGCGGCCCGGCTTTCCGCCAGGAAGGTTTCCTGACAGAAACCTTGACGTGATGTCGTGTACACGCGCAGACTCCGGTCTGCCCGACCGAAGCATGCCGCGTTTGACGCGTGACGTGACGTCATGTGAACCAGCGAGGGACAGCGCGCCCCAGCAGTGGAACCGTGAGAGGAAGGACAACTGCCTTGTTGACACTTCGTCCGGGGACAGCCGCACATCCCGGGCACCGGGGACGCGCACTGCTGCTCCGGCTGCTCGCACTGGCAGCGGTCGTACTCGGCCTGCAGGCGACCCCGGCCCACACCGCCCGTGCCGCCGACGACTTCCACGTTCTGGCCTTCTACGACGGCACCTACGACGCCGCGCACATCAACTTCGACCACGAGGCGAACACCTGGTTCGCGCAGCAGGGGGCCACCCACGGCTTCACCTACACCGCCACCACCGACTGGAGCCGGCTCAACAGCGCCGAACTGGCCCAGTACCAAGTGGTCATGTTCCTCGACAACTACCCGCACACCGCGTCCCAGCGTTCCGCGTTCCAGGCGTACATGCAGAACGGCGGCGGGTTCGTCGGCTTCCACGTCTCGGCGTTCAACACGGACACCAGTGACTGGCCCTGGTACCACAACACCTTCCTCGGCACCGGCACCTTCCGGTCCAACACCTGGGGCCCCACGCAGGAGACACTGCGCGTCGAGGACGCCGGCCATCCGGCGACGGCGGGGCTGCCGGGCACCATCACCTCGTCGGTCAGCGAGTGGTACAGCTGGCAGAACGATCTGCGGGACAACCCCGCGATCGACATCCTCGCGTCGATGGACCCCTCGACGTTCCCCATCGGTACCGATCCCAACCAGACCTGGTACAGCGGCTACTTCCCGATCGTGTGGACGAACCGCGACTACCGGATGGTGTACAACAACTTCGGCCACAACGCGATGGACTACGCGACGGACACCGCGCTGTCCTCCACCTTCGCCAGCACCCAGCAGAACCGGCTCCTGCTCCAGGAGATCGCCTGGGCGGCGGGCCGGAGCGGACCGGTCACCCCGCCGCAGGGCGACCCCACCGGCCGGATCACGGGATACGGCGGCAAGTGCGTGGACGTGGCGGGTTCGAGTTCCGCCAACGGCACGGCGGTGCAGCTCTACGACTGCAACGGGTCCGATGCCCAGCGGTGGGCGGTCGGCTCCGACGGCACGGTCGAGGCACTGGGCAAGTGCCTCGATGTGACCGGGGCGGGGATCACGGACGGCACCAAGGTGCAGTTGTACGACTGCAACGGGTCCGGAGCGCAGGTCTGGCAGCACCGGAGCGACGGTGCGCTGGTCAACCCCGCGTCCGGCAAGTGCCTGGACGCCACCGGCCCCAGCTCGGCCAACGGCACCCGCCTCCAGATCTGGACCTGCTACGCCGGCGACAACCAGCGGTGGACCCTTCCGGCCTGACCCACGCGGTACCGCCGCCGCACCGCCCCCGGCCCGCGCGCTCGCCGGCCCGCGCGCTCGCCGGCCGGGGCGGTGCGGCGGCCGGGGCGGTGCGGCGGCCGGGGCGGTGCGGCGGCGTCGGTACCGGGTCCGTCCGGGTGGCCCCTTCCGCTGGAAGGGGCAACGTCACGTGTCGCCCGCCGGGCCCCACGCGGCGGGTGGCCAGGATGCCCGTATGAGACCCATGCCCAAGCGCTTCGCAGCGCTGCGTTCACGCGCCCGTGCCTCCGGTGCGGCCTGCGCCGTCCTGGCCACCGTCGTACCCGCCTTCACCCTCGGCATCGGTGTGGCGCCGGCCGCCGCCGCGCCGCTGCCGGGCGGCTTGGGGCCGTGTGTGCCGGGTGACTGTCCCGACCCGTTCCCGGGGATCAACAACGGACCTCTCGCGGGCCGGGACAACGGGATCAACATCTTCGTCGGCGACGACTTCCTCGTGCGCGGCCGGGCCGCCGAGGCCGAGGGCCGGGTCGTGGTGCTCGACGACTTCGACCAGGACAAGGACCCGGCGGCGGGCCAGACGTACAACCTGGGCATCGTCGGTGTCGGGTCGCGCGTCCCGCCGCCCAACGGCGCGGACTTCCTGACCACGGGCGGGAACGTCACGATCGCGCCGGGGCAGACCCTCGACACGACCGGCGGCATCGTCGGCGAGCAGGGCAACGTGCGCCACGCCGGTACGCAGAGCGGGACCGTCTCCGGGACGCTCGTCCAGGACCCGGAGGCCGTGACGCCCTACGCGGGGCTGCGCGACCAGCTCACGGAGGCCAGCCAGTGCTACGCACGGCCCGACGGCACGCTCCGGACGCCGACGGGCACCGCCGTGAACCAGGGCACGCAGACGCTCTTCACGGGTGACGGGACGTCCGCGTTGCAGGTCTTCAACGTCGACTTCGACATGACCGGCCCCACCGGCGGCCAGCAGGGAGTCGTCTTCGAGGACATCCCCGCCGGCGCGACGATCCTCGTCAACGTCATCGGGGCGGACCGCGCGATCAACACGTACAGCGGGGGCATCGACGACGCCACCGACCCGCTGAACGCCTACCGCGAGCGCCTTCTGTGGAACTTCCCGGACGCCACCACCGTGGACCTGTCGGGGACCGGCCAGTTCCAGGGCAGCTTCCTGATGGGTGAGCAGTCCTCGATGACCACCGTGACCCTTCCGGGGGTCAACGGCAGGTTCTTCACCACCGGCTCGGTGACGCACACCAGCGCCGCGGCCGGGGGCGGCGGTCAGGAGTTCCACGCGTACCCGTTCGACGGCGACCTCCCCGACTGCGGCGGAACGCAGCCGGTGACGGGTGAGGTACGGATCCTCAAGTCCGACGCCGAGACCGGCGAACCCCTGGCCGGAGCCGACTTCGAACTGTGGCGCGAGACCAACAACGTGCCCGGCCTCCAGACCACCGGCACCGACCCCGACACCCTCGTCACCACCTGCACCACCCCCACCACCGGCATCTGCACCGAGACAACCGCCCCCGGCACCTACTACTGGCGCGAAACCGAAGCCCCCGACGGCTACGGCCTCCCCGACCCCGCCGTCTTCGGCCCCCTCACCCTCACCGAGGACAACGCCGACACCGGCGTCCAGACCGAAGCGCTCAACACCCAGGGCCCCGTGACGCCCACGACGGGTTCGCTGACGCTGGACAAGACGGACGCGAAGAACGGGCGGCCGCTGGCCGGGGCCGTCTTCGAACTGTGGCGCGAGAGCAACGACGTGCCGGGGCTCCAGACGACCGGGGCGGACCCGGACACGCTCACCGACGCCGGATGCTCCACCGACGGCGCGGGGCAGTGCGCCTTCGACGATCTTCCGCTCGGTGAGTACTACCTGCGCGAGATCGCCGTACCCGAGGGCTACGTCCTGCCGGCGAACCCCGTATCGGGGCCGTTCGAGGTGACGGAGGCCAACAGCTCGGAGGGCGTCACCGTCGAGCTGTCCAACAAGCGCGGCGAGCCGTGCAAGGGGAAGGACTGCAAGGACGACACGCACAAGTCCACGCACGCCTGATCCGGTCACCCGCCCGGCTGCCCATCAATGGGCGGCCGGGCGGGTGCGCTGATTGGCTGGCAGCACTTCGGTTCCCGATCCGCCAGGAGGTCCGGCAGTGCGTACCCCCAGCCTCACCGGTGCCGTGGCCGCAGCAGCGGCCACGGCACTGCTGTGCACCGCGGCCCCCTCGGCCGCCGCCCCCGTGCGCGACACCGCGTGCACCGCACCGGCCGGCCCCTACCAGCGGCAGCTCGAGCAGCATCTCGGCCTGCCCGTGGACGGCCGACAGTCCGACGCCGACTGCCGGGCCATCCGGGCCTTCCAGACCGCACACGGCCGGCCGCACGCCGACGGGCTCGCCGACCTCGGCACGTACCGCACCGTGCTCGTGGTCGAGGCGACGCCCGACCCGAACGCCGCGGGCCGCTGCCCCGTCGAGTCCTCGCGGGTGACCTGCGTCGACATGGACCGCCAACTGCTGTGGGTACAGAAGGGGAAGGAGGTCGTCTTCGGACCCGTGCCCACCCGCACCGGCCGCGACGCGCAGGAGACACGGCCGGGCCGGCACACCATCTACTGGCGCGACCGCGACCACGTCTCCACGATCTACGACAACGCCCCCATGCCGTACTCCCAGTTCTTCGACGGCGGGCAGGCGCTGCACGGTCACCCGGGCGACCTGTACGACGGCGGGGGCTCGGCCGGCTGCGTCAACCTCACCGTGGACGACGCGGCGAAGCTGTGGGACCTGCTCGCCCTGGACGACGTCGTCTACGTATGGGGTGTGAAGCCCGGCACCGCCGACTGACGCCGGCCGGTCAGTCCTCGCCCTCCAGGTTCCCTTCCGTCTCCAGGAACACCTGGCGCAGCGCTTCGAGCACCGCCGGGTCCGGCTTGGCCCACATCCCGCGCGACTCCGCTTCGAGCAGGCGTTCCGCGATGCCGTGCAGGGCCCAGGGGTTGGCCTGTTCGAGGAAGGCGCGGTTGGTGGGGTCCAGGACGTAGGCCTCGGTGAGCTTGTCGTACATCCAGTCCGCGACCACGCCCGTCGTGGCGTCGTAGCCGAAGAGGTAGTCGACGGTGGCGGCGAGCTCGAAGGCGCCCTTGTAGCCGTGGCGGCGCATCGCCTCGATCCACTTGGGGTTGACGACGCGGGCGCGGAAGACCCGGGAGGTCTCCTCGGTCAGGGTGCGGGTGCGGACGGTCTCGGGGCGGGTCGAGTCCCCGATGTACGCCTCCGGGGCCTTGCCCTTGAGCGCGCGGACCGTGGCGACCATGCCGCCGTGGTACTGGAAGTAGTCGTCGGAGTCCGCGATGTCGTGCTCGCGGGTGTCGGTGTTCTTCGCCGCGACCGCGATCCGCTTGTACGCCGTCTCCATCTCCTCCCGGGCCGGGCAGCCGTCGAGGTCGCGGCCGTAGGCGTAGCCGCCCCACGTCGTGTAGACCTCGGCGAGGTCGGCGTCGGTGCGCCAGTCGCGGGAGTCGATGAGCTGGAGCAGGCCCGCGCCGTACGTGCCGGGGCGGGAGCCGAAGATACGGGTGGTGGCGCGGCGTTCGTCGCCGTGCTCGGCCAGGTCGGCCTGGGTGTGCGCCCGTACGTGGTTGATCTCGGCGGGCTCGTCCAGCGAGGCGGCCAGCCGGACCGCGTCGTCGAGCAGGCCGATGGTGTGCGGGAAGGCGTCGCGGAAGAAGCCGCTGATGCGCAGGGTGACGTCGATGCGCGGCCGGCCCAGTTCCTCGGCGGGGATCGGCTCCAGGCCGGTGACGCGGCGGGAGGCGTCGTCCCAGACGGGGCGAACCCCGAGCAGGGCGAACGCCTCGGCGACATCGTCGCCCGCGGTGCGCATGGCGCTCGTACCCCACAGGGACAGGCCCACGGAGACCGGCCACTCGCCGTTGTCGGTGCGGTAGCGCTCCAGGAGGGAGTCGGCCAGGGCCTGGCCGGTCTCCCAGGCGAGGCGGGAGGGGACGGCCTTGGGGTCGACGGAGTAGAAGTTGCGGCCGGTCGGCAGGACGTTGACCAGGCCGCGCAGCGGGGAGCCGGAGGGGCCCGCGGGGACGAAGCCGCCGTTCAGGGCGTGGACGCAGTGGTCCAGCTCGTCGGTGGTCCCGGCCAGGCGGGGGACGACCTCGCGGGCGGCGAAGTCCAGGATCGCGGCCACGTCCGGGGGCAGGTCGTGGAGGAGTGTGCTGCTCGTCCGCTCGGGGCTCTGCCCCGGGCCCCGCTGCTCGATCGCCGCGGGGGCTTGGAGGGCGGACGGGTTCCAGTCCGCGTCCTCCATCGCCTGGACCAGGGCGCGGGCCTGTTCCTCGACGGCGTCGGCGTCGGTGCGGGTCGCCGCCGACTCGTCCAGGCCGAGCGCCTCGCGCAGGCCGGGCAGGGAGGCCGTGCCGCCCCAGATCTGACGGGCCCGCAGGATCGCGAGGACCAGGTTGACGCGGGCGGGGCCGGTGGGGGCGCCGCCCAGGACGTGCAGGCCGTCGCGGATCTGGACGTCCTTGATCTCACAGAGCCAGCCGTCGAGATGCATGATGAAGTCGTCGAAGCCCTCGTCCTCGGGGCGTCCCTCGATGCCCAGGTCGTGGTCGAGCTTCGCGGCCTGGATCAGGGTCCAGATCTGGGCGCGGATCGCCGGCAGCTTCGCCGGGTCCATCGCGGCGATCTGGGCGTGCTCGTCCAGGAGCTGTTCGAGCCGGGCGATGTCGCCGTAGCTGTCGGCGCGGGCCATCGGCGGCACCAGGTGGTCCACGAGCGTGGCGTGCACCCGGCGCTTGGCCTGGGTGCCCTCCCCCGGGTCGTTGACGAGGAACGGGTAGACGAGCGGCAGGTCGCCGAGCGCCGCGTCGGGGCCGCAGGCGGCGGACAGGCCGGCGTTCTTGCCGGGCAGCCACTCCAGGTTGCCGTGCTTGCCGAGATGGATCATCGCGTCGGCGCCGAAGCCGTTGTCCTCGGCGCGGGCGGCGATCCAGCGGTAGGCGGCCAGGTAGTGGTGGGACGGCGGCAGATCCGGGTCGTGGTAGATCGCGATCGGGTTCTCGCCGAAGCCGCGCGGCGGCTGGATCAGGATGAGCAGGTTGCCCCGGCGCAGGGCGGCCAGGACGATGTCGCCCTCCGGATTGCGCGAGCGGTCCACGAACATCTCGCCGGGGGCGGGGCCCCAGTGCTCCTCGACGGCCTCGCGGAGTCCGGCCGGGAGCGTGGCGAACCAGCGGCGGTAGTCGGCGGCGGGGATACGGACCGGGTTGCGCGCCAACTGCTCCTCGGTGAGCCATTCCTGGTCGTGGCCGCCCGCCTCGATCAGGGCGTAGATCAGCTCGTCGCCGTCGCCGGACGCGAGGCCGGGGACCTCCTCGTCACCGAAGTCGTAGCCCTCGGCCCGCAGCCTGCGCAGCAGGGCGACCGCGCTTGCGGGGGTGTCGAGCCCGACGGCGTTGCCGATCCGCGAGTGCTTGGTGGGGTACGCGGACAGGACGAGGGCGAGGCGCTTGTCGGCGTTCGGGATGTGGCGCAGCCGGGCGTGGCGCACGGCGATCCCGGCGACGCGGGATGCCCGCTCGTCGTCAGCGACGTAGGCGGGCAGGCCGTCCTCGTCGATCTCCTTGAAGGAGAACGGGACGGTGATCAGGCGCCCGTCGAACTCGGGGACGGCGATCTGGCTCGCGGCGTCCAGCGGTGAGACGCCCTCGTCGTTGCCCTCCCAGTCGGCGTGGGAGCTGGTGAGGCAGAGCGCCTGGAGGATCGGGACGTCGAGGGCGGTGAGGGCGCCCGCGTCCCAGGACTCGTCGTCGCCGCCGGCCGATGCCTCGGCGGGCCGGGTGCCGCCCGCCGCGAGGACGGTGGTCACGATCGCGTCGGCGTCCCGCAGGGCGTCGATGAGTTCGGGCTCGGGGGCGCGCAGCGAGGCGACGTACAGCGGCAGGGCGCGGGCGCCCTCGGCCTCCACGGCCCGGCACAGGGTCTCGATGAACGCGGTGTTGCCGCTCATGTGGTGGGCGCGGTAGTAGAGCACCGCGACGGTGGGGGCGCCGTCGCCGGTCGCGCGGGGGGTGCGCTCCAGCGGGCCCCAGGAGGGTGCGGCGGCGGGGGGTTCGAAGCCGTGGCCGGTGAGCAGGACGGTGTCGGAGAGGAAGCGGGCGAGCTGCTCCAGGTTGGCGGGGCCGCCGTGGGCGAGGTAGGCGTGGGCCTCGGCGGCGATCCCGATGGGGACGGTGGAGGCGGCCATCAGCTGGGCGTCGGGGGCCTGTTCCCCGGTGAGGACCACGACGGGGCGTCCGGCGGCGAGGACTTGGTCGAGGCCGTCCTGCCAGGCGCGGACACCGCCGAGGAGGCGTACGACGACGAGGTCGGCGCCGTCCAGCAGCTCGGGGAGGTCCTGCATCGGCAGCCGGGAGGGGTTGGCGTACCGGTAGCTGACCGGTCCTTGGGAGGCGCGGGCGCTGAGCAGGTCGGTGTCGGACGTCGACAGGAGCAGGATCATGCGGCGTCTGGCCTTCCTCGGGGTGTCCACGCCCCGGGCGGTGTCGAGAGCTCCCCTGCCCGGCGCGCGTGCCGGGTGTGCGGGGAAGGGAGTTCCTGACTCGCTCGGCCGGGTGGGACCAAGCTCACAGTGGCGGGACCGCGCCGGAATCTCACCGGGCTTCCTCCCCTGTCGCCGTCTGTGGCGACGACAGGCCGGATGGCCTGTCGCTAGGCATAGTAAGGGCCCGTCGCCGACGATGGGTCATACGGATCGGATGAGATGGTCGGTATGCTCGCCGCCATGCCGCCCCCAGCCACCCTGCCCGCACAGTCCCCGGACGCCGTGTCCCGGGCCCGTGGCGACGCCTGCCCCGGTGCCCTGCGGCTCCACGGGGCGGACGACGGGGCCCTGGCACGGGTCCGGGTGCCCGGAGGTGTGCTGAGCGCGGACCAGGCGGACGGGCTGTGTGAGTTGGCCGGCCGGCTGGGCGATGGTGAGGTGCATCTCACTTCGCGCGGCAATGTGCAGCTGCGTGGTCTGGGCGCGGAGTGCGGGGGCGAACTGGCCTCCCGGATGAGCGAAATGGGCCTTTTGCCCTCCGAGCGGCATGAGCGGGTCCGCAATGTGGTGGCCTCCGCGCTGTCCGGGCTCGACGGACGCGGCGAGCGCGAGGTGCGTCCGTGGCTGTCCGCGCTGGACGCCTCGGTGTGCGCGAGCGAGGAGGCGGCCGGTCTGTCGGGCCGGTTCCTGTTCGCGCTGGACGACGGGCGCGGCGATGTGGACGCGCTGGGCGCCGATGTGACGCTGCGGGCGCGGGGCGGCGGGGAGGCGGATCTGCGGATCGGCGCTCTGGAGACCGTCGCCCGGATTCCGGCGGACGAGGCACCCGGGGCGGCGCTGACCGCCGCGAAGGTGTTCCTGGAGGCGGCGGCCGGCTGTGGTGCGTGGCGGGTGGCGGATCTGCCCGGCGGCGCGGCACCGCTGTTCGACGCGGTGGTACGGCGGTTGCGCGCGGGTGGGCTGCCCCTCGCCCGCGCGGTCCTGCCGGTGCCGGCCGGTGCTCCCCCGGCCCTCGGTGTGGTGACCGGACCCGGCGCCACGGACGCCCTCTCGGTCGGACTGCCGCTCGGGCGGGCCGACGCGGCGCGGTGGCGGACGCTGACGGACCTCGCCCGGCGGCACGGAGACGGCGAACTGCGGCTCACCCCGTGGCGCGGCGTCGTCGTGCCCGGCGTCGGGCGGGGGCGGGCCGGTGAACTGCTCGACGCGCTGGGCGGCGCCGGCCTCGTCACCGGGGACCGCTCGCCGTGGGCCGGGGTGGGCGCGTGCGTCGGGCGGCCCGGGTGCGCGAAGTCCCTGGCCGATGTGCGGGGCGACGCGGCGGTGGCCGTGGACGTCCGGGGGCCCGTGCCGGCCGGACCCGCCCTGCCGGTGTACTGGTCGGGGTGCGAGCGGCGGTGCGGTCACCCCCGGGGTGCCTGGGTCGATGTCGTCGCCGGACCGGACGGCTACCGGGTCTCCGTCGTACGGGACGGCCGGCGCGACGCGCCTCCCTGTGTCACCGACGATCCGTCCGCGCTCGCCACCGCCGTGTCGACGGCCCGCACCCCCGGCACCTGACAGGCGCCCCCCGCCCGGCTCCCGCCCGACCCGACTGTTTCCTGCCCGATTTCAGCCCGTTTCCCCGCCCGATTTCCCCGCCCGATGAAGAGAGCGACAGCACTGTGCACCAGTACGAGAAGGACGGACCGGCCATCTATCGCCAGTCCTTCGCCACCATCCGGGCGGAGGCGGATCTCTCCGGCCTGCCCTCGGACGTGAGCCAGGTCGCGGTCCGGATGATCCACGCCTGCGGGATGGTCGACCTCGTACGCGACATCGCCTTCACGCCCGACGCCGTCTCCCGGGCCCGCGCGGCTCTGCGGGCGGGCGCGCCCATCCTGTGCGACGTCGCCATGGTCGCCAGCGGGGTCACCCGCAAGCGGCTGCCCGCGGACAACGAGGTGGTGTGCACCCTGTCCGACCCGGCGGTGCCCGGCCTCGCGGCGGAGCTGGGCACGACCCGCTCGGCGGCGGCCCTTGAGCTGTGGCGCGACCGGCTCGAAGGGGCGGTCGTCGCCGTCGGCAACGCGCCGACCGCGCTGTTCCGGCTCCTCGAAATGATCGAGGAGGGGGCCCCGCGCCCCGCTGCCGTCATCGGTGTGCCGGTCGGTTTCGTCGGCGCCGCCGAGTCCAAGGACGCCCTGGCCGCGCACCCCTCGGGGCTCGACCACCTGATCGTGCGCGGCAGGCGCGGCGGCAGCGCCATCGCGGCCGCCGCCCTCAACGCCATCGCCAGCGAGGAAGAATGAGCGTGAGCGAGCAGCAGACGGGACGGCTCTACGGGGTCGGGCTCGGCCCCGGCGACCCGGCCCTGATGACCCTGCGCGCGGTGGAGGTCATCGCCGGCGCGGACGTCGTGGCCTACCACAGCGCCCGGCACGGACGGTCCATCGCCCGGTCCATAGCGGCGAAGCACCTGCGCGCCGACCACATCGAGGAGGCCCTGGTCTATCCCGTGACGACGGAGACCACGGACCACCCGGGCGGCTACCGGGGCGCGATGGAGGACTTCTACACCGAGGCGGCGGCCCGGCTCGCCGTGCACCTCGACGCGGGCCGCACGGTCGCGGTGCTGGCGGAGGGCGACCCGCTCTTCTACGGCTCGTACATGCACATGCACAAGCGGCTGGCCGGCCGCTACCCCACCGAGGTCATTCCCGGGGTCACCTCGGTCAGCGCCGCCGCCGCGCGGCTCGGGACCCCGCTCGCCGAGGGCGAGGAGGTCCTGACGATCCTGCCCGGCACCCTGCCCGAGGACGAACTGACCGCCCGGCTGGCCGCCACCGACGCCGCCGTGGTCATGAAGCTGGGCCGTACGTTCCCCGCCGTGCGCCGCGCGTTCGAGGCGTCCGGCCGGCTGCCCGAGGCGCGGTACGTCGAGCGCGCCACGATGGCCGGGGAGCGGCTGGGCGAGCTGGCGGAGACCGACGCGGATTCGGTGCCGTACTTCGCGGTCGCCGTGCTGCCGAGCCGGATCGACGCACGCCCCGAACGCGCCCCGGGCGACGGTGAGGTGGCGGTCGTCGGCACGGGTCCGGCCGGTCCGCTGTGGCTCACGCCCGAGACGCGCGGGGCGCTGGCCGCCGCCGACGACCTGGTCGGCTACACCACGTACCTGGACCGGGTCCCGGTGCGTCCGGGGCAGATACGGCACGGCTCCGACAACAAGGTCGAGTCGGAGCGGGCCGAGTTCGCGCTCGACCTGGCCCGGCGCGGGCGGCGGGTGGCCGTGGTGTCCGGCGGCGACCCGGGCGTGTTCGCGATGGCGACGGCCGTGCTGGAGGTGGCCGCCCAGGAGGAGTACGCGGACGTGCCGGTGCGGGTCCTTCCCGGGGTGACGGCCGCCAACGCGGCCGCGGCACGGGCGGGGGCGCCGCTGGGCCACGACTACGCCACGGTCTCGCTCTCCGACCGGCTCAAGCCGTGGGAGGTCATCGCCGGGCGGCTGCGGGCCGCTGCGTCGGCGGATCTGGTGCTCGCGCTGTACAACCCCGGTTCCCGCAGCCGGACCTGGCAGGTCGGCAAGGCCCGCGACCTGCTCCTCGAACACCGCTCGCCGGACACGCCGGTGGTCATCGGCCGGGACGTCGGCGGACCGGCCGAGAGCGTACGGACCGTGCGGCTGGCCGATCTCGACCCGGCCGAGGTCGACATGCGCACGATCCTGATCGTCGGCTCCTCGCAGACCCGCTGGGAGCGCCGGGGCGAGGGGCGGCACATCGTGTGGACGCCGCGCCGCTATCCCGAGGACTGAGCCGCTAGGGCCTGTCTTCAAACTGCCGTCGTCGCCCGAAGGGCGGCCGGGCGGCGTCAGGTGCGTGCTCTCGGCGTGCCGGCCCCAGGCCCCTGTACTGGACGTACCGGGGCCTGGGACCGGTGCGGCGAGAGTGCGTGCATGGCGTCGCCCGGCAGACGGCAGTTTGAAGACAGGTCCTACGCCATCAGCGTCCGCAGCCAGGCGACGGCCTCTTCCGGGCTGCCGGCCACCGCGCCCCCTTCCGGGAGCGGTGGCCGGCGGACCACGACGACGGGGATGCCCGCCTCGCGGGCCGCGGTCAGCTTCGGGGCGGTGGCGGCGCCACCGCTGTCCTTGGTGACGAGGACCTCGACGCGGTGGCGGCGGATCAGCTCGCGCTCGCCTTCGAGGGTGAAGGGGCCCCGGTCGAGCAGGGTCTCCATCCGGACCGGGTACGGCGGTTCCGGGGCGTCCACGGACCGCATGAGGAACCACAGCTCGTCCAGGTCCGCGAAGGCGGCGAGGCCCATCCGCCCCGTGGTGAGGAACACCCGCCGCCCCAGCGCGGGCAGTGCCTTCGCCGCCTCGGCCAGCGAGCCGGCCGGGTGCCAGTCGTCGCCTTCGCGGGGCACCCAGCCGGGCCGGCGCAGCATGAGCAGGGGAACATGGGCGGTGGCGGCCGCGGTGGCCGCGTTGTGGCTGATCGTCCCGGCGAAAGGATGGGTGGCGTCGATGAGCGCGTCGACCCGGTGCGCGCGGAGCCAGTCCGCGAGCCCGCCGGCTCCGCCGAAACCGCCGACGCGGACCTCCCCCGGCGGAAGCTTCGGCCGGGCCACCCGCCCGGCGAGCGAACTGGTGACCCCGGACCCGGCGGGCAGCTCGCCCTCCAGCAGTTCGGCGAGACGGCGGGCCTCCGTCGTCCCGCCGAGAATCAGTACGTGCATCGGAACCATCCATGAGTGAAGCGAAGGGCGGGCGCGCCGCCCAACTCAAACACACCGGTCTGCGGCCAGGCTGGACGACCGGTGCCTGCGCCACCGCCGCCGCCACCGCCGCGTACACGGCGCTGCTGAGCGGCGACTTCCCCGACCCGGTCACCATCACGCTGCCCCGGGGCCAGACCCCGGCGTTCGCCCTGGCCGTGGAGGAGCTGGCCGCCGGGCGGGCGACTGCGGGTGTGGTCAAGGACGCGGGCGACGACCCCGACGTGACGCACGGCGCCCTGGTCCGGGTCAGTGTGCGGGCGCTGCCGCCGGGCTCCGGCGTGGTGTTCCGGGCGGGCCCCGGCGTCGGCACGGTCACGCTGCCGGGGCTCCCGCTGGAGGTCGGTGAGCCGGCGGTCAACCCGGTGCCGCGCCGGATGATCGGCGAGCACATCGCCCGGGTCGCGGCGGCCCACGGCGGGTCCGGGGACGTCGAGGTGACGGTCGGGGTGGACGACGGCGAGGAGATCGCCCGGTCCACCTGGAACCCGCGCCTGGGCATCCTGGGCGGCCTGTCCGTCCTGGGGACGACCGGGGTGGTGGTGCCCTACTCCTGCTCGGCGTGGATCGACTCGATCCGCCGGGGCGTGGACGTGGCGCTCGCCGCGGGTCACACCCATGTGGCGGGGTGCACGGGGTCCACGTCGGAGAAGACCGTGGTCGCCGAGTACGGGCTGCCGGAGATCGCCCTGCTGGACATGGGCGACTTCGCGGGCGCGGTGCTCAAGTACGTACGCCGCCACCCGGTGGCACGGCTCACCGTCTGCGGCGGGTTCGCCAAGCTGTCGAAGCTCGCCGCCGGCCATCTCGACCTGCACTCGGGCCGCTCCCAGGTCGACAAGGCGTACCTGGCCCGGCTGGCCCGGCAGGGCGGCGCCGACGAGGCCCTGGCCGCCGAGGTCGCCGCCGCCAACACGGGCCTGGCCGCACTCCGCTCGTGCCAGGCACGGGGGGTGCCGCTGGGTGATCTGGTGGCCGTCGCGGCGCGGGACCAGGCGCTGTCGGTCCTGCGGGGCGCTCCGGTGGCCGTGGACGTCATCTGCGTCGACCGGGCGGGCACGGTGGTGGGGCGCAGCTCCGTGCGCTGACCCGTGCGCCGCCCGGCCGGGGCGGCCGTCAGCAGGTGTGGCGGTCGCGGGCGGGCGAGTAGAGGTGGCTGTCGTGGAACTGCTCGGCGCCCAGGGTGCGGCCGACCATGATGACGGCGGTACGGATCACCCCTGCCGCCTTCACCTGCTCGGCGATGGAGTCCAGGGTGCCGCGCAGGATGACCTCGTCGGGCCGCGAGGCCAGGGCGACGACGGCGGCCGGGCAGTCGGCCCCGTAGTGCGGGAGCAGTTCCTCGACGACGCGGTCGGCGTACCGGGCGGCGAGGTGCAGGACGATCAGCGCGCCACTGCGCCCCAGCGTCGCCAGGTCCTCGCCCTCGGGCATGGCGGTGGCCTGCTGGGCGACGCGGGTGAGGATGACGGTCTGGCCGACGGTCGGGACGGTCAGCTCGCGTCCCAGGGCCGCCGCGGCCGCCGCGAACGCCGGTACGCCGGGGATCACTTCGTAGGGCACGCCCGCCTCGTCCAGACGCCGCATCTGCTCGTTGACCGCGCTGAACACCGAGGGGTCGCCGGAGTGCAGCCGCGCCACGTCGTGGCCGGCCCGGTGCGCGGCGACCAGTTCGGCGGTGATCCGGTCGATGTCGAGCTGCGCGGTGTCCACCAGGCGCGCGTCGGCGGGGCACTCGGCCAGGAGTTCGCGGGGCACCAGGCTGCCCGCGTACAGGCAGACTCCGCAGGCGGCGAGCGTGCGCGCGCCGCGCACCGTGATCAGGTCGGCCGCGCCCGGTCCTGCGCCGATGAAGTACACGGTCATCTGTTGTCTCCTGAGGGTTGTGCGGGCGCCGCCCGGGTCTTGGGGGGCTTGCGTACGGACCACTGGGTGACCGGCATCGCCTGGCGCCAGCCGGTGAAGGTGCCGACCGGCACGGCGTGGGCCACGGCGAGGCGGACCAGGTCGCCGCCGTGCTCGCGGTGCTGGGCGGCGAGGACCGCCTCGGACTCCAGCGTGACGGTGTTGGCGACCAGCCGGCCGCCGGGCGGGAGCGCCCGCAGGCAGGTGTCGAGGAGGCCGGGCGCGGTGAGGCCGCCGCCGATGAACACGGCGTCGGGGGCGGGCAGTCCGGCCAGGCAGTCGGGGGCCCGGCCGGTGACGACGCGCAGACCGGGGACGCCGAGCCGGTCGGCGTTGTCCGCGATGCGGGCCGCCCGCACCGGGTCGCGTTCGACGGTGACGGCCCGGCAGGAGGGGTGGGTGCGCATCCACTCGATGGCGATCGATCCGGAGCCGCCGCCGATGTCCCACAGGAGTTCGCCGGGTGCGGGGGCGAGCACGCCGAGGGTGGCGGCCCGCACGTGCCGCTTGGTGAGCTGGCCGTCGTGCGCGTACGCCTCGTCGGGCAGGCCCGGTACGGCGCCGAGGCGCGGGGCGCCGGGGGCCCTGCGGCACTCGACGGCGATGACGTTGAGCGGGTCGCCCGCCGGGTGGGACCAGGTCTCCGCCATGCCCCGGACGCACGCCTCGTCCTCGCCGCCGAGCTGTTCCAGCACCCGCATCGGGCTGGGGCCGAAGCCGCGGTCGCGCAGCAGGGCGGCGACCTCGGCCGGGGTGGTGGCGCCGGCGCTGAGGACCAGCAGCCGGCGCCCTTCGTGCAGGGCGGCGGCGAGCCGGGCGGCGGGGCGGCCGACCAGGGTGACGACCTCGGTGTCCTCCAGCGGCCAGCCGACGCGGGCGCAGGCGTAGGAGACGGACGAGGGGTGCGGCAGGACGCGCAGCCGCCCGGCGCCCAGGACTTCGGTGAGGGCGCGGCCGATCCCGTAGAACATCGGGTCGCCGCTGGCCAGTACGGCGGTGCGGCTGCCCGCGTGCGCGGCGAGCAGGCCGGGGACGGCGGGGCGCAGCGGGGAGGGCCAGGGCACGCGGCGGCCCGCGCACCGGGGCGGGAGCAGGTCCAGCTGGCGTCCGGCGCCGATCAGGACCTGGGCGGCCTCCAGCTCCGCGCGCGCCGCCCCGGACAGGCCCGCCCAGCCGTCGGCTCCGATCCCGACCACGGTCACTGCAGGTGGGAGCGGGGGCTCGGGGGGTTCGGGGGTCACGGACGGTACCTCGGGTCTCGGGGGCTGACGCTCCCGAACTCTACTGTCCGGTCCCGGCCGGGGGCCGGACAGGTCCCGGGCCCGGGAGCGCCCCCCCTTCCCCGGGGCCGAGGGCCGAGGCGGTCAGAGCATGATCAGCAGACGGGTCTTCGGCTTGAGCTTGCGGTTGACCGAGCGGCTCTGCACGTACACCTCCAGATCGGGATTGTTCCCCGCCTTCACGGAGACGGTGCCCCGCACGCCCGAGCCGAAGAGCAGGTTGCGGGCGGCGTCGCCCGAGTAGGCGCGGTCGGTGTCCTTCTCCACGACGATGACCTCCTTGTCCGGCTGCACCTGGACCCGGGCGCCCAACTGGTAGTAGCAGGAGCCGCGTTCGTACGTCACGCCCGGGTGGGAGTCGACGAAGGGGCGGATCTCGACCTCCTTGTCGACCTTCAGGAGCCGGTACTTGTCGGCCGGGACCGGTTCGAGACTGGCCCGCACGTCGTCCACGGATATGTCCTGGCCCACCGCGAAGAGGTTCTTCGTGCCGCGCACGCCCTGCTCACGGCCGCGCAGGAAGCTGGTGGCGGCGGCGCGCACGGTGCCGATCGCCTCCTCGACGCCCTCCTTCGAATCGGCGTCCCAGATCGCGATGTTGCCGGCCGGGAAGCCGTAGTTCTGAGCGGTGCGCTTGGCCAGGGAGTTGGGGACGAGGATCGCCGACGTCCAGTGGCCCGGGAGGGCGCCCATCTTCGCCGCGATGCGGTCGAGCCAGGGGCCGAGGATCTTCATGTCCCCGTCGTGCCTGCGGTCGCCGCCGGAGGCGTTCTCCTCGCCGTCCGTCACCACGATCTGGAGGAAGCTGTGCTCGCCGTACTCCTCCCAGATGTGTCCCAGGTCGTCCAGGGACTTCAGGGAGGCCTCGATGAGGGCCGTCGCGCCGTTGTTCACCTTGTACAGGCCGCGCATCGAAGGGAGATGCTTCACGTCCATGTCCCAGACCAGGTTCTCCACCCTGTGGTCGAAGGAGTAGAGGCTGATCCGGGTCTCGTGCCCGAGGCTGTCCGACTCGGCCTTCAGGCCGGCCACGAACTCGTCCACGACGCGCACGAGCTGCCCCTGGTGCTGGTACATCGAACCCGAACAGTCCACGACCAGCGCGACGTGATTCACCTTGTGCTGGATCTTGTTTGCGGACACTTCTGCTCCTTCTGCGAGGCTCCCCAAGCGACGTCTTCACACTATGGGGAGGCACTGACAACGGAGCCCGACGCCGGATCGCCCCACGGCCCGCCACCGACGGCCCACCGCCCCCGCAGACCTCGGACCTTCCTCCAGCAGCGGGCGCATCTGCCATGTGGTTTCCCATGGAAATATGTAAATGCAATCCCAGAACACCTATTCTGTGGCACATGCTGTCTCCCGCCACCGGGTGGTCCGCTCACCGGCCCGGCGGCATCGGCCTCTCGCGTTCCCAAGGAGCCCCGCCCTCATGCCCTTCACCCCCGCCCTCACCCGCCGGCGCGCCGCGGCGGCCCTCGTCGTCGTAGGACTGCTCACCCCGCTCACCGCCTGCGGCAGCAACGACGACACGAAGGACCCGGCCACCGGCTCCAGCGCCTCCGCGTCCGCCTCCGGCGCCCCCGCGGCCGATCTGACGGTCCTCGCCGCCTCGTCGCTCACCGATGTGTTCAAGGCGGCGGGCGCGGCGTACGAGAAGGAGAACCCCGGCACGAAGGTGACGTTCTCCTTCGCCGGCTCCCAGGAGCTCGCCGCCCAGGTCAAGCAGGGCGCGCCCGCCGACGCCCTGGTCACCGCCGACACCAAGACGATGGACGGGCTGGAGGCGGACACCGGGACGCCCACCGTCATCGCCAAGAACCGCCTCGTCATCGCCACCGGCAAGGGCAACCCGGAGAAGATCGAGAACCTCAAGGACCTCGCGGACACCGGGCTCAAGGTGGTACTCGCCGCGTCCGAGGTGCCGGTCGGCCGCTACAGCAAGCAGATCCTGGACGCCCAGAAGATCACCGTGAAGCCGGTCTCCCTGGAGCCGAACGTGCGGGCGGTCCTGAGCAAGGTGGAGCTGGGCGAGGCGGACGCCGGTCTGGTCTACAAGACCGATGTCGCCTCCGCCTCCGGCAAGGTCGACTCCGTCGACATCCCGGACGAGCAGAACGCGGTCGCCTCCTACCCGGCGGCGACACTGAAGACCACCGAGCACAGCGACGCCGCCGAGGCGTTCGTGAAGTGGCTGTCGACGCCCGAGGCGCAAAAGATCCTCACCGACGCGGGCTTCCAGCAGCCGTAACGCGGACGGCCGCCCGGCCCGCACCCGCCGGGCGGCCCTGCCCTCCAGCCCCAGGGAACCCCGATGAACCGTCCCCGCAGCCGCGCCGCGCGCCCTCGCGCGCCGATCGTGCTGGCGGTCCCCGCACTCCTGGCCGTCGCCTTTCTGCTGCTGCCGCTGGCCGGCATCCTCGCCCGCACCTCGTGGGGCGAACTGGGCGGCCACCTCACCAGTGAGGGGACCAGACAGGCGCTGACCCTGTCGCTGATCGTCTCCGGGTGGGCACTGGCCCTCTCCCTGGTCCTCGGCGTCCCGCTGGCCTGGCTGCTGGCCCGGGTCGACTTCCCCGGCAAGGTCTTCGTCCGCTCGCTGGTCCTGCTGCCGATGGTGCTGCCGCCCACGGTCGGCGGTGTCGCCCTGCTGCTCGGATTCGGCCGCCGCGGACTGCTGGGGCCCTGGCTGGAGGACTGGTTCGGCATCACCCTGCCGTTCCACACCTCCGGCGCCGTCCTGGCCGCGACCTTCGTCGCCATGCCGTTCCTGGTCATCAGCCTCGAAGGGGCGCTCGGCGGTCTGCGCCCCCGGTACGAGGAGACCGCGGCCTCCCTGGGAGCCTCGCCGGTACGGGTGTTCTTCACCGTCACCCTGCCGATGGTCGCCCCCGGGCTCGCCGCCGGCGCCGCGCTGACCTGGGCGCGCGCTCTCGGCGAGTTCGGCGCGACCATCACGTTCGCGGGCAATCTCCCCGGGACCACGCAGACGCTGCCCCTCCAGGTCTATCTACTGCTCCAGGACAGCCCGGAGGCCGCCACCTCGGTCTCCCTGCTGCTGCTCGTCATCGCCATGGCCGTGCTCCTGGCCCTGCGCGGACGGTGGACCGGCGGCGCCCCCCGCCCCCGCGCGCCGCGCCCCGAGGACACGGACGACGAACCGGCGGCCGTACGCAAGCGGGTGGAGGCCGCCCCGCGGCCCGCCGCCGACCGGGAGAACTGGCCGCTGCACGCCGAGGTCACCGGGTTCAACCAGCTCACCCTGGACGCGGAGGGCGGCACCACCATCGCCGTCGTCGGCCCCAACGGCGCCGGCAAGACCACCCTCCTGCGCGCCCTGCTCGGCCTCACCCCGCGCGCCCACGCCCGGCTCCGGCTCGGCGACACCGACGTCACCGCCCTGCCCGCGCACCGCCGGGGCGTGGCCTGGGTCCCGCAGGACGGCGCCCTGTTCCCGCACATGAGCACGCTGGCCAACACCGCCTACGGGCTGCGCGCCCGGGGAGTGCCGCGCGCAGAGGCCCGCCGCAGCGCCCAGGAGTGGCTGGACCGGCTCGGGGTCGGCCACCTCGCCGGCCGCCGGCCGGCCCAGGTCTCCGGCGGGCAGGCCCAGCGGGTGGCGCTGGCACGGGCGCTCGCCGCCCGCCCCCGCCTCCTGCTGCTGGACGAGCCGCTCGCCGCGCTCGACCAGACGACCCGCTCCCAGGTCCGGCACACCCTGCGCCGCCACCTCGAAGGCTTCGGCGGCGTGTGCCTGATCGTCACGCACGACCCGGTCGAAGCCGTGGCGCTCGCCGACCGGGTCCTCGTCCTGGAGGAGGGCCGTACGCTCCAGGACGCACCGCCCGCCGACGTCACCCGCAACCCTCGCTCCCCCTGGGTCGCCCGCATGCTCGGCCGGAACGCCTGGCCGGGCACCACCACCGCCGACGGGCTGACCCCGGCGGACGGCGGGCACCTCGTCGTCGCCGACGCGCTGCCCGCCGGGGTGCCCGCGCTCGCGGTCATCGCGCCGGAGGCGGTCTCCGTGCACCGCGAGAAGCCCACCGGGAGCCCGCGCAACGTGTGGCCGGGGACGGTGCGCGAGATCACCGCGGGCGGCAGCCGGCTCCGGATCCTGATCGGTTCGGACCGGGCACCGGACCTCGTCGCGGAGATCACCCCGCAGGCCGCGGCGGAGCTGTCCCTCGCCGACGGGGTGGAGGTGTGGACCGGCGTCAAGGCCACCGAGGTGACCCTCGTGGCGCTCTGAGCGGGGCGCCGCCGGTCAGTAGACGTCGCGGACGTACCGCTTGTCGGCGGCGAGCTGCTTCACGTACAGGGCCGCCGCGTCGGGGTCGAGCCCGCCGTGGGCGACGGCGATGTCGCGCAGCGCCCGGTCGACGTCCTTCGCCATCCGCGCGGCGTCGCCGCAGACGTAGAAATGGGCGCCGTCGCGCAGCCAGGTCCACAGCTTGGCGCCGTGCTCGCGCATCCGGTCCTGCACATAGATCTTGGCGCGCTGGTCCCGGGAGAAGGCGGTGTCCAGCCGGGTGAGGGTGCCGTCGGCGAGGAACGACGCCAGCTCCTGTTCGTAGAAGAAGTCCGTCGCCCGGTGCTGCTCCCCGAAGAACAGCCAGTTGGGGCCCGGGTCGCGGCGGGCGCGGCGCTCCTCAAGGAAGCCGATGAACGGAGCCACGCCGGTCCCGGGGCCGACCATCACCATGGGCGCGTCGGGGCGGGCCGGCGGCCGGAAGTGCGGGGCGCGCCGGACGAAGACCGGGACCCGGGCGTCCGGCTCGGCGTCCGCGAGGAAGGGTGAGCACACCCCGGCGCGCGGCAGGCCGTCCGGGTTCTCGTACCGGACGACGGAGACCGTCAGGGAGAGCCGGTCCGGCTCGGTGAGCGGGCTGGAGGAGATCGAGTACAGGCGCGGCTGGAGGGGCTTGAGGATGCCGGCCCACTCCTGGGGCGTGGCCCGGACCTGGTACGCGGCGAGGACGTCGACGGCCTGCCGGCCCCAGGACCAGCGGGCCAGCTCGCCCTTGTTGTCGGGCCGCAGCATCTTCTTCAGCTCCCGGTCCCCGGTGCGTTCGGTGACGAAGCCGAGCAGTGCGGGGGTGAGCCGGGTGATGTCCAGGTGGGTGAGCAGCGCGTCGCCCAGCCGGAGGCCGTCGAGGCCGGGGACCTCGATCGCGGCGTCGGCGTCGAGTCCGGTGACCGCGAGCCATTCGGCGACGAGCGCGGCGTTGTTGACGGGGTGTACGCCGAGGGCGTCACCGGCCGCGTAGTCCAGGGCGGTGCCGGTGCCGGAGGTGTCGAAGGTGAACCGGCGGACCTCCTTGCCCGCGCCGGGCAGCCCGAGCAGCCGGTTGCCGCAGAGCCGGGCCGTGACCGGCTCGGGCTTGGCGCTCCTGGCAGGGGCGGGGGCGGCGGCGGGCGCGGGGGCCGTCCCGTCCTGCGGGGCGGTGAGGCCGGCCAGGACCTGGTCCAGCCAGCTCAGGGCGGACGGCTCGTAGTCGGGTTCGCAGTCGGTGCGCGGCGCGAGCCGGACGGCCCCCAGCTCGTCGAGGCGCCGGTCGAGGCGCCGTCCGTGCCCGCAGAAGTCGTCGTACGAGGAGTCGCCGAAGGCCAGCACCGCGTACCGCCTGCCGTCCAGGGGCGGGCTGTCGGCGGCGGTCAGGGCCTCCCAGAACCCGGAGCCGTTGTCGGGCGCGTCGCCGTCGCCGAAGGTGCTGGTGATCAGCAGCAGGTCCGAGGCGGGCGGCAGGGCGCGCGGGTCGGCCTCGTCCATGCCGAGGAGCCGCGTCCGGTGGCCGGTCGCGGTGAGCCGGTCGGCGGTGGCGACGGCGAACTCCTCGGCGTTGCCCGTCTGCGAGGCCCACAGCACGACCACCTCGCGGCCGGGCGGCGCCTCCGCGGGGGCGGGCGGCGCGGGGTCGGCGGCGGGCTGTCCGGTGCGCGAGTACATGCCGGCCAGGACCCCGTCGACCCAGCGGGCGTGCTCCGTACTGAAGGGCGCGCCGGCCGGGAGCACGGGGACGCCGGGTGCGCCCAGGGGCAGTCCGGCGAGGAATCCCACCAGGTACTGGCGCTCGTGCTCGGCGAGCACGGGGGGCGGCGCGCTCTCCAGGCCGAATACCTCGGCGGGTCCGGCGACCTCGGCGGGTCCGGTGGCCTCGGCCGGGGCCGGATGCGTGACCGGGGCCGGCGCGGCGGCCACTTTCGTCAGCGCCACCGCACACACCTTGAACTCCGGCTGGAAGGAGACCGGGTCGACGGCGTCGCTGGTCACCGCGTTGACGCTGAGGTATTCGCCGAACAGGTCGTTCCAGTGGAAGGGCGCGAAGCAGCAGCCCGGTGCCACCCGGTCCGTCACCACGGCCGGCAGCACGGCACGGCCGCGCCGCGACTCGACCTCCACCGTGTCGCCCTCGGCGATCCGGAGCCGCGCCGCGTCCTCGGGGTGCAGTTCGACGAAGGGGCCCGGGTTCAGCTTGTTGAGCCTGGCGACCCTGCCGGTCTTGGTGAGGGTGTGCCACTGGTGCTGGAGCCGCCCGGTGTTGAGCGTGAACGGATAGTCGTCGTCGGGAAGTTCGGCGGCCGGCAGGTGGGGCCGGGCGAAGAAGCGGGCGCGTCCGGTGGGTGTCGGGAAGACCGGCCCCGCGCCGTCCGGGGTGAGGTAGCGGACCGGGTTGCGGTCGGGGCTCTGGGCCGTGGGGGCGGGCCACTGCACGGGCGCGGTGCGCAGCCGCTCGTACGTCACGCCCCGCAGGTCGTAGCCGGTGCGCGGGTTCGCCGCGCGCTTCAGCTCCTCGAAGACCTCCTCGGCGCTGTCGTACGTGAAGGCGTCGGCGTACCCCATCTCGCAGGCGACGCGGGCGATGATCCGCCAGTCCGCGAGGGCCTCGCCGGGCGGGTCCACGGCGGGGCGGGCGAGGGTGAGGTTGCGTTCGCTGTTGACGAGCACGCCCTCCGCCTCGCTCCACAGCGCGCCGGGCAGCACGACGTCGGCGTACGCGTTGGTCTCGGTGTCGGCGAACACGTCCTGGGTGATGACGAGTTCGGCCCGCTCCAGCGCCTCGATGACGGTGCGGCGGTTGGCGACAGACGCGACCGGGTTGGTGCAGATGATCCAGCACGCCTTGATGTCGCCGGCCGCCATCCGCTCGAACATCTCCACGGTCCCCCGGCCGCACTCGTCCTTGCGCAGCGTGCCGGGCTCCAGGCCCCAGAGCGCTTCGGTGAAGGCACGGTCCTCGTCGTCCAGGAGGGAGCGCTGGCCGGGCAGGCCCGGTCCCATGTAGCCCATCTCGCGGCCGCCCATGGCGTTGGGCTGGCCGGTGAGCGAGAGGGGGCCGCTGCCCCGGCGGCAGATCGCGCCGGTCGCCAGGTGCAGGTTGATCAGCGCGTTGGTGTTCCAGGTGCCGTGCGTGGACTGGTTGAGCCCCATCGTCCAGCAGCTCGTCCACTCGGCCGCCCCGCCGATCCAGCGGGCCGCGCGGCGGATGTCCTCCTCCGGGACGCCGGTGACCGCGGCGACGGCGGCGGGCGGGTAGTCCGCGAGGAACTCCTCCATCGCCTCCCAGCCCTCGGTGCGCTCCGCGATGAACGCGGGGTCGGTGTGCCCGTCCGCGTGGAGCAGGTGCAGCAGCCCGTTGAGGAGGGCCAGGTCGGTTCCGGGGTTGACGCGCAGGAAGAGGTCGGCCTTGTCGGCGGTGGCGGTGCGGCGCGGGTCCACGACGATGAGCTTGGCGCCCGCCTTGACCCGGTCCAGGAGCCGCAGGAAGAGGATCGGGTGGCAGTCGGCCATGTTGGCGCCGATGACGAGGAAGACGTCCGCGTGGTCGAGGTCGTCGTACGAGCCGGGCGGGCCGTCGGCGCCGAGCGAGAGCTTGTAGCCGCTGCCCGCGCTCGCCATGCACAGCCGGGAGTTGGACTCCATCCGGCTGGTCCGGACGAACCCCTTGGCGAGCTTGTTGGCGAGGTACTGCGCCTCCAGGCTCATCTGCCCGGAGACGTAGAGCGCGACCGCGTCCGGCCCGTGCTCGTCGATGACCGACCGCAGCCGCCGCGCGGTGTGGGTGACCGCCTCGTCCACGGCCACCGGTACGGGCTCCGCCCCGCGTTCGGGCCGCATCAGCGCGGTGGTCAGCCGGCCGGGGGCGGAGAGCAGGTCGGCGGTGGTCGCCCCCTTGGTGCAGAGCCGGCCGAAGTTCGCGGGGTGGGCCTTGTCCCCCGACGCCTTGCGGACGGTGCGGCGCCCGTCGGGCCCCGACCCGATGTCCAGGACCATGCCGCAGCCCACCCCGCAGTACGAGCAGACCGTACGGACCTGAGTGGTGTCGGCCGACGAGCTGTGTGGGGGCACCGGGAGACCTTCCGTGACATCGGATCGTGCCCCGACGGTAGGAATGGCCCGTTACGCCGGTGTGGCCCCGGCCGATCATGGGCGGTAACGCTCGCCGCACATCGCGCGGGCCGCCGGTGTGAGAAGACCGGCGGCCCGGGTGTGACCGCGTGGGTCAGGAGCGGTCGGCGCCGACCTCGCCGTGCGCCCGCCACGGCCGGGCGAGCAGGACGAGGGCGAGGCCGGCCAGAGCGAG
This sequence comes from Streptomyces sp. ATexAB-D23, assembly GCF_000373645.1. Classification (GTDB taxonomy): domain Bacteria; phylum Actinomycetota; class Actinomycetes; order Streptomycetales; family Streptomycetaceae; genus Streptomyces; species Streptomyces castrisilvae. The sequence goes on along the minus strand of NZ_KB892020.1, from coordinate 47,266 downwards.
GGCGGCGAGCATGATGACGGCCATGGGGGTCGCGGTGTCCTCACCGAAGAGGCCGACGAGCGGGGAGGCGGCGGCGCCGAACAGGAACTGGAGGCCGCCGATGAGCGCCGACGCGGCACCCGGGGCGCGGCGGCCGAGGTTCTGGCCGATGCTCATGGTCGAGGGGAAGATCAGCGCGACGCCGGACATGGCGACGAAGAGGCAGATCCAGCTGACGGCGAGGCTCTGCCCGGCCAGGGCGGGGATCACGAGCAGGGCCAGGGCCCCGGCGCCGGAGACGGCGAGGCCGATGATCAGGAGCCTGTTCAGGCCGACCCGGCCGGCGAACCGCGCGAAGGTGACCCCGCCGATCAGCATGCCCACGGCGTTCGAGGCGAAGATCAGCGAGTAGACGGTGGGCGATACGCCGTGCACGTTCTGGAAGACGAAGCTGGAGCCGCTGATGTAGGCGAACAGCGCCGCCGATGTGAAGCCGAGCACGAGCACGTACCCCATGAAGGCGCGGCGGGTCAGCAGCGTGCCCATCGTGCGGAACGTCCCCGTGAGGCCCCCGCCGTGCCGCCGCTCGGGCGGCAGCGTCTCGGGGACGTACCTGATCACGGCGGCGAACAGCAGTACACCGATCACGGCGAGCACGACGAAGATCGCGCGCCAGGTCGACACCGAGAGGACCGCGCCGCCGATGACGGGCGCGATGATCGGCGCGATGCCGAGGATCTGCGAGAGCAGCGCGAAGTAGCGGGGCACGTCGGCGCCGTGGAAGCAGTCGGTGATCACCGCGCGGGCGAGCACCATGCCGGCGGCGCCCGCGAAGCCCTGGAGGAACCGGGCCGCGGTGAGCAGCTCCACGTTCGGGGCGACGGCGCACAGCAGGGAGAAGGCGATGAAGCCGCCCGCTCCGGCGATGAGGAGCCTGCGGCGGCCCCAGCCGTCGCTGACCGGGCCGATGAGCAGCTGGCCCACGACCATGCCGACCAGGAACGCGGTGAGCGTGAGCTGCACGGCCGAGCCGCTCGCGTGCAGGGCGGTGCCCATCGAGGGGAAGCCGGGCACGTACATGTCGGTGGCGAGCGGGGCGACGGCGGTGAGCGCGCCGAGCACGGCGATCAGGGCGGAGGCCCGGCCGGGCGGGACGGACGGAGCGGCCTGCTGGGTCGCCTCGGCGGAGGCGGGGGGACGAGAGAGCATGACGAAAAAGATAACCGATGGTTCACTAGTTAACAAAGCGGGGATTCGATAAGCTCGCCGCTGACGAAGGAGTGCCGGTGCAGTCCCATCCCGACGGCGTACGCGATGCGTGGGCCAGCCACAATCCCGGGCTCGACATCTCCGCCATGGAGGTCGTGGCCCTGGTCAAACAGGTGTCCTCGCTGTTCGACCTCGCCCTGGAGCCGCTCTACGAGGGCGCCCCGCTCACCGGCCCCGAGGCGGAGCTGCTGATTCCGCTGCGGCACGCCACCGAGCCCGCCATCGCCCGCAGGCTGGCAGACAACATGGGGCTGTCGCGGGCCGGGGTCAGCAAGACGCTGGCCAAGCTGGAGAAGCGCGGCCACATCGAGCGCACCCCCAGCCCGGCCGACCGGCGGGCCGCGCTGGTGACCATCACGGAGTCGGGCAAGGCGGCGATCGACGCGCTCTTCCCGCGCCAGGTGGAGATCGAGACCGAGCTGCTGGCCGGGCTCGGCGAGGACCGGACCCGGGTGGCCGACGCGCTGGCCCTCCTCGCCCGGGTGATGGAGGACGGGATGGCCCGGCGGCTGCGCGGCACCGGGCGCGATCTCGGGCTCGGGCTCAGCAACATCCGCGCGACCCCTTCGCCGTAGGCCGGATCAGTGCTCCTCGGTGAGCTGCTCGTCGAGGTCGTCGAAGAGCAGCTCACCGTGGTCGACCTGCCCGGTCCGGTAGGCGGAGCGCGCGACCAGGTGCGCCGCCACCGGCCCGGTCATCAGCTGGAAGAAGCCGATGAGCGCGAGCGTGGCGAGATCCATGCCGCTGCGCAGCCGCAGCGCCACACCGGCCAGCACGATCAGCATGCCCAGCGCCTGCGGTTTGGTCGCGGCATGGCTGCGCGAGAGCACGTCCGGCAGCTTCAGCATGCCGATCACACCGAGCAGGCAGATGGCGGCGCCGATCAGCACCAGTGCCGCGCCCGCCGTGTCGAGGATCTGGAGCCAGACGCTCATGGCTTCTCCTCCCCGCCGTGCCGGGTCCGCTCCCCGTGCGGGTGGCCCGGCGGCCGGTCGCGTACGGCGATGAAGCGGGCGATGCCGACGGAACCGGTGAAGCCGAGGAAGGCCAGCACCAGCATGATCGGGAAGTAGAACGGGTCGCGCGCGAAGGCCGACTTGGCGCCGAGCCCGGCGATGATGAGGGCCGCGCAGACGTCCAGCGCGATGGCCCGGTCCAGCATCGAGGGCCCCCGCCAGATGCGCGCCAGCAGGGCCGCGCCCGCGATGACGGTCACGACGACGGCCGCGAAGAGCAGCACCCGGTCCACGGTCTCCGGCGCGCTCATGTGCCCTCCTCCTGGTCTCCCGGCCGCCCGCCGGTGTGCGGCAGTCGCGGGGGCGGTGCGGCGACCCGTTCGATCTCGTCGCGGGTGCCGAAGGCCCGTACCATCAGCTCCTCCATGCGCCAGACGGACCGCCTGGCCGCCGCCAGCTCGGTGGGCCGGCCGTCCAGGATGTGCACGAAGACGGTGGCGGTGGCGCGGCGCACCTCGACGACCGAGCTGTCGGGCACGTTGGACACCCCGACGGCGACGGCGGTGAGCATCAGGTCCGAGCGGCAGCGCAGCGGTACGGCGATGACGGCCCCCCGGCGCGGGTGGCGGCCGTGGATCTGCCGGGTCACCTTCACGCCCGAGGTGTACATGTCGTAGAGCAGATAGCCGCTCAGCCGCAGGATGCCCCAGGGGTGCAGCCGCAGTCCGAGGTCGACCCTGGGCAGCGGAAACGCCAGGGAGACGGCCACCGCGACCACGGCCCCGGTGAGCAGGTTGGCCCAGTTCAGGCTGGACCAGAGCAGCACCCAGATGACGGTGAGCCAGGCGATGAGCGGGAGGTCGAGCACGCGGCGGCGGCCGAACACGGCGCTGAAGGGCGGCAGGTCCTTGTTCCGGAAGGAGAAGGTGACGAGGCGTCTCACCGGCCGAGCACCTCCTCGATGTAGGGGGTACGGGCGATGAGCTCGGCGGCCGAGCGGTCGGTGTACGAGGTCAGCGGTCCGGCGAACACGGTGAAGGCGAGCCCGAGGGCGACGGTGGCGGCGGTCGCCCAGATCATCGGGCGGGGCAGCACACTCGTGGTGGTGACGGCGCGGCCGTGCAGGGTGGCGGCGACCGCGAGCCCGGCCGGCTGGTGGCGCAGGCGTACGCCCTCGTCTCCGGTGCCGGGCATCCGGTCGGGGCCCTCGTCGGTGTCGTCGTCGCTGTCGTCGTCCGACTCCAGGACCGTGCCGGCGGCGGCCTGTCCGGGGGGCGCGGCCCGCCAGAAGGCCAGGTTCCAGACCTTGGCCACGACGTACAGCGTGAGCAGGCTGGTGGCGGTGGCGCCGATGACGAGGATCCACGCCCATACCCCGCCGTCGGCGACGCCGGCGCGCATCAGGCCGAGCTTGCCGATGAAGCCGGAGAGCGGTGGGATGCCGGCCAGGTTCATCGCGGGGACGAAGAAGAGGACGGCGAGTGCGGGGGCCGCGCGGGCGATGCCGCCGATCCGGGTCAGTTCGGTGGTGCCGCTCCGTCGTTCGATCAGCCCGGCGACCAGGAACAGCGTCGTCTGGACGGTGATGTGGTGGACGACGTAGACGATCGCCCCGCCGTACGCCTCCCGGGTGGCGAGGCCGATCCCGAAGACCATGTAACCGATGTGGCTGATGAGGGTGAAGGAGAGCAGCCGCTTGAGGTCGGTCTGGGCGACGGCCCCCAGGATGCCGACGATCATCGAGGCGAGCGCGGCCGCCATCAGCAGGTCGCCGAGCCGGTTGCCGGGGAAGAGCAGCGTCTCGGTGCGGAGCATGCAGTAGACGCCGACCTTGGTGAGCAGCCCGGCGAAGACGGCGGTCACGGGGGCGGGGGCGGTGGGGTAGGAGTCGGGGAGCCAGGCGGCGAGCGGGAAGACTGCGGCCTTGATGGCGAAGACCGTCAGCAGCATGGCCTGGATGAGCGTCTGGACGCCCAGCGGAAGGTCCGCGAGGCGCCCGGCCAGCTGGGCGAAGTTGACGGTGCCGGCCGCCGCGTAGGTCATGGCGATGGCTGTGAGGAAGAGCATCGAGGAGAACAGCGAGATGATCACGTAGGTGGAGCCCGCCCGGATGCGGGGGCCGGTGCCGCCGAGAGTCAGCAGGACGAAGCTGGCGACGAGCATGATCTCGAAGCCGACGTAGAGGTTGACCAGGTCGCCCGCGAGGAAGGTGCAGGAGACCCCGGCGACCAGGATCAGGTAGGCGGGGTGGAAGACCGCTACGGGCGTCTCCTCGTCGCGGTCGGCCATGCCCTGGCCCAGGGAGTAGACGAGGACGCACAGGGTGACGGCCGAGGAGATCGTCAGCATCAGGCCGGAGAGCCGGTCGGCGACCAGGGTGATGCCGAGCGGCGGTGCGAAGTCGCCGAGGTGGACGGAGAGCGGGCCCTCGGTGTCGGCGGCGACCATCAGGGTGACGGAGAGCCCGAGGACGGCGGTGAGCACGGCGACGCTGATGAAGCGCTGGAACCGCTTGAGCCGGGTGCCGAAGGTCAGGCTCAGTCCGGTGGCGCAGAGCGGGAGCAGCACCGGCAGCGGGACGAGTGCGTTCATCCGGTGCCTCCTGGGTTGTCGGTGTCGGGCGCGGGGGCCTCGTCGCGCTTCGCGTAGTCCTCCGGGTCCGCGCCGAGGACGTCGTGCCACAGGTCGCCGGTGGCGTTGCGGCCCCTGGCCTGGAGGGCGCGGTCGGCGCGCAGCCTGGCCCGCAGCCCGCGGCGGGCCTCGCGGTAGCGGCGGCGGGTCTCGGCCGTGCGCTCGTCGTCGGCGCGGAAGCGTTCGCGCAGCTCGTCGCGTTCTCCCAGCACCTCGGCACGCAGCACGATGCGCCGGTCCTCCAGGTCGTCGTGGACCTCGTCGGTGCCGGTCAGCTGGTGGGAGCGGTAGGCCATGGCGAGGAGGAACGCGGTGGTGGCGAGGGTGATGACGATCGCGGTGAGGGCGATGGCCTGGGGCAGCGGGTCGGTGACCCGGGCGAGGTCGACGCCGTACAGCAGCGGTTCCCGGCCTGCCGATCCGGTGGCCGACAGGATGAGGAGGTTGATGCCGTTGCCCGCGACGACCGCGCCCAGCAGGATGCGGGTGAGGGGCCGGGTGAGCATGAGGATGCCGCCGACCGCGCACAGGACCGTGGCGGTGGCGAGGAGCGAGGCGCTGACGCTCATGGGGTGGCCTCCCCCGTCTCCGGTCCGGCATCGCGGGCGGCGGCCTTCTCGGCGGCGGCCCGCTCGATCTGGCGGTCGATCTTCGCGCCGAGGGCCCGCACGATGTCGAGGACGACGCCCAGGACCAGCAGGTAGACACCGCAGTCGAAGATCACCGGCGTACCGAACTCGTAGTCGCCGATCAGCGGCAGGTGGCCGTGGTGGGTCCAGGCGTGCAGGACCGTTCCGTCAAGGAGGCCGAGCAGCGCCACCCCGGTGGAGAGGAAGAGGCCGAGGCCGGTGAAGAGCCCGGGTTGCAGGGGCGCGGCCTCGGCGAGTTCGAAGCGGCCGCCCGCCAGGTAGCGGGTGATCAGGGCGAGGCCGGCGACCAGACCGCCGACGAAGCCGCCGCCCGGCATGTTCTCGGCGCAGAACAGCAGGTACACGGAGAGCACCAGGATCGGGTGGAACAGCAGCCGCACCACCACCTCGAAGACGACGGACCGGTGCTCGGGCGCGAGGGTGGCTCCGGCCGCCAGCCAGCCGCGCTCGGGCGCCCCCTCGTCGCCGCGCGGCACCCCGTTCAGCGGGGCGGCGGTCACCGACCAGGCGGTGTGCCCGCGCGTCTCCGAGGGTGCCGCCGTTCCCTCGGCGCGGCGGTGCAGGTAGATGAGGCTGGTCACGCCGATCGCGGCGGCGGCGAGGACGGCGGACTCCCCCATCGTGTCCCAGGCGCGCAGGTCGACCAGGATCGTGGCGACCACGTCCTTGAGGCCGTGGTGCGCGGTCTCCTCGACCATGGCGGCGCCGGCCGCGGGAGCGGTGCGCGCGGCGCCCGCGACCCAGACGACCACGCCGAGGGTCGCGGCGGCGGCGAGGGCGACGGGGATGCGCACGGCCCGCCGCCAGGAACTCACCGACTCCTGGAAGTGCACCGGCATCCGCCGCAGCACCAGCACGAACACGATCATGGACACGGTCTCCACGCAGAACTGGGTGAGCGCCAGGTCCGGGGCACCCTGGACGACGAAGAGCAGCGCGGTCCCGTATCCGGTGAGTCCGGCCAGCACGACGGCCTTCATGCGCCGTCTCACCGTCAGGCAGAGCAGGGCCGCCGCGCAGGTCAGCGCGGCGACGGCGCCCTGGAGCGGTACGTCCCAGAGCTGGGGCGCCCGCGCGCCGTGCCAGGGCCGGTCGGCGACGAGCACGGCGAGCTGTCCGGCGAGCATCACCAGCAGGGTGGTGGCGAGGTACACGGAGAGCGAGCCGCGCTGGACGAAGCCGGTGACCTGGAGGGAGAGGCGTTCCAGGCCCAGCAGCACATGGCCGAAGACGCTGTCGGCGGTGGGCCAGGCGATGCGCCGGGAGAGCCGGGTGACCCTGTCGCGTCCGGCGAAGAGGACCGCGCCGCCCAGCACGGCGACGGCCGAGAGCAGCAGGGCGGTGCCCCAGCCGTGCCAGAGGGCCAGGTGGTAGGGGTGGTGGGGGGCGGGGAAGACGTCGGCGTAGGCGCTCAGCAGCCGGTCGGTCCAGCCGACTCCGGGGCCGAGCACCAGCCCGCACAGGGCGAGCGCGGCGGGCGGGGCGAGGAAGGCGGGGCCGACCCGGTGGACCGGGGTGTCGGGCACGCCCGGCTTGCGCAGGAAGCCACCCCAGACGAACCGGACGGTGTACGCGACGGTCAGCATCGACCCGGCCACCGCGATCCCCAGCGCCCAGCGGTCCGCCGCGTCGCCGTGCAGCAGCGCCTCGAACGCCGCCTCCTTCGCCGCGAAGCCGAGCAGCGGGGGCAGCGCGGCCATGGAGGCGGCGGCGAGCACGGCGACGGCGCAGACATGGGGCAGCGCACGTCCCACGCCGGAGAGTCTGCGCAGGTCCCGGGTGCCGGCCGCGTGGTCGACGATGCCGATGACGAGGAAGAGCGGGGCCTTGAACAGGGCGTGCCCGAGGATCATCGCGGCGGCGGCCAGCGCGATGTCGCGGTTGCCGATGCCCGCCAGCAGGGTGAGGAAGCCGAGCTGGCTGACGGTCCCGTAGGCGAGGACGATCTTCAGGTCGTTGAGCCGCAGCGCCCGCCAGCCGCCCAGGAGCATCGTCGCGGCGCCGAGGACCATCACTACGGGCCGCCAGGCGGGCACGTCGGCGAAGCCGGGGGCGAGCCGGGCGACCAGGTAGACCCCCGCCTTGACCATGGCCGCGGCGTGCAGATAGGCGCTGACGGGGGTGGGCGCCGCCATGGCGTTGGGGAGCCAGAGGCTGAACGGCCAGACGGCCGACTTGGACAGCGCCCCGCACAGGATGAGCAGGACGGCGGCCTCGACGGCGGGGCCGGCCTGAGGCGGGTCGGCGAGGATCTCGGAGATGCGGTAGGTCCCGGCCTCCTGACCGACGATCAGGAACCCGATCAGCATGGCGAGCCCGCCGAGCGTGGTGACGGTCAGCGCCTGGAGGGCGGAGCGGCGGCTGTGCCGCTGCTCGCTGTTGTACCCGATGAGCAGGTACGAGAAGACCGTGGTCAGCTCCCAGAAGACGTAGAGCGAGATCAGGTCGTCGCTGAGGACGAGGGCGAGCATGGCCCCGGCGAAGGCGAGCAGGTTCCCGGCGAATCCGGCCAGCCTCGGGGTGTCGTCGCTGAAGTAGGAGGCGCAGTAGAGCAGGACGAGCGTGCCGACGCCGGCCGCGAGCAGCACCATCAGCTCGGCGAGGGCGTCCAGGCGCATGTCCACGGAGACCCCGTAGTCGGGCATCCACGCCCATGACCAGGAGACCGAGGCGCCGGACGCGGCCATGTCCCACTGTGTGAAGGCCCAGCAGGTGGTGGCGGCGGGCGGCAGCGCGAGGACGAGGAAGGCGCGCGTCCCCAGCCATCGCACCAGCGGGCGCGCGCAGGCCGCGAGGACGAAGTGACAGACGAGGAGCGCGGTCATGCGGCAGGGGGGCGGGGCGCGGCGGTGGACGGGGTGACACGGACAGTCACATAACGGGCGAAGGGCACTCAATACAGATATCTCCCCTGCCTCGCTTCACCCGTACGGCGCGCCGCACCCACCACGGCCCGCTGCGATCGGTACGGACCCGGACGCGGTGCGCGCGCTCGGCGTCCGTCGGGAAAACCCCTGCCCGCCGGGCGTCGCGCCCGGCAGAATGCGGGGCATGAGCCGGACCTCCGAAGACGACGTCGGCGCCCTCACGGCCGGCGCGGAGCCGGGCCAGTGACGAACGTCCCCTTCGTACCGGCCCGCAGCCTCTTGTCCGCGTCGCGCGGCTTCGTAAGGTTGAAGCCAAGAAGTCTTGAGCGCGGAAATCTGAGCCCAGGACACCCGCGCTCACCCGAACGGAACCCCCGTGCCCCCCGACGGCCTGCCACCCCCTTCCTGGCGCATCACCCTGCCGCACTCCACGGCCGCCGTGCCGATCGCCCGCGCGCTGATCCGTACGGTCCTGGCGGACATCGACGCCCCCGCCGACAGCGACACGGCCGAGCTGCTGACCGCCGAGCTGGTCGCCAACGCCGTGGAGCACACGCCCGGTGACGAGCCCATAGAGCTGGTGGTGGAGCTGCTGCCGAGCGGGTGCCAGGTGGAGGTGCACGACGGCGACCCGGCCCCGCCCGGGGATCTGTCCCGGCCGGAGCCCGACGACGTACCGGACCCCTGGCAGGAGCACGGCCGGGGGCTGCTGCTGATCCGTACCCTCAGCTCGTCCTGCGGTCACCGCACGACGGAGCGCGGCAAGGCGGTCTGGTTCACCCTGCCGCCGAAGTAGGCCTCAGGCCGTGTCCGCCAGGCGGGAGCGGCGGCGCCCGTAGCCCGCGTACACGAGGGCGCCCGCGGCGAGGAACACGGCGAACTGGACCCAGGTCGTCCAGCCGGTCCCGTACATCAGGTAGACGCAGAAGACGACGCCCAGGAGCGGGCTGAGCGGGTGGAGCGGGATCCGGAAGGAGCCCTTCACCTCGGGGTTGCGGCGGCGCAGCACGATCACGGCGGTGTTGACGGCGACCATGGTGGCGAGCGTCCCGATGGTGGTCAGGTTCACGACCATGCCGAGCGAGGAGAAGGCCGCCGGGACGGCGAAGACGACGGCGACGATCCAGGTGTTGGCGACCGGGGTCGAGGTACGCGGCGAGACCCGCTCGAAGACCCTCGGCACGAGGCCGTCGCGGGACATCGACATCAGGATGCGGGTCTGTCCGTACATCACGGCGAGGACGACCGAGGCGATGGCGACGACCGCGCCGAACGCGATGACGCCGCCGCCGACGGAGGAGCCGGTGACCCGGTCGACGATCAGCGAGAGCGCGGCCGGCTTGTCCGAGACGGCCTCCGGGCCGAGCGCGCCGAGCGCGGCGAGGGCGACCGCGCAGTAGAGCAGGGTGACCAGCCCGATGCAGATCATGATCGCGACGGGGATGTCGCGGCGCGGGTTCCTGACCTCCTCGCCGGCGGTGGTGATCGCGTCGAAGCCGATGTACGAGAAGAACGCCAGGGAGGCGCCCGCCGTGACGCCGCTCGCACCATGGGCGGCGAACGGGGTGAGGTGGCCGCGCTCGAACGCGGTGAAGGCGATGACGCAGAACAGCGCCAGGACGGTGAGCTTGAGGACGGCCATCGCGGCGGTGGCACCGGCGCTCTCGCGGACGCCGCGCACCAGCAGGGTGGCGGCCATCATGACCACGATCACGGCGGGCAGGTTGATCACGCCGCCGTCACCGGGCCCGGCGGAGAGCACGTCCGGCAGCCGGTACCCGAGGAGGCTGTCGAGGAGTTCGTTGACGTACTGGCTCCAGCCCACCGCGACGGCGGAGACCGAGACCCCGTACTCCAGGAGCAGGCACCAGCCGACGAGGAAGGCGAGGCGCTCGCCGAGCGTGGCGTAGGCGAAGGAGTACGAGCTGCCGGAAACGGGGATCGCGCTGCCCAGTTCGGCGAACGAGAACGCGGTGAAGACGCAGGTCACGGCCGCGAGGACGAAGGAGACGACGACGGCGGGACCGGCCTCGGCGACGCTGTCGGACAGGCCCACGAAGATGCCGGTCCCGACGACGGCGCCGACCCCGAAGCACACCAGCTGGAACAGGCCCATGGTCCGCTTGAGGCCGTGGCCCTCCAGGTCGGCGCCCGATTCGGCGATCAGCCGGTGTGGGTCCTTGACGCGCTGCGGCGGGCCGGGGAGGCGCAGGGGGCTCACGGCGGGGTCTCATCTCTGGCGGAACACGTGGGGGGGGTGCGGTCCGGGCGGTGGTCCGACGTCGTCGTGGACCGGGCCGTTCCGCGCACGAAAAGGGGGTCCGAGCGTGCGAGCTCGAACCCCACCAATCGGAACCATCATAGACATGCCCCCGCATGTTCACCCGAATGGGTGCATGGGCATGCGGGTGCCCGTGCGGGTCAGTCCTTGGCCATCGTCGCCACGAGGACGGCCTTGATGGTGTGCATACGGTTCTCCGCCTCGTCGAAGACGACGGAGTGCGCGGACTCGAACACCTCGTCGCTGACCTCCAGCTCGGTCAGCCCGTGGCGCTCGTGGATCTCGCGCCCGACCCCGGTGCCGAGGTCGTGGTATGCGGGCAGGCAGTGCATGAACTTCACCCCGGGGTTCCCCGTGGCCCGCAGGACGTCCATGGTGACGGCGTACGGCGCGAGGGCGGCGATGCGGGTGTCCCAGACCTCCTTGGGCTCGCCCATCGAGACCCAGACGTCGGTGGAGACGAAGTCGGCACCGCGCACGCCCTCGGCCACGTCCTCGGTGAGCGTGACCCTCGCCCCGGACGTCTCGGCGAGCGCGCGGGCCAGCCCTATCACCGTCGCGGCGGGCCAGTAGGCCTCGGGCGCGACGATGCGCACGTCCATGCCGAGCAGGGCCCCGGTGACCAGGTAGGAGTTGCCCATGTTGAACCGGGCGTCGCCGAGGTAGGCGAAGGCGATCTCCTCCAGCGGCTTCGCACTGTGCTCGGTCATCGTCAGGACGTCGGCGAGCATCTGGGTGGGGTGCCAGTCATCGGTGAGCCCGTTGAAGACCGGAACCCCGGCGTGCGCGGCCAGCTCCTCGACGGTCGCCTGACTGTCCCCCCGGTACTCGATCCCGTCGAACATCCGCCCGAGGACACGGGCGGTGTCCTTGACCGACTCCTTGTGCCCCATCTGGGACCCGTAGGGGTCGAGGTACGTGGTGGAGGCGCCCTGGTCGGCGGCGGCCACCTCGAAGGCGCACCGGGTGCGGGTGGAGGTCTTCTCGAAGATCAGCGCGATGTTCCGGCCGCGCAGCCGCTGCGTCTCGCCACCCGACTTCTTGGCCGCCTTGAGCTCGGCGGCCAGCTCGATCAGGCCGCGGAACTCCGCGGCCGTGAAGTCCAGCTCCTTGAGGAAGTGGCGGCCTGCGAGGTCTATGGCCATGGTGACTGCTCCTGGGTCGGGCGGGGGACGCATACGGTATCCCTGGAACTCTATACGACGCAATGCATTGCTATACAGAGCCCCCGTCGCCCGTCATACGGCCTCCCGCACCACCGGGCAGCTCATGCAGCGGGGCCCGCCCCGGCCCCGCCCCAGCTCGCTGCCCCGGATCTCGATGACCTCGATGCCCTCCTGGCGCAGATAGGTGTTGGTGGTGGCGTTGCGCTCGTAGGCGACGACGACGCCCGGTTCGACGGCCAGCACGTTGCAGCCGTCGTCCCACTGCTCGCGCTCCGCCGCGTGCACGTCCTGGGTGGCGGTGAGCACCCTGATCGAGTCGAGGCCGAGCGCATGGGCGATGGCGGTGTGCATCTGCTCGGGCGGATGGTCGGTGACCTTGAGGTCGCGCGGTCCCTCACCGGGCTCGATCGTGTACGAGCGGAGCATGCCGAGGCCCGCGTACTTGGTGAAGGTGTCGCCGTCGACCATCGTCATCACGGTGTCCAGGTGCATGAACGCCCTGCTCTTGGGCATGTCGAGCGCCACGATGGTCCGGGCCGAGCCGGCGTCGAAGAGGCCCCGGGCCAGCATCTCCACCGCCTGCGGTGTGGTGCGTTCGCTCATGCCGATGAGGACGGCGCCGTTGCCGATGACGAGGACGTCGCCGCCCTCGATGGTGGACGGGTAGTCGTCCTGCCCCTGCGACCAGTGGTGGAAGGCGCCCGCCTCCGGGCCCGTGAACAGCGGGTGGTGGCGGTAGATCGCCTCGAAGTGGACGGTCTCGCGCTGCCTGGCCGGCCAGCGCATGGCGTTGATGGAGACCCCGTCGTAGATCCACGCCGAGGTGTCCCGGGTGAAGAGGTGGTTGGGCAGCGGTCCGAGCAGGAAGTCGTCCAGGTCCATGACGTGGAAGCGCACCGATACCGGCTCCGGGTGCCGCTGGAGGAACTCCCGCTTGGTCATACCGCCGACCAGCGCCTCGCACAGCTCGGCGGCCGGCAACTCCTCGAACGCGGCCCGCAGATGCTCGGTGGCGAGCGGGCCGTACTCCTTCTCCGCGAAGACCCGGTCGAGCACCAGCCGCCGGGCGACGGGGATCTCCAGCGACTCGCGGAGCAGGTCGCCGAAGAGATGCACCTCCACCCCGCGCTCGCGCAGCACGTCCGCGAAGCCGTCGTGCTCCTGACGGGCCCGGCGCACCCAGAGCACGTCGTCGAAGAGGAGCGCGTCCTTGTTGCTCGGTGTGAGCCGTTTCAGTTCCAGATCGGGGCGGTGCAGAATGACGCGGCGCAGCCGCCCGGCCTCGGAGTCGACATGGAATCCCATGCCCACATCCTCACCGCGCGGCGCGCCGTTCACCCGGCGAATCGCCAGCCTGTTTGTATGCCCCGGCGCTCAGAGCCGGGGGTCGACCGGCTCCGACTCCAGTGCCAGGACCGCGAAGACCGCCTCGTGGACCCGCCACAGCGGCTCCCCGTCGGCGAGCCGGTCCAGGGCCTCCAGCCCGAGGGCGTACTCGCGCAGGGCGAGCGAGCGCTTGTGGCCGAGGAAACGGCCCCGCAGCCGGTCCAGGTTCTCCGGGCGGGTGTACTCGGGTCCGTAGATGATCCGCAGGTACTCCCGGCCGCGCACCTTGATGCCCGGCTGGACCAGCCGGCCCTTGCCGTCCCTGACGAGCGCGCCGAGCGGCTTGACGACCATGCCCTCACCGCCCCGGCCGGTCATCTCCAGCCACCAGTCGACGCCCGCACGGACCGATGCCTCGTCGGCGGTCTCGACCACGAGCCGCCGGGTGACCTGGAGCAGGCCGCTGGGGTCGTGCTCCACCAGCCGGTCCAGCCAGGCCAGCTGCTCGTCATGGGGTACGGAGGCCAGGGAGCGGCCCCGCACGGCGAGGATCTGGAACGGTGCCAGGCGCACGCCGTCCAGGCCCTCGGTGCTCCAGCAGTAGCGCCGGTACGCCTCGGTGAACGCTGCCGCGTCCTCTGCCCGGTCCCGCTGCCGGTCCGCGAGCGCGCCCACGTCGACACCGCGCGCGGCGGCGGCCGCGAGCGCCCCGGTGGCGGCGGGGAACACCGCGCCGGACGCGGCACCCACCGCCGCGTACTGCGAGCGGAGCAGGCCGGCCGCCTTGAGGGACCAGGGCATCAGCTCGGCGTCGAGCAGCACCCAGTCGGTGTCCCACTCCTCCCAGAGCCCGGCCTCGGTGACGGCCGCGCGCAGCCGGCCGAGCACGGTCTCGGTGAGCGCGGAGTCGTCCAGGAACGGGCGGCCGGTGCGGGTGTACAACGCGCCGGTCGGTCCGCCGCCGCCGGCCTCCCCCGTCCCGAAGCGCTCCCGGGCCGCGGCGGCGTCCTTGCAGACCAGGGCCACGGCGCGCGAGCCCATGTGCTTCTCCTCGCACACGACCTTCGTCACGCCGTCCTGCCGGTACTGGGCGAACGCCTCGGCCGGGTGCTCCAGATAGCCGTCCTCGCGGGAGGTGGCGGTGGGTGCCATGGTCGGCGGGAGGTAGGCGAGCAGCCGGGGGTCGACCGCGAACCGGCTCATCACCTCCAGGGCCGCGGCCGCGTTCTCCTCGCGGACGGCGAGGCGGCCCATGTGCCGGGTCTCCACGATCCGGCGGCCCCGCACGTCCTCCAGGTCCAGCGGCCGGCCCTCGCGCCCGCCGGGTGCCTCGGTGACCAGCGGCCTGGCCGGCTCGTACCAGACCCGCTCGGCCGGTACGTCGACCAGTTCGCGCTCGGGCCAGCGCAGCGCGGTCATCTTCCCGCCGAAGACGGCCCCGGTGTCCAGGCAGATGGTGTTGTTGATCCAGGAGGTGTTGGGGACCGGGGTGTGGCCGTAGACGACGGCGGCGCGGCCCCGGTAGTCCTCCGCCCACGGGTAGCGCACGGGCAGACCGAACTCGTCCGTCTCGCCGGTCGTGTCGCCGTAGAGCGCGTGCGAGCGGACCCGGCCGGAGGTGCGGCCGTGGTACTTCTCGGGCAGACCGGCGTGACAGACGACGAGCCTGCCGCCGTCCAGGACGTAGTGGCTGACGAGCCCGTCGATGAACTCCCCGACCCGCTTGCGGAACTCGGGGTCCTCGGCGTCCACCCGCTCCAGCTGCTCGACGGTCTCGGCGAGGCCGTGGGTCAGCTGTACCTTGCGGCCCTTGAGGTAGCGGCCGAGCTTGTTCTCATGGTTGCCGGGCACGCACAGCGCGTTGCCCTCCGCGACCATCGACATCACGCGGCGCAGCACGCCGGGGCTGTCGGGGCCCCGGTCGACGAGGTCGCCGACGAAGACCGCCGTGCGGCCCTCGGGGTGGGCGCCGTCCACGTAGCCGAGCTTGCCGAGCAGGGTGTCCAGCTCAGAGCGACAGCCGTGGATGTCGCCGATGATGTCGAAGGGGCCGGTGAGGTGGCGCAGGTCGTTGTAGCGGCGCTCCAGCACCACTTCGGCGTGCTCGGCCTCCTCCTCGGTGCGCAGGACGTGGACCTTGCGGAAGCCCTCGCGCTCCAGGCCGCGCAGGGAGCGGCGCAGCTCGCGGCGGTGGCGCTGGACGACGTGGCGGGGCATGTCGGCACGGTCCGGGCGGTCGGCGTTGCGGGCGAGGCAGACCTCTTCGGGCAGGTCGAGGACGACGGCGATGGGCAGCACGTCGTGCTCGCGGGCCAGCCGCACGAGCCGGCGGCGGGCCTCGGCCTGCACGTTGGTGGCGTCCACGACGGTGAGCCGGCCGGCGGCCAGACGCTTGCCCGCGATGTAGTGGAGTACGTCGAAGGCGTCCTTGCTGGCGCTCTGGTCGTTCTCGTCGTCGGCGACCAGGCCGCGGCAGAAGTCCGAGGAGATGACCTCGGTCGGCTTGAAGTGGCGGCGGGCGAACGTGGACTTGCCTGAGCCGCTGGCCCCGATGAGGACGACGAGGGAGAGGAACCCCGGGGAATTGCATTGGATGCATCCCATGCTGGGCGATTCGCCCCTGACCTGCCGGTCACAGTAGCAGCCTGTTGCGACGCCCGATGCGGGCTTCAACCAGGCAGGATGACAGCGATCATTCATGTGATGCATGATTCGACCTTCCGATGCATGGGGGTTGATGTGGTCCCACGCGACGACGAGTCGCCAGGTTCGGCTCGGCTGGAGCTGGTTGACGGGGTGTTCTTGCTGCACCCCGAGGACGCCGTGCTGGACGGGATGCTCCACGGGTGGGAGAAGCAGCAGCGCGGGCGCCGTCTGGAGCCCGACACGATCGACGACCGCCAGCGCCTCGTCCGGCGATTCATCGAGTTCAGCGGGGAGTATCCGTGGAACTGGACCGCCGCCCACATGGACGAGTGGTCGTTCTCGCTCATCGCCGAACAGGGGCGGGCGAAGTCAACGATCCGTTCCTACCAAGGTGCGATCCGCCTGTTCTGCGACTTCATCACCTCGCCCCACTACAAGTGGGCTGAGGAGTGCGTGAAGCGCTTCGGAACGCATCCGATCCAGATCTGCCACGAGTGGAACACTGCGGTCCACTTGGAGGACTACGAGGGCGATGCCGAACGCCGACCGCTGACCCGGGAAGAGTGCCAGGCCCTGTTCGACTACGCCGATGCCCGGGTCGAAGAGGCGATCCGTCTCGGCCGCAAGGGTGCCCTCACGGCATACCGGGATGCCACCGTCTTCAAGACGATCTACGGCTGGGGTCTGCGAGCCCGTGAGGTGTCCCGCCTCGATCTCACCGACTTCTTTCGCAACGCCAAGGCTCCCGAGCTCGGCAAGTTCGGAATGATCAACGTCCGTTACGGCAAGGCGTCCAAGGGGTCTGGGCCACGTCGCCGAATGGTGGCCAGCGTGATGCCCTGGGCAGTCGAGTCCCTGGAGGACTACCTCGTCAACATCCGTCCGAGGTTTCGGGATCACGCTGACCGCAAAGCCGTCTGGCTGACCGAGCGGGGCAGCCGCCTGCAACCCCGGGAGATCGAGACGCGGTTCGCCGCCTACCGTGATGCCCTCGGCTTCGATAAGGCCCTCGTCCCCCACTGCCTGCGGCACAGCCACGTCACGCACCAGATCGAGGACGGCGTCGACCCGAAGTTCGTACAGGAACAGGTCGGCCACCGATTCGCGTCGACGACCGCCATCTACACCGGGGTCAGCACGGACTTCATGAACACGATGATGCGTAACGCCCTCGACCGGGCCTTCACCGCCGACGAACTGGAGACGATATGAGCGCCAAGCTGGACTACCAGTGGCACCTGCGGGAGCTCATGGCCATCCGGGGCATGTTCTCCACCACCGACCTGCGCCCGCTGCTGGCCGAGCGGGACATCAACCTCTCAGCGAGCCAGGTATTCCGGCTGGTCACCGAGAAGCCCGAACGCCTTAGCATGAAGACCCTGATGGCCTTGCTGGACATCCTGGGCTGCCGGATGGAAGAACTCATCGAGCCCATCCGCGTCACCGGCCGCCAGCGCAAGACCGCTTCCGGCGAGACCGCTGCCGCCGGCCCCGAGACCCCGGACCCCGGAGTCGGTACGTTCCGTCCCAAGCGAGCCCGCATCCTCTGATCTTCCACCGTGATATCCAGCACCAGCGACGATGCCCCGCGGTTCCTGACAGACCCGCGGGCCGTGATCCTCGAAGCCCTCGTTACCGCCGAACCCGCCCTTCCACTCGAAGTTCTCACGCAGGACGTCGACCAGGTCGCCGACACCCGGACCAAACTCCGGCGGCTGGCCCAGGCCCTGGAATCCACCCCTGACCTGCTGGCCTCCGGGCGCCCGGAGGGACCTCGCCTCGTCGAACTGCTGGTACGCACTCTGCTGGCGCACGGCGCCTCCCGTCTCGTCCTGCCGCGATGCGCCGATTGCGGCAAGACCAAGCCGCTGCTTCGCACAGACGGGGACAGGCGGCTCTGCTCCCACTGCGGCAACCTGCTCAGCGGAGTAAAGCGTCGCCCCTGCGCTGTCTGCGGCCAGACTCGGCAGGTTTCCGGGCAGGACCGGGAGGGGCGTCCCCGCTGCCACCGGCACCGGCCCAAGGAGACAGGCGACGTTGAAGTGATCTGCGCCGTCCTTGAGGAGATGGACACGGGCCTCGACAGTCAACTCATCAAATACGTCGTTGAGTTGGCCCTGCCTTTGCCTTTCCAGCGCCGCAAGGTCGCCGAGGAACTTTCCCGTCGTCCTGAGCTGTTGTCCGGGCTGGGAGCCTACGGATCAACCCGGGTGGTGGCGCTCATCGAGGAGCTGATCGCTCATGGCGCCCGCAGCGTCGTCTTGCCAGCCTGCCCGTTCTGCCACCGTTCAGTTGCGCTGAGGTTCCGCCGGGACGGCGCTCGTTGTTGCCGCCGTTGCTACGACCAGACACGGCTTCAGCCGTGCTCAGGCTGTCACCGACCAATGCCCGTCGCCGCCCGCACGCCCCAAGGAGAACCTCTCTGCACAACCTGCCTCCGCCGTGATCCGGTCAACCACGAAACCTGTGCTGAGTGCGGGCGGCTCGCTATCGCCGCTCACCGCACCGAAGACGGTGCCGCTCTCTGCAAACGCTGCTGGCGGCCGCCCCTGGCGACGTGTTCCGTCTGCGGTATCCACAAGCCCTGCCATCACGCCAACACCGATTCACCACGCTGCCCCAGCTGCACAGCCCGCCTCAACCCGGAGCCCTGCGCCAACTGCGGCACTACCCGCCCCGTCTGGGCCCGCACCGACGATGGAAACCCGCTCTGCGAGTCCTGCTCTCGGCGCACAGAACCGTGCTCGAACTGCGGCAGAGTCCGCCGAGTCCATGGACGCACCCACAGCGGTCCCCTCTGCAAGAGCTGCTATCCGAACGATCCCGTGTCGTTCTCCGCCTGCGTCGAGTGCGGCGTCGTCGAACGGCTCCACCACTTCGGACTCTGCGCCCGATGCGCCGCACCGCGACAGCTTCGCAGCCTGCTGGCGGGCCCTGACGGGACCATGCGCCTGCAACTGGAGCCCATCGTCACCGCCGTCGCCAACAGTGAGCCCTCCTCCGTCCTGCTCTGGCTGTCACGTTCCGGGCCTCGTCATCTGCTGTCCATCCTCGCTACGGGGTCGGGTCCGGTCACCCACGAGACGCTGGACAACGTGACCGACTCGAAGGCGGTGCGCTACCTCCGCGCCATCCTGGTCGCCAACGCGGCGCTTCCCGAGCGAGACGAGTTCCTCGCCCGGTTCGAGCGATGGCTTGAGCCGACCCTTCAACAGGTCGAAGACTCTGATGAACGGCGTGACCTGCAAAGTTTTGCGGTCTGGTTCCTCCTACGCCGACTGCGGCAGCGGTCCGCCCGGCGCCCGCTCACCCACGGCCAGATGGTCACCGCCCAGGGCAACGTCCGGGCGGCTATCCGTCTGCTCGACTGGCTCCACGGCCGCGGCACAACCCTGTCTGCTTGCACCCAGCACGACATCGATGCCTGGCTCGCCTCAGGCGGCCGGGAGAAATTCGACGCTCGCAACTTCCTGGTCTGGAACGTGGACCGCGGCCAGGCCCACGGCGTCGCCATCCCCCCTCACCGAAGCACCCGGGGCCAGGCGAGACTCCCAGAACCCGATCAGCGATGGCGCCTGAGCCGCCGTCTCCTGCACGACACCGAACTCGCGACCATCGACCGCGTCGCCGGCTGCCTTGTCCTGCTCTACGGTCAGCCCTGTACCCGCATCGCGAACCTCACAACGGCACAGGTCACCGACACCGGCGAACGCCTCCATCTCATGCTGGGAACACGCCCTGTCGAGATCCCGGAGCCCCTGAGCACGCTGATTCGCGAACTCGTCGTCACCCGCAAAGGGATGGCGGTCGTCGGTCACACCGACACCCATCCCTGGCTCTTCCCCGGCGGCCTCCCCGGGCGACCGATCAGTCCCATGCATCTCACGGGCCGACTCGGCCGACTCGGGATTCCCACCCGGGCCGGTCGAGCCACCGCGCTCATGGACCTTGCCGGGCAGCTGCCCTCCGTGGTCCTCAGCCGACTCCTCGGCCTCAACCTCAACACCGCCACACTCTGGTCCCAAGAAGCCGGAAACACTCGCCCGAGTTACGCAGCCGAGGTTGCCCGCATGGCACACCGCAAGGACTGACAGCCGAGGTGAGAGCACCTGAGAATCCTCGCCCAGCCACCGGCAGCAGGCGTTGTGCAACTGCCGGGAGCTGGCTCCAAAGCCGCCACCGCCTAAACGCCGTTCGGCTGTCAGTCCCACCCCTCATACTGGACAACATGGTCCGCAGAATGACTCCCGCACAGTTCCGGGCTGCCGCGCAGAAGGCCCAGCGTGAACAAAAACGTGCCATCGACAACTACAACCGCCAGGTGCGCAACTACAACGCCGCGGTGAAGAAGGCGGTCAACGACTACAACCGCGAGGTGCGCAGCTACAACTCGAAGGCGCGCGCTCACAACCGCCAGGTCGAGAACCAGCGACGGCGCATCAACCAGGAGATTGCGCGCCTCAACGCTCGGCCCACAAGTACAACCTTCAGCACTTACCGGGCTTCGACAGCCACTCTCGTTCAGACGTACAGCACGGTCGAGTCCAGCCTGGCATCGCGTGCTGTTTCGCCAACTGCCCAGCGGTTCTTGGACCTTGCCAGCGACGAGACAGCGAACAGTGTGTACCTGGTCAACGCGCTCGACGGCGACGGGGCCCCCGAGGATGACCCCACCGAGGATGAGCTCCGAGCCCCCTCAATGGCCACCGAACTCGCGGCCTTCGGCCAAGACCTCGTCAACCGGTGGACAGGGGCTCTCTATGCACTGAGTCCGCACAACCCGGACGCCGCTCGGCACTTCTGCACCAGTGCGCGCGAAGTGATCATCACCATGCTGGACAGCTCGGCCCCTGACGCAGAGGTCAAGCAAGAGGAACCGGCCTGCGAGGTGACCGACAGGGGTGCGCCGACCCGCAAAGCCAAGATCAGTTACCTCCTCCGCCGACACGGCGTGGCTGACGACGGCATCACGAACCTCGTCAACGAGGACGTCAAGAACTTGCTGTCGCTGTTCCGGACGTTCAATGACGGCACGCATGGACACGCGGGGCGCTTCACCATCACGGAACTGTCGGGAATCCGCACTCGCGTCGAGTCGGCGATCGGGTTCGTCCACCAAGTCGTAACGGTCTCAGCAAGTTAGCTTCGCCCTGCCGGCAGAGATCCCGGACTGACCGCCCTCACGGGGTTGAGCCCTAAAGCAGGTCGTACCACTGTCCCGGCAAGCCTAGAGTCCACTCCATGCACGCCGAACAGCTCAAGCTCTCCTCACAGAGGTGGATGAACGCGGCGCTCACGGCGTTCTCGCAGGGGGCCGACTCCTACGACTTCGCGGTTCACCATGCAGGGATCGCCGCCGAGCACCTCCTCAAGGCTTACCTCGCGTCCCTGCACCCGGCGCTGATAGTCGAGGCCAAGGACTTCGACTCGCTGCTCCACGCCACCGGCCACGGCACGCACGCGTCCGCCCCAGCAAGCCGGGCGAAGACAATCGGCCTGATGGAAGCGCATGCCCGAGTGCACAAGATCTTGCGCAAGCAGATCCCGATCGATCAGCGAGCTTTCATGCCAGTCGCGAATGCCCGCAACGGCGTCGCGCACAGCGGTATCCACGATCTTGCCGAAGTCCAAACCGTTTTCACCACCTGCCTGCGGCTGACAGATCCCATTCTCGAAGAACTGAAGATCGATCCCGAAACCTACTGGGGGCCCTACCGTGCTCTGCACGACAGGCTGATCGAAGAGCAGGTCAAGCAAACCCGCGTCGACGTGGAGACCATGCTTGTCAATGCGCGATCGATCTTCTGGCAGCGCTTCGGGCACCTGTCCGACAGCGAACGAAAAGTCGTCCTCGCCACAATCACCAGTCACCCAGCCGTCGGCATGGCACGAGAAGTGCCCCAACAGTGCCCCGCGTGTGACTCACAGGGCTGGTTGGCCGGCGAAGTGGAGGTGGGCAGAGAGGGCGCCTACCTCGTTACCCATGTCTTCGCCTGCTCTGCCTGCGATCTTGAGGTGGAAGGCGAGATGCTCTGGCACCTGGGAGACCTGGCTGGCGACGTTCCCCTTGACGACAACCCTGAGGACTACCTCAGCCCGTATGAAGACGAGGACGGGGACATGCGCTTCGGACGATGATCCCTTCCCGACCCACGGCCATTCCGCGGCCTCACCCTCGGGCGTGAACGAACAACGGGCTCGAACCCGACACGCGGGTCCGAGCTCCGTCCAAGGAGACTACTCCCGAATTGAAGTCGCGAACCCAAGCAGCATCGGCAGAATCTTCAGGGCCCGCCCAGCCTTCTTCGAGTCAGAGTGCAGGACCGCGGCCACGACACAGAACACGATCAGCCCGCCCACGACGACCTCGGCGACGCCGAAGGCACGGGTGTCGCCCTCCCAGCTATGTCGTCTCACGTTCTCAGCCATTACCGTCCTCGTCAGTGTCCGTGTCGGCGCCGCGCCCGCCGCCCGTGTCGTCCAACAGCTCCTGGACCACCAGGGCGAAAACGGCAACAACGCAGATCACATACGTGGACAACTCCACATGAGGAAGGTGTCCAGCCGCCTACCTACGTCTCGCCTGCCGAGTCGGCTTCGTAGTGCTGGGATAGAGAAGCTTCAGAGCCAGATTGGCCCACGAGACCAGCGTCAGGAGCTCGGGCACGGCCCCTGATTGCCACGCTGTCATCGGAAATGATATCTGACCAAGTGCCCCCAGACCGACCGCTATTGCTACCGGGGTGGGGTGCCTAGGGATCAGCCGTCGGCAGGCTTCTGATGCGTCGCCCGGTGCCTTCTCAGCTCAGCGCTGCCCGGCCTACCACTGGCCGGGCAGTTCGGAACCACGCCGCACGCTTCTCGCACCCCGCCATCGATCGCCGCCTGGTGCAGGTTCTGACCGCCGGGCCCGAAGCCCCTGTCGACTAGCCTTTGGACGACGCGATCACCGTGGTAGAGGGCGTTGAGATCGCCTTCCGCCTTCTTGTCGTGGCCCTGCCTGAAGTAGTTGCCGGGCCTCGCAACGGATCCACATCCACAGAAGCATTCCCCCGTGGGGGTCGGAACCTCAATCACGACTCACGCCTCCACGTCTTGAACGTCAAAACTATCAAGACATGGAGTGAGCCTGGGCAGATCTCATTCCGCAGGTTCTGTTAGCCGGGGTTACTGAGGTTGAACTCGGAATGTCGTGCTGCTGGTCAGGTGGGTCTGATGGTCAGGCCGGTCTCGGTGAGGCAGCCGTCTATGAGGTGGCTGCGGTACTGGATGTGCCGCAGGCCGCGCCGGACGGTCTGGACGAGGTGTTCTGGGGTGCTGAAAGCGACGTTGGAGAGCCAGCCGCGCCGCAGGAGGGACCAGATGCCTTCGACGGGGTTGAGGTCGGGTGCGTAGGGCGGCAGGTAGTAGATGGTCAGCCAATCGCGGGATGCGGCGAACTCCCGAAGACCTGCGGCTTTGTGGACGTTGAGGTTGTCCCAGATGAGCACGAGGGGGCCGTCGAGCTGCTGGTGGGCGGCGATCAGCAGGTCCCGGTAGTCGCGCCAGGAGAAGCTCTTGCGCCCGTCACGGTTGCCGTCGTCCCGTCGCGGCCGGTAGATCAGCCTCGATCGGTGGCCGGGTTTGTAGCAGGTCAGCGTGGCGATGGAGAGCTGGCGGCGGGAACGGCCGCGGACCCGGGCCACCGGGGTGCGGCCGCGTGGCGACCACGTCTTCGCGTGCGGCGGCGTCATGGAGAAGCCGGCTTCGTCCTCGAAGACCAGCCAGGCCCCACGGGCCGCCGCTAACCTTCCGCGCGGGGCCACACCTCCTTGACCCACCCCGCGACCGCGTCATCGTTCCGCTCCATCGCTCTGCGGGCCGGGACCTGGCAGGACCAGCCGTTACGCACCAACAGCTTCCGCACACCCTGGATCGTGTACGTCAGATGGAAGCGCCGGCCGATCACCGTCCTGACCCGGGCCAGCGTCCAGCGCTGGTCCTCCCAGCCATGCGCGGCCGGCCCCTTGGCCAGCTCCGCCTCCAGCTGAGCGAACTGCCGACCGCTCAGCCTTGGGAGGGACGCCGGCCCCTGCGACCGCAGGGATCGCGGGCCGCCCTCGGCCCACGCGTGACGCCACCGCTGGACCGAGCGGACACTCACCCGCAGATCTCTGGCGATCGCTGTACTGCCCTCGCCCAGAGCGAACCGCTCGGCCGCCCGCAGCCGTAACTCCTCGCGGAACGCCTGCCGTTCGGCGGTCAGCCCGCCCCCTTGTGGATACCGCATACCTTCGGTGATACCGCAGCCAACGGCCAGCCGTCACCCCCTACGACACCACGCGTTCAATCTCAGTACCAGTACACCCCGAGGGGTGATGTCACACCCATCATGACAGGTCAGAGGGTGTTTTCGTAGGAGGAACGGCACATGCAACCTGCCTTGTTCGACCCTCTCTGGGCGCCCAGAATCTCCGCTATGAATCACTCGGGGAAAGTCGATCAGGACGACATCGTGCGAGCGCGGAATGTGCTGCTCGCGTCGGGACGCCGCACGCCGCACGAGGAAGTCGACGCCTACCGGGTGCTCTCCCAGGTCAGCCCCGCCGCGTACCTTCCTCTCTTGGCCAGGGCGCTGCAACGTCTGAGCTACGACACCAGCGTCGGCAAGTGGCATCCGTCCTCGCTCGCGCTGTGCGAGGAGGCAGTGGCCGCTGCGCGGTCCATCGACCCGGCCGAGACTGCCCGGGCCGATGTTCTGTACCAGGCCCTCGACTCGTGCCAGCGACAGCTGTACATGGCGGGCCGACGCGCAGAAGGACTTGCCATGCGCGCCGAGATGCTCGCCATTGGCCGCGCGCAGGCCGAAGTGACCGGAAACTCCGCGGTCCAAGGACTGAAAGACTGGGCTGCCGGCCTTTCCGAGGAAGGCCGGTACGCCGAGGCTGCCGATGCCATGACCGAGTTGGTCACTGCGATCCTGCCCCACGGGCCCCGCAGTGGGGCTCTCGCCTGGTCACTCCTCGAGTGGATCGCCGCTCTCCATGACGCCGGCCGGTTCGGCGAAGCATTCGCCGCGTTCGAGACACTCGTCGGCATGGAAGCGGCCGAAGCCGCGAACGACAGCGGCCCGATAGCCTGCCATCTCTACTCGCTCATCGGGTACGCACGGATGCTCGACGCCCACGGCCGAGGCGAGCAGGCGGCTCACGTGCGGCAGGATGCACTCGCCTTGCTGACGGAGTTGGCAGACACCGGTGAGCGCAATTCCTGGAGTGGCTACCAGGCGTCGTTCTGGGCGGTGCTGCTGACCATGTCCGGCGCCGACAGCGATCGGCCTGCGTCCGATGGACCGCGTCCGCCTTCGGGGGCTGTGGCCATGCGGTGGTCGCCCGACACCAAGCAGCGCTACTTCGACAGCCGTCATGCCCTCCGTGAAGAGGTGGACGCCCTTGCTCCGCGAGCCGCTGAGGATCCGGACCGGCATCTGGCCGAACTGGTCCGCCTGCATCGGGTTCTCACTGTCCGCTCCGCCGTTTACTGGGAGCACCGCACCCATCTGTTCGTGGAGCGGGTGGGCTCCCTGTTCGACGACGGAGTGGGCCTGGCCCGTCGGCTGTCTCAGCACGACCCGGTGGAGGGACCGCGAACACTGGCGAGGATCCTGATCGACCGATCGACCTTCCACACCGCCGCCGGCGAGTTCAGGCGCGCCCTCGATGACTTCCGCCAAGCCCTGAGCTACCTGGGGGAGGCCAACTAACCCAAGCCGGCCAACGTCCGCCCCAGGACTCGTGCACACAAGCAGCTCGCGCCAGGCTGAGAGAGATCGGCCATTCCGCAACTTCCAATAGCCCGGGTTACCAGTATCGGTCACCGGCAGGACACGCCCGGCACGGGCAGCGGGCGCGGTGGGCTCGGTGGGGTCCGACGGGCCGGTGCGCGTGGTGGGTGCGGTGGGGTCCGACAGGTCGGTGCGCGCGGTGGGCGCGGTGGGGTCCGACAGGTCGGTGGGTGCGGTGGGCGCCGACGGCTCGGTGCGCCGGGTGCGTCCTGTGGGTTCCGAGGGCTCGGTGCGGCCGGTGCCTCCGGTGGGCTCGGACGGTCCGGGGGTGTGGCCGGTGTTTCCGGTCCTGGTCATGCGGCTTTCGCCTCCTTCTCGGTCTCGTCGGTCCTGGCCACCGTGAACACGGCCATCTGGGTGGGCGGACCCACCTCGGGGTCGTCCTCACCCACCGGCAGGAACTCCACGTCGTACCCGTGCCGGCCTGCCACCTCGCCCGCCCAGTCCCGGAATTCTGCCCGGGTCCACTCGAAGCGGTGGTCGCCGTGGCGGACGTGCCCGGCCGGGAGGGTCTCCCAGCGGACGTTGTACTCGACGTTCGGCGTGGTCACCAGCACGGTGCGGGGGCGCGCCGAACCGAACACGGCGAACTCCAGGGCGGGCAGCCGCGCCAGGTCGACGTGCTCGATCACCTCGCTGAGCACCGCCGCGTCATACCCCTTGAGCCGCTTGTCCGTGTAGGTGAGCGAACTCTGGCGCAGCGTCACCCGGGCGGCCTGCCGCTCCCCCATCCGGTCCAGCTTCAGCCGGCGCGAGGCGATGGTCAGGGCACGCATCGAGACGTCGACGCCGACGATCTCCTCGAACCGCGTGTCCTTCAGCAGCGCCTGCACCAACTGCCCCTGCCCGCAGCCGAGGTCGAGCACCCGGCTCGCCCCGGCGGCGGTGAGCGCCGCCAGGATCGCGTCCCGCCGCCGCACGGCGAGCGGCACCGGCCGCTCCTCGGTGTCGGCGCTCTCGTCGACGGCGTTGTCGATGCTCTCGACATCGAGGTCGTCCGACTCGGCGAGCCGTACCAGCTCCAGCCGCTGCATCGCCTCCCGCGTCAGCCCCCAGCGCCGCGAAAGGTACCGGCTGGTGATGAGCTTGTGCTCGGGGTGCTCGGCAAGCCACCCCTCACCCGCCCGCAGCAGCTTGTCGACCTCGTCGGGCGCCACCCAGTAGTGCTTGGCGTCATCCAGCACCGGCAGCAGGACGTACAGCTGGCGCAGCGCGTCCGCGAGCCGCAACTCCCCTTCCAGCACCAGCCGTACGTAGCGCGAGTCGCCCCACTCCGGGAACCTCTCGTCCAGCGGCACGGCCACCGCGTCCACCCGGGACCAGCCGAGCGGCCCGAAAAGCTTCCGCACCAGCTCGGCACCACCACGGGCCGGCAGGGCGGGCACCTCGATCCGCAGCTCCATCGGAGCCTCGGCCCGCTCGGGCATCGCCTTGCAGGCACCGCTCAGCGCGGACTTGAAGACGGTGCTCATCGCGACGGACAGCAGCGAGGAGGCCGCGTAGGGGCGGTCGTTGACGTACTGGGCGAGCGCCGCGTCGGGGGCACCGCCCCGGCCCTTGCCCTTGCCCCGCCGCACCAGGGCGACGGGATCCACCTCCAGTAGCA
The DNA here is from genome assembly GCF_000373645.1 of Streptomyces sp. ATexAB-D23. GTDB lineage: Bacteria > Actinomycetota > Actinomycetes > Streptomycetales > Streptomycetaceae > Streptomyces > Streptomyces castrisilvae. Next base: position 20,066 of record NZ_KB892020.1, on the reverse strand, counting down.
GCGCCGCTGTGCACCGCTCGTCGGACGCCTCGGGGTAGAAGACGTGCGCGGTGCCGTGCGAAGTGGAGAACGCCTGCGCCTTCCCGGGATGCTTGTGCAGCAGGAAGCCGAGATCGGTGGCGGGACGCTCCGGGGTGCCGGTTGTACTGATCGTCAGGAACACGCGTTTGAGTATGGTCCGGTCGGCCCCCTCCCACCAGGGAATTACCCTCCCGCCCCGCCCTCCCCTCCCTCCCCCGCTCCGCCCCCTCCGCCGAGTGCGGTGGCCAGCTCCGCGATGGTCGCCGGGCCGACCCGGCAGCAGCCGCCGACCAGCCGGGCACCGGCATCCCGCCAGGCAGCGGCCCGGCCCGGGTCGAATGTGGCTCCGCCCGCCCAGCGCCCTGCCGCGGCGTCCCAGCGCTCGCCGCTGTTCGGGTAGACGACGACCGGCTTTCCGGTGGCCTCGGCGGCCGTCCGGACGGCCGCGTCCGCGTCGGCCGGGTCGCAGCAGTTCACCCCGGCGGCGATCACCTGGCCGCACCCCGCGGCCAGGGCGAACGCCTCGTCCAGCGGCTGCCCGGCCCGGGTCCGGCCCCCGGCCACGGTGTAGGAGAGCCAGACCGGCAGCCCGCACTCCCCCGCCACCCGCAGCAGCGCCTCCGCCTCATCCATGTCCGGCACCGTCTCCAGCGCCAGCGCGTCCGGCCCCGCGGCGGCCAGCGCCTCGATCCGGGGGCGGTGGAAGCGCTCCAGCTCCCGGACCGTGAGCCCGTAGCGGCCCCGGTACTCCGCGCCGTCCGCCGTCACCGCCCCGTACGGGCCGACCGAGGCCGCCACCCAGACGTCCCGCTCCACCGCACCGGCCGCCCGCCGGGCCAGCTCCACGCTGCGGGCGAAGAGCCCGGCCGCCTCCGCCCTCCCGATCCCGCGCCGCGCGAACCCCTCGAAGCCCGCCTGATAGCTGGCCGTGATGAGCACCTGCGCACCCGCCCGCACATAGGCCGCGTGCGCCGCCTCGATCTGCTCGGGCCCGTCGGCGAGCAGCCGGGCGGACCACAGCGCGTCGGACAGATCGCAGCCCTGCGCCTCCAGCTGGTTGGAGAGCCCGCCGTCGAGCACGAGGGCCCTCCCCTCGGCGAGGACGGCCCCGAGAGGCCGGGACGGCGCCCCGGCCGCAGGGCCCGGAGCGCGGGCGGGTGACATCAGGGGCTCCTCGCTCAGGTCAGCTGGGACTGGACCTGCGCCGCGATCAGCTCCAGGTGGTCCAGGTCGTCGAGGTCGAGTACCTGGAGGTAGATCCGGGAGGCGCCGATCGCCGCGTACCGGCCGATCTTGTCGACCACTTCGGCGGGCGAGCCGGCCAGTCCGTTGGCCTTCAGCTCGGCCACGTCACGGCCGATGACGGCGGCCCGGCGAGCGACCTCCGCGTCGTCCCGGCCGACGCAGACCACCAGTGCGTTGGAGTACACCAGGTCGTCCGCGCGACGGCCCGCCGCCTCGGCCGCCTCCCTGACCCGGCCGAACTGCTTGTCACTGTCCTCCAGGCCGGCGAAGGGGATGTTGAACTCGTCGGCGTACTGGGCGGCGAGCCTCGGCGTGCGCTTCGCGCCGTGGCCTCCGATCAGCACCGGCACCTTGGCCTGCGCCGGCTTGGGGAGCGCGGGCGAGTCGGTCAGCTGGTAGTACGTGCCGTCATAGCTGAACGTCTTGCCGACCTCGGTCGCCCACAGCCCGGTGACGATCGCCAGCTGCTCCTCCAGCCGGCCGAACTTCTCCTTGGGGAACGGGATGCCGTACGCCTTGTGCTCCTCCTCGAACCAGCCGGCTCCCAGGCCCAGTTCGACACGCCCGCCGGACATCTGGTCGACCTGCGCCACCTGGATGGCGAGCACGCCGGGCAGCCGGAACGTACCGGCAGTCATCAGCGTGCCGAGGCGGATGCGCTTGGTCTCCCGCGCCAGCCCGGCCAGGGTGATCCAGGCGTCCGTCGGGCCGGGGAGCCCGTCGCCCTGCCCCATGCGCAGATAGTGGTCGGAGCGGTAGAAGGCGTCGAAGCCGAGGTCCTCGGTGGCCTTGGCGACGGTGAGGAGGGTGTCGTAGCTCGCCCCCTGCTGGGGCTCGGTGAAGATGCGAAGATCCATGCCTCCATCCTGCACCCACTCGCCCCGGTCCCCCTCTTCCGACCCCGCCCGCACGCCGCCGCCCTCCCGGGGCGGGCCGGCTCACTGGATGCCGGTGACCGGGCCTGCCGGGCCCATCGGCCCCGCCGGGCCGTGGAGCACCCCGTGCGGGCCGTCCCGCTCCCGGCCGCGGTCCCGGCGGTCCTGCCGCTCACGGTCCCGCTCGTCGAGCAGCCGGAGCATGGAGCGCACCCGGTCCGTCGACTCGTCGGCGGCGTCGATCGCCTCCATGCACTGCCAGTACAGACTCTGCTCGTCGGTCTCGCACGCCACCCCGACCAGGGCTATCCCCACCTCCCCCAGCAGCGCGCCCAGACCGGTCAGGGCCTCACGCGGGTCGGCGACCTCGGAGAGGCGGGCCGCTCGGGCGACCCCGGCGCGGGCCGCCGGGTGGTCGAGCGCGCCGCTGCTCCGGCCGCCGATCTCGCTGAGGGCGCGCGCCTCGCCCCGTAACTCCTTGGGGCCGCTCGCGGCCAGCCGGCTGCCGACCGCCTGTGCCAGGGCCTGGGCCTGCCAGGCCTCGGCGATGATGTCCGGCGTGTCCCGGCTCTGGGCCAGGGCCCGCCTGATGACCGCTACCAGCCGCTCCGCTTCCATCGATTGCCCCCGTTCGACGCGAAATCCCGCTCACCACTTCCATTACCCACAGTGAGGGCGGTGGTACCGAAAGGCCAGAGGATTTCGGAAATCTGTGGACACTCAATCGAGTGTGAATAAATCGATCACTCCGAAGAGTGACGATCTTTGCCTTCCGCCGGCCCCGGAACCGGAAAACGTCCCTCATTCCGCTCGATCTTGGCCGCCAGCGCCGCCAGCACGTCGATGCCCAGCACTTCGCAGAACTGGAGCAGATACGCCAGCACGTCCGCGACCTCGTCGGCCACCCTGGGCGCGGTCGCCGGGTCCTCCATCACCCGCTCCGACTGCTCGGGCGTCAGCCACTGGAAGATCTCCACGAGTTCCGCGGCCTCGACACTCAGCGCCGACGCCAGGTTCTTGGGGGTGTGGTACCGCTCCCAGTCGCGTGCGGCCGCGAAGGCGGCGAGCCGTTGCTGGAGGGCGCGTACGTCGAGTTCCGTCACGGCGTCAGGTCTACCAGCCGTCCCGGCCGCTCGTCGGACCGGGACGGCATCCTCCCGTACGGACTCCCGCCCCGTACGGGCTGAGGGAGAGGCCTACGCGCCCGGCACCCCCGCCGCCGTGGTCCCCTCGACCTCCATGCCGATGGGCGACAGCAGGAAGACGTTCCGGTCCACCCGGTGCATTCCGCTGCCGAGGCCGAAGACGACACCGCTGGCGAAGTCCAGGATGCGCTTGGCCACATCGCTCTCCGCGCTCGTCAGGTCGAGCAGCACCGGCACCTGGGCGACCAGGTATTCGGCGACCTCGCGGGCGTCGGCGAAGACCTGGACCCGCAGCACCACCATGCGCCGCTGCTCGGCGCTCTCCGCCTCGTCGGAGACGGTGCGGTGATCCACCCGGGAGGGCCACTCGTTGCGGCTGCGCAGCGGTACGACCTGGGCCAGCCCCTCCCACTGCTCGTCCGTGACGTCGTACCTGTCGTACCTGCTCACCGGACCACCCCGTCCGCACATCGGTCGGCGTTGTGCCGGTCGCGCTCACTGTTCATCGGGCGATTGTCCCCTCCCTCACCCGTTCGGCCTACGAGCGACACGGCTCAGGAACGGCCGACCCCGCCGGAATCATGTCCGAAGTCCCGCGGGCTCGGCGGGCGGGATGACGGGCGCGATGGTGTTGAGCGGGGTGAAGCGGATCGGCAGGTGGGCCAGCGCGCGGTGGAACGGGCCGGGCCGCCACAGCAGTTCTTCGGCCGGAACGGCGAGTTCCGCGTCGCACAGGAGGCTGGTGAGCTGTTCGATCGCCGTCATCGCGATGAGCAGGGCGGGCTGCTTGGCGGGGCACCGGTGCGGTCCGACCGACCAGGACAAGTGGGCGCTGGCCCCGGAACGGACCCCGTCGTCGAGGACGGGCGGGGCGGACTGGCCGTTGGCTGCCGCGTAGGAGACCAGGACGAGTTGCCCGGCGCGCAGCCGTACCCCGTGGAACTCGGTGTCATGGCGTGGGTAGTGGGCCGCCAGGTTGGCGATCGGCGGGTCGCGCCACAGCACCTCGTTGATCGCCTCGTGGGCCGTCATCGCGCCGCCGTGCAGCGATCCCGCGTACCGCTCGTCGGTGAGCATGTGGAGGATCGAGTTGCCGATCAGGTTGGTCATGGGGTCGTTGCCCGCGCTCATCACCAGCGTGATCTGACGCACCGTCTCGTCGTTGTCGAGCCCCGCGGGGTGGGCGAGGAAGTGCGAGGTCAGGTCGCGGCGCGGCTTCGCGCGGCGGTCGGCGACGAGGCGGGTGACGACGTCGACGAGGTCGGCGTACGCGGCGGCGGCGTCCTCGGCGGAGTTCATCATGCCGGCGATGCCGTCCACGATGCGGTCGCCGTCGTCGGGGTCGGCGCCGAACCAGGTGACGAAGATGTGCATCGGGAGCCGGCGTGCGTACTGGGCGATGAGGTCGCCGCTCCCGGTGGCGGCGAACCCGCCGATCAGCTGCCGGGCGACCCGGGCGACCTCGGCGCGCAGGACGTGGGGTTCGATCAGGGCCAGGCTGTCGTTGATGGCCTCGCGATAGCGGGTGTGCACCGCGCCGTCGCTGAACAGCGCGGTGGGGCGGTGGCCGAGCACGGGCAGCACCGGTGAGTCCGGCGGAACGGTCGCCTGCCAGGCGCGTGGGTCCTTGCTGAAGGTGTGGGTGTCGCGCAGCAGGTCGACGGCGGCCTGGTAGTCGGTGACGAGCATCGCCTCGATGTCGGGGGCGATGCGTACGGGTGCGAGCGGGCCGTGCTCGCGCAGGGCGCGGTAGTGGCCCTGCGGGTCGGCCGCGAAGGCGGGGCCGAACAGCGCGAGGGGCCTCGGCGGCGGTGCGTACGGGCTCATGAGGCGTCCTCGGGCGGCGGCATGCGGGTCAGCACGTGTTCGGCCAGCGCGATCAGGGCGTCGACGCTGCCGCGGCGTTCGCGCGCGTCGCACTGGATGAGCGGGGTCGTGGCGTCCAGGTCGAGGTGCTTGCGCAGCACCTCGTCGCTGTGCGCGGGCGCGTCGGAGAACCGGTTCACCGCGACGGCGTACGGCAGGCCCTGCTCCTCGACCATGTCCATGACGGTGAAGGAGTCGGCGAGCCGCCGGGTGTCGGCCAGGACGAGCGCGCCGAGCGCGCCCCGGGCGATGTCCTCCCACAGCGGCAGGAACCGTTCCTGGCCCGGTGTGCCGAACATGTAGAGCACCAGGTCGTCCTGGACGGTCAGGCGTCCGAAGTCGATGGCGACCGTGGTGGTGCTCTTGTCGGGGAGTCCGGCGGTGGAGTCGAACCGCGTGCTGGACTGGGTCATCGCCTCTTCGGTGTGCAGGGTGGCGATCTCCGAGAGCGTACGGATCAGGGTCGTCTTGCCCACGCCGAAGGGACCCGTGACGACGATTTTCATCAGGGTCCGGGCGGCGGCCGGCAGATAGCCGACGCCGGTCCGGTCAGGGCAGGGAGCGGAGTCCAACGAGCAGCCTCTCGACGAGCGACCGGTCGATCTCCCCGGCACTGGGTATCGGCGGTCGGGTGAGCAGAAGTCCGGTGGCCGCGAGATCCGTGGCCAGGAACAGGGTGGCGCTGACCGGCAGGTCCAGATGGGCCGCGCACTCGACGACGGTGAGCGCGCCCGGTTCCAGCAGGGCGCAGAGTCTGCGCGCCTGCGAACCGGCGTCCTCGGGCACGGCGGCGTCGGTGCGCACGAGGACGGCGAGCCGGTCGAGCGCGGGGCCGGCGGGCCGGGACCGGCCGCCGGTGACCAGATAGGCGGGGATCAGACGGCGTGCTGGGCCGGGGGTCATGGCCGGGCGGCGGTGTCCGATTGGCGGGCGGGTGCGTGCATCGCCCGGGTGAGCGCGGTGACCTGCACCTGCATCTGGTAGGCGATGTCGCCGAGTTTGGCGCCGGGTTCGGCGAACAGGGCGAGTGTCGTGTTGCGTCCCGCCGGTACGACGACGGCGAAGCCCAGGTCCGACTCGACCACCGTCTGGGCCAGTTGCGGGGCCTCGACGTCGGTGAAGGCGGTCGTGAAGGCGCGGGCCGCGGCGTGCAGGGTGGCGGTCATCGCGGCGACCCGTTCGCCGGAGGCCCGGTCGAGGCCGGGCGAGGCGCCTTCGACAAGGCCGTCACCGGTGGCGACCACGGCATGCTGGACTCCGGGAAGCTCCAGCAGCGGGGTCAGCACCCATGCGAGGTCGCCTGAGGTGGGGCTGGGGGCGCTCACGTCTCGTCGTCTCCTTGGTCGTCCTGGTGGTCGTGGGCGCCGGTGTCCGGTGCGGTTTTCCGCCCGGTGACGCTCCTGCCGTTGAGGGTGCCCTGCTGGAGGGCCGCCCAGGAAGCCCCGGCCTGTTCCGGTGTACGGGGCACCTGTCCGGCGGACGGTTCGGTGGCCTTGGCCGGTGCGGGGGTACGGCGCGGCGCGCGCCGGCGCCGGCTGGGCAGCTCGGCGGGCTCGGCCGGGCTCCGCGGCGCCGCGTCGGCGACGGGCCGGGAGGCGGCCGGTTCGGGCTGGGCTGCGGCCGTGACGGGTGTCGGGGCGAGGGCGGAGAGGTCGCGGTCCTCGTCCAGCACGGTGAGCAGGTGGGCGGGGACGCGCAGCATCGTGCGCATCCCGCCGAATGGGGACCCCTCGATGTGGCAGTCGAAGCCGTACTGCACGACGAGCCGGCCGACGACGGCGAAGCCGGTCTGCGGCGGGTCGCCCAGTTCGGTCAGGAGCACCTCGGAGGGGCCGGCGAGCAGGGCGCGGGCCCGCGCCAGTGCGTCCTCGTCCATGCCGATACCGGCGTCGTCCACGACCAGGAACGCGCCTCGGCCGCCGCTCTGCTGGATGGTGACCTGCACATCGGTGTCCGGGTGGGAGTACGCGGTGGCGTTGGCCAGCAGTTCGGCGAGGGCGATGGCGAGGGGTTCGGCGGCGCGGGCGACGAGCGCGAGCCGTTCGTCGCGCAGGTGGTTGGCGACCTTGATCCGTTCGTAGCCGGCGACCCTCGACTGGGCTCCGAGGACGATCTCGACCAGCGGGGAGTTCTGCCGGGCGAGGCCGGGCCAGGCGTCGCAGAGGACGGCGGTGGACTGGGTGCGGCGCAGCGCCAGTTCGTTGCGGAAGTCGAGCTGGAGGATGCGGGGGTCGTCGTACTCGTGCTGGAGTTCGTGCAGGAGTTGCTGCGACTGGTTCAGCAGGGACTGGATCTTGGCCGATGTGCCGCGCATCGCCGCGCGGGCCGCCGCGTCGACGCGTCCGCGCTCCTCCAGGACGGCGGTGCGGGCGGCCTGGACGGCCTCGGTGAGCAGCAGGGCGGCGCCGCCGTCGACCTCGGCCGCCTCGCGCAGTCCGGGGACGGAGGCGCTGGAGTGGGAGAGGGCGAGGACGGTGGCGGGTATCCGCTTGCGCGCGAGTTGTCTGATCTCGTCCAGGAGGGCGGCGGTGCGGGCCTCGGCGGCCTTCGACTGGCGCTCGGCGAGTTCGGCGCGGGTCAGGGCCTGCTGTTCGGAGAGGCCGGCCCGGTACGCGCGCGAGGCCGCCGCCACCGCGACGACGACGGCGATCACTGCCACGATCCATGCCATGCCGTTACCGTGTTTCTGTCGTCGGGGCGGTCCGCCGGCGGGCGCGGTGCGGGACCGCGCGGTCAGCCGGCCGCGCCGGCCGTCTCACTGGCCTGCTCCACTTCGTGCGCGACCGTGGCGACGTCGGTCATGACCTGGACCACACTGGGCCGTTCGGAGCCGTCGAGCTGCCGGTACTCGCTGCCGATGGTCACCACCAGCCGCTCGGGCAGCCCCAGACCGGGGTAGCGGTTCTCGGCGATGACCCGGCGGGCCGCGTCGATGGACGGGACGCCGGCGGCGTGGAAGTGGTGGGCGCGCTCGCGGATGTGTGCGAGGTAGCCGATGTGCTCCCGTACCCCGGCCCGGTCCAGTACGGGGCCGTGGCCCGGGACGATGGTCTCGGCGCCGGTGGCGAGGACCTGTTCGCAGGCGCCGATGATGTTGCTCAGCGGGCCTTCCCAGTGGATCGGGTGGTCGCCGGGCTGGTCCGGGGACGAGGAGAAGATGATGTCGCCGCTGAAGACGACGGACTGGGCGGGCAGATGGACCATCAGGTCGCCCGTGGTGTGCGCGGGTGCGAGCGAGGTGATCTGCACGGGGTAGTCGCCCAGGCTCAGTTCGAGCTCGCCGGTGAAGTAGGTGGTCGGGCTGACCGGCTCGGTCCGCGACCAGTCGAAGGGCCCGAAGTGCCGTCCGAGGTAGGCGCCGAGCGGGGTGGACCGGTCGCCGCCGGTCACGAGCGCGTGCTGCTGCTGCGGCGAGGGCTCGTAGTGGATGTGCTCCCTGGCCTCGCGCGTCACGATGATCTCGGCGTCCGGGAGCACGCCCGCGCCCCAGAAGTGGTCGCCGTTGGCGTGTGTGACGATCACCCGGTCGATGGAGACCCCGTCGGGCAGCCGCTTGGTGCTCTCGGCGAGGAACTGGCCGGCGAGGACCGGATCGTACGGGGTGTCGATCCAGAGCGCACCACGAGGCGAGACCAGCAGGCCGCAGTTGGCGAGCCCCCAGCCACGCTTCGGCGGGAGCCATGCGTACAGGCCCCGGCCCAGGTCAACGACGTCCCCAACCGTGATCGACATGGACGCGATTATGCCGACCGCTTTCCGGCCGCGCGTTCGAACCCTGCTATCTGGACACACGATTGGCGTGAAACAGCCCTTGACTGGCCTCCTGGGTCGTCGGCCGGTGACCGTATGAGAGCACGCGAGCCCGTCACCGTACGGAATGTTCCGGGCGTTCCGGCGGGAAAGGCATGGGCTCGACCACATCCGTCACCGACAGGCGACGGGCCGCTGTCAAACCGGGAGGGGTCGATTACCCACCGAGCATGGCCGAAAACAGTCGCCGCAGCTCCCCGATGGAACCGCCTGGGGCGGTCCTGCGGGGAGCTGCGGCTCGGATGCGCCTAGTACGTCGCCGGCGCGTTCCACTGCTGGTTGGCGCCGCCCGCGCAGTCCCACAGGTTCAGCGCGGTGCCGTCCGTGATGTCACCGCCGGGGACGTCGAGGCAGCGGCCGGACGCCTTGTTGACGAGGGTGCGGGCGCTCGTGCCGTACGTCCACTGCCGGGCCGGGTCCGTGACGGCGCCGCCCTCCCCCGTACCCGCGCAGTCGCGGACCCGTACGGCCGCGCCGTTGCCGGTGCCTTCGGCGGTCAGGCAGTAGTCGGACGGCAGCCGAAGCGTGCCGTCGGCCGCCCGCACCCAGGCCTGGTTCGCGCCGCCCGAGCAGGGGAAGATCCCTGCCACCGCCCCGTCCATGACGCCACCGAGGGCGTCCAGGCACTTTCCGGCCTGGCCGGTCACCGCGCCGCGCACCGAGTTGCCGATCGCGAGGTTCTGGACCGTGGAGTCGGCGGCGACGTCCGTCCGGGTCATCGACGCACAGGCGTTGCCGCTGTCGGACGTCCCCGAGACCGAGGCGGTGACCGTCCCGCCGTTGCCGGTCGGCACCCCGAACCGGGCGTCGCTGAACGGCTGGTCGTAGCAGGTGGCCCGGGGGTCGTTCCACTCGAAGTACTCGGTCCAGTCGACCATGCCGGTGGGTGAGATGGCGGTGGCCGGGGTCTTGATGGAGCCGAGCTTGTACGCGGTGCCGGTGGCGGTGTCCGTGACGGTGGCGCCGAACCAGCCGTCGCCCTCGGCGGCCACCTCGAACGTGTAGCGGTGGCCGGCGGTCCAGTCGAGGTTCATCCGGCAGCTCATGCCCTCGCCCTCGCCGCCGAAGCCCTGGCACCAGCTGCCCGTGGAGCCGGACTTCGCCTCGGAGACGTCCCAGACGGAGAACAGGAGCGTCCGCTTCGAACCGCCGTTGGACTGCGTCCCGAGGTAGGCGCCGTTGCCCTTGTCGAAGCCGAACTGGTGGCTCCAGAAGACGTTGGCCCGGTAGCCGGGGTCGTGCTGGACGGTGGTGGACCAGGTGACGTCGGTCAGGACCGGGGCGCCGGAGAAGGCGTAGTTCGTGTAGGTGCCGGGAGTCGTGCCGAGCTCCGCGGCCTGGGTGGGGGGAGCCGTGCCGAGCAGCGCGAGAGCGGCCGCGGCGACGGTGGCGGTGGTGGTGGCGAACAAGTGGCGCAGTTTCATGCGGTACACCTGCTTCTGATGGGGGGAAGGGGGCTCCGGGCCGGGGCCGTGCGGCCCCGGCCCGGTCTTTCCCGGTCAGATCCTCAGGAACGGACCTGGCCGCGTTCGAAGTACGCGACCAGCTCCGGGTCGAGGGCCGGCACCTCGTGGGGCGCACCGCCCTCGCGCAGGGAGCGGGTCGCGAGGACGCCGGCGGCGACGCTCATCCGGGCGGCGACCGGGGAGGTGTCGGTGACACCGCCGTCGCGCACGAACCGGCAGAACTCCTCCATGATCCGGCCGTCACCGCCGCCGTGGGAGCCCTTGGCCTCGGGGACCCGGTAGGTGATGTCGGCGTCGGCGCGGTAGCCGCTGGGGCCGGTGTTCCAGACCTTGACCTCGTCACCGGGGCCGTCGCCGAAGTTCTCCAGGCGGCCCTCGGTGCCGATGACGGTGTAGTTGCGCCAGTAGTCGGGGGTGAAGTGGCACTGCTGGTAGGCGGCCACGACGCCGTTGTCGAGCTGCATGTTCATCACCGAGACGTCCTCGACGTCCACGATGTGGTGCAGGTCCTTGCGGGCGGTGGGCGGCCAGTCGAACTCGCGCAGCCAGTTCTCCGGGCGCGGGGTGTCCGGCTCCCGGCGCGGCAGACCGCCATAGACGAGCAGGTCGCCCAGCGCGTTGACGCGCCGCGTGTAGCCGCCCGCCAGCCAGTGCAGGACGTCGATGTCGTGTGCGGCCTTCTGGAGGAGCAGACCGGTGGTCCGGGTCCGGTCGGCGTGCCAGTCCTTGAAGTAGTAGTCCCCGCCGTAGCCGACGAAGTGCCGCACCCAGACGGCCTTGGGCTCGCCGATGTCACCGCGCGCGATGATGTCACGCATCAGCCTGACGACGCCCATGTGGCGCATGTTGTGGCCGACGTAGAGCCGGGACCCGGTCTCGTACGCGGCGCGCAGGATCGCGTCGCAGCTCTCGACGGTGATGCCGAGGGGCTTCTCCACGAAGACCGCCTTGCCGGCCCGCAGGGCGTCGACGGCGATGGCCTCGTGGGTGTCGTCCGGGGTGGCGACGATGATGGCGTCCAGGTCGTCCCGGCCGAGGAGGAGCTTGTAGTCCTCGACCGCGATCCCGGCGCCGAAGCGCTCGGCCTCGCGGCGGCGCACCTCCGGGTCGAGGTCGCAGACGGCGGTGATCGCCGATCCCCTGCCGGGGTGGTGGGCGGACATCGCGATGGACCGGCGCAGGCCGAGCCCGATGACACCGAGTCGCAGGTCTGACACGGTAGTCCCTTCTGTTGGTGCGGGTCGTGCGGGCGGAGACCGCTTACCGGTGAGCGGGGCCTCGAACTCGCTTTGCCATCGTCACAGGTACCTCCGGGGCCGGTGGAGCGAGAGAACGTCCCGCGGACGTGGAGGGCGGCGCGCACGTCGGAAGGTGCGGCCACGGCCCTTCGCGACGACAGGCACATAGTTCACGACCGCGCGCCCCGATGGCAATAGTTGTTCATTTCACGGATGCAACAAACATTTTCAGGCAGTGCCGTTGGGCGCATCGCGCATGATCCAGCACGCCGGGCAGGAGGGGCACACAGCGGACGGCGGGCCGCCGCACACGGATGCGCGGCGGCCCGCCGTGGGATGGCGCGGGCGGGCTCAGACGGCGACGACCGTGACGCCGGCCTCCGTGAAGCGGGCGGAGGCCTCGGGCGTGATGCCCCGGTCGGTGACCAGGAAGTCGACCAGGGAGAGATCGCAGACCCGGGCGAACGCCCGCTTGCCGATCTTCGACGAGTCGGCCGCGACCACCACGCGCTGGGCCTGCTGGGCGAGCAGGCGGTTGATGCTGGCCTCGCCCTCGTGGTGCACGTAGGCGCCGCGCTCGGTGTCGATGGCGTTGACGCCGAGGACGGCCACGTCCAGCGTGATCTCGCCCAGCACCCCGCTGGCCAGCGGGCCGGTCAGCTCGTACGACTGGGGCCTGGCGACGCCGCCGGTGACCACCATCTTGATCTGCGGCCGGATCACCAGCTCGTTGGCGATGTTGAGGGCGTTGGTCACGACCGTCAGCGTCGGCTGCCCGGCCGCTCCGCCCGCGCCCTCGCCCACCAGGTCCGAGCGGACGGCGAGCGATCGGGCGACCTCGGTGATGGTGGTGCCGCCGGTGAGCCCGACCACCTCGCCGACCGCGACCAGTTCGGCGACGGCACGGCCGATGGCCTGCTTCTCGGGGGCGTTGCGGCCGGTCTTGTACCGCAGGGCCAGCTCGTAACTGACGCCATGGGCGACCGCGCCGCCCCTGGTCCGGGTGAGCAGTTGCTGCTCGGCGAGCTGGTCCAGGTCCCGCCGGATCGTCGCCGCCGAGACGTCCAGCGTCTTCGCGGCGTCCTCGACGTCCACCCGGCCGTTCTTACCGACGAGTTCCAGCAGTGCGTTCCACCGGGAATCCCTGGACAAGAGACTTCTCCTCACAGACCCGGGCTGCGTGCGCCCATCCCCTTGGGCGCGATCACCGGACAGGGCGCAAGCGTCGCACAAGGCTCAGGCGAGTCAAGTCCTCTGCAAAGAGGATGCTTGATAATGCTCGCTCATCGCGGGTAGCGTGCGTAAACGAGCATCCCATCACCAGTACGGAGTGCAAAAGTGTCATTTGTCGAGATCGAGATCGCCAGTCAGCCGGAGTGCTGGCGCCGCGCCGCGGAGCTGGCCCCGAGTCACGCGGCCGTGCTGCCCGCGCCCGGCGAGCGCGTCGCCGTGGTCGGCTGCGGCACCTCGTTCTACATGGCTCAGGCATACGCCGCGCTCCGTGAGGAGTCCGGGCAGGGCGAGACCGATGCCTTCGCGGCCTCGGAGTTCCCCACCCGCCGCCGCTACGACCGGGTCGTGGCGCTCACCCGTTCCGGCACCACGACCGAGGTGCTCGAACTCCTCGGCCGGCTGCGCGGGACCACGCCCACGGTGGCCATCACGGCCGACCCCGGGACCCCGGTGATGACCGTCGCGGACGCGGTCGTCGTCCTCGACTTCGCCGACGAACAGTCCGTCGTGCAGACCCGGTTCGCCACCACGCTGCTCACGCTGCTGCGCGCCCACCTCGGCCTGCACACCGACGCGGTGGCCGGCGACGCGGAGAGGGCACTCGCCGAACCGCTGCCGGAGGGCCTGGTGGACTGCACCCAGTTCACCTTCCTCGGGAGCGGCTGGACGGCCGGCCTCGCCAACGAGGCGGCGCTGAAGATGAAGGAGGCCTCGCTCTCCTGGACCGAGTCGTACGCCGCGATGGAGTACCGCCACGGCCCCATCTCCATCGCCACCGACTCCACCGCCACCTGGATGTTCGGCGCCGCCCCCGACGGCCTGCGCGAGCAGCTCCTGGAGACCGGCGCCCGCTGGGTGGAGAGCGACCTGGACCCGCTGGCCGACCTGGTCCGCGTCCAGCGCCTGGCCGTCGCCCGCGCCACCGCCCGCGGCCTCGACCCGGACAGCCCGCGCCACCTGACCCGCTCGGTGGTCCTCGCGGACGCCTGAGCGGCAATCGGCGGCGCGAACCTCGTGGAACGCACCGCCCGCCTGTCCGCGCCGACGCCGGGCACCGCCCCGGGCTGCCCGGGGAGGGGCCCGTCGCCGCCTCGGACCGCTTCCGGTACGGGGGTTCGCCCGCGGCCGACGCGGCGCTCGGGGCGTCCGCGTGGCCGCACCTGCTGGTGGCGCCGCGCGGGCCGGGTCAGGCCATGGCCCGAGCCCGGGTCAGGACTCCTCGAAGTAGGCGTCCAGGACCGCGTCGAAGCCCTCCGTCCACTCCTTGAGGCTGCCGCGGGACTCCGCCTCGACCTCCGCGTTGAACCAGCGCTTGGTCGACAGGTGGACGGTGACGGTGAACCGGCGGCCGAAACGGGCCGGCTTCAGCTCGACCGCGCCGATCTCGTCCCAGCCGAAGTCGGCCTGCTGGTCGTCGAGCGTGAACCGGACGCCGGCGCGGCCCGCGGAGATCGAGCCGCGCCGGTCGCTCACCTCGAACGAGGGCCCGCCGTCGGCCTCTTCGCCGTCCTCGTCGTTCCCGGCCGCCTCGCCGGCCTCGTCCCTAGCGGCCTCCTCGCCGGCGTCGGCCGTCGCTGTCTCCCCGGCCTTCTCGTCGTCCGCCGCCGGCCCGTCGTCGGGCTTCGCGTCGTCGGGCGCCGGCTCCGTGACGGCGTCGGCGGCTGCGGGCTCCCCGGTGCTCTCCGGCTCCTCCTTCTCCGCCGTCGCGGCGGGTCGGGGGGCCGTGAGACCGGGGATGTACGCCGGGTCGGTCCCTGCGGCGTACGCGGGCTGAGTGTTCGGATCTATGCGCTGCTCCACGGCGGGCAGTATGGCCGACGAACCTGTACAGGGCCAGTAAGAGCGTGTCGAGGGGCGGGCCGGCCTCGCCCGGCCCGCCCCTCACCCGAAGGCCACCGCACCCGGTATCAGCCCGTGGCGCAGACCTCGTCGCCCAGGGCGAAGTCGTCCGGTGGCGTGTTTCCGCCCGTCAGGGTGCCGGTGAAGCCGAAGCCCGCCGAGGCGCCCGGCGCCACCCTGCCGTTCCAGGAGACGTTGGAGACCGTGACCTTCGTCCCGTCCTGTGCGGGGGTCGCGTTCCACATCTGGCCGACCCGCTGCCCGTCCGGGAACGTCCAGGCCAGCTCCCAGCCGTCCAGCTCCGTGCCGCCGGTGTTGGTGAGGGTCACCTCGGCCTGGAAACCACCGGCCCACTCGTTGGTGACCTCGTACGTCACCGAACAGGCGGCGTCACCGGGCGGGTTACCCGGGTCGGTGCCGGGGTCCGTACCCGGGTCGGTGCCGGGGTCCGTACCCGGGTCGGTGCCGGGGTCCGTACCCGGGTCGGTGCCGGGGTCCGTGCCGCCTCCGTCGCTGTCCGAGGACTCGCCGTACATGATCCCGCGCCCGTTGGTCGAGACGTACACCCGGCCGTAGACGCGCGGGTCACCGGTGATCGAGGCGCCGGTCCAGCCCCACTGGTGCGCGTCGTCGTTGATCCGGGTCCAGTTGGCGCCCGCGTCGGTGGAGCGGAAGATGCCGCGCACCCCGTCGATCTTCGCGGTGACGAAGACCGTCTGGTACGAGGCCCCCGCCGCCGCCTTGCCGAAGCCGACCGAGTCCGCCTCCTCGACGCCGGTCAGCTCGGTGAAGGTCGCCCCCGAGTCGGTGGAGTGCCACAGGCCGTACGCGCCCGTCGCGCTGCCGCCCGCGAGCCACACATCGCCCTCGGTGCCCGGCACGGCCTGGAAGCGGACGTTGCCCTCGGTGGGCAGGCCGCTCGACGCCTTGGCCGTGAAGGTCGCGCCGCCGTCCGTCGAGAGGTAGAAGGTGCCGGCCTTGTACCCGTAGAACTTCTTCGGGTTCTTCCGGTCCGCCTCGACCGCCGCGCCGTCCGGGATGCCGGTGGACGCGGTCCACGAATTCCCGTACCCGGTCGTGTGGTGGACGCCCGTTCCCTCCGGGCTCCATACGAAACCGCCGGCGTCGGCCGCCGCCGCGACCGTGCCGCCGCCGGTCACCCCGGAGGGCTCGGAACCCTGGAACCAGTTGGAGCCGTTGTCCGTGGAGAAGCCGATGTGCGGGGTGTCGTCGGCGCTGCCGACCCGGACGACCGTGTTCGGGCTGGTCCCGGCGAAGTCGATGCTGGTGGTGGAGGTGAGGTTCGGCGAGGTGAACATCATGTCCGGCACGGCGTCGAGATCGGTGTGCCGGAAGCCCCCGATGTCACCGAGCGCGCTGAGCAGCGGCGCCCCGGACGGCGGGCTCGCCAGGTCGTTGACGGCGGTCTCCTCGATCCCCCGCACCATCGGGGTGATCTCGAACTGGCTGCCGGCGTCCCAGTTCGTGAGGTTCTCGGTGCCGTAGACCGTCGCGCCGGTGCCATACATCATCCGGTCCGAGTCGAACGGGTCGATCTCCAGCGCCTCGGTCATCCAGCCCAGCTTGGGCGTGGTCTCCGGCGGCGAGGGATTGGCACCCCAGGTCAGCCACGGCACCGAGGAGACGTCCTGGGTGAAGCGGTCGGTGCGGTTGGGGTAACTGCTGTAGTCCCAGGCCTGGGTCCAGGTCGCCCCGCTGTCCGTGGAGCGGAAGATCTGGGTGTCCGGCCACCAGGAGCTGTACGCGGTCGCCATCACGGTGCCCGGGTGCTGCCGGTCCACGGTCAGCCCACTGAAGCCGTAGTAGGTGTCGGCCTCGGCGACGGGGCTGACATCCTTCCACTCGCCCGTCGCGGTGGTGTAGCGCCAGATCTGCCCCTTGGCGCCGTCGTAGGGACCGCCGGTGTCGCTGAGCGTCAGATAGAGGTAGCCGTTCTCGGAGTCCAGTACGCCCTTGTGCGCCAGGTATCCGGTCGGCTGTCCGGCGATCCGCGACCAGGTGGTCCCGCCGTCCGTGGAGCGGTAGACGGTGTTGTCCTTGTCGGCGACCCCGACGTAGATGTCCTGCGTCGCGCCGCCCGCGCTGCCGGTGCGCTCGTCGAACGTCACCCAGACGATGCCCTGGTTGTCGTTGCCGTAGCCGCTGGTGTCGGTCGGGTCCTGGGAGTAGTTGCCCGGGTTGGGGAAGGCCGTCACCTCGGACCAGGTCGCACCGGAGTCGGTGGACCGCCACAGACCGTTGCCGCTGGGCGCGCCGAGGTACAGCACGGAGTTCTTGTTCGGGTCGACCGCGAGCCGCTCGCCCATGCCCCGGCCCGGCATGTTGCCGCCGAGCTTGAACGGCAGCGTGCTCGCCTTCCAGCTGGCGCCCCGGTCCGACGAGCGCAGCACCGCGCCGTTGGTGGGGTCCCAGTCGTTGGTGTACGTGCCCACGGCGGCGTACACATTGTCCGGATCGACGGAGTCCGAGGCGAGGCTCACCACGCCGGTCCAGCCCCAGTGGTCCCAGTCCACCCAGTCCAGCAGCGGCGTCCATCGCTTCCCGGACTGGTCCCAGCGGTAGGCACCGCCGATGTCGGTGCGGGCGTAGGCGAGGTTCTTCTCCGACCGGTTGAAGACGATGCCCGGGACGAAGCCTCCGCCGTCGATGCGGACGTTCTTCCAGTCGTACGTGTCCGCCGCGAGGGACACATCGGATGCCTGGGCAGTGGGGGTGGCATCGCCGGCTCTCGCCGACGCCGGGGCACCGGCGGCGAAGAGCCCGGCGGTGAGCGTGAGTGCTGCCACCAGAGTGGCAAGGGATCTTGCGCGTGAGCGCACGGGAACGTCCTCTCCGAACAGGACCGCCGACAACGGCGGTAAGGGGGTGAACGGATGTGGGAGCGCTCCCATTTCGCGTCCCGATGGTAGCGGCGACGCCCCCTCGGGAGAAGGGCGGGCGCAAAGTTCATCGGATGAATCAGTTGGACGTCCGCTTTGCCGCCCGGCGGCCCGGCACCCTGCGGGCAACCGCGGGGTGGGCGTACGGGACCGCGCACCTCGGCCGGCGGCGAACCGCATACCGGGGCGTCCTCGCCGTGCCCCGCCATCCGGAGGCGTGACCGCGGCCACGCCTCCGGCGGAAACGGCCCGCCCGCTCAGTACCAGCCGGAGGAGCCGGGAGGGTCGCAGAGTTCGAGCACCACTTCGCCGGCCTCGGAGGTCCTGCCGCCGACCGGACGGACCCGGTCGCCGACGTTCACGAGGTGCGGGGCCGCGCCCACGATGCGGCACCGGTAGACGAAGCCCTCGGGGAAGCGGACCAGGGACTCGTTGCGCATCACCCGCGAGTAGCGGTTGACGACGTTGGAACGCACGACGACGCCGTATCCGTCGCTGCGCTCCGATTCGAGGTCGCTCGACGCGCAGACGGGGCACAGGAGTTTGCGGAACGAGGCCGTGCCGCACCACCGGCACACCTGGTAGACCAGCCCCTCGTGACTGTCCGGCCGTACTGCCTCACGGGCCGGCGGCCCCACGTCGATTCCGGTACTGAACACGTTCCGCCTCCCGCGCTCGACTCGGCCGCGCCGCACCCTCGGCGACGGCACACCGGCACCGTATGGCACTTAGTTCCACGAAGTAAAGGCACTGAGTGCCGCGAAGAGGTGATGTGGCTCTCCTCGGGCCGTCAGGCGGTGCCGAGCGCGGACTCGATGTGCTGGACCACGCGCCACATCGGCGCCCCCTTGCGCGCGACCATGACGATCACCTCGTCCTCGCCAACGAGGGCGGACGGGGCCGGGGCGGTGGCGACGGGGGCGGGTTGTGGCGCCCGGGTGACGGGGCGTATGTCCGCCTCGCTCCACACCGCGCGCACCAGCTCCAGCGCCCGGTCCACCTCCGCCCCCGCGTCGCCCTCGCCGCCCGAACGCAGCCAGGACCGCAGCCCGTTGTTGTGCGCGGCGACGACCGATGCCGCGATCACCTCGGCCCGCAGCGCGGCGTCCGACGGAGCGTCCGGGGCCTCGGCCCAGCGGCGCTCCAGGTAGCCGGCGAGGGTCCGCTCGTAGCGGCGCACCACGGAGAGTTCGTAGGTGCGCAGGCCGGGCACCTCCCGGGTGAGCCGGTAGCGCTGTACGGAGAACTCCGGGTTCTCCGCGTACATCCGCAGCACCAGCCGCGCCGCGTCGCACACCGTGGCGACCGGGTCGTCGTCGCCCGCGTCCGCGAGGAACGCGGTCATGTCCGCGAGGCAGCGCTCGTGATCGGGGAAGACCGCGTCCTCCTTCGAGGGGAAGTAGCGGAAGAAGGAGCGCCGCCCCACCCCCGCCCTCGCGACGATGTCGTCCACCGTGGTCCGCTCGAACCCTCGCTCCATGAAGAGCCCGAAGGCCGCCTCGGCGAGCACGTCACGCATGGGGGGCTTCTTGGCCGGTCCGCGGTCTTCGGTCATGCCGGAAACGTAACACCGAAAGCGCCCCTCTGACACTGGGTACCTTTACGCAGGGTACTGAGTGCCATAGGATTCCCGCAGGACACCACCAGGTACAGGGAGAGCCGGCGTGAGCTTGAGGATCGTTGTCTGTGTGAAGTACGTGCCCGACGCGACCGGTGACCGGCATTTCGCCGATGACCTGACGTTGGACCGTGAGGATGTCGACGGTCTGCTGTCGGAGCTGGACGAGTACGCGGTCGAGCAGGCGTTGCAGATCGCGGATGCGGCGGACGATGCGGAGGTCACCGTGTTGACGGTGGGTCCGGAGGATGCCAAGGACGCGTTGCGCAAGGCGTTGTCGATGGGTGCGGACAGGGCGGTTCACGTCGAGGACGACGATCTGCACGGTACGGATGTGATCGGTACGTCGCTGGTGCTGGCGAAGGCTGTCGAGGNGACGGGTTACGACCTGGTGATCTCGGGGATGGCGTCGACGGACGGGACGATGGGTGTGGTTCCGGCGCTGCTGGCGGAGCGGCTGGGTGTGCCGCAGGTGACGCTGTTGTCGCAGGTGTCGGTGGAGGGCGGTGTCGTCCGGGGCCGGCGTGATGGTGACAGTGCGTCGGAGGAGCTGGAGGCGTCGTTGCCTGCGGTGGTGTCGGTGACCGACCAGTCCGGTGAGGCCCGGTATCCGTCGTTCAAGGGGATCATGGCGGCGAAGAAGAAGCCGGTGAAGTCCCTGGACCTGGACGACCTGGGTATCGACGCGGACGAGGTGGGTCTGGCGGGTTCCTGGACCGCGGTCGATTCCGCGGCCGAGCGTCCGGCCCGCACCGCGGGCACGATCGTGAAGGACGAGGGCGAGGGCGGCAAGCAGCTGGCCGAGTTCCT
>NZ_KB892019.1 GCF_000373645.1 Streptomyces sp. ATexAB-D23 | reverse complement strand
CCAGGTCAGTGACCTCGTAGGACTTTTCAAAGGAACCACCAACCTGCCGAAGCAGGCCGGGGTATCAACATATCTGGCGTTGACTTTTGGCACGCTGTTGAGTTCTCAAGGAACGGACGCTTCCTTTGTACTCACCCGCAGAACATTTTCTGGGGCTTTCCTCCGGGCGCTTCCCTTCGGTCTTGCGTTTCCGACTCTATCAGACTCTTTCGTGTCCGATTCCCGGTCGAAGCGGGCCGTGCTTTTCCGCTTTCCAGTTCTTCGCTTTCGCGTTTCCCTTTCGGCGTGTCCACTACTTTAGCGGATTCTCCCGGTTACTCATAATCGAGTCAGCGGGACCGAATTTCGGCATGCCGAAATTCGCACCCTCTGGGGTGAGTCGTAGGTAGTGGTGTGGCCGCTCCGGGTAGGCGCGGCATGCGATCCGATGGACCGAACCAACAGCTGTACCCGTGTCAAGCGACTCGGTCAACATTAGGTGCCCCGCATGGGCGAGTCAAGTTGACCTCCGGCGCGGCACATGGGCGCGGTACGGGCTGACCGTCGGGTCGCCGTCGATCCAGAAGCGCCACGGGTGCACTGCCCCGTCCCCGCCCACCCCGGTGCGCGGACCGTTTCGCACCTGGTCACGCGGGGGTGGGGTGCCGTGGAGCACCGACAGCTCGGCGTCCTCGTGGGCGATGGCGTCGGTGCCGTCCAGGGCCCGGCCGATGTCCAGGGCCGTTGCCAGGCGGGCCGGCCCTTTGGCCAGTTCCTTGTCATTACGGGCTGAAACTCGACGTTTGCGCGTGAGTTCGGCGCCCTCGAAGATCTCGCCAGCCCGGAGCAGCACCCCGCTCGCCCTGCCCTCGGGGCCGCACACCAGGTTCATGCAGTGCCACATGCCGTAGGTGAAGTAGACGTACGCGTGGCCGGGCGGTCCGTACATCGCGTCGTTGCGCCGGGTGCGGCCGCGGAAGGCGTGCGAACCGGGGTCGATCTCGCCGGCGTACGCCTCGACCTCCGTGAGGCGCAGGGCGATCGGACCGTCCGGTGTGCTGCGGACCAGGGTCCGGCCGAGGAGATCGGGTGCCACCTCCAGCACGGGACGGTCGAAGAACTCCCGCGTCAGCGGCGTACGGTCCGGGCTGTCGATCATGAGGTTCGAGGTTAGCGGGAACCGACCACGATCGTCGCGCGTATGTAGGGATCAGGACCTAGGAGGAGAAAACATGGGCTTCAAGCGGCTGCTCGCGAGCATGGGTGCCGGTGGCGCTTCGGTGGAGACGGAGCTCACCGAGCTGAACGTCGTCCCGGGCGGGGTCGTTCAGGGTGAGGTGCGCATCCAGGGCGGGTCGGTGGACCAGCAGATCGAGGGGCTCTCCGTAGGTCTTCAGGCCCGGGTCGAGGTCGAGGGCCACGACCAGGAGACCAAGCAGGACATCGAGTTCACCAAGCTGCGGCTCGGCGGCGCCTTCGAGGTGCGGGCCGGGGCGGTGCACGTCGTGCCGTTCGGCCTGGAGATCCCCTGGGAGACGCCCATCACCATGTTCGCGGGCCAGCACCTGCACGGCATGAACATCGGGGTGACCACCGAGCTGGAGATCGCGCGGGCGCTGGACTCGGGCGACCTAGACCCGGTCAACGTGCACCCGCTGCCGGCCCAGGAGGCCATCCTCGACGCCTTCGGCCAGCTGGGCTTCGGTTTCCGCAGCGCGGACATGGAGCGCGGCCACATCCGCGGCACGCGTCAGCGGCTGCCGTTCTACCAGGAGATCGAGTTCTACCCGCCGTCCCAGTACCGGGGGCTGAACCAGGTGGAACTGTCGTTCGTCGCGGACGACCGCGAGATGGATGTCGTCCTGGAGATGGACAAGAAGGCGGGCCTCTTCAGCGAGGGCAGCGACTCCTACCGCGCCTTCCGAGTGGGTCTGCACGACTTCCACGAGACCGACTGGGCGGCATACCTGAACCAGTGGCTGGCGCAGGTCGGCGGACAGCGCAACTGGCTCTAGGGTCGGAGAGATCGGGGGGGGAGAGGAATCTCCCGCGCAACCCGACAGGCCCGACAGGCCCGACAGAGCCGACAGATCCGAACAGAGCCGACAGAGAGGTGCTGACGTGACCGAGCCGAAGAGGGCGCCGCTGCCGCACGACTTCCACCCGGAGGTTCCCTCGTTCACCGTGGTGAGCGAGGACATCGCCCCGGGGGCCGTACTCGCGGACGCACAGGTGTACGCGGCCGGGAACACTTCGCCGCAGCTGCGGTGGGAGGGGTTCCCGGCGGAGACCAAGAGCTTCGCCGTGACGTGCTTCGACCCGGACGCCCCGACGGGCAGCGGGTTCTGGCACTGGGTGGTCTTCGACATCCCGGCATCGGTCACGCAGCTCCCGGCGGGTGCGGGCAGCGGAAAGTTCGAGGGGCTGCCCGCCGGTGCCGTACAGGCCCGCAACGACTACGGGACGAAGGACTTCGGCGGGGCCGCCCCGCCGGCCGGTGAGAACCACCGCTATGTGTTCACCGTGTACGCGGTGGACAGTGAGAAGCTCGGCCCCGACAGCGACACCTCACCCGCGGCGGTCGGTTTCAATCTGCGTTTCCACACCCTGGGCCGCGCCCAGTTGATCGCCGAATACGCGGAGCCCGCCGAAACCGACTGAGACGAAAACCCCCGCAGCCGTTTGCCCTGCCCTGGTCCTGGAGAGATCAGGGCAGGGCATTTTTTAATGCGTTGTCCATCACGGCCCGCCCGGCCAGAGTTGATCCGGGCCTGCCAGGGGGCGGCCGGCACACGGGAGGTGGGCGGGATGCGGGACACGCTGGTTCTGAACGCGAGCTTCGAGCCGCTGTCGACGGTGACGCTGAATCGCGCGGTGGTGCTGATTCTGCAGGACAAGGCCGTCGTCGAGCAGTCGCACCCCGGCCTCCGGATGCGCGGGGCCGCCGTGGACATACCGGTGCCCCGGGTGATCAGGCTCTGCCGGTACGTACGGGTGCCGTTCCGAAGACAGGCCCCGTGGTCCAGAAGGGGTGTGCTGGTCCGGGACCAGCACCGGTGCGCGTACTGCGGGAAGCGTGCGAGCACCGTCGACCATGTCGTGCCACGCGCCCAGGGCGGGCAGGACACCTGGCTCAACACGGTGGCCTCGTGCGCCGAGGACAACCACCGCAAAGCGGCCCGTACGCCGGAGCAGGCGGGGATGCCGCTGCTGCGGCAGCCGTTCGTGCCGTCCCCGGCGGACGCGATGCTGCTGGCGCTCGGGGCCGGTGACCGGTCGGCGCTGCCGGAGTGGCTCGCGCAGTCCGCGGCGTAGCCGCCGTACGCCCGGCGCCGTGACCGAGGCCCGTCTCCGCGAGGAGGCGGGCCTCGGGCCGTCAGCGCAGTACCAGCTGGACGATGGCCGCCGTGCCGACCGTGACGATGAGGGCGCGCAGGAGGGCGGGGCTGAGCCGGCGGCCGACCTTGGCGCCGATCTGGCCGCCGAGCGCGGAGCCTACCGCGATCAGTACGACGGCCGTCCAGTCGAAGTCGGCGACGAAGAGGAAGAAGAGCGCGGCGATGCTGTTGACGATGGCCGCGAGGACGTTCTTCACGGCGTTGAGGCGCTGCATGGTGTCGTCGACGAGCATGCCCATGAGGGAGAGGTAGATGATCCCCTGGGCGGCGGTGAAGTAGCCGCCGTAGACGCTGGCGAGCGTCAGGCCGATGAAGAGCAGGGGCCCGCCGTCCGGATGGGCCGGCGTCCCGGTGCGGGCGCGCCTGGACTGAACCGCTTTGCTGATGCGCGGTTGCAGGATGACCAGGAGGAGGGCCAGCGCGACGAGGACCGGGACGATGGTCTCGAAGGCCGTGGAGGGCAGGGCAAGCAGCAGGGTGGCGCCGGTCAGGCCGCCGACGAGGGCGCCCACGGTGAGTTTGAGGACGCGGGGGCGCTGGCCTTCGAGTTCCTTGCGGTAGCCGATCGCGCCGCTGATGGAGCCGGGGATCAGGCCGAGTGCGTTGGAGACGGTGGCGGTGACCGGGGGCAGGCCGGTGGCGAGCAGCACGGGGAAGGTGATCAGCGTCCCCGAGCCGACGATCGTGTTGATCGTGCCTGCGCTGATCCCCGCCGCGAAGACGGCGAGCATCTCCCAGATGGACATGGCGTATCCCCCGTGCGTGATCGGTGCTTGGTGCACCGAATCATGCACGGGGGATGTACACGTCAGTCGACCGGGGGTTCCTCGCGGCGCTCCTTGCCGGTGTTGAAGCCGGGTACGCCGGAGCCGAGGTTGCCGAAGGCGCCACTCAGGCCCTTGAGGGCGTCGCCGATCTCGCTGGGCACGATCCAGAGCTTGTTGGCGTCGCCCTCGGCGATCTTCGGCAGCATCTGGAGGTACTGGTACGACAGGAGCTTCTGGTCCGGGTCACCGGCGTGGATGGACTCGAAGACCGTACGGATGGCCTGGGCCTCACCCTCGGCACGCAGGGCGGCGGCCTTGGCCTCACCTTCGGCGCGCAGGATCGCCGACTGCTTCTCGCCCTCGGCGGTGAGGATCGCGGACTGGCGGGTGCCCTCGGCCTGGAGGATGGCGGCGCGCTTGTCGCGGTCGGCGCGCATCTGCTTCTCCATCGAGTCCTGGATGGAGGTGGGCGGCTCGATCGCCTTGAGCTCGACGCGGTTGACGCGGATCCCCCATTTGCCGGTGGCCTCGTCGAGGACTCCGCGCAGGGCCGCGTTGATCTCCTCGCGGGAGGTGAGGGTCCGTTCCAGGTCCATGCCGCCGATGATGTTGCGCAGCGTGGTGACGGTGAGCTGCTCGATGGCCTGGATGTAGCTGGCGACCTCATAGGTCGCGGCCCGTGCGTCGGTCACCTGGTAGTAGATGACGGTGTCGATGTTGACCACCAGGTTGTCCTGGGTGATCACGGGCTGCGGCGGGAAGGGCACGACCTGCTCGCGCAGGTCGATCCGGTTCCGGATCGAGTCGATGAACGGGACGACGATGTTCAGGCCCGCGTTCAGGGTGCGGGTGTACCTGCCGAAGCGCTCGACAATGGCGGCGCTGGCCTGGGGGATGACCTGGATCGTCTTGATCAGAGCGATGAAGACGAGCACCACCAGAATGATCAGGACGATGATGATCGGTTGCATCGTTTCCTCGTGCCCTTCGGTTGATGATCGTCATCAAGTCTGTCAGAACACGCCGCGGTCCGGGGGCCGTTCGGTCACATGACGACGGCCGTCGCCCCGTCGATGTCGACCACATCGACCTGTTGGCCCGGTTCGAAGCTGATTCCGGCGTCGAGCGCGCGTGCCGACCAGATCTCTCCGGCCAGCTTGATGCGGCCGCCGGCTCCGTCCACCCGTTCCAGGACGACGGCCTGACGGCCCTTCAGGGCGTCGATGCCGGTGGCATGCCGCGGGGCACGGTCCGCGCGCTGCCTGCCCGCGATCAGACGCACCACGGCGATCAGCGCCACGGAGACGATGACGAAGACCAGGACCTGGGCGACGATTCCGCCACCGAGGGCCGCGACGACCGCGGCGGCGACCGCCCCCACGGCGAACATGCCGAACTCGGGCATCGCGGTGAGGACGAGCGGAATGCCCAGTCCTGCCGCACCGATCAGCCACCACACCCACGCGTCGATGTCCACGTGGTCATCGTAGGTCCGCGAGCACCTCCACCGACAGGGCGCAACCGGGCCCGTACGGCGGGCGGGCCGCCGTACCGGCTCAGGCGAGGGGCAGTCCGCGCGCGGTGTAGCGGTCGCCCTGGTGCTCCACGACGAGGGGCAGGCCGAAGCAGAGGGAGAGGTTGCGGGAGGTCAGCTCGGTCTCCATGGGTCCCGCGGCGAGCACCTTGCCCTGCCGGATCATCAGGACGTGGGTGAAGCCGGGGGCGATCTCCTCGACGTGGTGGGTCACCATGACCATGGAGGGGGCGTACGGGTCGCGGGCCAGCCGGCCGAGGCGCCGGACGAGGTCCTCGCGGCCGCCGAGGTCGAGACCGGCGGCGGGCTCGTCCAGGAGGAGCAGCTCGGGGTCGGTCATCATGGCGCGGGCGATCAGGGTGCGCTTGCGCTCGCCCTCGGAGAGGGTGCCGAAGTTCCGGTCGAGGTATTCGGTCATGCCGAGCCGGTCGAGGAAGGCGCGGGCTCGGTCCTCGTCGACCTTGTCGTAGTTCTCGTTCCAGGTGGCGGTCATGCCGTAGGCGGCGGTGAGCACCGTCTGCAGGACCGTCTGGCGCCTGGGGAGCTTCTCGGCGAGGGCGACGCCCGCGATGCCGATGCGGGGGCGCAGGTCGAAGACGTCGGTGCCGACGCCGCCGAGGCGCTCGCCGAGGACGGTGACGCTGCCCTTGGTGGGGAAGAGGTAGCTGGACGCGATGTTCAGCAGGGTGGTCTTGCCGGCGCCGTTGGGGCCGAGGATGACCCAGCGTTCGCCCTCCTTGACCGACCAGGAGACGTCGTCCACCAGAGCGCGTCCGTCGCGGACCACGGATACGTCCACCAGCTCCAGTACATCGCTCATGAGCGCGTTGTCTCCCCATGCAGTGTCGAGATCGTCGCGTGCCTGTGGGCACAGCTCCCAGGGAAAACCTACGCCACCGCAGGAGCGCGAAGGGCGCTGGGCCCGTCGTCGCGAGGCGGACGGGGGGTGCGGCGGGAGCTTCTAAGCTGTCGGCATGCTTTCGGAACCACGCTCAGGGCTGCTGGCCGCTTGGGGCAACGCGCTGCTCTCGGGGCTCGTGTCGCCGGACGACGCGGCGCTCGCGATCGTCGGAGAGGACGCGGTGCACCGCGTCGAGGGCCTGCCGGGCGAGGCGGGGCCGGTCGGCCTCACGTTCGCGCTGGGGCGGCTGCGGTCGCTGGGGGTGAGCGGGTTCCGGGTGGCGCTGCCGGTGCCGGGGCATCCGCTGGGGCTGAGCGGTCCGGCCGATTTCAACGCGCGGGCGCTGGAGGCGGAGGAGGCGGTGGTCACGCACGGTGCGCCGTACGGACTGGTGCCCGAGGCGCGCGAGGCGGGGCCCGCCGGGGATCTGCACGTGGACGTGGTCTGGCACTGCCTGGCGGTGCGGGAGGCTCCGCCGGCCGATGTGCCCTCGCTGGGCGAGGCGGAGCGGGAGCTGGCGGAGGCGTTGCGGGACGCGACGGCCGTGCTGTCCCGGCTCGACGTGGCCGGTTCGGGGCCGGTGGCCGAGGCGGCGGTGGACGCGTACCGGGCACGGGCCGAGCGCGGGCGCGAGGTGCTGGCCCCCGGGTATCCGCCCCGGGCGGTGCGGGTGCTGGAGCTGGCGCAGCGGGTCGGGCTGCTGGTCTCGGTGGCGTACGAGAACGGGCACGGCGGTGCGGTGAGCGCCTCGGAGATGGCGGCCCGGGGCGAGGCGCTGCGGCCGGTGGAGCGGGTGGCCCGGCGGGCACAGGTGGCGGCGTACAACGCGTATGTGGAGGAGCGGGCGCGCTGAGAGCTGTCCCGTAGTGATCCCTGGCGGGCGCGCGCAGATCCGCCGGACATGGCCCAGCCGCCGGGCAGCACGCCTAGTCCTGTCCGGCGGCCCCGTGGCGGACGGCCCACAGGGCGGCCTGGGTGCGGTCCGAGAGGTCCAGTTTCATCAGGATGTTCGAGACATGGGTCTTGACGGTCTTCTCGGACAGGACCAGGGCCCGCGCGATCTCCCGGTTGGACCGGCCGTCGGCGATCAGGCCGAGCACTTCCCGCTCCCGTTCGGTCAGGGTGCTCCCCCGGCCGGTTCCCGAGCCCGGATCGTCCTGGGCCAGCAGCGCCCCGGCCACCTCTGGCTGGAGCAGGACGTGCCCGGCGTGCACCGAGCGGATGGCGCCGGCCAGCGCGTCGGGGTCGACGTCCTTGTACACGTAGCCGGAGGCGCCGGCGCGCAGGGCGGGGACGACCGTGCGCTGTTCGGTGAAGCTGGTGACGATCAGCACCTTGGCCGGGTTCGCCAGTTCGCGGAGCCTGCGCAGCGCCTCGATGCCGTCGGTGCCGGGCATCTTGATGTCCATCAGCACCACATCGGGCCGCAGCTCCTCGGTCCTGGCCACGCCCTCGGCGCCGTCGGACGCCTCGCCGACGACCGCGATGTCGTCCTGGACCTCCAGGAAGGTCCGCAGGCCGCGGCGGACCACCTGGTGGTCGTCCACCAGCAGCACCCTGATGATCGTGTCAGCCACCGGGTATCTCCATCTCGATCGTGGTGCCCCTGCCGGGCTCGGATTCGACGGTGAGCCGGCCGCCGACGCCGCTCGCCCGGTCCCGCATGGATACCAGGCCCAGATGGCGCCCGGCCTGGCGGGTGGCCGCGGGTTCGAAGCCCCGGCCGTCGTCGGTGATCCGCAGCACGGTGGAGCCGTCGCGGCGGGCGAGGGTGACGTCGACGTGCGCGGCGCCGGAGTGGCGCAGGGCGTTGTGCAGGGCCTCCTGGGAGACCCGCAGCAGCGCCTCCTCCTGGGCGGCGGGCAGGGCGCGGACGCCCGAGGCGGTGAAGGTGACGCGGGCGCTGTGGGCCCGGTCCAGGACCTGGATCTGGGTACGGAGGGTGGCGACGAGGCCGTCCTCGTCCAGGGCGGCCGGGCGCAGCTCCACGACGGCGGCGCGCAGCTCGTCCACGGCCTCGGCGGCCAGTGCGGCGACCTGCTGGAGCTCGCCCTTGGCGCGGGCCGGGTCGCGGTCGACGAGGGCGGCGGCGGCCTGGGCGGTGAGGCGGAGCGAGAAGAGCTTCTGGCTGACCGCGTCGTGGAGCTCGTGGGCGAGGCGGGAGCGTTCCTCGGCGATGGTGAGCTCGCGGCTGCGCTCGTAGAGCCGGGCGTTGGTGAGGGCTATCGCGGCGTGCTGGGCGAGGATCGAGAGCAGTTCCTCGTCCTCGGCGGTGAAGCCGCAGCTGCCTTCGGGCTTGGGGCACCTCTTGTTGGCGAGGAAGAGCGCGCCGATGGTCTCGTCGCCGTCCCGGATGGGCAGGCCGAGGAAGTCCGACATGTCGGGGTGGGCGCTGGGCCAGCCCTCGAAGCGCGGGTCCTTGCGGACGTCGGCCAGCCGCTCGGGCTGCGCGCCGTGGAGCATCGCGGCGAGGATGCCGTGCTGCCGGGGCAGCGGGCCGATGGCCTTCCACTGCTCGTCGCTCACGCCGTCGACGACGAACTGGGCGAAGCCGCCGTGGTCGTCGGGGACCCCGAGGGCGGCGTATTCGGCGTCCAGGAGTTCGCGGGCCGAGGCGACGATCGTCTTCAGGACGTCCCGTACCTCCAGGTGGCGGCTCATGGCGAGCAGCGCGGCGCTGACGGCTGCGAGGCCCGAGGGTGGGCGGTGGCTCATGGCCTCACCGTACCGGCGCCCTCCCGGCCCCGTATCGGGCTGCGGACGGCCGGGGGCCGGGGCGTGAGGACTAGGACCAGAGGCCCGTACGGGGCTGCGGGCCCTTGCCCGCAACCCCCCTTCCGGAACGTCACATTCCGCATTGCTGGCGCAACACATGGTGATTCCGTTACCCGCCCGATGTGAGGCCGCGCATAGGGCCCACGTCACTTACGAAGCTGCCTAGTGGAGCAAAAAGGGCGATTTGGGTGGGCTTGGCCTGGGATGCCGTTGCGCGAACGGCCCGGTAATCCACTACCCGGCTTCGTACGTCACACCTTTGCCACGGCATTTTGCGGGCGCTAAGAATTGCTCTCGTCCCCGACGGAGATGCGTAGCCGCTCCCGTCTTCGTCCTCCGTGAGGACCCCCGCGAATACGAAGAGGTAAGCCTGTATGTCCGCGTCCCGCATCACCGGCCGTCTCCGCCGCCTGAACAAGACCCAGAAGCTCTCCGCCGCCGGCGTGTCCGCCGTCGCCGCCGCTGCCCTCTCCTTGTCCCTGGTGCCCGGTAACGCCGAGGCCGAGACCGAGCCCCAGGCACTCTCCGCTGCTCCGGTCATCTTCGACTCCGCCGCCTCCAAGCAGACCAAGGCCATCCAGGACAGCCTCATCGAGCAGCACTCGACCGCCGAGAAGCTGGTCAAGGCCGCCGACGCCGCCAAGGCCAAGAAGGCCTCCGCGGTGAAGGAGAAGGCCGAGGCGAAGGCCAAGAAGGCCAAGCTGAAGAAGGCGAAGGCCAAGGCCCGCAAGGCCGCCGCCTCGCGCGGCGACCAGTCCGCGAGCCGCTCGTCCGCCCGTACGCACGCCTTCGGGAACAACCTGGACGGCTGGATCAAGGAATCCCTGTCCATCATGAAGGCCAAGGGCATCCCGGGCACCTACGAGGGCCTGCACCGCAACATCATGCGCGAGTCCAGCGGCAACCCGAACGCCATCAACGACTGGGACATCAACGCGATCAACGGTGTTCCGTCGATCGGTCTGCTCCAGATCATCAAGCCGACGTTCGACTACTACCACGTCTCCGGCACCCCGCACACGCAGTACGACCCGGTCGCCAACATCACCGCGTCGGCCAACTACGCCGCCGACAAGTACGGCTCGATCGACAACGTCAACAGCGCGTACTGATCCGCAGCGATCCGTACGCCGACGGCACATGCCGGAGGGCGGCACCCCACGCGGGGTGCCGCCCTCCGGCGTGCCTACGGCCCGGTTACTTGCGCATGACCTCGGGCTCGTGGCGGCGCAGCAGCCGTGCGACCGCGAAGCCGCAGATGACGCCGAGGAAGAGCAGCACCGTGATGTTGATCCCCCACTGGCTCGCCGAGTGCTCCCACAGCGGGTCCAGGTCCGTGGGGTTGTTCTGGTCCCACGGCGGCATGAGGTGGGCGAGGTCGAGCGTCGTGCCGGCACCCGCGATCGCCCAGCGGGACGGCATCAGCCAGGCGAACTGCTCCAGGCCGGGCGATCCGTAGACCTGGAAGAGGATGCCGGTGAAGACGACCTGGACGATCGCGAACATGACCAGCAGCGGCATGGTCTTCTCGGAGGTCTTCACCAGCGAGGAGATGACCAGGCCGAACATCATCGAGGTGAAGCCGAGCGCGATGATCGTCAGGCAGATCTCGACCGCCGGCGGCATGATCAGGCCCTCGGCCGGCAGGTCGCGGGTGGCGAAGCCGATGCCGCAGATGATGACGCCCTGGATCGCGGTGATCACGCCGAGGACGATGACCTTGGACATCAGGTAGGCGGAGCGGGAGAGGCCGGTGGCCCGTTCCCGTTCGTAGATGACGCGTTCCTTGATCAGTTCGCGTACGGAGTTGGCCGCGGCCGAGAAGGTCATGCCGATCACCAGGATCAGCATGATCGTTCCGGCGTCGCTGTTGAACTTGTGGGGCGGCTTGGGCGGAGCGAGGCCGTAGTCCGACGGGATGACCACGCTGACGACGCCGAGCACCGCGGGCAGGATCACCATCAGGCCCATGAAGCCCTTGTCGGACGCGATCACCGAGAGGTAGCGGCGCATCAGCGTCCACAGCTGCGTCCCCCAGCCCTGCGGCTTCGGCGGGCGCATCTGCTGCGGCGGTGGCATGTGCACGGACTGCACGGCGACGGCGTCGATGTCGGCGGCGTACATCTGGTAGTGCTGCGAGCCGCGCCAGCGGCCCGACCAGTCGTAGTCGCGGTAGTTCTCGAACGCCGAGAAGACGTCGGCCCAGCTGGTGTAGCCGAAGAAGTTCAGCGCCTCGTCCGGCGGGCCGAAGTAGGCCACGGCGCCGCCCGGTGCCATCACCAGGAGCTTGTCGCAGATGGCCAGCTCGGCCACCGAGTGTGTGACGACCAGGACCGTGCGGCCGTCGTCGGCCAGGCCGCGCAGCAGCTGCATGACGTCGCGGTCCATGCCCGGGTCGAGGCCCGAGGTGGGCTCGTCGAGGAAGATCAGCGACGGCTTGGTGAGCAGTTCGAGCGCCACGGAGACGCGCTTGCGCTGGCCGCCGGAGAGCGAGGTGACCTTCTTGTCCTTGTGGACGTCGAGCTTGAGCTCGGCGAGGACCTCCTGGATACGGGACTGGCGCTCGGCCTCGGTGGTGTCCGCGGGGAAGCGGAGCTTGGCCGCGTACTTGAGGGCGCGGGTGACGGTCAGTTCCTTGTGCAGGATGTCGTCCTGCGGGACCAGGCCGATGCGCTGGCGCAGCTCGGCGAACTGCTTGTAGAGGTTCCGGTTGTCGTAGAGGACGTCGCCCTGGTTGGCGGGCCGGTAGCCGGTGAGCGCCTTGAGCAGGGTGGACTTTCCGGAGCCGGACGGGCCGATGACGCCGATCAGCGACTTCTCCGGGACGCCGAAGGAGACGTCCTTGAGGATCTGCTTGCCGCCGTCGACCGTCACCGTGAGGTGGCGGGCCGCGAAGGAGACCTCGCCGGTGTCGACGAACTCCTCCAGCCGGTCGCCGACGAGCCGGAACGTGGAGTGGCCGACGCCGACGATGTCGTTCGGGCCGATGAGGGCCGAGCCGGACTTGGAGAGCGGCTGGCCGTTGACGTACGTGCCGTTGTGCGATCCGAGGTCCCGGATCTCGAAGCGGCCGTCCGGGGTGGCGTGGAATTCGGCGTGGTGCCTGGAGACCTGGAGGTCGGAGACGACCAGCTCGTTCTCCAGGGCACGGCCGATCCGCATCACCCGGCCGAGCGCCAGCTGGTGGAACGTGGTCGGGCTGCGGTCCCCGTACACCGGGGGCGTCCCGGCGGGAGCGCCGGCTCCCGGTCCGGGCGGGCCCTGTGCCATGCCCTGCTGCTGCGGCACATGGGGCTGCTGCGGCTGCTGCCAGGCCTGCTGCGGGCCGGGGCCCTGCTGGGGCCGCTGCGGCGGGGCCTGCTGCGGCTGCACGGGTGCGGCGGCGCCCCCGGCGGCCTGTCCGCTGTACACACCGGCGCCGCTGAAGGCGAGCCGGGGCCCGTCGGTGGCGTTGCCCAGGTTCACGGTGGAGCCGGCCGCGAGCTCCACCTGCTGGATCCGCTGACCGTGCAGGTACGTGCCGTTGGTGCTGCCGTGGTCCTCGATGGACCAACTGCGGCCGTTCCAGCTGATCGTGGCGTGCCGCCACGACACCCTGGCGTCGTCGATCGTCATGTCCCCCTGCGGATCACGTCCCAGGGTGTACGACCTGGACGGATCGAGCGTCCAGGTCCTGCCATTCAATTCCAGTACGAGTTCCGGCACTCCGCGCCCCACTAGTTGTCCCCCGTGTTACCCCCGTTGCAGGGAGTCTAGGGATGCTGAACATCGTGGGGAACTATTCCAGGACCCGTCCCCGATACGAAAGCCGGGCGGCGCAGGGTGACCTCACCGAGACCTGCATAGCGTGGCCAAAGGGACGGACCGGTGCGTGCGGGACGCGCTGTCCGGCACTCGGGACGGGCTGCCGGGGGCGGCGCGCGGACCGATACGGTGGGAGGCACCATGAGCGCATCGCAGCCCCCTGAGTCCTCCCCGTCTCCCGAGCCTCCCGTATCACCGCAGGGTCCGGACATTCCGACCCTTCTGGTGAAGATCTTCGGGAAGGACCGCCCCGGGATCACCGCGGGCCTCTTCGACACCCTCGCCGCGTACTCGGTCGATGTCGTGGACATCGAGCAGGTCGTCACGCGTGGCCGTATCGTCCTGTGCGCGCTGGTCACGGCCCCCACCGCGGGCGGGACCACCGAGGGCGATCTGCGGGCCACCGTGCACAGCTGGGCCGAGTCGCTGAAGCTCCAGGCCGAGATCATCTCCGGTACGGGTGACAACCGGCCGCGCGGCTACGGCCGTTCCCATGTCACGGTGCTCGGGCACCCGCTGACCGCGGAGTCGACCGCCGCCATAGCGGCCCGGATCACCTCGACCGGCGGCAACATCGACCGCATCTTCCGGCTGGCGAAGTATCCGGTCACCGCGGTCGAGTTCGCGGTGTCCGGTACGGGGACCGAGGAGCTGCGCAGCGCGCTGGCGCCGGAGGCCGCGGGCATCGGCGTGGACGTGGCGGTCGTCTCGGCCGGGCTGAGCCGCCGGGCGCAGCGGCTCGTGGTGATGGACGTCGACTCGACGCTGATCCAGGACGAGGTGATCGAGCTCTTCGCGGCCCATGCCGGCTGCGAGGCCGAGGTCGCCGAGGTGACCGAGCGGGCGATGCGGGGCGAGCTGGACTTCGAGCAGTCGCTGCACGCCCGGGTGGCGCTGCTGGCGGGGCTCGACGTGTCGGTGGTGGACAAGGTCCGCTCCGAGGTGCGGCTGACGCCGGGCGCCCGGACGCTGATCCGTACGCTGAAGCGGCTCGGCTACCAAGTGGGTGTGGTCTCGGGCGGGTTCACACAGGTGACCGACGATCTGAAGGAGCGCCTGGGGCTCGACTTCGCCTCTGCCAACACGCTGGAGGTCGTCGACGGAAAGCTCACGGGCCGGGTGACCGGGGACATCGTCGACCGGGCGGGCAAGGCCCGGCTGCTGCGGAGCTTCGCCTCCGAGGCGGGGGTGCCGCTGGCGCAGACGGTGGCGATCGGCGACGGGGCCAATGACCTGGACATGCTGAACACGGCCGGGCTCGGGGTCGCCTTCAACGCCAAGCCGGTGGTCCGCGAGGCCGCGCACACGGCGGTGAACGTGCCGTTCCTGGACACCGTGCTCTACCTGCTCGGCGTCACCCGCGAGGAGGTCGAGGCGGCCGACGGCCTGGTCGAGTAGCCTCCCTCCCCCCGCCGGGAACACGGACAGGGCCCCGGCGCGCACCTCGCGGTGTGTGCCGGGGCCCTGTGCGTACGCGTGGCCGGTCAGTCGTTGGGGGTCCAGTAGGCGGTGAGCCGGCCGACGCCGTGCTCCACGGTCTTCCAGGGGCCGGAGAACTCCACGACGGCGAAGGCCGCGGTCGGGAAGCCGCCGCGGGCCAGCCGGGCGAGCGCGTCGCCCTCACTGCTGCCGGAGAGGGCGTCCGCGAGGGCGTGCATGCCGGGGTTGTGGCCGATGACCAGCAGGTTGGAGACGTCGTCCGGGGTCTCGTTGACCAGAGCGATCAGTTCGCCGAGCGAGGCCTCGTAGATTCGCTCCTCGTACACGGTCTTCGGGCGCTGCGGCATCTCGTGCACGGCCAGCTTCCACGTCTCACGCGTTCTGACGGCGGTCGAGCAGAGGGCCAGATCGAAGACGATCCCCGAATCGGTGAGTTTGCGGCCCGCCACGGGGGCGTCCGTGCGGCCGCGCTCGGCGAGGGGCCGCTCGTGGTCGGACTCCTGCGACCATTCCGCCTTGGCATGCCTGAGAAGGACGATCCTGCGAGATGTATCGGCGCTCATACATCTCAGCTTCGCATGAAATGTGCCAGCTGGCGCAGGGTGTTGGAGCCTTCTCCCGGGAGCCTCACCGCCCCGGGCGCCGGGCGTCAGCGGATCAGCAGCTCCACGATTCGCTGGAGCAACTGGCCGGTCGACGAGTCTCCGGTGGCGGCGTGCGCCTGGCCCGGTCCGGCGATCAGGAGCAGGAGCGCGGCGAAGGCGACGGCGGGCAGCGCGATGGCCCACCACGGCAGCCGGACATCGACGCTGCTCGCATCCGGCTGGGTGGTCCGGGTGTGCGTAGGGGCCGGCATGTCCGCCTCCGTGGGTGGTCGGTTCTGATACTCAGAACCTACGGATGCGGGGGCGCCGCTCCCATCCGGTGACCCACCCACTTCACCCTGGCCTTGGCCCCCTAGGGGACGGTGGTGCTAGCCCCACCCCCGCCGCCGGCCGGCGTCACGGGGAGGCGATGGAGGCGATGACTCCGACGACGACCGTGATCAGCAGCATCGCCCCGAAGACGAGGAGCAGCTTCTTCTGACCGTTCTGGGGATTCGGATCGAGCACAGGTGACATGGCCCCAGTCTCGCATCTCAGGATTCGTCCTCGATCGTCCGGTCCCGGCCGGCCAGGATGCCCGCGGCCATCTGCGGCACCATGAGGGCGGCCATCAGCGCGATGGGCAGCCCCCAGCCCCCGCTGTGCTGGTAGAGGACGCCGACCAGGAGGGGGCCGGGGATCGAG
This sequence comes from Streptomyces sp. ATexAB-D23, assembly GCF_000373645.1. GTDB lineage: Bacteria > Actinomycetota > Actinomycetes > Streptomycetales > Streptomycetaceae > Streptomyces > Streptomyces castrisilvae. The sequence continues at coordinate 99,753 of NZ_KB892019.1, read as the reverse complement.
ATCAGGTAGCCGGTGGACTGGGCGAACGCGGACAGCCGGACCACGCCGGCGCCGCTGCGGGCCCGCATGCCGATCATGGTGAGGGCGAGCGGGAAGGCGCAGTTGGAGATGCCCAGGAGCAGCGCCCAGGCCCAGGCGCCGCCGGACGGGGCCAGGTAGAGGCCCGCGTAGCCGGCGAGGCCGCAGGCGCCGAGGACGACGACGATCGGGCCCTGGTTCTTCATCCGGGCGGCGACGCGCGGGATCACGAAGGCGAGCGGGACGCCCATGGCCATGGTGAGCGCGAGCAGGACGCCCGCCGTGCCGGCGGAGACCCCGGCGTCGCGGAAGATCTGGGGCATCCAGCCCATGGTGATGTAGGCGGCGGTGGCCTGGAGGCCGAAGAAGCAGGCGAGGGCCCAGGCGGTGCGGCTGCGGGTGATCCGGAGGGCGGCCGCCTGCGGCCGGTGCGCGGTGGACTGTCCCCCGGCCGCGGGCGTGCCCCGGTCGGCCTCGGACTGTCCCCGGTCACCGGCCCGGTCCCGTACGTGCGGGAGCCAGGGCAGGATCGCGGCGGCGGCCAGGACGGCCCAGATGCCGAGGCCGGCCTTCCAGCTGCCGCCCATGGCGTCGGTCAGGGGCACGGTCACTGCGGCGGCCAGCGAGGTGCCGAGGGCCAGGGCCATGGAGTAGAGCCCGGTCATGGAGCCGACGCGGTCGGGGAACCAGCGCTTGACGATGACCGGCATCAGGACGTTGCTGACGGCGATGCCCATGAGGGCCAGGGCGCTGGCGGCGAGGAAGCCCGCCGTGCCGCCGATCAGGGGCCGGATCACCAGGCCCGCGGCGATGGCGACCATACCCGCGCAGACCACCGCGCCGGGCCCGAAGCGGCGGGCCAGCCGGGGCGCCATGACGCCGAAGACCGCGAAGCACAGCGGCGGTACGGAGGTGAGGACACCGGCCACGCTGCCGCTCATGTGCAGCCCGTCCCGGACCTCTTCGAGGAGGGCGCCGAGGCTGGTGATGGCGGGGCGGAGGTTGAGCGCGGTGAGGACGAGCCCGATCGCCACCAGGCGCAGCGTCCACGGCGAGGTGCCGGTCCGCCGGGCGGGGGCCGCTGGGGTGGTGGGGCTCAGGGTCCCGGTGGCGGTCTGGGGAATGGTTTCGTCGTCACGCATGAGGTCATCATAGAATCATGGGATGATTGGTTGTCCATTCCGTCCACCCACCGAACCCTGAGAAGATCCAGGCCCATGAGAAGTTGCGACCGAGGAGCACCATGGCGCTGACGTCCACGCGGCGTTCGGCACTCGCCGACCAGGTGATTGCCCAGCTGAGGAACCAGATCACCACGGGTGAGTGGCCGGTGGGTTCCCGCATTCCGACCGAGCCCGAGCTGGTCGAGCAGCTGGGGGTGGCCCGTAACACCGTCCGTGAGGCGGTGCGCGCGCTCGCGCACAACGGCCTCCTCGACATCCGGCAGGGCTCGGGCACGTATGTGGTGGCCACCAGCGAGCTGGCCGGCGTGATGCACCGCCGGTTCGCCACCGCCGACCCGCGGCACGTGGCCGAGCTGCGCTCGACGCTGGAGTCGTCGGCCGCCCGCCTGGCCGCCGCCCGGCGCACCGAGCGCGATCTGAAGCAGCTGGACGCGCTCATGCGGCGCCGGGAGGAGACCTGGGCGGCGGGGGACGCCGAGGCGTTCGTGGCCGCCGACGCCACCCTGCACCTGGCCGTGGTCGCCGCCTCCCACAACGACGTGCTGACCGGCCTGTACGCCGACCTGGGCGATCTGCTGCGGGACTACCTGCGGGTCGACGTCGGCCGTGAGCTGCGGCCGGAGAACCACATGGACCACGGCCGGCTGGTCGAGGCGATCCGCGCGGGCGACGCCGAGACGGCGGCGGCCGAGGCGGCCGCCCACGCGCTGACCTGCCTGGCGGACCGGGGCCGGACGGGCGTCTAAGGACCTGTCTTCGAACTGCCGTCTGCCGGGCGACGCCACACACGCACTCTCGCCGCACCGGTCCCAGACCCCGGTACGTCCAGTACAGGGGCCCGGGGCCGGCACGCCGAGGAGTGGGGTCTCCCCTGTTCGAGCGGAGCCGAGAACTCGGGGACGCGCCTGACGCCGCCCGGCCGCCCTTCGGGCGACGACGGCAGTGTGAAGACCGGCCCTCAGGCACTCGTCGCGTGGGTGATCCACACCGCGGCGACTTCCTTCCAGCAGCGGTCGTCCAGCCGTACGGTCCGGCCCGGTCCGATCTCGACCGGCGCCGAGTCCGCGTCGATGTCCCACCACCGGGCGCACTCGGTGTGCAGCTGGACCCGGTCGGCCGAGGGGTACGGATTGTGGCAGTACGCGACGACCCGGGAACCGTGGACGGCCGTACGGCACTCGGCGCCGGAGGGTTCGGGGCTGGGGGCGGGGGGTGCGGCGGCGCCGGCGGCACCCACGTGACCGGCCGCGTACAGGCCGGCCGGGACGAGGAGCGCGGCGACGGCCGCGCCGGACGCCAGCAGGGACCGGGTTCGGCGATGTGTGCGACGCACAGCGATCTCCTCCCCGCCTGACCAGAAGTCCGGTTAGAAGTCCGGTTCCTCCACATTCTGCGGTGGATCGGCCGGCTTTTCGACCTGAGCGCCCCCAGCCCGTACCGGGCACGGAAACGGCCGCGCACCGCCTCCGGGGAGGCGGTGCGCGGCCGGTGCGTACGTCGGAGCGGTCAGGCGCCCATCATGTGCACGCCGCTGTCGACGTGGATGATCTCGCCGGTCGTCCGCGGGAAGAAGTCCGAGAGCAGCGCGACGATGCCGCGGCCGGCCGGCTCCGGGTCCTTCATGTCCCAGGCGAGCGGCGCGCGGGTGTTCCACACGTCGGCGAGCCCGTCGAAGCCCGGGATGGACTTCGCGGCCATGGAGCCGAGCGGTCCGGCCGAGATCAGGTTGCAGCGGATGCCGTCCGGGCCCAGGTCACGGGCGAGGTAGCGGGAGGTGGCCTCCAGCGCGGCCTTGGCCGGGCCCATCCAGTCGTACTGCGGCCAGGCGAACTGGGCGTCGAAGGTGAGGCCGACGATCGAGCCGCCCTCGCTCATCAGCGGCTTGCACGCCATGGCGAGCGACTTCAGCGAGAACGCCGAGACGTGCATCGCCGTGGAGACCGACTCGAACGGGGTGTTCAGGAAGTTGCCGCCGAGCGCGTCCTGCGGCGCGAAGCCGATGGAGTGCACGACACCGTCCAGCGAGCCCAGCTCGTCGCGCACCAGGCCGGCGAGGCGGTCCAGGTGCTCGGCGTTGGTCACGTCCAGCTCGATGACCTTGGCCGGCTTGGGCAGCTTCCTGGCGATGCGCTCGGTCAGCGTGGGCCGGGGGAACGCGGTCAGAATGACCTCGGCGCCCTGCTCCTGGGCCACCTTGGCGGCGTGGAACGCGATGGACGACTCCATCAGCACCCCGGTGATGAGGATGCGCTTGCCGTCGAGAATTCCGCTCATGGTGATCAGTGACCCATGCCCAATCCGCCGTCAACGGGAATGACGGCTCCAGTGATGTACGACGCGTCGTCGGAGGTGAGGAAGCGCACCGCCGCGGCGATCTCCTCGGGCTGCGCGTAACGCGCCAGCGGCACCTGGGACAGGATGCCCTTGCGCTGCTCATCGGTGAGCACCTGCGTCATCTCGGTGTCGACGAAGCCGGGCGCGACGACGTTGAAGGTGATGTTGCGCGAACCGAGCTCGCGCGCCAGCGACCTGGCGAAGCCGACCAGACCGGCCTTGGACGCGGCGTAGTTGGCCTGGCCGGCCGAGCCGAGGAGGCCGACGACCGAGGAGATGAGGACCACGCGGCCCTTCTTGGCGCGCAGCATGCCGCGGTTGGCGCGCTTGACGACCCGGAAGGTGCCGGTGAGGTTGGTGTCGAGGACGGACGTGAAGTCGTCCTCGGACATCCGCATCAGCAACTGGTCCTTGGTGATACCGGCGTTGGCGACCAGCACCTCCACGTTGCCGTGCTTCTCCTCGATCTCCTTGTAGGCCTGCTCCACCTGTTCCGTGTCGGTGATGTCGCAACGGACCGCGAGAACACCGGCATCGGTGAGCGCCACGGGTGGCTCGCCGGAACGGTAGGTGATCGCGACCTTGTCGCCGTTGTCGGCGAAAGCGCGGGCGATGGCGAGGCCGATGCCCCGGTTTCCTCCGGTGACGAGAACCGAGCGGCTCAACGGATCACCCTTTCGATAGCGGTCTGGTACCTCGAAAACCTATCGGTACCGCCCGCGCCGCGGGGAATCGCCCCCTGACAGGGCCTCCCCCCGGTCACTGTGGGGTTCCTACAGTCGCGCGCCCGGTCCCGCCCGGAGAATTGGGCCGCGTCACGGCATGGGCCGTGCTTCACTGCCTCGTAAACGATCCGAGGGTATGACCGCGAAGGAGAGGCCGCCCGTGCCCCATGAGGTAGATCAGTCGTTCCTGGCGCTCCCGCTACGGGCCCTCGCCGACGCGGCGCTGGCCCGCGCGCGGGCGCTCGGGGCGACGCACGCCGATTTCCGCTTCGAGCGGGTGCGCAGCGCCACCTGGCGGCTGCGGGACGCCCGGCCCGCCGGGGGCTCCGACACCACGGACCTCGGGTACGCGGTGCGGGTCGTGCACGGCGGGGCCTGGGGGTTCGCCTCCGGCGTCGATCTGACGATGGACGCCGCGGCGAGAGTGGCCTCGCAGGCGGTCGCGATGGCGAAGCTGTCGGCGAAGGTGATCGCGGCGGCGGGCTCCGACGAGAGGGTGGAGCTGGCGGACGAGCCGTCGCACGGGGAGCGGAGCTGGGTCTCGGCGTACGAGGTCGACCCCTTCGACGTACCCGCCGAGGAGAAGGCGGGACTGCTCGCCGAGTGGAGCGCGCGGCTGCTGGCGGCCGAGGGCGTGGCGCATGTGGACGCCTCACTGATGACCGTCCACGAGAACAAGTTCTACGCGGACACCGCGGGCACGGTCACCACGCAGCAGCGCGTCCGGCTGCATCCGCAGTTCAGCGCGGTGGCCGTGGACGCGGCGACCGGTGAGTTCGACTCGATGCGCACCATCGCACCGCCGGCCGGGCGCGGCTGGGAGTACCTGACCGGGACCGGCTGGGACTGGGACGCGGAGCTGGAGCGCATCCCGGGGCTGCTCGCCGAGAAGATGCGGGCGCCGAGCGTCGAGGCGGGGACGTACGACCTGGTCGTGGACCCGTCCAACCTGTGGCTGACCATCCACGAGTCGATCGGCCACGCCACCGAGCTGGACCGGGCGCTCGGTTACGAGGCGGCGTACGCGGGGACCTCGTTCGCCACGTTCGACCAGCTGGGGAAGCTGGCGTACGGCTCGCCCGTGATGAACGTGACGGGTGACCGCACCGCCGAGCACGGGCTCGCGACGATCGGCTACGACGACGAGGGCGTCGAGGCGCAGTCCTGGGACCTGATCAAGGACGGGACGCTGGTGGGCTACCAGCTGGACCGCAGGATCGCGAAGCTGACGGGCCTGGGCCGGTCCAACGGGTGCGCGTACGCGGACTCGCCGGGCCACGTCCCCGTGCAGCGCATGGCGAACGTGTCGCTCCGGCCGGACCCGGGCGGGCTGTCCACGGAGGACCTGATCGGCGGGGTCGAGCGCGGGATCTACGTGGTCGGGGACCGGTCGTGGTCCATCGACATGCAGCGGTACAACTTCCAGTTCACCGGGCAGCGGTTCTTCCGCATCGAGAACGGCAGGCTCGCCGGACAGCTGCGCGATGTCGCCTACCAGGCGACGACGACGGACTTCTGGGGCTCGATGGAGAAGGTCGGAGGCCCGCAGACGTACGTCCTGGGCGGCGCCTTCAACTGCGGCAAGGCCCAGCCGGGCCAGGTCGCGGCCGTCTCGCACGGCTGCCCCTCCGCCCTCTTCCGAGGCGTGAACATTCTCAATACGACGCAGGAGGCCGGGCGATGAGCCGCGACCACGGGACCGGCTGGGGGTCCGGGGGTCGTCCCCCGGCAGAGCACAGCCTCAATACGACGCAGGAGGCCGGGCGATGAGCCGCGTCAGCAAGCCGTACGAGATCGTCGAGCGCGCGCTCGACCTGTCCACCGCCGACGGCTGTGTGGTCATCGCGGACGAGGAGTCGTCGGCCAATCTGCGCTGGGCCGGCAACGCGCTGACCACCAACGGGGTGACCCGGGGCCGCACGCTGACCGTCATCGCCACGGTCGACGGCGCCGAGGGCACCGCGTCCGGTGTGGTGTCCCGGTCCGCCGTCACCGACGCCGACCTGGAACCGCTGGTGCGGGCCGCGGAGGCCGCCGCGCGCGGCGCCGGACCGGCCGAGGACGCGCAGCCGCTGGTCAGCGGGGTGCCCGCGTCGCCCGACTTCACGGACGCGCCGGCCGAGACGGACTCGGACGTGTTCGCCGCGTTCGCCCCGGCACTCGGCGACGCCTTCGCCCGCGCCCGCTCCGGTGGGCGCGAGCTGTACGGCTTCGCGCACCACGAGATGACCTCCACCTACCTCGGCACGTCCACCGGGCTGCGGCTGCGCCACGACCAGCCGAACGGCACGCTTGAGCTGAACGCCAAGTCGCCCGACCGCTCCCGTTCGGCCTGGGCGGGCCGCTCCACGCGGGACTTCAAGGACGTCGACCCGGCCGAGCTGGACACGGAGCTGGCGCGCCGCCTGAGCTGGGCCGAGCGCCGCATCGAGCTGCCCGCCGGCCGGTACGAGACGCTGCTGCCGCCGACCGCTGTCGCGGACCTGCTGATCTACCAGCTCTGGTCCTCCACGGCCCGGGACGCCGCCGAGGGCCGGACGGTGTTCTCCAAGCCGGGCGGCGGCACCCGGCTCGGCGAGACGCTGTCCCCCCTGCCGCTGACCCTGCGCAGCGACCCGCACGCCCCCGGGCTGGAGTCGGCGCCCTTCGTCATCGCCCACTCCTCCGGGGACGGCGCCTCGGTCTTCGACAACGGGCTGCCGCTGGCCAGGACCGACTGGATCGGTGACGGCCGCCTGGAGCAGCTGACGACGACCCGGCACACCGCGGGCCTGACCGGGCTGCCGCTCGCCCCGGCGGTCGACAACCTGATCCTGGAGGGCGGCGGCGAGCAGTCGCTGGAGGAGATGGTCGCCGCGACGAGCGGCCCGGCGCTGCTGCTGACCTGCCTCTGGTACATCCGCGAGGTGGACCCGGCGACGCTGCTGCTGACCGGGCTGACCCGGGACGGGGTCTATCTCGTCGAGAACGGCGAGGTGACCGGCGAGGTGAACAACTTCCGCTTCAACGAGTCCCCGGTCGGCCTGCTGTCCCGGGCCACGGAGGCGGGCCGCACCGAGAAGACGCTGCCGCGCGAGTGGGGCGACTGGTTCACCCGGGCCGCGATGCCCGCCCTGCGCATCCCGGACTTCAACATGAGCTCGGTCAGCCGGGGGGTGTGACCCGCCTAGACTGACTGACGCATAAAACCTGACCAGTCTTGATAAGGAGCACGGAACCGTGACGGACATCGTCGACGAGCTGAAGTGGCGCGGGCTGTTCGCCCAGTCCACCGACGAGGACGCATTGCGCAAGGCTCTCGCGGACGGTCCGGTCACGTTCTATTGCGGCTACGACCCCACCGCGGCGAGTCTGCACGTCGGCCACCTGGTGCAGGTGCTCACCATGCGCCGGCTCCAGCGGGCCGGTCTGCGGCCGCTCGCCCTGGTGGGCGGGGCCACCGGCCAGATCGGTGACCCCCGGCCGACCGCCGAGCGCACGCTGAACGATCCGGAGACGGTCGCCCAGTGGGTGACCCGGCTGCGCTCGCAGATCGAGCCGTTCCTGTCCTTCGAGGGCGAGAACGCCGCGGTCATGGTGAACAACCTGGACTGGACCGCGGGCATGTCCGCGATCGAGTTCCTGCGGGATATCGGCAAGCACTTCCGGGTCAACAAGATGCTGACCAAGGACTCCATCGCCCGGCGGCTGGAGTCCGACGAGGGCATCAGCTACACCGAGTTCAGCTACCAGCTGCTCCAGAGCATGGACTTCCTGGAGCTGTACCGCCGCTACGGCTGCACGCTCCAGCAGGGCGGCAGCGACCAGTGGGGCAACCTCACCGCCGGTCTCGACCTGATCCACCGCCTGGAGCCGGGCGCCGAGGTCCACGCGCTGGCGACCCCGCTGATGACGAAGGCGGACGGCACCAAGTTCGGCAAGTCGGAGGGCGGGGCCGTCTGGCTCGACGCGGAGATGACGACGCCGTACGCGTTCTACCAGTTCTGGCTGAACGTGGACGACCGGGACATCTCGCGCTACATGCGCATCCTCAGCTTCCGGACCCCGGCCGAGCTGGAGGAGCTGGAGAAGGTCACCGAGGAGCGCCCGCAGGCGCGGACGGCGCAGCGCGCGCTGGCCGAGGAGCTGACGACGCTGGTGCACGGGGCGGACCAGTGCGCCGCGGTCGTCGCCGCGTCGAAGGCCCTGTTCGGCCAGGGCGAGCTGGGTGAGCTGGACGAGGCGACGCTGAGCGCCGCCCTGTCCGAGGTACCGCACGCCCGGGTCACCGAGCTGGGCCCGCTGGTCGACCTGCTGGTGGAGGTCGGGCTCGCGCCGAGCAAGTCGGGGGCGCGGCGCACGGTCAAGGAGGGCGGCGCGTACGTGAACAACGTGAAGGTCCTCGACGGCGAGGCGGCGCCGGCCCGCGAGGAGCTGCTGCACGGGCGCTGGCTGGTGCTTCGCCGGGGCAAGAAGAACCTCGCGGCGATCGAGGTCGCGGCCGGCTGAACCCCGGGCGCGCCCTCCAGGCGTACGACGCGGGCCGGAGGCCCTCAGGAGCATGCTCCTGAGGGCCTCCGGCGTATGCCGTGACGGCCCTGGCCGGCGCACCGCGCACTCATGCGCCCGGGTACCTATCATTTTGGTAGCCGACAAACCATCCCTGACCGGACGAATCGCAGGGGAAGGCCGGCTCGACCGAGGCGCCCTTTGAACCAGACGAAGGAGTCGGTACAAGTGAAGGCTGCGCGCTACTACGACCGCGGAGACATTCGTATCGAGGACATCGCGGAGCCCACGGTCCAACCGGGGACGGTGGGCATCGACGTCGCGTACTGCGGGATCTGCGGTACCGACCTGCACGAGTATCTCGACGGGCCGATCTTCGTCCCGCCGGCCGGTCATCCACATCCGGTGTCGGGCGAGTCCGCCCCCGTGACACTCGGCCACGAGATGTCCGGCGTCGTGTACGCGGTGGGCGAGGGGGTGGAGGACCTGAAGCCGGGTGACCGCGTCGTGGTGGAGCCCTACATCCTGCGGCCCGAGGTCGACACCGGGCCGGACAACTCCGCCTACCACCTCTCACCCGACATGAACTTCATCGGGCTGGCCGGCCATGGCGGCGGGCTCGCGGAGAAGATCGTCGTCGAGCGCCGCTGGGTGCACCCGGTCGGGGACATTCCGCTGGACGAGGCCGCTCTCATCGAGCCGCTCGCTGTCGCGTACCACGCGTTCGAGCGCTCCGGCGCGAAGGCGGGCGACTTCGCGCTCGTCGGCGGGGCGGGGCCCATCGGGCTGCTGACCTGTGCGGTGCTGAAGGCCATGGATGTCGAGGTCGCGGTCACCGAGCTGAGCCGGCTGCGCCGGCAGAAGGCCCTGGACGCCGGGGTCGCCGACCATGTCATCGACCCCGCGGTCTCGGACGTCGCGGCGGAGGTACGCCGCCTCACGGACGGCAGGGGCGCGGATGTGGCGTTCGAAGCGACGTCGGTCAACGTCGTCCTCGACACCCTGTTCGACGCCGTCCGGCCGGGTGCCGTCATCACCGTCATCTCGATCTGGGGCAAGCCGGCCTCGCTCGACATGCAGAAGCTCGTCCTCAAGGAGGTCGACCTGCGCGGCACGATCGCCTACGTCAACTCGCATCCGAAGACCATCGAGCTGGTGCGGGAGGGCCGTGTCGATCTGAAGCCGTTCATCACCGGGACCATCGGGCTGGACGGTCTCGTATCCGAGGGCTTCGACACCCTGATCCACCACAACGAGACGGCGGTCAAGGTCCTGGTGGACCCCCGTTCCTGACGGCCGGCCCCGCCTCACGGCCGAAGACCTCCTGGGCATCGCCCAGGAGGTCTTCGGCATCGGTGAGTGCCGTCGGCGCATCCGGGATTCCTTCCGGACGCGCGGTTCAGGTCCGCTGTTTGGTGCCTCGCAGCGAGGCCCACAACATGTCGCCGACTCCGACCACCACCACCGCTCCGATCAGCTGGAGCACATGGCGCGTCCAGTCGATGCCCTTGGTGTCGTTGACACCGATCCAGGTGGCGACAGCATTTCCGAGGACGCTGCCGATCATGCCGAAGATGATCGTCAGCCAGAGTGGGATCTGCTGCTTGCCGGGGAGGATCGCCTTCGCGATCAGACCGAGCACCAGGCCCACGATGATTGCCCACAACCAGCCCATGCTGCCTCCTTGAGCGACGCGGTGCCGCGCATGTCCCGCCCAGTCTCGGCGCCGGGCCGGGGTGCCGCATGCCGGGCGGAGCCGAACGGGTATCGCGGCCGGGTGGCGGAATGTACGGATACGGCGCGCCCCGGTCTCGAACGCGCCGGGTGCCGGGCGTAGCGTGGGAGCGGCCGGTCCGGGTCCGGGGAAGGTTGGTGGGGACGTGGTGCGCAAGCAGAGCGGTGCGGAGGTCTTCCGGATCACGGGAGCCCGGCAGGGGCTCGCGGACGACGTGCGCGGCAGGCAGCGGCGCTACGTGATCTCGATGTCCGTGCGGACGGTGTCGGTGGTGGCGGCCGCGCTCCTGTGGAACGTGGAGCGGCACATCGCGTTCGTGGCGCTCGGGCTCGGGGTCCTGCTGCCGTACGTCGCGGTCGTCATCGCCAACGCCGGCCGTGAGAACACCCCCGCGCTGCCGTCGACCTTCGTGCTGCCGGCTCCGGCCCGTCCGGCGCTGGACGCCGCTCCGGCGGCGGGTACCGGGCCCGCCTCACCGCAGTCCGGACGCTCCTTCCGGTCTCCGGATGCGCAGGAGCACGACTGAGGCCACGGTGGGCCCAAGCTCAAGAAAAGCTCAGATCAATCATGAAGTTCCAGTGCACCGCGGCGGGGTGTGCGTGACATACTTTGTACGCGCTCCGCATCCCCCGTCGGAGCGATGGACCGACGCCGGGCAGCTCCCCCCGTGGCTGCCCGGCGTCGCCATTTCTCCGGCCTCTCACCGGCAGGGCCCGTGTCGGCACCCTCTAGGGTTGAGTCCGTGAACTCCCCCGATTCCGCCGCGTTCCCCGGCTCCCCCGCACCGTCCGATGCCGCCCCCGTCTGTTCGGCCAAGGGCTGCCGGGCCGCCGCCGTATGGGTGCTGGCCTGGAACAATCCGAAGCTGCACACGCCGGAGCGCCGCAAGACCTGGCTGGCCTGCGACGAGCACCGGGAGCACCTGTCCTCGTTCCTGGACGTGCGGGGTTTCCTCAAGGACGTGGTGACGCTGGCGGAGTGGGAGTCGAGGCCCCCGTCCGCGTAACCGGGCGGGCTCAGCCGCCGATCGCGGACATCGGGCGGTCGGGCTGGAGGAAGCTCGGGTCGTCAAGGCCGGATCCGGCCTTCTTGCCCCACATGGCGAGCTGCCAGAGCCTGGCGATCTCCTCGTCGGGCGCCTCCGAGCGCAGCGCGGCGCGCAGATCGGTCTCCTCGCGGGCGAACAGGCAGGTGCGCACCTGTCCGTCGGCGGTGAGCCGGGTGCGGTCGCAGGCCCGGCAGAACGGGCGGGTGACGGAGGCGATGACGCCGACCCGGTGCGGTCCGCCGTCGACGGTCCAGCGCTCGGCGGGGGCGGAGCCGCGGTCGGCGTCGCCCTCGGGGGCGAGGTCGAAGCGGGTGCGCAGCGAGCGGAGGATGTCGCCCGCGGTGATCATGCCTTCGCGCTTCCAGCCGTGCTGGGCGTCGAGCGGCATCTGCTCGATGAAGCGGAGCTCGTAGCCGTGTTCCACGGCCCAGGCGAGCAGGTCGGGGGCCTCGTCGTCGTTGAGCCCCGGCATCAGGACGCTGTTGACCTTGACGGGGGTGAGCCCGGCCTCGTGGGCGGCTTCCAGGCCCGCCAGCACGTCGTGGTGCCGGTCGCGGCGGGTGAGGGTCTTGAAGACGTCGGGGCGCAGCGTGTCGAGGGAGACGTTGACCCGGTCGAGTCCGGCGCCCTTGAGCGCGGCGGCGGTCCGCTTCAGCCCGATGCCGTTGGTGGTGAGGGACATCCTGGGGCGGGGTTCGAGGGCCGCGCAGCGCTGGACGATGGAGACGAGTCCGGGGCGCAGCAGCGGCTCGCCGCCGGTGAAGCGGACGTCGGTGACGCCGAGCCGGGTGACGGCGATGCGGATGAGCCGGACGATCTCGTCGTCGCTGAGCAGGTCGGGCTTGGCGAGCCACTGCAGGCCCTCTTCCGGCATGCAGTAGGTGCAGCGCAGATTGCAGCGGTCGGTGAGCGAGACGCGCAGGTCGGTGGCGACCCGGTCGTAGGTGTCGATGAGCATGGTGGGCCCCCTCCCCCGGTGACTTCCCGGTCGCGGTAGCTGACTCCTTCGAGCCTACGCGAGACCGGTGACGGCGCAGGGGGACCGTTTGCCACGAGGTGCGGCGAGGCCGCGTCGTAGGACTCTACGACGCGGCCTCGTACGGCGGGGTCCGCACCCGGTGAACTTCTGCTCTCAGTGGGCGCCGATGCCGGTGAGGGACTTGACCTCCAGCTCGGCGTACTTGCCCTTGTCGGGCTCCTCCTTGGAGAGGAGGGAGCCGATCCAGCCGAGCAGGAAGCCGAGCGGGATGGAGATCAGGCCGGGGTTCTCCAGCGGGAACCAGGCGAAGTCGACGCCCTTGAACATCGAGGTCTTCTCGTTGCCGGAGACGACCGGCGAGAAGAGCACCAGGATCACGGAGGAGGCCAGGCCGCCGTAGATCGACCACAGCGCGCCCTGGGTGGTGAAGCGCTTCCAGAAGAGGCTGTAGAGGAGCGTCGGCAGGTTGGCGGACGCGGCGACGGCGAAGGCGAGGGCGACCAGGCCGGCGACGTTCATGTCGCGGGCGAAGGCGCCGAGGACGATCGCGGCGGCGCCGATGAAGACGGTGGCCCAGCGGGCGGCCCTCATCTCCTCCTTCTCGGTGGCCTTCCCCTTGCGGATGACGTTGGCGTAGATGTCGTGGGCGAAGGACGACGAGGAGGCGAGGGTCAGTCCCGCGACGACGGCGAGGATGGTGGCGAAGGCGACGGCGGAGATGACGGCGAGCAGGACGGCGCCGCCTGTGGTGCCGACCCCGCCGAGGTATTCGGCGAGCTGCGGGGCGGCCGCGTTGCCCGCGGGGTTCTTCGCCTTGATCTCGTCCGGCCCGATGAGGGCTGCGGCGCCGAACCCGAGGGCGATCGTCATCAGGTAGAACGCGCCGATGATGCCGATCGCCCAGTTGACCGACTTCCGGGCGGCCTTGGCGGTCGGCACCGTGTAGAAGCGGATCAGGATGTGCGGCAGGCCCGCGGTGCCCAGGACCAGGGCGATGCCGAGGGAGAGGAAGTCGAGCTTCGAGGTGCCGGTGGCGCCGTACTTCAGGCCGGGCTCCAGGAACGAGGCGCCGTGGCCGCTCTTCTCGGCGGCGGTGCCCAGCAGGTCGGAGACGTTGAAGTTGAACTTCCACAGCACCATGAAGGTCATCAGGATGGCGCCGGCGATGAGCAGTACGGCCTTGACCATCTGCACCCAGGTGGTGCCCTTCATGCCGCCGATGGTGACGTAGACGATCATCAGTACGCCGACCAGCGCAACGATGAGGATCTTTCCGGCGTCGCTGGTGATTCCGAGGAGCAGCGAGACCAGGACGCCCGCTCCCGCCATCTGCGCCAGCAGGTAGAAGATCGATACGACGATGGTGGAGACGCCCGCCGCGGTGCGGACCGGGCGCTGGCGCATCCGGTAGGCGAGGACGTCGCCCATGGTGTAGCGGCCGGAGTTGCGCAGGGGTTCGGCGACCAGCAGCAGCGCCACCAGCCAGGCGACGAGGAAGCCGATGGAGTAGAGGAAGCCGTCGTAGCCGAAGAGGGCGATGGCGCCGGCGATGCCGAGGAAGGACGCGGCGGACATGTAGTCGCCGGAGACCGCGAGGCCGTTCTGGAAGGCGGTGAACTGGCGGCCGCCCGCGTAGAAGTCGGAGGCGCTGCGGGTCTGGCGGCCGGCCCAGACGGTGATGCCGAGGGTGGCCGCGACGAAGACCGCGAAGAGCGTGATGATCAGCGGCCGGTGCTCGGTGGCCGACGCGGCGAGGGTCACGGTGGCGTGGGAGTGGTACGCGGCGCTCATGCGTCGGCCTCCATACGGGACTTGATGGCCTCGGCCTTCGGGTCGAGCTTCGCGTTGGCGTGCCGCGAGTAGAACCAGGCGATGAGGAAGGTGGTGAGGAACTGGGCGAGGCCGAAGACGAAGGCCACGTTGATGTTGCTGAACACCTTGGTGCCCATGAAGCCGCCCGCGTAGTTGGAGAGCAGCACGTACAGCAGGTACCAGAGGACGAAGGCGATGGTCAGCGGGAAGGCGAAGGAGCGGTAGGAGCGGCGCAGTTCGCCGAATTCCGCACTGCCTTGCTCCGCGAGGAACGCCTCGGTCGTGGGCTGGGCAGGGCTGTTCTCCGTACTGCCCTCGGGCGGCGGTGCATCGGTAGCCACGGATTCTCCTCGCGACGCGGGTGCGGTGGTGGGGACGGTGGATTTCACTGTGAACCTCGTGATCGGGGGTGGTGGTGCGCTTCCCCTGACAACGGCACGCGGCGCGAGGCGAAGCGGTTCACCACGGCGCGCGCCTTCTCCGGATCACTCCTTCGGGCGCTTCGCCGGGCACGTGTTCGCAGGATTCGATTGATGTGCCGGGATGAACGGCGATAGCTTCACTCGTCATGTACGCGACCGGACACGGCCCGTGTCCGGTCGACTGGCACGGATGATGTGGAGACCCCATGGCTCATCTGGGATCCAGGCGGACGCGCGCACTGACGCTGCCCGTCGGATTGGCCCTCACCGCCTCGCTCGGCTTCCTGCCGACGGGCGCCGCCTCCGCCGCGACGGCGACGGCACCGGCGGACGGCCCGAAGCTTTCGTACGTGGTCAACACGCAGGGCGGTGCCGGCACCGCCGGGCAGGTGCGCGAGGCGATAGAGCGGGCCGGCGGCACGGTGGTGACCGCCTACGACCGGATCGGTGTCATCGTCGTCCACTCGCGGAACCCGGACTTCGCGAAGACGGTCCGCCGGGTCAGAGGCGTCCTGTCGGCGGGCGCCACCCGTACCAACCCGATCGTGCCGCAGGCCACCAAGGACATCGGGGTGGACCAGCCGCTGACGGCCGAGCAGGAGCGGGCCGCGGCGGCGAAGGCGACAGCCGGCCAGGACCCCATGGAGCCGCTCCAGTGGGACCTGCCCGCCATCAAGGCGGACAAGGCGCACCAGAAGTCGCTGGGCAGCCGGAAGGTGACGGTCGCGGTCATCGACACCGGGGTCGACGACACGCACCCGGACCTCGCGCCGAACTTCGACCGGGCGGCCTCCGCGAACTGTGTGTCGGGCACCCCGGACACGACGGAGGGCGCCTGGCGTCCGAAGGCCGGCGAGAGCGACCACGGCACCCATGTGGCGGGCACCATCGCGGCGGCGAAGAACGGCGTCGGCGTGACGGGCGTGGCGCCGGGCGTGAAGGTCGCCGGCATCAAGGTGGGCAACCCGGACGGCTTCTTCTACACCGAGGCCGTCGTCTGCGGCTTCGTCTGGGCGGCCGAGCACGGCGTGGACGTGACGAACAACAGCTATTACACCGACCCGTGGATGTACAACTGCAAGGACGACCCCGACCAGGGCGCCCTGGTCGAGGCCGTCGCGCGGGCCACCCGGTACGCCGAGCGCAGGGGCGCGGTCAACGTCGCCGCCGCGGGCAACTCCGCCGAGGACCTGGCGGCGGACACCGTCGAGGACTCGACCAGCCCGAACGACACCACCACGGCCGACCGGACCGTCGACCCGAAGCAGTGCCCCGACATCCCGACGATGCTGCCGGGCGTGGTGACGGTCTCGGCGACGGGCGCGAAGGGCCTGAAGGCCTCGTACTCGAACTACGGGAACGGGGTCATCGACGTGGCGGCGCCCGGCGGGGACTCGACGGTCTACCAGACGCCACAGCCGCCGGCGACGAGCGGTCTGATCCTCTCGACGCTGCCGGGCGGCGCGTACGGCTACAAGGCCGGTACGTCGATGGCGTCCCCGCATGTCGCGGGCGTCGTGGCGCTGATCAAGTCGAAGCACCCGTACGCGTCGCCCGCCGTGGTCAAGGCGCTGCTGACGCTGGAGGCGGACGCGAAGGCGTGCGGCGCGCCGTACGACATCGACGGTGACGGCGAGGTCGACGCGGTCTGCGAGGGCGGCAGGAACCACAACGGCTTCTACGGGGCCGGTGTGGTGGACGCGCTGGACGCCGTGCGCTGGTGACGCCGGGGTCCGGGGGCGCGCGTGACGCCGCCCCCGGACCGCCGGATCACGGGGTGCGGGTGGAACCGAAGGCCGCCGTGAGGGCCGCGGTCTCACGGCGCTCCTCCCTGCGCCGCAGCCCCGCCACGACACCCAGGCACCCCATGGCGGCGGCGCCCGCGGTCGCGGTCACCGCGACCGCGGCGAGCGGTGCGGGGGTCAGCAGGAGCAGCGCCGTCAGGGCGGCGGACGCCCAGCCGGTCAGTACGGCGCCGGCCGCCGCCCGCCGGGAGCGCGGGCGGTCCGGGCCCGCCCGCAGGTCGACGCAGGCCGGCAGGTACCAGACGTTGCCCGCCAGGCAGACGGCGGTGATTCCCAGTGCCAGAACACCGTGGGACATGGGACGGCACTCTCCTCAGGACGGCCGCGGGGACGGCGGTTCAGTGCGGGGCGGCGGGGATGGTCCCGGCGATCTCCGGGTGATGCAGGTCGAACGCCGGGGACTCGCTGCGGATGCGGGGCAGTGACGTGAAGTTGTGCCGGGGCGGCGGGCACGACGTGGCCCACTCCAGCGAGCGGCCGTACCCCCAGGGGTCGTCGGCCTCCACCTTCCTGCCGTACTGGGAGGTCTTCCAGACGTTGTAGAAGAAGGGCAGGAACGACAGGCCCAGCAGGAACGAGCCGACGGTGGACACGGTGTTGAGGGCGGTGAAGCCGTCGGCGGCGAGGTAGTCGGCGTAACGGCGGGGCATTCCCTCGGCACCCAGCCAGTGCTGTACGAGGAAGGTGAGGTGGAATCCGGCGGTCAGCACCCAGAAGGTGATTTTCCCGAGGCGTTCGTCGAGCATCTTCCCGGTGAACTTGGGCCACCAGAAATGGAATCCGGCGAACATCGCGTACACCACCGTGCCGAAGAGCGTGTAGTGGAAGTGGGCGACCACGAAGTAGGAGTCGGAGACGTGGAAATCCAGCGGTGGTGACGCCAGGATGACACCGGTCAGGCCACCGAAGAGGAAGGTGACCAGGAATCCGGTGGCCCACAGCATCGGCGTCTCGAAGGACAGCGATCCCTTCCACATCGTGCCGATCCAGTTGAAGAACTTCACTCCGGTCGGCACGGCGATCAGGAACGTCATGAAGGCGAAAAAGGGCAGCAGCACCCCACCGGTCACGTACATGTGGTGCGCCCATACGGTGACGGAGAGACCGGCTATGGATATCGTCGCGGCGATCAGTCCGACATAGCCGAACATCGGCTTCCGGGAGAAGACCGGAACGACCTCGGAGACGATGCCGAAGAAGGGCAGGGCGAGGACGTAGACCTCCGGATGGCCGAAGAACCAGAAGAGGTGCTGCCACAGCAGCGCGCCCCCGTTGGCCGGGTCGAAGATGTGCGAACCGAATTTTCGGTCCATCTCCAGCGCGAACAGCGCAGCGGCGAGGACCGGGAACACCAGCAGGATGAGCAGCGCGGTCAGCAGCACGTTCCAGGTGAAGATCGGCATGCGGAACATGGTCATTCCGGGGGCACGCATGCAGATGATGGTGGTGATGAAATTGACCGCCCCGAGAATGGACCCGAAGCCGGACAGCGCCACACCCATGATCCACATGTCCGCGCCGGCGCCAGGGGAATGCGTGGCGTCGGAGAGCGGGGCGTAGGCGAACCAGCCGAAGTCCGCCGCTCCCTGCGGTGTGAGAAATCCACCCGCGGCGATCAGCGAACCGAACAGGAACAGCCAGAAGGCCAGCATGTTCAGGCGCGGGAAAGCCACGTCCGGTGCGCCGATCTGGAGCGGCATCAGCCAGTTGGCGAACCCGGTGAACAGAGGCATCGCGAACAGCAGCAGCATGACCGAACCGTGCATGGTGAATGCCTGGTTGAACTGCTCGTTGGAAACGATCTGCGTGCCGGGCCTGGCGAGTTCGGCGCGCATGACCAGTGCCATCACACCGCCGATCAGGAAGAACGCGAAAGCGGTGACGAGATAGAGGCTGCCGATCTGCTTGTGGTCGGTCGTGGTGAGCCACGAGACGACGAGGCGTCCGCGCGAGGGCCGGCCCGAGCGGTCGCGCGGCGCCGGCGGTTCGGCCCCGGCCGGCCGGAGCCCGGGGTGCGGGCCGTCGGGGGGCTTGGGGCCCTGTGCGGGAGCGGCCTTGCCACCCTGCGATTCCGTTGCGTCCACCGGACCGTGTCCTCCAGCTCGTGCGGTTCTCCGAGCGCGTCCCCGTCCCGCCGTCCCGGGCGGGACGGCGGGACGGGGACGCGGCCGGGAAGGCCGATTTCATGCGGGGGACAGAGCCGGCCTTCCCGGCCGCACCATGCTGGCCGCGGCGCAGGGCGGTCTCCAGGGGCCGAGGGGCACCGCGGGGCCGGGCCGGGGGACACCTTCGGCGGGGGCCGGGGGGCACCCTCGGCCGGGGCCGGTCGGCCCTGGCGCGGGCGCGGCGGGGGCGGCGCGGGCGACGAGCGGGGGCGGTCCCGGCGCGGGCGGGGCGGGCAACGAGCGGGGGCGGTCCCCGTGCGGGAGGCCTACGGCGGCCTGCCCAGCCCCTGCGGGGGACGCCTTCGGTGGTCGCCCGCAGGGCCCGCGACAGCGCGTGCGTCGGCCCCCGCCGCCGGGCCGCGCCCGCGGCGGCTGCCGTAAACTGACCGCCCGTGGACCGGTCCCAGCTCCGCTGTGAGCCGGTGAGCGATGACCCGGCCTACGGCATACGGACCCAGAGAGCGGCGCC
The DNA here is from genome assembly GCF_000373645.1 of Streptomyces sp. ATexAB-D23. Classification (GTDB taxonomy): domain Bacteria; phylum Actinomycetota; class Actinomycetes; order Streptomycetales; family Streptomycetaceae; genus Streptomyces; species Streptomyces castrisilvae. Next base: position 80,569 of record NZ_KB892019.1, on the reverse strand, counting down.
CCGATGACAGACGCAGAGTCCCCGGCGCCCCAAGCCCCCTCCTGCCCCGTCACGGGCCACGGCGCCGGGGACTCCGGTCCCGGAAGCCGGCCGCGGCCCAGCCCGCCGGACCGGATGCGCGGCCTGCTGGACGCCGTGATGAGCCTGGGGCGCGGCCTGGAGCTGCAAGAGGTACTGCGGGGCATCGTGGAGGCCTCGGTGACCCTGACCGACGCGGAGTACGGGGCGCTCGGCATCGTCGGCGACGGGCAGACGCTGCTGGAGTTCCTGACCGTCGGCATGCCGGACGAACTGACCGCGCGGATCGGGCAGACGCCGTGCGGGCGCGGCATCCTCGGCGAGCTCATCCACCACCCGCAACCGCTGCGGCTCGCCGATCTGAGCAGTCACCCGCACAGCTACGGCTTCCCGCCCCACCACCCGCCGATGCACAGCTTCCTCGGCGTCCCGGTGCGGGTGCGCGACGAGGTGTTCGGCAACCTGTACCTCACCGAGAAGCGGGGCGGGCGGAGCTTCGACGCGGACGACGAGGCGTTGCTGACCACCCTGTCGATCGCGGCCGGGGTCGCCATCGACAACGCCCGGATGTACGAGGAGAGCCGCCGCCGGGAACAACGCCTGGAGGCGCTGGGCGAGATCACCCGTGCCCTGCTCTCGGGTACGGACGCCGACGAGGTGCTGCACCTGGTCGCGGAGCGGGCGATGGAGGTCGCGGGCGCCGACCGGGCCGCCGTCCTGCTGCCCCCGTCGCCGCCGGGTGCACCGGCCCCGGCGGCCTTCGACGCCCGTCTCACCGTCGCCGTCGCCCACGGCCGTGACGCCGGCCGGGTGCGGGGCCTGTCCGTACCGGCGCACGGGTCGCTGGCCGGGCTCGCGGCCCGTACCGGGACGCCGGTGCACTGTGCCGATGTGCGAACGGATCCGCGTGCGCACCCGTTCGGCGACGGGGCCGAGGAGGGCCTGGGCCCGGTGGTCGCGGTGCCGCTGCGGGTGGGCACCGGGGCCATGGGCGCGCTGCGGCTGGGGCGCCCGGTGGGCCGTCCGCCGTTCGACGACACCGAGGTCGCCCTCGTGTCCGGTTTCGCCGACCAGGCGGCCATCGCGCTCGAACTGGCCCGCGGGCGGGCGGAGTCCGAGGAGCTCGCCGTCATGCACGACCGCGACCGGATCGCCCGCGATCTGCACGACCTGGCGATCCAGCGCCTCTTCGCGACCGGGATGACGCTCCAGAGCACCACCCGGGCCATCGCGGACCGCCCGGAGGCCGCCGAACGCGTCAGCCGCGCGGTCGACGACCTGGACACCACGATACGGATCGTCCGGTCGACCATCTTCGACCTGCGGACGACGGACGGGTCGGGCCGCGGCGGGCTGCGGCACCGGATCGCGGAGACCGCCCGTACGGCGGCCCGCGCGCTCGGTTTCCGTCCCTCCGTGCAGATCGAGGGACCGGTGGACTCCGTGGTCCCGGACGAACTGGCGGAGCACGTCGTGGCGGTCGCCGCCGAAGCGGTGTCCAACGCGTCCCGCCACGCACGCGCGAGCCGTATCGACATCGTGCTGTCCGCCGGCGACTCGGTGACGCTGACCGTCACGGACGACGGGACCGGGATCGGGGCCGCGACCGGGACCGACGACCGCGGCGCCGCGGCCGGGACCGGGGCGGAGCGCGGCGGCGGGCTGGCCAACATGCGCAAGCGGGCCGAGCTGTGCGACGGCACCCTGGCCGTCGAGCAGCCGGCCGGTGGGGGCACCCGGATCGTCTGGCGCGCCCCGCTCGACTGACTCTGCTCGACCGGTCCCGCTCGGCCGGCCCCACTCGACGGACCCCGCCCGGCCGGCCCCGCCCCGCCGGACCCCGGGCGCTGACCGACCCCGCCCGGCCGACCCCGCCGGTCAGCGCCCGGGGTCCGGCGGTCGCGCCTGGCGTTCCCGGATCCGGCCGGCGAGCATCGCGGCCTGGATGCGGCGGCCGACGCCCAGTTTGGCGAGGATCGCGGAGATGCGGTTCTTGACCGTCTTCTCGGCGAGGAAGAGGCGCTCGGCGATCTCCCGGTTGGTGAGCCCCTCACCGATGAGGTCCAGGATCTGCCGCTCCCGGGGGGTGAGCCGGTCCAGCTCCGACGCCTCGGCGGCGGGCGGCTGCTGGGGTCCCCGCAGCCGGGCCATCACGCGGGCGGTCGTCCGCGGGTCCAGCATGGAGGTGCCGGACGCCACGGTGTGCACGGCGGCGACCAGACCGGCCCCGTTGATCTGCTTCAGCACATAACCGGCCGCCCCGGCCATGATGGCGTCGAACAGCGCCTCGTCGTCGTCGAACGACGTCAGCATCAGACAGGCCAGTCCGGGCATCCGGGCCCGCAGTTCCCTGCACACCTCGATGCCGGCGTGGTCCCCGTCCCGGTCGTCGCCGAGCCGTACGTCCAGCACGGCGACCTGGGGCGCGACCGCCGGTACGCGGGCCAGCGCCTCCCGGGCGTCGGAGGCCTCGCCGACGACCCGGATGCCGTCGTCGGCCTCCAGCAGATCGCGTACACCGCGCCGTACGACCTCGTGGTCGTCGAGGATGAAGACGCGTACCGGCGAGGCGGAACCGGACGGGGGCGTACTGCTCGGGGGCTGGGCGGGATCGTCGTTCACACCATGCTCGATCGGTCGGGGTTCGGGGTGGACCGGAACCAGTATGTGGGCGCTCGCGGACGGGGCGGCGGTGGGGTTCCGCGGCACGGTCGGCCGCTGTGCGGAAGGGGCCGAAAGGCCCTGTGACCAGGGCCGGTCAGCAGGCGGCACGCGGTGCCATACTGGCGCCGCCCCGCAGGTCCCCACGTCACGGCCGGCCCTGCGCGGCCGAGACCCGCCCCGCCGGCCCGGCCGCCCGGCGCGGCGAGCGTGCCGCGCGGTGCCGCAGCCGTCGCCGTACGCCCGCCGGGAAGTCCCCCACCGTGCTGTCCCGAGGAGTCACCTGCCCATGAACACCCCGAGCGAGGACTATCACGCACTGCTCGCGCGGCACGACGCGATGCGGCTGCGACGACGCATTCTGCTGCCGGAGGGAAGTTCCGGCGGGCGTACCGCCGCCCCGCAGACGTACGACGGGACGGCCGACCAGTTGCTCGTCGAGGAGTTCCTGCCTCTGGTGGGCCCGTTGGACGAGCTGATCGCGGATCTGTACCGGGCGCTGTTCGACCGGCATCCGTATCTGCGGTCGCTGTTCCCGGAGTCGATGGCGTTCCAGCAGGCCCATCTGGCCGTCGCCTTCCGGTATCTGATCGGCAATCTGCACCGTACGGACGCGGTGGCCGAGCGCTTCACGCAGCTGGGCCGCGACCACCGCAAGCTCGGTGTGCGCCCGGCGCACTTCGCCGCGTTCGAAGCGGCGCTCGTCGAGGCGCTGCGGGCGCGTGCGGGGGTCCGGTGGAACGGTGTGCTGGAGGACGCCTGGCTGCGGATGCTGCGGCTGGCGGTGTCCTCGATGGTCCGGGGCGAGAATGACGCGATCGCCGAACCCTCCAGCTGGGAGGCGACGGTGACGGCGCACGAGCTGCGCGCGCCCGGCCTCGCGGTCCTGCGGGTACGGCCGCAGCAGCCCTATCCCTTCCGGGCGGGACAGTACGCCTCGCTGGAGACACCGCTGCTGGAGCAGGCCTGGCGTCCGTACTACCTGGCGCGGGCCCCCCACCAGGACGGCGAACTCGAATTCCATGTACGAGCCCGTCGGGCCGGCGGGGTGAGCGACGCGCTGGCGCACGGGACGAGGGCGGGCGACACGCTCCGGCTCGGTGCTCCCCGCGGCCTGCTGACGCTCCCCGGTGACGCTCCGGCCTCCGACATCCTGCTGATCGCCTCCGGTACGGGCTGGGCCCCGATGAAGGCGCTGCTCCAGGAGATCGACGCCCTGTCACCGGGCCGCACGCGGGTGCGGCTGCTGCTGGAGACCGGTCCGCCGGAGGAGTCCGGGGCGGCCCCGTACGACACGGCGTATCTGGAGACGTTCCGGCGCGGGCGGCCGTGGCTGACCGTCCTGCCGACGCACCCGGAGGTCCACGGCGCGGGAGGCGCCCTGCGGGTCCTGGACGAGGTGCTCCGGCCGCTCCCCGGGAGCGCCGTCCCTCCGCACGCCTTCCTGGCCCTGGCCCCCGAGACGCCGGCGGCCGGACCGGCTCCGGCCCTCACGGCCGCACTGGCCGCCGCCGGGGTGCCGGTGGCGCGGGTCCATCAGGACGCCTCCGGGATCGCGGACGTCACAGAAGCGTCTGCCGGTGCGGCCAGAACCGGGTGCCTGCCGGTGTGAGGATCATCAGGCACCAGGTCACCGGCACCACGGTGGTCACCAGCAGCCGTCCGAACCCCCGCCGCGCCCCGCGGTCCGGACGCCCGCCGGCGTCGGGCGCGTCCCTCGCCGTGGCCGTCCCCGGCCCGCGCTCCGCCACCGTCACGCCCGCACCCGTGCGGAGCCCTCGGGCCAGACGATCTCGACCCGGATTCCCCGCGCACGGGCGAAGGCGACCAGATGCGCGGTGGCGTCCCGGCCGTCGGAGTGCGAACCGTCCCACACGGCGAACACGGTCCGGCTCTCCTCGACCAGGCGTTCGTCGGCGCCGACACAGGCATCCCGGTCGGCCGCGTCGAAGGCCAGGAGCCGTACCTGTTCGGCCAGGACGAGCAGTTCGCCCGTGGCCCGCCGGTCCCGCTCGGGCAGGGGTCCGGGCACCACGCCCTGGGCCGGCAGCAGGACGGCCAGCTTCCGGCCGGCCTCCCGGGCGGCCCGCCCGACCACCAGGGGCAGCCCGGCTCCGGCCCGTACGAAGGCCGCCGCGCCCTCCGCGAGACGTTCCAGCCGCGCTCTCAGCTCGGCCTCCACCAGTTCCAGGGTCCTGTTGCTGAGGTCCCTGTGCCCGACGACCGCGATCACCGCGTTCCCCTCCCGCGCGTCTGCGTCCCGCCCGTCCGGCGGAGCGTGTCGCATGCCTGGGCCCGGCCACCGGAGCCGCCGTCGGACCGGTGCCCAGGCACGCGACACCCGAGTGAACCCAGCGGGGACCCGGCCCGGCTAGGGCCGTTCGGCCCCGGGCCGTTCGGCCCTTCCGCCGGGCGGCGGCACACGGTGTACTCGGGCGGCAGGCGGGCAGACCGAGGAAGACGAGGCCGCACCATGAGCCACATACGGCATCAGTCGTCCCGGACGTCCGCGCGGGCGGCGGAGCCCGCGCCCCCTCTGGTACCGGATCCCGGCGCGCCCCGGCGCAGGGTCGAGCTGACGGCCGGTCAGGCACTCGCGCTGCTCGGCGGTGCGCCCCTCGGACGGATCGTCTTCACCCGGCGGGCGCTGCCCGCGATCCGCCCGGTGAACCACCTGCTGGACGGCGGCCGGATCGTCATCCGGACCCACCACGAATCGGACCTCTTCCGCCAGGTCCGCCGGCACGGCGACGCGGGGGTCGTCGTCGCCTACCAGGCCGACGACATCGATCCGCTGACCCATCTGGGCTGGAGCGTCGTCGCCACGGGGTACTGCCGTCCCGTCACCGAACCGGAGGCCCTGCTGCGGTACCGGCGGCTGATCAGACCCTGGCCGGACCGGCCGGTGGAGGCCGCGGTACGCATCAGCCCCGACCTGGTCAGCGGGGTCCGGCTGACCGGCTGACCGGAGGCGGCTCCGTGGCCCGCGGCGGCCGGCCGCCCCCGCGCCCCGCGGCGAGCGCGCCCAGGGTCAGCAGGAACTGCGCGGCCACATAGGTGAGCATCACCCAGAAGCCGTGGCCCGGCAGCCGCGGCCAGTCAGCGACACCGGTCGCGATCAGCGCGTCGGAGAGCAGGAAGAGAGCCCCGCCGGTCGCCGCGTAGCGGCCGAGGACGCCGGCGCGGTAGGCCATGGCGGTCAGCAGCAGGCTGTAGCCCGCCATCGGCACCCGCAGCCCGCCCGGCAGCCCGTCCCAGAGCAGGGCCACGAAGACACTCAGTACGACGGCGTACCCGATCGCCGGCAGCAGCGCCCCGCGCGCCCGCCCGAACAGCACCAGGTAGCAGACGTGCCCGGCGGCGAATCCGGCCATCCCGACGAGGAAGGCGGGATCGGAGTCGGCGAGCAGGAACACGTCACCGGCCCAGCCGCACAGCAGCGCGGCGGTCAGCAGCCGGGGTCCGCCCCGCGCGACGGCGTACCCGGCGAGCAGCGGCATCAGGAGCGGCTTGGCCACCAGGTGGAGGGCGTCGGGGCCGGTGAGTACGCCGACGAGGTCGGCGGCGCAGGCGATGAGGAAGGCGATGAGCAGGGGCCGTGCGTACCGTTCGCGCCGCTCGGGCGCGGGGCCGTCGCTCATCCGGTGCGCTCCGGTGCCGGAGCGGCGACGGGTGCGGCGGACGCGGGCACGGTGGGCGCTCCGGCCGGCTGCCAGCCCGGTCCGCGGAAGACCCGCCCGGCCCGCTCGCCCCAGCTGCCCGCCGCGCGCACGTCACGGGCGATGGCGGCGTACTCGTGGGTGGCGACCCGCAGCGGGTTGTACGTCTCGATGTTCTTGGTGAGCCCGTACACCGGCCGTACCGTCTCCGAGGCGAACGAACCGAACCACCGGTCCCACACGATGAGGATGCCGCCGAAGTTGCGGTCGAGGTAGCCGCCCTGCGAGGCGTGGTGCACCCGGTGGTGGGACGGCGTGTTCAGCACGTACTCGAAGGGCCGGGGCAGCTTCCCGACGCGCTCGGTGTGCACCCAGAACTGGTACACGAGATTGGCCGACGAGCAGAACGCGAGCGCCGCCGGGTGCACCCCGCACGCGATGAGCGGCAGGTAGAACGGCCAGGAGGTCAGCGAGGTCCAGGGCTGGCGCAGCGCGGTGGAGAGGTTGAACTTCCGGCTGGAGTGGTGGACCACGTGGCACGCCCACAGGATGCGGATGACGTGGTGGCCGCGGTGGGACCAGTAGTAGAAGAAGTCCTGCGCGAGCAGCATCAGCAGGACGGTCCACCACAGGACCGGAACGCGCAGTGGCGTCAGCTCGTACACGGCGGTGTAGACGGCGACGATGGGTACTTTCCACATCAGGTCGAAGACCAGGCTGCCCAGCCCCATGGTGATGCTGGTGGCGGCGTCCTTCGCCTCGTACCCGGCGGCCTCCTCGTCCGGGTGGAAGTGGTGCAGCGCCATTTCCAGGACGGTGAGCAGCACGAAGGCCGGTATGGACCAGAGCACTACGTCGGGCAGGTTCGTCGGCATACCTGCACCGTAGAGCGGGGTCCGGCCGGGTGCTAGACGTTGTTACCAACAAGTATGTGAGACGTGGTGTCAGCGGTCTTTGGTGAGTTCCGACAGCGGGTGCGCCGCACGGCCGCGCGCCGTCAGACCCCGGCCGCCCCCAGCAGGTGCCCCGCCAGGTACGTCACGGCCATGGCCACCGCTCCCCCGCCCATGTTCCGCAGCACCGCGGGCCCTGCCGCCGCCTCGCCCAGCCGGGCGCTCCACCAGCCGGTCACGGCCAGCACCGCGAGGACCGACAGCACGGTCACCGGCACCCGCAGGGAGGAGGGCGGCAGCACGATGGCCAGCAGGGGCAGCAGTGCTCCCACCGTGAAGGCGAGGAAACTGGCGCCCGCCGCGTGCCACGGGTTGGTGAGGTCGTCCGGGTCGATGCCCAGTTCGACCTCCGCGTGGGCGCGCAGCGCGTCGCGCTCGGTGAGCTGGACCGCGGCCTCGCGGGCGACCTCGCGGCTGAGCCCCTTGCCCTCCAGCAGCCCTGTCAGCTCGGCGAGTTCCGCCTCCGGTGTCTCCTGGAGCTCGCGCTTCTCGGTCGCCAGCGCCGCCTTCTCCGAGTCGCGCTGGGTGGAGACCGACACGTATTCGCCCGCCGCCATCGACAGGGACCCGGCCAGCAGCCCGGCCAGCCCCGCCGTGAGCAGGGCGCCCCGGTCGTCGGTCGCGCCTGCGACGCCCACGACGAGCCCGGCGGTGGAGACCACACCGTCGTTCGCCCCGAGCACGGCGGCCCGCAGCCAGTTCAGCCGGGCCCCCAGACCGGTTCCGTGGGGTTCGTCGTGCGCCGGGGTTCGCGTCATCCCGGGATGGTCTCACCCCGCGGCGCCGCCGGACGCGTACGGCCCGGGTGACGGTCCGCCAGGGACCGGGGCGGCAGCCGAATAGGGGACTGTCGGTCGTGGCCCGTATTCTCTGTGACCATGCTCGACGACCCGCAGACCGCAGCACCATGGCCGGCCGCCTACCCGCAGGGGTACGCGGTCGTCGACGTGGAGACCACCGGGCTCGCCCGGGACGACCGGATAGTGTCCGCGGCCGTCTACCGCCTGGACGCGCGGGGCGATGTCGAGGACCACTGGTACACACTCGTCAATCCGGAGCGCGATCCCGGGCCGGTCTGGATCCACGGGCTGACGAGCGAGGTGCTGGAGGGCGCCCCGCTCTTCCCCGAGGTCGCCGCCGAGTTGTCGGAGCGGCTCGCGGACCGGGTGCTCGTCGCGCACAACGCCGCGTTCGACTGGTCGATGCTGGCGCGGGAGTACGCGCGGGCGTCGGTGACCGCGCCGGTGCGGCAGCGACTGTGCACCATCGCGCTCGCCAAGGAGCTGCGGCTGCCGCTGGCCAACCACAAGCTGGCGTCGCTGGCCGAGCACTTCGGGGTCGTGCAGCAGCACGCGCACCACGCGCTGGACGACGCCCGGGTGCTGGCCGAGGCGTTCCGCCCGAGCCTGCACGCGGCGGCGCGGGGCGGGGTGCGGCTGCCACTGCTGGAGTGCCGTCCGCTGACCGAGTGGTCCCACTCACCGGTGACCCCGCGGACCGGCTCCTCCTCGTACGGGGGACAGAACAGCTGGCGGCCCTCGCGCAAGCGCCCGGCCTGCCCGTATCCGAATCCGGGGCGGTACGAGAAGGACAAACCGCTCATGCAGGGCATGCGGGTGGCGTTCTCCGGGGACACCTCGGTCGACCGCGAACTGCTGGAGGACCGGGCCGTGGAGGCCGGGCTGCATGTGGCGACCAGCGTGTCCCGGCTGACCAGCCTGCTCGTCACCAACGACCCGGACTCGGCGACGTCGAAGACGGTGAAGGCCAAGTCGTTCGGCACGCCGATCCTGGACGAGAGCGCCTTCACCCATCTCCTGCGGGATGTCGCCCCGGCCGTCGCGAAGGTGCCGGCGCCGACGCCGTCATCGGAGTGAACCGGGGGCGACTCGCCCGCCCTCCGCTCGCCCGCCGCCGCCCTCGCGTCCCACCCTGTGGCGCATGGCACGTTGTGAGGTCTGCGGAAACGATTACGGGATGTCCTTCGAGGTGCACGCGCAGGGCGCGGTGCACGTCTTCGACTGCTTCGCCTGCGCCATCCACCGCATGGCGCCCATCTGCGAGCACTGCCGGGTCCAGGTCATCGGCCAGGGCGTCGAGGTCGACGGGCACTGGTTCTGCGGCGGGCACTGCGCCCGCGCGGAGGGGAAGGTGGGCATCGTCGACAAGGTCTGAGATCAACCGGTGCCCGCCCCTTCGGCCACCCCCTGCGCGATGCGCCCCACGACCGGTTGTACCGTCGTGGGGTGTACCGCTTCCTGATGACCCGGCAGTGGCTGATCCTCGCCCTCCTCTCCCTCGTCCTCATTCCCACGATGGTCGAGCTGGGTTTCTGGCAGCTGCACCGGCATGAGCACAAGGTCGCGCAGAACGCCCTGATCTCGCGCAACCTGAAGGCGGCCCCGGTTCCCGTCTCCGCGCTCACCTCCCCCGGCCACACCGTTCCGCGCTCCGACTACTGGCGCGCGGTGACGGCCACCGGGACGTACGACGAGAAGCACGAGGTCGTCGTACGCCGCCGGACGGCGACCGACGGAAGCATCGGCGTCCATGTGCTGGTCCCGTTCGACCTCAAGGGCGGCGGCACGGTCCTGGTCAACCGCGGCTGGGTCCCCTCCGCCGCCGACCAGCACGCCTTCCCCGACGTACCGCCGGTACCCAAGGGCGAGGTGACCGTCACCGGGCGGCTGAAGGCCGACGAGACGACCGGCGCCAGCGGCATCAAGGACATCTCGGATCTCCCGGACCGCCAGGTGATGCTGATCAACAGCGCCCAGCAGGCCGAGCTGCTCTCCCGCCCGGTGCTCGGCGGCTACATCGAGCAGACCGGTCCGGCGCCGGAGAACAACTCCCCCGAGCTGATCGAGGCCCCCGACGACAGCTCCATCGGCCCGCACATGGCGTACGCCGTGCAGTGGTGGCTGTTCGCCGCCGGGGTCCCGGTCGGCTTCGTGGTGCTGGCCCGGCGCGAGAAGCGCGACCGGGTCGCGGCGGCCGCCACCGCTGCCGCCGCGGCCGAGGACGCGACACCGGAGCCCGAGCCCGCGCAGGCGTGACGCCGGGCCCGCGGGGGTGACTCCCGCCTCTCCTCACCGGCTGCCTGCTTAACGGGGGCCAGGTTCGGGAAGACGCCAGAACGTGACCCCACGCATCGAGGACTACGCCCTCATCGGCGATCTCCAGACGGCCGCCCTGGTCGGAAAAAACGGTTCTGTCGACTGGCTGTGCCTGCCCCGCTTCGACTCGGGCGCCTGCTTCGCCGCCCTGCTCGGCGACGAGGAGAACGGCCACTGGCGGATCGCCCCCAAGGGCGCGGACACCTGCACCCGGCGTGCCTACGCGGGCGAATCCCTCGTCCTGGAGACGTACTGGGAGACGCGCACCGGCACCGTCAAGGTCATCGACTTCATGCCGCAGCGCGACAAGGAGCCGGACGTGATGCGGATCGTCGAGGGGGTCAGCGGCACCGTCGACATGTCCTCGGTGATCCGGCTCCGCTTCGACTTCGGCTCCATCGTGCCGTGGATGCGCCGCTCGGACGGCCACCGGGTGGCGGTCGCGGGGCCGGACTCCGCCTGGCTGCGCAGCGAACCGCCGGTCAAGACGTGGGGCCAGCAGTTCTCGACCTGCTCCTCGTTCCGCGTCTCGGCGGGCGAGCGGGTGGCCTTCGTGCTGACCTGGCACCCCTCGCACTCGCCCCGCCCCAAGCTCGTCGACCCGTACGAGGCGCTGGAGAACACCCTGTCCGACTGGGCCGAGTGGTCGGCCCGCTGCAAGTACCAGGGGCCCTACCGGGACGCCGTGATCCGGTCGCTGATCACCCTGAAGGCGCTCACCTTCGGCCCGACCGGCGGCATCGTGGCGGCCCCCACCACCTCGCTGCCCGAGGAGATCGGCGGCGTACGGAACTGGGACTACCGCTTCTGCTGGCTGCGCGACTCCACCCTCACCCTCGGCGCGCTGATCTCGGCCGGCTACCTGGAGGAGGCCGCCGCCTGGCGCGACTGGCTGCTGCGCGCGGTCGCCGGCGACCCGGCCGACCTCCAGATCATGTACGGCCTGGCCGGGGAGCGCAGACTGCCCGAGTCCGAGCTGCCGTGGCTGCGCGGCTACGAGAACTCCGCCCCGGTCCGGATCGGCAACGCGGCGGTGCGTCAGCGCCAGCTCGACGTGTACGGGGAGGTCATCGACTCGCTCCGGCTGGCCCGGGACGCGGGTCTCGACGACAAACCGCACGCCTGGAGCCTCCAGCTCAGCCTGCTCGGGTTCCTGGAGTCCACCTGGCGCGAGCCGGACGAGGGGCTGTGGGAGATCCGCGGCCGGCGCCGCCACTTCGTGCACTCCAAGGTGATGGCCTGGGTCGCCGCCGACCGCGCGGTGCGCAGCCTGGAGGAGGACCCCACGCTCTCCGGTGACGCCGACCGCTGGCGGGCGATGCGGGACGCCGTGCACCGGGAGGTGTGCGAGAAGGGCTACGACCCGGTGCGCAACACCTTCACCCAGTCGTACGGCTCCCGGGAACTGGACGCGGCGACGCTCCTGATCGCCAGAACCGGGTTCCTGCCGCCGGACGACCCGCGCGTGGTCGGAACGGTGGACGCCGTACGCGACGAGCTGGGCAGCGACGGCCTGCTGCGCCGCTACAGCACCGACGGCACCTCGATCGACGGGCTGCCGGGCGGCGAGGGCGCGTTCCTGGCCTGCTCGTTCTGGCTGGCGGACGCGCTGCGGATGACCGGGCGCACCGACGAGGCCACCGCACTCTTCGAACGGCTGCTGGCCCTGCGCAACGACGTGGGCCTGCTCGCCGAGGAGTACGACACCGCGGCCGGGCGCCAGCTGGGCAACTTCCCGCAGGCCTTCAGCCACATCGGCCTGGTCGGCACGGCGGTGGCGCTGGCCGAACAGGCGCAGCCCGCCGAAGCGCGGGCCGCCGAGGACGACGCCGGGGGCGGCACGGCAGGATAGGGCCATGGATCTTGGACTGAAGGACCGTGTGTACATCGTCACCGGAGCGACGCGCGGCCTCGGCTACGCCACCGCCCGCGCCCTGGTGGCCGACGGCGCGAAGGTGATCATCACCGGCCGGGACGCGCGGCGCGCCGAGGCGGCCGCCGCCGAGCTGGGCCCGTCCGCCGTCGGACTCGCCGCCGACAACGCCGACCCGGCGTCGGCCGAGCGGCTGGTGGCGGCCGCGCGGGAGGGGCTCGGCCGGCTCGACGGCATCCTCATCAGCGTCGGCGGGCCGCCGCCCGGCGGCATCGCGGACAACACCGACGAGCAGTGGCAGTCCGCCTTCGACTCGGTCTTCCTCGGCGCGGTACGGCTGGCCAGGTCGGCGGCGGCGGCGCTCGGCGAGGGCGGTGTCATCGGCTTCGTGCTCTCCGGCTCCGTCCACGAGCCGATCGGCGGGCTGACCATCTCCAACGGGCTGCGCCCCGGTCTGGCCGGGGTCGCCAAGTCGATGGCCGACGAGCTCGGCCCGCGCGGCATCCGGGTGGTGGGGCTGCTGCCGGCCCGGATCGACACGGACCGGGTGCGGGAGCTGGACGCGCTCTCGGGCGACGCGGAGGCCTCGCGTACCGCCAACGAGGCGCGCATCCCGCTGCGCCGCTACGGCACCACCGAGGAGTTCGGCCGCACCGCGGCCTTCCTGCTCTCCCCCGCCGCCTCGTATCTGACGGGCATCATGGTGCCGGTCGACGGCGGGTACCGGCACGGCTTCTGAGCCCGCGCGCTGCGGCGCGGGCGCCGCAGCCGGGAGCCCGCGCCGCCGCACCGTCCGTCAGGTGACCCGTTCGGCCCGGTGCTTGACGGCCTTCAGCCGCACCTCGGCGGGCAGCCGCTCAAGGCCCGCGGAGTTCCGGGCGTGGGCCAGTGCCTCGTCGCTCAGCCGGTCCAGGGTCTCGTCCGGCGCGGCGTGCGGCTCCATCAGCAGCCGGACCCTCGCGGCCGGGGTGCTGCGCTTGCCGGTCAGCGTGACATTGGCGCGGGACACCCCGTCCAGGGCGCCCGTCTCCGCGGCGAGCACGCCCTCCAGGGCCCGGCCGCGCAGCAGGGCGCCTTCGCCGTCGCCGCTGTCCACCAGCACCTCGGACAGCCGGGAGCGGCGCAGCTGGGCCAGCAGCCACCACAGGGCGAGGACCACGAGGACGGCGAGGACCGCGATCACCGTCGGCCACCACCAGCCCTCGGAGCGCCAGCGGTCCCGGTCCGCTTCGCTGAGCAGCACATCGTGTTTGCCGTACCAGGGCCACCAGGACGGTACGGACAGACCGGTCGCGGCGGCCAGGACGCCGCCGCCGACACAGATCAGTACCAGCCCGGCAAGGCCCAGCAGCACCCGGTTGACGGTCCTCAGCACGCCGTTCACCCCTTCTTCGCCGGCCGGCGGACATGGACCGACAGGCTCGGCTGCCTGGCGAGTCCCAGCTCTCCGATGCCCGTGGAGAGCGCGTTGTCCAGATCGGCCCGTACGTCGTCGAGTTCACGGAAGTGCGACACGGCGCGCACCCCCACCTTGCCGCGGCCCATCCGGACCCGGACCGACTGCACACCCGCGACCTCGACGGCCCGGTCCCGCAGGACCATGGCGGCCGCCGTCCGGTCGAGCGCGGCGCGCACGTCGGGCTGTTCACGGCGCATCGGAAGCAGGTCGCGCAGCCCGGGGGTCAGCGCGAGGAACAGCAGCCAGAGGCCGAGGGCCGCGGCGACGGACGCGCCGGTCAGCACCCAGACGTCGTCGAGCCGCCGATGGGCGAGTTCGTCGGCCAGCGAGCGGCGCCACTGCATCGCCGGATGGCCGGCGCGGACCGCCGACACGTCGTAGAGGAGCAGACCGCAGGCGCCGAGGGTCACCAGGGCGACGATGCCCGCCGGGATGCGGCGGCCCGACCAGAAGCGGCCGGCGTGGCCTCCGGTGCGTTCCTTGCCGGGCGCGGGGTCGTACGCCGCGGACGAGGCGGACTGGTCGAGTGCGAGGACGTCGCCGTGTTCCACCGCGCCGTCGGGGGACGGGCGCCGCGTGCCGTCGTCCGGGTCATGGGGCTCGGTCATCGGATCCTCCCCTGTGCCGCGAGGCTCGCTCCTGAGGGGTGCAGGCGTTCGACCTGTACGGCCACTTCGGGCACCTCCATCCCCGCCAACGCCTTTACCCGCTCGGTGACCCGCCGACGCACGGCACCGCACTGCCGGCCGATGTCGCCGGGGTATCCCAGCTCCAGACTCACCCGTACGCGGGCGGTGTCACGGTGCACGGTGACCGTGGCGCGCGGCGTCGCCGCGTCATCGGGCGGCGTGTCGACCGCCTCCTTCGCCGCCTGCGCGGCGATCTTCGCGACCACCCGGTCGGCGATCCGTGTCTCTCCCCGTTGCCCCGCCTCGACCGGGCCGCTCGCCCCCGACAACGCCGTCACCGCCGTCGGTCGCCGCGCTCGCGACTCCGGAAGAAGTCGCCGGGTTCCAGGTCACCGTCGAGGAACCGGCCGGCGATGAAGCCGATCGCCCCGAGGGCCGCCACCAACAGGAAGGCTCCGAACCCGCCGAAGTACCCGGCGAACCCGAGCGCCATGCCGGCCAACAGGCCGACCACAGCCATGCTCATCGTGTGCTCCTCAACTGCTGTGGGCGCATGGGCTACTGGACGCGCGACTCGGAATCGTCGTCATCGTCGTCCTCGTCGGGCAGCTTCACGTCGCTGACCGCGATGTTCACCTCGACGACCTCAAGGCCCGTCATGCGCTCGACGGCCGAGATCACGTTCTCCCGTACATCGCGGGCGACATCGGCGATCGACACGCCGTAGTCCACGACGATCTCCAGGTCCAGGGCGGTCTGGGACTCGCCGACCTCGGCCTTGACCCCGCGGGTGACCGACTTGGTGCCGCCGGGGACCCGGTCGCGGACCGCGCCGAAGGTCCGGGACAGGCCGCTGCCCATCGCGTGCACCCCGAAGACGTCACGGGCCGCCATTCCGGCGATCTTCTCGACGACTCCGTCGGCGATCGTGGTACGGCCGCGGCCGCCGGGGTCCCCTCCACCACGCTTGGTCAGGCTGCTGCCGCCGGAACCGTTGTTGTCGGGGTTCTCGGGCCGGTTCCGCTGTGGGGTCTCGGTCATCGCCGTTCTTCCCTTCGGAGGAGGTTTGACTTCCTTGCACACATTAAGTGCGCTTGCCCCGACTCGCGCCGTGGATGCGGCAGTCTGGTGGCCATGACGACGGCTGACAGCCCGAACAGGGCCCATGCGTGGACGGCTGCGGTACGGCAACGGCTCTCTCTGGGCCGGCTGCTCCCTCTGGGCGGTCCGGCGGACGGCGCCTGGATCTCGGAGCGGGCCGCCGCCGCGGTGCTGCGGCAGGCGGTGAGCGGTCCGGCGCCCGGACCGGTCATCGGTGAGCTGCGGATCTCCGTGGCCGACCCGGAATCGGCGCCCGCCGCCCAGGTGCCCCCACCCCCGAGCGCGCTGCCGCCGGGTCCTCTACGAATCGAGGCGACGATGACCGCGACGGCCGACCAGCCCCTGCCCGCAGCCGCCGACGCACTGCGCGCGGCCCTTCTCTCGGCTGCCGCGCGGCGGCTCGGTCTGGTGGTCGCCGAGGTGGACCTGCGGGTGACCGGCCTGCTCGACGCCTCGGCCGAACGGGTCGAACCGGAGCCCGTGGAGGTGCGCCCGGCGCCTGCGGAAGACGCGGCGGGGCGTGCGGCCGAAGGGGTGAGCGGTGTGGCGGCGTTGACCGGTGTGCTGGGCGACGCGGTGCACACGGGTGCGGATCAGGTACGGGTCGAGCTGGCGACGCAGAGCGGTCACCGGGCGCTCGACGTGGCGCTGGCGGTACGGGAGGCGGTGGCGGACGCGGTCGAGGGGCGCCCGCCGGTCGCGGTGCTGGTCACGGCGGTGACCGGGGAGGACCCGGCCGGCTGACGGAGGCGTACCGCGTCCGGCCGGCCGGTGCTCCCGGGACATGTCTCAGTCGAGGGCACCCGCCAGGTCGCGGAGCCGGCGGCCCTGCGCGGCCCGCTCGGCGGCGCGCTGCTCGTCGTACGTGCGCGAGACGGCCCCGCCCAGCAGCGCCTTGGTCTCGATGACGGCGTCGCGCGGGGCGGCCAGCAGGGCGCCGGCCAGGTCGCGGGCGGCGCCTTCGAGCTCGGCGGCGGGCACGACGAGGTTGGCCAGGCCGGTGCGCTCGGCCTCGGCGGCGTGGACGTAGCGGCCGGTGGCGCAGATTTCGAGCGCGCGCGCGTAGCCCACGAGGTGGACGAGGGGGTGCGTGCCGGTGAGGTCGGGCACCAGCCCGAGGCTCGTCTCGCGCATGGCGAACTGCACGTCGTCGGCGACGATGCGCAGGTCGCAGGAGAGGGCGAGCTGGAAGCCCGCGCCGATGGCGTGGCCCTGGACGGCCGCGATCGACACGAGGTCGTTGCGGCGCCACCAGGTGAACGCCTCCTGGTACCCGGCGATCAGCGCGTCGAGCTCGGCCTCCGGGCCGCGCCCCATGTCGAGGAAGGACGGCTCGCCGTCGAATCCCTCGGGGGTGAACGCCTGGCGGTCGAGCCCGGCGGAGAACGACACGCCTTCGCCGCGCAGCACGACGACCCGCACACTGCCGGGCAGGGCCCGTCCGGCCTCGGTCAACGCCCGCCACAGAGCGGGGGACTGAGCGTTGCGCTTGGCCGGGTTGGTGAGGGTCACCGTGGCTATCGCGTCATCGACGGTGAGTCGTACGCCATCCTTGTCGAGCACGGAGTCGAGCGAGGTCATGGGGAGCCTCCGGATCGGGTGCAGTCAGCACGTGGAGCTAAGTGACTGAACAGTAACCACCTGATCGACCATACGGTCGACCGGGTGGCGGCACCCGGAACCGGTGAGCCCCCGGAGCCGTCCTGGGACGCACCCCGGACCGCGGCCGGCCGTCAGGCCGTCGCGGCCTTCTTGCCTCGTGTAGCGCCGCCGCGTCCGCGCAGCGTCACTCCGGACTCGCTGAGCATCCGGTGGACGAATCCGTAGGAGCGGCCCGTTTCCTCGGCCAGCGCCCGGATGCTCGCACCGGAGTCGTACTTCTTCTTCAGGTCTGCCGCGAGCTTGTCGCGCGCGGCGCCGGTCACCCGGCTGCCCTTCTTCAGAGTCTCGGCCACCCGTGCCTCCTCATGGGAAGTGCGCTCTGGACTCTCATGATCACCCCTCGGGCGCTTCCTGGCCACCCATTCGGCAAGGTCTCTGCGACCGGATTCACGCCCCGGCAGCGCGCCGGAGCGACCGGAATCCAGAATTCCACCGGGCCGCGGAAGCCCTCCTGGGCGCCGCTCCGAAGGAACGTCCAGGTCAGGGGCCGCAAGGGAAGGACCGCCGAAATGACTGCGCCCGGCAGCTATCTGCCGGGCGCCGCGCCGAGGTACGAGACGTACTCACGCAGATGATGGATCACGTGTAGGCCGAATGATCCAGTGCGGGGGATCAGGCCAGTGCGACCAGGTCCCGGTAGTCCGCACCCCACAGGTCCTCGATCCCGTCCGGGAGCAGGATGATCCGCTCGGGCTGGAGGGCCTCGACGGCTCCCTCGTCGTGCGTGACGAGGACGACCGCGCCCTTGTACGTGCGCAGCGCGCCGAGGATCTCCTCGCGGCTGGCCGGGTCGAGGTTGTTGGTGGGCTCGTCGAGCAGGAGGACGTTGGCCGACGAGACCACCAGGGTCGCCAGGGCCAGCCGGGTCTTCTCACCGCCGGAGAGCACGCCGGCGGGCTTGTCCACGTCGTCACCGGAGAAGAGGAACGAGCCGAGCGTCTTGCGGACCGCGACCAGGTCGAGGTCGGGCGCGGCGGAGCGCATGTTCTCCAGGACGGTGCGGTCGGGGTCCAGGGTCTCGTGCTCCTGGGCGTAGTAGCCGAGCTTGAGCCCGTGGCCCTGGATGATCCGGCCGGTGTTGGGCTGTTCGGCGCCGCCGAGGAGCCGGAGCAGGGTCGTCTTGCCGGCGCCGTTGAGGCCGAGGATGACGACGCGGGAGCCCTTGTCGATCGCGAGGTCGACGTCGGTGAAGATCTCCAGCGACCCGTAGGACTTGGACAGGCCCTCCGCCATCAGGGGCGTCTTGCCGCACGGCGAGGGGTCGGGGAAGCGCAGCTTGGCGACCTTGTCGGCGACCCGGACGCTCTCCAGGCCGGACAGCAGCCGGTCGGCGCGCTTGGCCATGTTCTGCGCGGCGACGGTCTTGGTGGCCTTGGCGCGCATCTTGTCGGCCTGCGCGTTGAGGGTCGCGGCCTTCTTCTCGGCGTTCTGCCGCTCGCGCTTGCGGCGCTTCTCATCGGCCTCGCGCTGCTGCTGGTAGAGCTTCCAGCCCATGTTGTAGACGTCGATCTGCGAGCGGTTGGCGTCGAGGTAGAAGACCTTGTTGACGACCGTCTCGACCAGTTCTTCGTCGTGGGAGATCACGATGAAGCCGCCGCGGTAGTTCCTGAGGTAGTCGCGCAGCCAGACGATGGAGTCCGCGTCGAGGTGGTTGGTGGGCTCGTCCAGGAGCAGGGTGTCGGCGTCCGAGAAGAGGATGCGGGCCAGCTCCACGCGGCGGCGCTGACCGCCCGAGAGGGTGTGCAGCGGCTGGCCGAGCACACGGTCGGGCAGGCTGAGCGCGGCGGCGATGGTGGCGGCCTCGGCCTCGGCGGCGTACCCGCCCTTGGTGAGGAACTCCGTCTCCAGGCGCTCGTACTTCTTCATCGCCTTCTCGCGGGTGGCGCCCTTGCCGTTCGCCATCCGGTCCTCGTTCTCCCGCATCCTGCGCAGGATCTCGTCGAGGCCGCGGGCGGACAGGACCCGGTCCCTGGCCAGCACGTCGAGGTCGCCGGTGCGCGGGTCCTGCGGGAGGTAGCCGACCTCGCCGGAGCGGCTGATGGTGCCGGCGGCGGGGGTGCCCTCGCCCGCGAGGCACTTGGTGAGGGTGGTCTTGCCCGCCCCGTTGCGGCCGACGAGGCCGATGCGGTCGCCCTTGGCGATGCGGAAGGTGGCGGATTCGATGAGCAGGCGGGCGCCGACGCGCAGCTCGATGCCGGAAGCGGTGATCACGGGAAGAACTCCAGGGCGGAATGGACGGCGGAGGAACGGCTAGCGGTTCACGACTCGACGCCGTTACTCACGCACACGCACAAGGAGAATTGCCATGGGGACCAGTCTACTGGCGGTGTCCAACGACTTTTCCGCGTGCTCCGGGCGGCCGGGCCGCCCGACGCTCACCCCCGGGCCCCGGTGCCGGGGCGACGTTGTCAGTGCCCGGTGCCAGACTGAGATACAGATCACAACCGGGCGCTCCGGCGGCCCGGAGCACAGGCGTACGGAAAGGGGCCGATCACGATGGCGGACGCGGGAACAGGCGTGGCGACGGTGTATCCGACGATCCTCTACGACGACGCGAAGGCCGCGATCAGGACGCTGACCGAAGCCTTCGGCTTCACCGAGGAAGCGGTGTACGAGGGCGAGGACGGCTCGGTGGCGCACGCGGAGCTGTCCTGCGGCAACGGCAGGGTGATGCTGGGCTCGCGGGGCCGCGAGGGGGTCTTCGCCAAGGCGATGGCGGGAGCGGGCCCGGCCGGCGTCTACGTGGTGGTCGACGAGGTCGACGCACACCACGCGCGGGCCGTGGAGCACGGGGTGGAGATCCTGATGCCGCCCACCGACCAGGACTACGGCTCCCGGGACTACATGGCGCGCGACGCGGAGGGCAACGTGTGGAGCTTCGGGACGTACGCCCCGGGGGCGGCGGGCTGAGCCCGCCCCCGGGCCGGAGGGACGGGCGGCGCGGTCAGGCTCCCCCGGTGTGCACCTGGAACGCCGCTTTGCGGACCGCTTTGGCGAGCGCCGGGTCGGGGTGCGCCGCGGCCAGCGCGACGAGCACCTGGACGGTGCGCGGGTGGCCGACGGCCCGGACCTCGTCCAGCAGGGCAGGGACGGTGCCCTGCACGGCCGTGTCGAGGTGGCGCACCAGGAGCCCCGTCTCCCCGTGGTCGGCGACGGCCGCGGCGGTGTCGACCCAGAGCCAGGTGGCCTCCTCGCGGCTGAGGACCTCCTGCGCGTCCTCCGGGTCCGCTCCGTCGTACTCGGCGAGCCAGAGCAGGGCGTAGGGGCGCAGCGACGGGTCGGTGGCCACGGCCCGGACCTCGGGTTCGGCGGGGGCGCCGACGACGCGGAGCGCCTCGAAGGCGAGTCCGCGCAGCAGCGCGTCCTCGCCCCGTGCGACGCCGAGCAGTTCGGCGACGGCGCTGCCGACCGGGCGGGCGGCCAGCCAGGCCCGGTATTCGGCACGGGCGGGTCCGGGGGTGAGGCGGGCGCAGCCGAGCAGCATGTCGGCGGCGGCCTGCTCGATGTTGCCCGCGGGGCTCTGGGCGGCGACGCAGATCTGCTCCAGCTTGACCCAGACCGCCCAGTTGCCGAGCGGCGTCAGGGTGGCCTGCCCGGCGCCGAGCGTGAGCGCCCCGACGGCGGCCAGCCCTTCCAGGGCCCAGTCCAGCAGGAGGGCGACGAGCTCCGGGGAGTGGGCGGTGGGCGCGGGTTCGGCGGGGGCGGGCAGCGGCTGGGGGCCGTACGGCACCTCGCAGCGCTCCTCGTGGAGTTCCGCGACGCGCTGGCCGAGGAGGTCGAGCAGGGCGGGCACGGTGACCGGCCCCGCCGAGAGCTGGAGCAGCGAGAGCACCTGGGGCACGGCCTCGACGGCCTCGGCGACGGCGGTGGACTCGATGTCCCGGGGCGCGGGGTGGACGAGCGACCAGGCGTCGAAGAGGGCGACCCAGCCGCGGAGCACCGCGGAGTCGTCCCGGTCCCAGGCGCGCAGCCGCCAGCCGGGCCGTGCGGTGTCGCCGTGCAGTTCCACCAGGCCGGCCAGGCGGGCCCGGTCCCAGCCCGAGCGCACCTGGGCCGGGGACAGTTCCAGCGCGGCGGCCGCGTGCTCCAGGGCCTGGGCGGCCAGCGGCGGGCCGCCGGGTCCCGCCCCGTCGGCCGCCCAGCGGGCGATCCGCACGGCGTCGGCGAGGGCCTTCCTGGCCTGGCGGGCCAGTTCCGCCCGGGGCGGTGTGCCCTCGGGCGGGCGCGGCGCGGGCCTGGTGCGCCGGGTCGTCACGGCCTTGCGAGCGGTGGCGAGGGGTCGCGGGCGGACAAGTCGCAGCCTGGAGTCGCGCGGGGTACGGGACGTCACGGGGAGCAGTCTTGCCCCTGTCGGCCCGAAAGCCCAAACGGAACCCGGTGCACCGGTGTCCGCAGGCAGCGCGCTCCGGCCGGGACCAATCGGCCGAAGCGGCGCATCACCTCACATCAGGGGCGTGAGGAAGCGGCGCAAGGTCTCTTCGTAGTGGGCCGGGTCGGCGTTCCACATCGACGCATGCGGAGCCCCGGCCACGGTGTGCAGCGCGATCAGTTCGGGGCGGCGGGCGGCGAGCCGGCGGGAGTGCAGCCAGGGGGCCAGCGTGTCGTCGGGACCGTGGAAGATCAGCGTCGGGGTGTGCAGGGTCGCGGGCAGGGTGGTGTCCAGGAGCCTGGCCCCGTGCAGCCCGGTCTGTCCCTGGGCGGCGCGCACGGCGAGCGGCAGCAGGGCGGCGGGGACGCCGCGGGCTGAGGCCAGGCTGCGCAGGGTGGTGGCCCAGTCCAGCACCGGGGAGTCGAGGACGAGGCCGCAGATCCGGTCCCGGAGCGCGGAGCCGACGCAGGCGTGCAGGGCCATGGAGGCGCCGGTGGACCAACCGTGCAGGACGACCTGCTCGGCGCCGTTGCGGACGGCGAAGCGGATGGCGGCGTCCAGGTCGCGCCACTCGGACTCGCCGAGGTGGCCGCGGCCGTCCGGGGAGCGGGGCGCGCCCGGGTCGCCGCGGTGGGCGAGGTTGAGCACGGGCAGCTGCTGTCCGTGCAGGAAGCCCATGATGTTGAGGGGTTGTTCGCGGGTGGCGCCGATGCCGTGCACGATGATGACCCAGGTGGAGCGGGGGGCCGGTACGTACCAGGCGGGCAGTGCGCCGAGTTCGCCGGGGATCTCCACCTCGCGGAAGGCGAGGCCGAGCGCGGTCTCCGGGTCACCGGTGTAGACCTGGGGCGTCATGCGGACCTTGTCGCCGGGCGCCAGGATGCCGTGGTCGACGCGTTCCAGCCGGCGTACGACGGTGTCGGCGGCCTGGTGGGCGCGGTCGATCACGGGGCCGACGACGGCGTGGACGTCCTTGCCGGTCAGCCCGTAGACGCCGGGGCGCAGCGAGGTGAGCGACCGGGTCAGGGTGATCTGTCCGGCCGCTGTCGCGTGCACGGTGAGTTCACGGTCGGCGGGCAGGGGGCGTCCGGGCGGTGTCCTGAGGGCGCGGTCGCCGGCGAACCGGCCGACCGCGACCGCTGCCGCTCCGGCGCCGATGAGTGTGGTGACGGCCAGTGCCGTCGCTGTTACCGGGCGCACGCCATCAGTCTCGGGGCCGGGGCGGCACGATGCCAGTGGACAGGGCCGTCCGGTGGCCGGACGGGTGCGGACTCAACCCCGTCGGCGCTGCCCGTACCCCTTGAGCGCCTCCACCACCTCGTCCAGCTGGTCCGGTGTGAGCAGGGCCGGGGAGCGGCCGGGGACGGAGCCGGCGGTGAGCCAGACGCGGCAGAGCCATTCGAGCTGGGCGGTGCGGTCGTACGCCTCGTCGAGTGTGGCGCCGTAGGTGACCGTGCCGTGGTTGGCGAGCAGGCAGCCGGTGCGGTCGCGCAGGGCGGTGAGCATGTTCTCGGCCAGTTCGGCGGTGCCGTATCTGGCGTAGGGCGCGACCCGGACGGTGCCGCCGAGGACGGCCGCGGCGTAGTGGACGGTGGGGACCTCGGTGACGAGTGTGGAGACGGCGGTGGCGTGCACCGCGTGGGTGTGCACGACGGCGGTCGCCCCGGTGTTCCGGTAGACGGCGAGGTGGAGGGGGAGTTCGCTGGTGGGGGCAAGTTCGCCGAGTATCTGGTTGCCTTCCGGATCGACGCCGACCGCGTCCTCGGGGCGGAGCCGTTCGTAGGCCACTCCGCTGGGAGTGACGAGCACGGTGTCACCGACCCGCGCGGAGACGTTTCCGGAGGTCCCGACGACCAGCCCTTCGGCCGCCGTTCTGCGGGCCGTGGCGACGACCGCTTCCCATGCCTGCGCGATCGCGTCCCGGTCACTCATACGAAGATCCTTTCGATGGATGAGCGGCCCGCTCCGGATGGGGTCACCGCAACGCCCTGCTCAGTTCATCTTCCGTTCACTCAAGTTGCCTACGTTCCACGTGCCAATGACGTCGAACGATTGCCTGGGTAAATGGAACACATCACGCTGCTGCTCGCGATAGTGATCGTGACAGCTCTAGTGTTCGATTTCACGAACGGTTTCCACGACACCGCCAACGCGATGGCCACCACCATCTCGACCGGCGCACTCAAACCCAAGACGGCGGTCGCGATGTCCGCCGTTCTCAATCTGGTCGGCGCGTTCCTGTCCGTGGAGGTCGCCAAGACGATCTCCGGCGGGATCGTCAATGAGAACGGCCTCAGAACCGAGGTCATCTTCGCGGCGCTCGTCGGCGCCATCCTGTGGAATCTTCTGACCTGGCTGGTCGGGCTCCCGTCCAGCTCCTCCCACGCACTGTTCGGCGGCCTCATCGGCGCCGCGGTGATGTCCGCCGGCTGGTCGTCGGTCAACGGCGGCACCGTCGTCACCAAGGTGCTGCTGCCCGCAGTCGCCGCCCCGATCGTGGCCGGCCTGGCCGCGCTGCTGGCCACCCGGCTGACGTACCGGATCGGCGGGAAGATCCGGAACGACGCCCAGGAGAAGGCGACCGCCAAGGGCTACCGGGCCGGCCAGATCGCGTCGGCCGGGCTCGTCTCGCTCGCCCACGGCACCAATGACGCGCAGAAGACGATGGGCATCATCACCCTGGCCCTCGTCACCGGCGGCGTCCTCTCCCCCGGCTCCAACCCGCCGGTCTGGGTCATCGTCAGCGCCGGCCTGGCCATCGCGATGGGCACCTACCTGGGCGGCTGGCGCATCATCCGCACCATGGGCAGCGGCCTGACCGAGCTGAAGCCGCCGCAGGGCTTCGCCGCCCAGACCGGCGCGGCCACCGTCATCCTGGCCTCCTCGCACCTCGGCTTCTCCCTCTCCACCACCCAGTCCTGCTCCGGCGCCGTGATGGGCGCGGGCCTCGGCCGCAAGGGAGGCGTGGTCCGCTGGTCCACCGCCACCCGGATGTTCATCGCCTGGGGACTGACCCTGCCGGCCGCGGGACTGGTCGGCGCGGGCGCGGAGTTCCTCACGAAGCAGGGCACCTGGGGCGTCGTGGTCGTCGCGGCCCTGCTGGTCGCCGGCTCCGGCACGATCTGGGTGCTCTCCCGCCGTAAGCCCGTCGGCCACGGCGATGTCGCGCCCGGTTCCGGGGACGGGATCGCGGCCGAACCCGCGGGCGTCGTCACCACCGCCATCGCGGCCGTCAGCCCGCCGCCCACCATCGCCGCCCAGGCCCACGACCTCACCGCCACCATCCCGGCCCCCGCGGCACCCGTCGCCGATCCTCCCCGGCCCGCCACGGTCTGAGCGACCCGGCACTCATCCCGGTACTCCGGTACTCGGTAAGGACACTCCGCATGAACATCGACTGGGCAGCCCTGGGAACCGTCTTCGGCGTCTCCCTCGTCACCACCGTCGCTCTGGTGGGCCTCTTCACCCTCGGCATCGTCGGCCTCTCCAAGCAGCCCGAGCCGGCCGCGCGGGGCGGCCGGGCGGGCACCTCGCTCCTGCTGGCCCGCGCCGGCGCGTACGTCTGCTTCGGGCTGTGCGCGGCGGCGGTCGTGTACGGCATCTATCTGATCGTCGCCTGACACCTCCTCCCCCTCGCATCGGGCCGGACGCACCTCGTGCGCTTCCGGCCCGATGTGCGTCTGCGCACACTGCGCCGCCGCAGGTCAACAGCAAGTTGACGGGCGTTCGCGGGGCGTGGTGGACTGCCGGAGCCATTACGGCGACAGCAGAGGAAGCCGGTGCGAATCCGGCGCGGTCCCGCCACTGTCACCGGGGAGCGGTCCCCACCACCGCACGTCACGGCCCGCCGAGGCGGACTGGAAGACCGGGGAAACCGCCGATCCGGAAGCCAGGAGACTCTCGCCGCCGTCACGTCGAACCAGGGCGCGGACCCTGAGTGAGGACATATCGCCATGCCCGGCTGCCGTGCGACCGTTCCCCCGCCGCCCCCGCGGGCGGCTGCCCGTACGAAGGTCCTCCGAGGCGTGACGGCCGGCTGAACCGTGCGTGCCGATCGCATCTACGCGTACGGCGCCACGGCCGGTCTGATCGGCGATCTGCTGCTCGGTGACCCCCGCAGGGGGCACCCGGTCGCCGCCTTCGGGCGGGCCGCGGCAGGCGTCGAACACCGGCTCTGGCGCGACCACCGGGGCTGGGGCGCACTGCACACCCTGCTCTGCGCCGGAGGCGCCGCCGGGAGCGCCGCGCTGGCCGCCCGCGCCCTGCGCCGCCAACCCGCCGCGTCCGTCGCCCTGACCGCCGCCGCCACCTGGTCCGTCGTCGGCGGTACCTCGCTGGGGCGCGAGGCGCGGTCCATCGGCGCGGCCCTCGCGGCGGGCGATGTCGAGCTGGCCCGGGAGCGGCTGCCCCATCTGTGCGGGCGCGACCCGCAGTCCCTGGACGCCCCGCAGATCGCCCGCGCCGTCGTGGAGTCCGTCGCCGAGAACACCTCCGACGCCGTGGTCGGCGCCCTGGTGTGGGGCGCCCTGGGCGGCGTCCCCGGGCTCGTCGGCTTCCGCGCCGCCAACACGCTGGACGCGATGGTCGGCCACAAGTCGCCCCGCTACCGGCGTTACGGCTGGGCATCGGCCCGGCTGGACGACCTCGCGGGCTGGCCGGGCGCCCGGCTGACGGCCCTGCTCGCCGTGGCCGCCGGGGGCCGGCCGCGCGAAGCGGTACGCGCCTGGCGGGCGGACGCGGCCCGGCACCCCAGCCCCAACGCGGGCCCGGTGGAGGCCTCGTTCGCCGGCGCGCTCGGCGTACGGCTCGGCGGCACCCTCGCCTACGGCGGGCGGATCGAACACCGGCCGGTGCTCAACGGCGGTTCCGGCCGCGCGGTGGAGACCGGCGACATCGAGCGCGCCGTGCGCCTCTCGCGCCGGGTGAGCGTGCTGGCCCTCGGGGTCAGCGTGGCGGCCCGGCTGGGCGCGGGGGCGGTCGCGCGACGGATCTCGGGAGCGGGGCGGGTCCCAGGTCCCCACGCGCCCGGACGGACTTCTGGACGGAGAGCGGGATGAGCGGTGGACTGCTGGTCGCCGGGACCACGTCGGACGCGGGCAAGAGCGTCGTCACTGCCGGGATCTGCCGCTGGCTGGTGCGCCGGGGCGTGAAGGTCGCCCCGTTCAAGGCGCAGAACATGTCGCTGAACTCCTTCGTCACCCGCGAGGGCGCCGAGATCGGGCGCGCCCAGGCGATGCAGGCCCAGGCCGCCCGGGTGGAGCCGACCGCCCTGATGAACCCGGTCCTCCTCAAGCCCGGCGGCGACCGCTCCAGCCAGGTCGTCCTGATGGGGCGGCCCGTCGGTGAGATGAGCGCCCGCGGCTACCACGGCGGCCGGCAGGAGAAGCTCCTGTCCACCGTCGTCGACTGCCTGGAGCAGCTCCGGGGCACGTACGACGCGGTGATCTGCGAGGGGGCGGGCAGTCCGGCCGAGATCAACCTGCGGCGCACGGACATCGTGAACATGGGCATCGCACGGGCGGCGCGCTTCCCGGTGGTGGTCGTCGGTGACATCGACCGCGGCGGGGTCTTCGCCTCGTTCTTCGGGACGACCGCGCTGCTGGCGCCCGAGGACCAGGAGCTGATCGCGGGCTATCTGGTCAACAAGTTCCGCGGCGACGTCTCGCTGCTCGAACCGGGCCTCGACATGCTGCGCGATCTGACGGGCCGCCCCACCTACGGGGTGCTGCCCTTCGCGCACGGGCTCGGCATCGACGAGGAGGACGGCCTCAGGGTCTCGCTGCGCGGCACCGTGCGCGAGTCGGCCGTCGCCCCGCCGCACGGCGAGGACATCCTGCGCGTCGCCGTGTGCGCGGTGCCGCTGATGTCCAACTTCACCGATGTGGACGCGCTGGCCGCCGAACCGGGCGTCGTCGTGCGGTTCGTGGACCGGGCCGAGGAGCTGGCCGACGCCGACCTCGTCATCGTGCCCGGCACCCGGGGCACCGTGAAGGCGCTCGCCTGGCTGCGCGAGCGGGGCCTCGCCGACGCGCTGCGGCGGCGCGCCGCCGAAGGCCGCCCGGTGCTCGGCATCTGCGGCGGCTACCAGATCCTCGGCGAGCACATCGAGGACGAGGTGGAGTCGCGCGCCGGGCAGGTCGACGCGCTGGGCCTGCTGCCCGTACGCGTGCGGTTCGACCGCGAGAAGACCCTCGCCCGGCCGGCCGGTGAGGCGCTCGGCGCACCGGTCGAGGGGTACGAGATCCACCACGGCGTCGCCGATGTGCGCGGCGGCGAACCGTTCCTCACGGACGGGCGGGGCACACCGCTGGACGGCTGCCGCTCCGGGGCCGTGTGGGGCACCCACTGGCACGGCTCGCTGGAGAGCGACGCGTTCCGCCGCCGGTTCCTGACCGAGACCGCCCGGCTCACCGGCCGCCGCTTCGTGCCCGCCCCGGACACCTGCTTCGCCGCGCTGCGCGAGGAACAGCTCGACCGCCTGGGCGACCTGATCGAGGAACACGCCGACACCGACGCGCTGTGGCGGCTCATCGAGTCGGGCGCGCCGGCCGGGCTTCCGTTCATCCCGCCGGGCGCGCCCGCGGCACCCGCAACCCCCGCCAAGGAGTGCATATGAGTACGCCTTACCCGTTCACCGCCATCGTCGGGCAGGACGATCTGCGGCTCGGTCTGCTGCTCAACGCGGTGAGCCCCGCGGTGGGCGGAGTCCTCGTGCGCGGCGAGAAGGGCACCGCCAAGTCGACCGCCGTGCGCGCGCTGGCGGCGCTGATGCCCCAGGTCTCCGTCGTCCCCGGCTGCCGGTTCTCCTGCGACCCCGTTTCACCCGACCCGGCGTGTCCGGACGGACCCCACGAGGACGTCTCCGGCGTGTCGCGGCCGGCGCGGACCGTGGAGCTGCCCGTCGGCGCGTCCGAGGACCGGCTCGTAGGGGCGCTCGACATCGAACGGGCGCTCTCGGAGGGCGTGAAGGCCTTCGAACCGGGGCTGCTCGCCGACGCCCACCGCGGAATCCTGTACGTGGACGAGGTCAACCTCCTCCACGACCACCTGGTCGACCTGCTGCTGGACGCGGCCGCGATGGGCGCCTCGTACGTGGAGCGCGAAGGTGTCTCCGTACGGCATGCGGCGCGGTTCCTGCTCGTCGGGACGATGAACCCCGAAGAGGGCGAACTGCGCCCGCAGTTGCTCGACCGGTTCGGGCTGACCGTCGAGGTCGCCGCGTCCCGGGAGACCGACCAGCGGGTGGAGGTGGTGCGGCGGCGCCTCGCGTACGAGGACGACCCGGCGGCCTTCGCGGCGCGCTGGGCCGACGAGGAGGCCCAGTTGCGGGCCCGGATCGTGGCCGCGCGGGCCCTGCTGCCCGAAGTCCGGCTCGGTGACCAGGCGTTGCGGCAGATCGCGGCGACCTGCGCGGCCTTCGAGGTCGACGGGATGCGTGCCGACATCGTGATGGCCAGGACCGCCACCGCGCTGGCCGCGTGGGCGGGCCGCACCGATGTGCTCGCCGAGGACGTCCGGCAGGCGGCACTGCTCGCGCTCCCGCACAGGCGCCGGCGCAATCCGTTCGACGCGCCGGGGCTCGACGAGGACAAGCTGGACGACACGCTGGAGGAGAACGGCGGCGGGGACGAGGACCCGGAGCCGGACGGGCCCGGTGACGGCGGTGGCGACGGAGGCGGCGGTGGCCTGCCGCCGCGGGGGGACGGCCCCGACACGCCGCCCCCGCCCGCGGAGAGCGCCGACGACACGCCCGGCCGGCCCGAAGCCGAGCCGCCCGGCCCCGCTCCCTCGGTGCCGGGCCAGGGAGGCGAGCAGCAGCCCGTACGGGCCGGTGAGCCGTTCCGTACGAAGATGCTGAGCGTGCCCGGTCTCGGCGAGGGCGCGGCGGGGCGGCGGTCCCGGGCGCGCACCGAGCACGGGCGGACGACCGGTGCGCGGCGGCCGCGGGGCGCGCTGACCAAGCTGCATCTGGCCGCGACCGTGCGGGCCGCCGCCCCGCACCAGCGGGCCAGGGGCCGGTCCGGGCGGGGGCTCGTGGTGCGGCGGGACGATCTGCGGCAGGCGACGCGGGAGGGGCGCGAGGGCAACCTCGTGCTGTTCGTCGTGGACGCGTCCGGTTCGATGGCCGCCCGGCAGCGGATGGGCGCCGTGAAGGGCGCGGTGCTGTCCCTGCTGATGGACGCCTACCAGCGGCGCGACAAGGTCGGGCTGATCACCTTCCGGGGCCGGGACGCCGAGCTGGCGCTGCCGCCGACCTCGTCCGTGGACGCGGCGGCCGCCCGGCTGGAGACGCTGCCGACCGGCGGGCGGACCCCGGTGGCCGCCGGGCTGCTGAAGGCCCATGACGTGCTGCGGGTGGAACGGCTGCGCGACCCGTCGAGGCGGGCGCTGCTGGTCGTGGTGACGGACGGGCGGGCGACCGGCGGGCCCGACCCGGTGGCGCTGGCGGCGCGGGCCGCCCGGCTGCACGCGGCCGAGGGCACGGCGTCGGTCGTCGTGGACTGCGAGTCGGGCCCTGTGCGGCTCGGGCTCGCGGCGAGCCTCGCGGGCGAGCTGGGCGGCACCGCCGTCACGCTCGACGAGCTGCGCGCCGAATCGATCGCCGGGCTCGTCAAGGACGTCCGGGGCGCGGGCCCCGGGAACAGCGACAGGAGGGCCGCGTAATGCCGCAGGGACAGCCGGAGAGCGTGCCGGACGACGGACTCACCACCCGGCAGCGGCGCAACCGCCCGCTGCTGATGGTGCACACCGGCATCGGCAAGGGGAAGTCGACGGCGGCCTTCGGGCTCGCGCTGCGCGCCTGGAATCAGGGCTGGCCCATCGGCGTCTTCCAGTTCGTGAAGTCGGCGAAGTGGAAGGTCGGCGAGGAGAACGCCCTGAAGGTGCTCGGCGCCGGCGACGAGGGCGGGTCCGTCGACTGGCACAAGATGGGCGAGGGCTGGTCCTGGGTCCAGCGCGACGACCAGCAGGACAACGAGACGAAGGCCCGCGAGGGCTGGGAACAGGTCAAGCGCGACCTGGCCGCCGAGACGTACCGGCTGTACGTGCTCGACGAGTTCGCCTACCCGCTGCACTGGGGGTGGATCGACACCGACGAGGTCGTCCGGGTGCTGCGCGACCGGCCCGGCAACCAGCACGTGGTGATCACCGGCCGCAACGCGCCCGCCGCGCTGCTCGATGCCGCGGACCTGGTGACGGACATGTCGAAGGTCAAGCACCCGATGGACGCCGGGCAGAAGGGCCAGAGGGGCATCGAGTGGTGAATGTGCCACGCCTGGTCATCGCCGCTCCCTCGTCGGGCAGCGGCAAGACCACCGTCGCGACGGGGCTGATGGCCGCGTTCGCCGCGCGCGGGATCGCCGTGTCCGGGCACAAGGTGGGCCCCGACTACATCGACCCCGGCTTCCACACCCTGGCCACCGGCCGGCCGGGCCGCAATCTCGACGCGTACATGTGCGGGCCCGATCTGATCGCACCGCTGTTCGCCCACGGGGCGCAGGGGTGCGGGCTTGCCGTCGTCGAGGGCGTGATGGGGCTGTACGACGGGGCGTCGGGCCTCGGCGAGCTGGCCTCGACCGCGCACGTGGCGAAGCTGCTGCGGGCGCCGGTGGTACTGGTCGTGGACGCGTCCTCGCAGTCCCGGTCGGTGGCGGCCCTGGTGCACGGCTTCGCCTCGTGGGACACCGGGGTGCGGATCGGCGGGGTGATCCTCAACAAGGTCGGCTCCGACCGGCACGAGGCGCTGCTCCGGGAGGCGTTGGAGGAGTCCGGGGTGCCGGTGCTGGGGGCGCTGCGGCGGGCCGAAGGGGTGTCGGTGCCTTCGCGGCACCTGGGGCTCGTGCCGGTGGCGGAGCGGCGTGCCGACGCGGTGGCCGCTGTCGCGGCGATGGCGGGGCAGGTGGCTGCGGGGTGCGATCTGGAGGGGCTGTTGGCGTTGGCGCGGTCCGCCGGGCCCCTGTCGGGTGAGGTCTGGGGGGCCGGCGAGGCGGTGGGCGGCGCCTTCCGTGGGGGTGCTGTTCCCCTCCCCGCCCCTGCCCGTAACCGGGGCTCCGCCCCGGACCCCGCTCCTCGAACGCCGGAGGTGCCGGAGCGGGCGCCGGAGCGGCTGGAACGGGCGCCGAGGGGGCTGGATCCGGCTCCGGAGGGGCTGGTGGGGGCTCCGGCGGGGCCGCCTGTCGTCGCTGTTGCCGGTGGGGCCGCCTTCACGTTTTCCTACGCCGAGAACACCGAACTGCTTGCCGCCGCCGGGGCCGAGGTCGTGGTCTTCGATCCGTTGCGGGACGAGGCGTTGCCCGAGGGGACCCGGGGGCTCGTGATCGGGGGCGGGTTTCCGGAGGTGTACGCGCCCGAGCTGTCGGCCAACGAGCCGTTGCGCAAGGCCGTGGCGGAGCTGGCGGAATCTGGGGCGCCGGTCGCCGCCGAGTGCGCGGGGCTGCTGTATCTGGCGCGGTCGCTGGACGGGCTGCCGATGTGCGGGGTCCTCGACGCCGAGGCGCGGATGTCGAAGCGGCTGACGCTCGGTTACCGGGACGCCGTGGCGCTCGTGGACAACGTGCTGGCACCGGCCGGGGCACGGATGCGGGGGCACGAGTTCCACCGTTCCGTGCTGGAACCGGGTGCGGGCGAGGATCCGGCCTGGGGCATGCACCGGCCCGAGCGGCGCGTGGAGGGGTTCGTCCGGCGGGGGGTGCACGCCAGCTACCTGCACACCCACTGGGCCTCGGCGCCCGGCGCGGCGCTGCGGTTCGTCGGGCGGTGCCGGGGGTGAGCCGGTCACTGGGCGAGGCCCACCACCAGCCAGATGAAGCCCACTCCGGCCATCGTGCACAGCAGGGTGGAGCGGGCCGGGTGGTCGTGGTGCGCCTCGGGCAGGATCTCGGCGGCGGCGAGGTAGAGCAGGGCGCCGCCGAAGAAGCCGAGATAGCAGCCGAGGAGTTCCTCCGGAAGGGTGAACAGAAGCGTCGTCGCCGCCCCGACGACGGGCGCCGCCGCGTCCGCGTACAGCATCGTCAGGGCCCTGCGGCGGGCGTTCCCGTACAGGCTGGTGATCGTGTACGTGTTGAAGCCGTCGGCGAAGTCGTGCGTGATCACGGCGAGGGCGACCGCCGCCCCCATGCCGCCGCCGACCTGGAAGGCCGCGCCGAGCGCCACCCCGTCCATCAGGCTGTGGCCGACCATCGCGGCCGCCGCCGTCAGCCCGACCTGCGGGACCCGCTCCTCCGCCGCGCCGTGTGCCGCCTGGCGCACCGCGAGCAGCCGCTCCACCAGGTGGGCGACGAGGAATCCGCCCACGAACAGCAGCAGCGCCGCAGGTACGCCGAAGACGAGGCCGCCCGCGGCCTCCACCGCCTCCGGCAGCAGGTCCAGGCCGACCACGCCGAGCATCAGTCCGCCGGCGAAACCGAGGACCAGGTGGCGGCGGTCGCTGACGCGCTGGGCGACCCAGCCGCCGGCCAGGGTCATCAGGAACGCGCCGAGCGCGACGAACACCGCCATGCGCTCTTGCTAGCCGATGCACCCCGGTCCCCGCATCTCAGCCGCCCGCCCGAGCCGGTCGCGGGAGCCCCGGCGGCCGGCCGCCTCGTCGTCGGCGTCGGCGCGTCCCGGGGTGTGTCCGAGGACGAGGTGACCGGGCTGGTCCTCGATGCCCTGCGCACGGCGGGTCTCTCGCCGCGCGAGGTCGTGGAGTTGGCGACCGTCGACGCGAAGGCCGGGGAACCGGGGCTCGTGGCCGCCGCCGCCCGGCTCGGCGTCCCGCTGCGTACCCACCCGGCCGAGGTGCTGGCCCGCATCGAGGTGCCGCACCCCTCCGGCGCCCCGCTCTGTGCCGTCGGCACCGGATCGGTCGCCGAGGCCGCGGCACTCGCCGGCGGCGGCCAACTCCTCGTCCCCAAACGCAAGTCGGCGCCCGGCGACGGGCGCCCGCCCATGGCCACCTGCGCGGTCGTGCGCCGGCCCCTCCGGACCGTTGCGTGAAACCCGGTGCGGGGCGCATAGTCGTCCTGCCGGACTTGACCCCCGACGACGGCCATCACCCCCACACCCACCCCCCCATGGCGGTCATGCACACTCCCACTGAGAGTCCCGACGCGACAGGCGCGGGCGCGCACGATCTGCGTCATCACGGCGACGCGGAAGTACGGGGACAGGACCGGGATCTGACCGATCTCGCCGTCAACGTACGAGCCGGTACCCCGCCGGCCTGGCTGAAGGAGCGGATAGCCGCCTCGCTGGCCACGCTCGCCGCGTACCCGGACGGGCGTCAGGCGCGCGCTGCGGTCGCCGCGCGGCACGGACTGCCGCCCGAACGGCTCCTGTTGACGGCCGGCGCGGCGGAGGCGTTCGTGCTGATCGCGCGCGCCCTGCCGGCCCGGCGGCCGTACGTGGTCCATCCGCAGTTCACCGAGCCGGAGGCGGCGCTGCGCGCGGCCGGGCACGACGTGGGGCGGGTGCTGCTGCGCCCCGAGGACGGCTTCCGGCTGGACCCGGCGGACGTGCCCGCCGAAGCGGACCTGATCGTCGTCGGCAATCCGACCAACCCGACCTCCGTCCTGCATCCCGTCGGCGTCCTGGAGCGGCTGGCCCGTCCCGGGCGGACCCTGGTGGTCGACGAGGCGTTCATGGACGCGGTCCCGGGCGAGCGCGAGGCGCTGTGCGGGCGTACGGACGTCCCGGGGCTCGTCGTCCTGCGCAGCCTCACCAAGACGTGGGGTCTCGCTGGGCTGCGCGTCGGATACGTGGCGGCCGCGCCGGAGACCATCCGCACCCTGGAGGAGGCGCAGCCCCTGTGGCCTGTCTCGTCCCCGGCGCTGGCTGCGGCGGAGGCGTGCGTGGAGCCCCGGGCGCTGGCCGAGGCATCAGCGGCGGCCGACCGGATCGCGGTCGACCGGGCCCATCTGGTCGCCGGCCTGCGGGAGTTCTCCGAGATCCGGGTGGTGGAGCCGGCCGAGGGGCCGTTCGTACTGGTCCGCCTCGAAGGGGCCGCGGAGATACGGGAACGGCTGCGGATGCTGGGCTTCGCGGCCCGGCGCGGCGATACGTTTCCCGGGCTCGGCACCGAGTGGCTGCGGCTGGCGGTGCGCGACCGCACGACGACGAATCGCTTCCTCCAGGCACTCGACCTGGCCCTCCAGGCACTGACAGTGGCGGGGCGGTAGCCGACTGCCTTGCGGGGTGGGCGGCGCCCGGGTGGTGAGCGGTGCTCCGCTTGCGGGACGGCGCCCAGGTGATGAGCAGTGCTCCGCTTCTGGGACGGCGCCCGGGTGGTGAGCGGTGCTCCGCTTCTGGGACGGCGCCCGGGTAGTGAGCGGTGCTCCGCTTGCGGGACGGCGCCCAGGTGGTGAGCAGTGCTCCGCTTGCGGGACGGCGCCCAGGTGGTGAGCAGTGCTCCGCTTGCGGGACGGCGCACGGGTAGTGAGCGGTGCTCTACTCCTGGAGCGCCAGCCCTTGTAGTGAGCAGCGCTCTGTAACCGTGTCGGTGCACACACGCGTGAGCGGTGCCCCGCGTCCGGAGCACCGCTCACCACCCCCGCTTTCCTCTCCCCCACTCCCCCGCTTCCCGTCCCCCTCCCCGGCCCCCCGTTCCCCCCGGCTTCGTCAGCCGCGCGCGCGGCGCCTGGTTACGACCATCGCGCCGGCGCCGGCCGCCAGCAGAAGGGCCGCGCCGCCCGCGATGTACGGGGTGCTGGAGCTGCTGCCCGTCTCGGCGAGATCACCGGTCGCGGCGGCGGGCGCCCGGTCCGTGCCGGTCTGGGTCTTCACGTCGCCGCCACCGTCGCCCCCGGTGTCACCGGCCGTGTCGCCGGCCGTGTCCCCGCCCCCCGTGGAGCCTCCGTTTCCGGTGTCGCCGCCCCCGGTCGCACCGCCGTTCCCGGAGCCGCCGTCGGTCGAACCACCCCCGGGGGAACCGCCGTTGCCGCCACCGCCGTTCTCACCGCCTCCGTTCTCACCGCCCCCGTTGTCGCCACCGCCGTTCCCACCGCCCCCGCTGTGACCGTGGCCCGGCTTCGGGGTCTCGCAGGTCGCCTCGGCGAGCGTGACCTCGCCCTCGACCTCCGCGACGTTCAGGTGGAGCGGGTTGACGGAGACCTTCAGCCGGAGCGCCACCGCCGCCGCCGTGCGTGACGTGGTCTCCGCCTTCGACAGGTCGAGGGTCACATCGCCGACCTCCGGCACCGCGACCCGCGTGGTGCCGCCCGCGGTGAGCGTGACGCGCTTGCCGAGGACCGTGACATGCCCGAGCACATTGGACTCGGCGACCGGCTCGGCGCCCACCTCGCACACCGCCTTGGAGGTGACCTTCTCCACCTCGATCAGCGAAAGCGCGGCGAGTCCGGGCACGTGGACCCGCGCCTTCGCCAGGTTGCTGTAGCCCTCGGCGCGGTGCTCGTCGACGGTCGCCTTCGCGGTGGCCACGTCGGCCCGCAGGATGTCGACCGGCCTTCCCTGGTCCACGCCGTCGAGCCGCACGCTGAGCGCGGTCCGCTCGGCGCTGCGCGGAGCCTGGACCTCGTTGAGCGTGGCCTTCAACGGCACGTCGACCGTCTTGTTCAGGAGGGAGACGTCGAGCGCGGTGCGGAGCACGACCGCACTCGCCTTCCCGTCGCCGCCGGCCGTGGCGGTGGTCGCGGTGGCGGCGTGAGCCGGAACGGTGACCAGCAGGGCGACGGGAGCCGCAGCGACCGCCAGGGCGGCGAGGCGGAAGGTGTTGCTGTTCAAGATGGTGGAACCCCCACAAGAGACATGGAGCCACCGGCGCCGTCCAATGGGGGACATCGCGGGCACCGGTGGCCTCGACTCCGTGAATCTTTACGCACAGAGGGTGAACTGGCGGACACCTGAGGTGAGTTCACTCCAAAGGGGGGTTTCCGCCCCTGTATTCGAATATTCCGGCACGTGTACGTGTCACGTTCACCCGTATCGCTGAGCTTCACGGCGTTTCGGGACGCGCACGAGCGGCGCACGGCCACCACCTCCCGCGCGGGCGGAAGGGGTTCAACGAGCGGGCCACCCCCGGGTCACGGCCGGTCAACCCCGCGCGTCAGCCGATCACGCGCCCGTTCAGGACCACCCGGCGCGGCCCGGCCAGCACGCGGACATCGGCCCGGGGGTCCTCGTCGTACACCACGAGGTCGGCCGGCGCCCCCTCCTCCAGGCCCGGCCTGCCGAGCCACGCGCGGGCGCCCCAGGTCGTCGCCGACAGCGCCTGGAGGGGCGGGATGCCCGCCTTGACCAGCTCCGCGACCTCGTCGGCCACCAGCCCGTGCGCCAGCACCCCGCCCGCGTCGGTGCCGACGAACACCGGCACCCCGGCGTCGTAGGCGGCGCGCACGGTGTCGTAGCGGCGTTCGTGCAGCCTGCGCATATGGGCGGACCAGCGCGGGAACTTGGCCTCGCCGCCCATCGCCAGGGAGGGGAAGGTGGCGATGTTGACCAGGGTCGGGACGATCGCCACGCCGCGCTCCGCGAAGAGCGGAATGGTCTCCTCGGTCAGCCCCGTGGCGTGCTCCACGCAGTCGATGCCGGCCTCCACTAGGTCACGCAGCGAGTCCTCGGCGAAACAGTGCGCGGTGACCCGGGCGCCCAGCCGGTGGGCCTCGGCGATGGCCGCCTCGACCGCCTCGCGCGGCCAGCAGGCGGTCAGGTCACCCACCTCTCGGTCGATCCAGTCGCCGACGAGCTTGACCCAGCCGTCGCCCCGGCGCGCCTCCTGGGCGACGTACGCCACGAGTTCGTCGGGCTCGATCTCGTAGGCGTAGTTACGGGTGTAGCGGCGGGGCCTGGCGATGTGGCGGCCGGCCCTGATGATCTTGGGCAGGTCCTCGCGGTCGTCGATCCACCGTGTGTCGGCGGGCGAGCCCGCGTCGCGCAGGAGCAGCGCGCCGGCCTCCCGGTCGTCCAGCGCCTGCCGCTCGGTGGTCGCCGTGTCGACGGCGCCGTGGTGGTCGAGGCCGACGTGGCAGTGGGCGTCGACCAGGCCGGGCAGTGCCCAGCCGGTGACGACGAGCGCGTCGTCCGCCCCGGGCGGCCGCTCGAAGGTGACACGGCCGCCGACCGCCCACAGCTCGTCCCTGACCTCATCGGGCCCGATGAGCACCCGCCCCTTCACATGCAGCACCCGTGGCGCCTCGTGATCACTCATGGACAGCACTGTACGAGGGGCCGGGGCCGGCCCCCACGGACGGGCCGGGGCCGGGCGGCGGGCGCTGGGTACTCTCGGAGCAGGCCCGGCCCGCAGGCCGGGCGTCCAGTGATCCGAACGCGAAGAGAGCACCGCCGTGACGCACCCCTTCCTCGACCTCGCCCCGCTGACGGCCGCGCACTTCGCGGCGATCGAGCGGCGGGTGGCCGGTCTGCTGGCCACCGAGCAGGACGTCGTCATCATGCAGGGCGAGGCGCTGCTCCCCCTCGAAGGCTGCATCAGGGGCGGCGCCCGCCCCGGTTCGACGGCGCTGAACGTGGTGACCGGCCCCTACGGGCAGACCTTCGGCAACTGGCTGCGCGACTGCGGGGCCGAGGTGGTCGACCTGGAGGTGCCGTTCCACACGGCCGTCACCGCCGCGCAGGTCGCCGACGCGCTGGCCGCGCACCCGGAGATCGACTTCGTCTCGCTGGTCCACGCCGAGGCGGCGACCGGGAACACCAATCCGGTCGCGGAGATCGGCGAGGTCGTACGGGCGCACGGAGCGCTGTTCATGCTGGACGCCGTGGCTTCGGTGGGCGCCGAGCCGCTGCTGCCGGACGTCTGGGGCGTGGACCTGTGCGTGATCGGCGCGCAGAAGGCGATGGGCGGTCCCGCCGGGGTGTCGACGGTGTCGGTGAGCGCGCGGGCCTGGGAGCGGATCGCCGCCAACCCGCAGGCCCCCCGCCGCTCCTACCTGTCGCTGCTCGACTGGAAGGAACGCTGGATCGACGGGGGCCGCAAGGCGCTGCCGCACGCCCCGGCGCAGCTGGAGATGCTGGCCCTGGAGGCGTGTGTGGAGCGGATCGAGGCGGAGGGCAAGGACGCGCTGATGGCCCGTCACGCGGCGGCCGCCGCGGCCACCCGGGCCGGGGCACTGGCACTGGGCGGCGGTCTGACCCCGTACGTGCACGAGGCACGGGACGCGGCCCCGGTGGCGACGACCTTGCGCACGCCCGAGGGTGTCGATGGATCGGAGCTGGTCGCGCGGGCGCTCGCGGGTGAGCCCTCGCTGCCGCTGATCGCGGGCGGCGGGGCGCTGTCCAAGGAGATGATCCGGGTCAATCACTACGGGGTGGATGCGACGCGGGGCGCGGTGCTGTCCTCGCTCGCGGCTCTGGGGGCGGCGCTGGCCGACGCCGGCCGGCGGGTCGATCTGGAAGCTGCCCGGAAGGCCGTTTCGGAAACCTGGCCCAGCGCATAAATCGCGACGTCATCCATAAATGCGGGGAGCTGCCTTATTCAGAGCAGCTCCCCGCATTCTTCTGCCCGCTTTCCCCGAGGCTAAACACCCCAGTTCCAGAGGGACTCGTGGGGCGCATTTCGGTTGTGTGTGGAGAGAGTTATGAGCTTGTGACCGACTCCACACACACGGCGATTTGCCCGATAAATGAGGGTCAAAACGGGAGGAAGCGGAAGCGATTCGCGCTGGTGCGCGCACCCGCCTGATAACACAGAGAAGCTTCCCGCCCAACCCCTGACGTCGATGCAATTTCGAAATTTGCTGGGTAAATTCAATTGCCATGACCGCCGCACCAGCAGATTTTGCAAGTGCCCGAAGCGAATTCATCACCATCGACACCCCACGAGTGGAGGACGGAGCCGCGATCTGGCGCATCGCCCGCGACTCCGAGGTACTGGACCTCAACTCCTCGTACAGCTACCTGCTGTGGTGTCGTGACTTCGCCGCGACCTCCGTGGTCGCTCGCGACGAGACCGGTGACCCGGTCGCCTTCGTGACGGGGTACATCAGGCCCGACCGACCCGAGACCCTCGTCGTCTGGCAGGTGGCCGTCGACCACGGCCACCGCGGGACCGGTCTGGCGGCGAAGCTGCTGGACTCCCTGACCGCGCGCGTCGCCGCCGAACAGGGTCTGGCCTCGGTCGAGACGACCGTCACCCCGGACAACACCGCATCGGACCGCCTGTTCACCTCCTACGCGCAGCGCCACGACGTGGCTCTGGAGCGCGAGGTGCTCTTCGACGGCGGCCTGTTCCCCGAAGGCACCCATCTGCCGGAAGTGCTCTACCGCATCGGCCCGTTCCACGCCTGAGCAGGCACTTCCCCCGCCGGGCCGCAGGCCCGCCGCAGCCAACCTTCACCGCCGCCCGTCACACCACCTCACGCAGGAGACCCGCTGTGACCATCACCCCGCCCGCCCTCAGTGTCTTCGAGACCCTTGAGTCCGAGGTACGGAGCTACTGCCGCGGCTGGCCCGCCGTCTTCGACCGCGCCCAGGGCGCCCGGCTGACCGACGAGGACGGCCACTCGTACCTGGACTTCTTCGCCGGCGCCGGCTCGCTCAACTACGGCCACAACAACCCCGTGCTCAAGCGCGCGCTGATCGACTACATCGAACGCGACGGCATCACGCACGGCCTCGACATGGCGACCACCGCCAAACGGGCCTTCCTCGAAACCTTCCAGAACGTCGTCCTGCGGCCCCGCGACCTGCCGTACAAGGTGATGTTCCCCGGCCCGACGGGCACCAACGCCGTCGAGTCGGCGCTGAAGCTGGCCCGTAAGGTCAAGGGCCGCGAGTCCGTCGTCTCGTTCACCAACGCCTTCCACGGCATGTCGCTCGGTTCACTGGCCGTGACCGGCAACGCCTTCAAGCGGGCCGGCGCCGGCATCCCGCTGGTGCACGGCACGCCGATGCCGTTCGACAACTACTTCGACGGCCAGGTCCCGGACTTCCTCTGGTTCGAGCGGCTGCTGGAGGACCAGGGCTCCGGCCTCAACCACCCGGCCGCCGTGATCGTGGAGACGGTCCAGGGCGAGGGCGGCATCAACGTGGCCCGCGCCGAGTGGCTGCGCGCGCTCCAGGACCTGTGCCACCGCCAGGACATGCTGCTGATCGTCGACGACATCCAGATGGGCTGCGGCCGTACCGGCGGCTTCTTCTCCTTCGAGGAGGCCGGCATCACGCCGGACATCGTGACGCTGTCGAAGTCCATCAGCGGCTACGGGCTGCCCATGTCCCTGTGCCTGTTCAAGCCGGAGCTGGACGTCTGGGAGCCGGGCGAGCACAACGGCACCTTCCGGGGCAACAACCCGGCGTTCGTCACCGCCGCCGCCGCGCTCGACGCCTACTGGTCGGACGGCCAGATGGAGAAGCAGACGCTGGCCAGGGGCGAGCAGGTCGAGCAGACGATGCTGGCCATCTGCGGCGAGCACGAGACCGCGCGCTTCCGCGGCCGGGGCCTGGTCTGGGGCCTGGAGTTCGAGGACCCGGCGCGCGCTTCGGCCGTCTGCGCCCGCGCGTTCCAGCTGGGGCTGCTGCTGGAGACCTCGGGCCCGCAGAGCGAGGTCGTGAAGCTGCTGCCGCCGCTCACCATCACTCCGGAGGAGCTGGACGAGGGCCTGCGCACGCTGGCCCGCGCCGTCCGCGAGACCGCCTGAGACCACCGGGGGGCCGCCGCGGCGGCCCCCCGGCACGTAACACGTCGTAGAGAGAAAGGCACCGAGCCACCGTGATCGTCCGATCGTTCGCCGACATCGAGAACACCGACCGGCATGTGAAGGCCGCTTCCGGCACCTGGGAGAGCAAGCGCATCGTGCTCGCCCAGGAGAAGGTCGGCTTCTCGCTCCACGAGACCACGATGTACGCCGGGACCGAGACGTCGATGTGGTACGCGAACCACATCGAGGCGGTCCTGTGTGTGGAGGGCGAGGCCGAGCTGACCAACGACGAGACAGGTGAGAAGCACTGGATCACGCCGGGCACGATGTATCTGCTCAACGGCCACGAGCACCACACGATGCGTCCCAAGACGGACTTCCGCTGCGTCTGCGTCTTCAACCCGCCGGTCACCGGACGGGAGGAGCACGACGAGAACGGTGTCTATCCACTGCTGACCGAGGAGGGCTGAGCCCATGACCACCGACGCACGCAACGACCTGTACCCCTCGCGCGGCGCCGCCGAGATGACCACTCCCCGCCAGGACCCGGTCATCTGGTCCGCGCCGGGCGCGCCGGGTCCCATCACCGCGAAGGAACTGCAGGGCTACGAGCACGACGGCTTCCTCACCGTCGAGCAGCTGATCGCCCCGGACGAGGTGGCCGGCTACCACGCCGAGCTGGAGCGCCTGATCGCCGATCCCGCCGTACGCGCGGACGAGCGCTCGATCATCGAGCCGAAGTCGCAGTCCGTACGGTCGGTCTTCGAGGTCCACCGGATCAGCGAGGTCTTCGCCCGGCTGGTCAGCGACGA
Organism: Streptomyces sp. ATexAB-D23; assembly: GCF_000373645.1. Classification (GTDB taxonomy): domain Bacteria; phylum Actinomycetota; class Actinomycetes; order Streptomycetales; family Streptomycetaceae; genus Streptomyces; species Streptomyces castrisilvae. The sequence goes on along the minus strand of NZ_KB892019.1, from coordinate 38,674 downwards.
GCGGGTGGTGGGCCGGGCCCGCCAGATCCTCGGCTCGGACGTCTACGTCCACCAGTCGCGGATCAACGTCAAGCCCGGTTTCGGTGCCTCGGGGTTCTACTGGCACTCGGACTTCGAGACCTGGCACGCCGAGGACGGTCTGCCGAACATGCGGACGGTGTCCGTGTCGATCGCGCTGACCGAGAACTACGACACCAACGGCGGGCTGATGATCATGCCCGGTTCGCACAAGTCGTTCCTCGGATGCGCGGGTGAGACGCCGAAGGACAACTACAAGAAGTCGCTCCAGATGCAGGACGCCGGCACCCCGTCCGACGAGGCGCTGACGAAGATGGCCGACCGGCACGGCATCAAGCTCTTCACGGGCAGGGCCGGTTCGGCGACCTGGTTCGACTGCAACGCGATGCACGGCTCGGGCGACAACATCACCCCGTATCCGCGCAGCAACGTGTTCATCGTGTTCAACAGTGTGGAGAACACGGCCCAGGAGCCCTTCGCGGCTCCGATCCGCCGCCCGGAGTTCATCGGGGCGCGCGACTTCACGCCGGTGAAGTAGCTTTCCCGAAAGGCCTGTTGGGGCGGTACGCGGCTGCGCGTACCGCCCTTCGGCTTGATCACCGCACACCGGACAACCCCCTGGGCCGCCGCCGGACACCCCATTAGAATCATGGAGCTCCGAATGTGTGTGTGACTGTGTGTGTGGGGGGGGAACCATGGCGCGACGGACCGGTCAGGGCGAGCGCCTCCGACGGGTGTCCGAACGGCGACGGAGCACGGACGGCCCGCCGGCCGAGCGGAATTCGGCCCGTACGGTCATCACCGCGTCGGTGCTGGCCGGGGTGTCCGCCGTGATCGTCGGCCTCATCACCGGCCTGGGCACCACACTCCAGGACGCCGTCACGGACGCGCTGAGCGGTGACGGGAAACCGGCCCCCGCCGCGCCGCGGGACGGGACGTCACCGGCCCCCGCCGCGCCGCAGGACGGGACGTCGCCGGCACCCGCGTCGTCGCGCCCGGACCCGGCGGTCCCGGTCAAGGTGGCGGTCATACCGGAGGAGGGCGGCACCTTCCTCGTCTCCGAGCACCGCGTGACGGGCGCGGACACGGACGCGGTGACCCATGGAAACGCGACCCAGGAGGAATGGAACAGCCTGCTGCGGAAGATCCGGGCCACCTCGATACACAAGACCGCGTACAAGATCGCCGTCACCAATGTCTCCTCCTCCACGGTCCGGGTCGTCGACATCGTCCCCGTGATCACGCGCCGCTCCGGGGCGCTCCACGCCACGATGATCGAACCCCTCGGAGGCGAGGCCGAGGAGAGCGTCGAGGTCAGGCTGGACCTGGACGAGCGGTCTCCCACGTTCACCCGGGCCGGAAGGCCGTACTTCGCCAGCACGTCACAGGTCCTCGAAGCGGGAAAGGGCTTCGTCATGGCCGTGGAGGCGAAGCTCCTGGGCGAGGAGTACGTCGAGTACCACCTGAGGGTGGACTACATCGACGCGAAGGGCGAGCAGCGCTCGCTCCAGGTGAAGGAGCCCAGTACCCCCGTCGGCGTCTTCCGGGTCTCCGGCTCGGTCGACGACGCGGAGTACACCGACTTCTGGGGCCCGGACGAGGAGGGGCGGGGACGGCGGCCGTACACCGTGGAGGAACGGAGGTGACCGGTCCCGGGGCGGCCGTCCGCGGGCACCGGCACCGGCACCGGCACCGGAATCAACTCGCTGGACCGCGGCACGGTCCGGCGGCGACAGTGGGCGAATGACCTCTCACGTACATCACGTCACCGTCGACTGCGCGGACGCCTACGAGCTCGGATCGTTCTGGGCGCGGGTGCTGGGCGGATCGCTCGCCGACGACGACTTTCCCGGTGATCCCGAGGCGCTGCTCGAAACGCCCGGCGCGGCCCTCCTGTTCGTCACCGTGCCCGACCCGAAGGCCACCAAGAACCGCGTCCACCTGGATGTCCAGCCCGACGACCGCACCCGGGACGAGGAGGTCGAACGGCTGCTGGCCCTCGGCGCCACCCTGGTCGCCGACCACCGCAAGCCGAACGGCCGCGGCTGGGCGACCCTGGCCGACCCGGAGGGCAACGAGTTCTGCGTGGAGTGCGGCGCCGCTGAACGGGCCGCGCTCACCGGTACGCGCCTGCCGGTCACCGCCGACGACGTGACCGAGGCGGTACGGCTGACGGTCGACACCCTCGCCGCCGCCGCGGACGCCGACTGGCGTGTCCCGGCCTCCACGCTGACCTGGGACTGCTGGGAGACCGCGGAGCATCTGAGCGACGACCTGTTCGCGTACGCCGTCCAACTCGGCCCGCGCACTCCGCCGCTGGAGACGGAGGTGCCCTACCACTGGGGACCCCGGCGCGAGGGCGGACCGTGGAACGCGGTCTTCGCCGACCCGGAGGCCGGCACGGCGGGGCTGCTCCAGACCCTGGAGGCGAGCGGCGCGCTGCTGGCGGCGATGGTGCGTACGGCCTCGCCGGCCCTCCGCTCGTACCACGGGTACGGGGTCTCCGACCCGGAGGGCTTCGCGGCCATGGGCGTCGTGGAGACCCTGGTGCACGCCCATGACATCGCGTCGGGCCTGCGCGTCTCCTGGGAGCCGCCCGCCGCGCTGTGCGACCGGGTGCTGGCCCGGCTCTTCCCCGACGCCCCGGACGACGCGGACCGGTGGGCCGTCCTGCTCTGGTCCACCGGCCGCGGCGACCTGCCTGGCCGCGAGCGCGTCACCTCGTGGAAGTGGCACGGCGCCCCGCTCGACGCCGCCCCGCAGGCGTGACCCGCGGCTACCTGTGGAGAGCCGGTTCGCCGCCGGGAGCGGCTTCGTGTCGTAGCCGAACAGGGCCTGGTTCTCCCCGGCGTTGCCCGACGCCTGATCGGCCGGGTCCCGGCCGCTGCCGCTGACGGCGGTCCAGGCCGGCTCCCGGTGCGGCTGCCGGATGGGTGCCTCAGCCGTCGAGCCGTACGACGCGGACCGCCCCCGCCGGAACGGCGAGCTTGTCCGCGGCGGGCTCGCCGGTGAGGAGTTCGGTGCCGGGTGCCTCCAGCGCCACGCCGGCGTCGGTGTCGGAGTGGTTGATCACGAAGAGGTAGCTGCCGGTGTCCCCGGTGCGGCGCACCACCTCGACGTCGTACGGGAGCGAGGTGCGGGACGCGATGCGGGCGTCCTCGCAGGCCCGGTCGAGCACCGCGTCCAGGTCCGCGCCGCTCAGCCGGGTGGAGACGTACCAGGCGCTGCCCTCGCCGAGGCGGTGGCGGGTGACGGCGGGGCGGCCGGCCGCGATGCCGTCGGCGTAGGACCACATCGTCTCGGCACCGCGCGGGATCACCACGTCGGACCAGAGGTCCCCGGTGAGTTCCGGACCCTCGGGTGCGCCCTCGGGGGAGACCAGCCGGACCGTCTCCCCCTCGCCGAGCGGTGCGAACTCCTCGACGGTCAGCCCGAGGACGTCCCGGAGCGCGCCTGGGCAGGCCCCGGGGTGCACGGCGTCGTTCGTGTCGACGATGCCGGAGAAGTACGAGACGACGAGGGTGCCGCCGCCCTCCACGTACCGGCGCAGGTTGCGGCCGGTCTCCTCGGTGGCGAGGTAGAGGGCCGGGACGACGACCAGGGGGTAGCCGGACAGGTCGGCGTCGGGGTGGGCGAAGTCGACGGTGAGGTGGCGGTCGAAGAACGCGGCGTAGAAGGAGTCGGCGCGCTCGCGGGCGTCGTGGTCCTGGCTGGGGCGCCACTCCAGGGACTGCGCCCACCAGGACTGCCAGTCCCAGACCATGGCCAGGTCCGCCACGGTCCGGGTGGAGCGGATCTCGTCCAGCACGGCGAGGCCGGCGCCGAGCCGGGAGACCTCGCGCCAGATCCGGGAGTCGGTGCCGGCGTGCGGGAGCATCGCCGAGTGGAACTTCTCGGCGCCGCGCCGGGACTGCCGCCACTGGAAGAACATCGCGCCGTCGGAGCCCCGGGCGACATGGGAGAGGCTGTTGCGGGCCATCTCGCCGGGGCGCTTGGCGGGGTTGCGGGGCTGCCAGTTGACGCCGCCGGCCGAGTGCTCCAGGAGCAGCCAGGGGGCGCCGCCCGCGACCGAGCGGGTCAGGTCGGCGGCCATGGCGAGGTTGACGTGGGTGCGGCGGCCGTCGGTGATCAGGTAGTGGTCGTTGGAGACGAGGTCGACCTCGCGGCCCCAGGCCCAGTAGTCGACGGACTCGCACTGACTGAGGGCGGTCATGAAGTTGGTGGTGACGGGGATGCCGGGGGCGAGCCGGTGCAGGATGTCGCGTTCGGCGCGGAAGTTCTCGCGCATGGTGGCGTCGGCGAAGCGGGCGTAGTCCAGCTGCTGGGCGGGGTTGCCGACGGTCGGGGTCGCGCGGGGCGGGTCGATCTCGTCGAAGCCCCGGTAGCGCTGGCCCCAGAAGGCGGTGCCCCAGGCCTCGTTGACGGCGTCCACGCTGCCGTGCCGGGCGGTGAGCCAGCGGCGGAAGTGGGCGGCGCAGCTCTCGCAGTAGCAGGCGCTGACGGGGACGCCGTACTCGTTGTGGACGTGCCACAGGGCGAGGGCCGGGTGGTTCGCGTACCGGCGGGCGAGCTGTTCGGTGATGTTCGCGGCGGCGGCCCGGTAGTCGGGGTTGCTGTGGCAGATCGCGCCGCGTGAGCCGAAGGCGTACCGCGTCCCCTCCCTGCTGACGGGCAGGGCCTCGGGGTGGTCGCGGTAGAACCAGGCGGGCGGGGCGACGGTGGGGGTACCGAGGTCGGCGCGGATGCCGTTGACGTGCAGCAGGTCCAGGAGCCGGTCGAGCCAGCCGAAGTCGTACCTGCCGGGGTCGGGTTCCAGGAGCGCCCAGGAGAAGATCCCGACGCTGACCAGGGTGACGCCGGCCTCCCGCATGAGGCGCATGTCCTCGTGCCAGACCTCCTCGGGCCACTGCTCGGGGTTGTAGTCGCCGCCGAAGGCCAGCTGGTGCAGACCCTTCGGGGCAGTCGCGCGAGGGGTGTGCGGCATGGGCGTCTCCTGGGCTCTTGGGACAACTTCTGGGAACGTGCACACACCATCCCGGCGGCGCTGGCCCAACATAACCGCACAGCAACAACCATTGACAAGTGTCGGTTTCGTTTCTCTACTGTGAACGCTCACAGCGCAGATCGGCGCTGCACCCTCGCTTCTCGTCAGGGGAGAAACCCATGAAGTACCGCATCGTCGCGGTGTCCGCGGCCGCTTCGCTCGCCGCCACCGCCCTGCTCACGGGCTGCGGATCGTCGGACGGCGACGGCAGCGGTGACGGCCCGGCCGCGGCCGGTCCCGCGTCGCTCACCTACTGGGCCTGGGCCCCCGGCCTGGACAAGGTCGCGGACATCTGGAACAAGGGCGAGGGCAAGAAGGCCGGCATCACGGTCACGGTGAAGAAGCAGGCCTCGGGCGACGACCTGGTCACCAAGATCATCACCGCGGCGAAGGCGCACAAGGCCCCCGACCTGGTGCAGGCCGAATACCAGGCGCTCCCCACGCTGGTCTCCAACGACGTGCTCGCCGACATAGCGAAGGAGGCGGGCGACGCGAAGGGCGAGTTCGCCGAAGGGGTCTGGCAGCAGGCGACGCTCGGCTCGGACGCCCTGTACGCGCTGCCGCAGGACTCCGGCCCGCTGATGTTCTACTACCGCCAGGACCTGTTCGAGCGGTACGGGCTGTCCGTGCCCACCACCTGGGACGAGTTCGCCGAGACCGCCCGCGCCCTGAAGAAGAAGGCGCCGGACAAGGACCTCACCACCTTCTCCTCCAACGACTCGGGGCTCTTCGCGGGCCTCGCCCAGCAGGCCGGCGCCCGGTGGTGGACCACCGGCGGCGACCAGTGGAAGGTCGCCATCGACGACCCGGCCACGCGGAAGGTGGCGGACTTCTGGGGCGGCCTGGTCGCGGAGGGCGCCATCGACAACCAGCCGATGTACACCCCGGCGTGGAACAAGGCGCTCAACACCGGGAAGCAGATCGCCTGGGTCAGCGCGGTCTGGGCGCCCGGCACGCTGACGACCGCGGCGCCCGACACCGCGGGCAAGTGGGCCATGGCCCCGCTCCCCCAGTGGAAGGCCGGCGAGAGCGTCACCGGCAGCTGGGGCGGCTCCTCCACCGCGGTCACCAACGACTCGAAGCACAAGGCGGCCGCGGCCGCCTTCGCGAAGTGGCTGAACACCGACCCGGCCGCGCTCGCCGCGCTGGTGAAGGAGAGCGGCGTCTACCCCGCCGCCACGGCCGCCCAGACCGGTGGCGCCCTCGCGGAGCCCCCGGCCTACTTCGCCAACCAGCCGGACTTCTACACCGAGGCCGCGAAGATCGCCAAGGGCACCGCACCCGCTTCCTGGGGCCCCAACGTGAACGTCGCGTACTCCGCCTTCAAGGACAACTTCGCCGGGGCCGCCAAGAACAGGTCCGCCTTCGCGCCGGCCCTCGCCGCGATGCAGGACGCCACCGTCGCCGACCTGAAGAAGCAGGGCTTCGGAGTCTCCGAGTGACACGCGCGCGCCGCCGGAAGCCGTACGGGGTCAAGAGCGCCCCGTACGCCTTCCTGATCCCCGCCACCGTGCTGTTCCTGCTCTTCTTCGCCCTGCCCATCGGCTACGCCCTCCACCTGAGCCTCCACCGCACCGAGGTCAGCGGGCTCGGCCTCGGCAAGGGCGCCCGCAAGGAGGTCTGGGCCGGCCTCGGCAACTACGCCGACGCGCTCACCGACTCCGAACTGCTGCACGGCGCGCTGCGCATCCTCGGCTACGGCGCGATCGTCGTCCCGGTCATGCTGGGCCTGGCCCTGCTCTTCGCCCTGCTCCTGGACACCGAACGGCTCCGGCTGCGCGGCTTCACCCGGCTGGCGATCTTCCTCCCGTACGCGATCCCCGGCGTCGTCGCCGCCCTGATGTGGGGCTTCCTCTACCTGCCGGACGTCAGCCCGTTCTACTTCGTCCTGGACAAGGCGGGCCTGCCGCGGCCGGACCTGCTGGACGGCGGGCCGCTCTACCTCGCGCTCGCCAACATCGCGGTCTGGGGCGGTACCGGCTTCAACATGATCGTCATCTACACCTCGCTGCGCGCGATCCCCGCCGAGATCTTCGAGGCGGCACGGCTGGACGGCTGCTCGCAGTGGCAGATCGCGCTCCGGATCAAGATCCCCATGGTGGCGCCGTCGCTGGTGCTCACGTTCTTCTTCTCGATCATCGCGACCCTCCAGGTGTTCAGCGAACCGACGACGCTAAAGCCGCTCACCAACTCCCTGACCACCACCTGGAGTCCGCTGATGAAGGTCTACCAGGACGCCTTCGTCAACAACGACATCTACACGGCGGCCGCCCAGGCGGTCATCATCGCCGCCGTCACCCTGGCCCTGTCCTTCGGCTTCCTGAAGGCGGCCAACTCCCGTACGAAGCAGGGGGACCCCCAGTGACCACGCCGCATCTCCGGCTGGCGCCCACCGCCCCGCGCCGCCTCGCCCTCGTGCCGACCGCCGCGCTGCTGCTCGGCGCCCTCTACTGCCTGCTGCCCGTCGCCTGGGTCGTCGTCGCCTCGACCAAGTCCGGCAGCGAACTGTTCTCCACCTTCACCTTCCTGCCCGGCTCCGGCTTCGCGGACAACATCGCGGACCTGTCGGCGTACCGGGACGGGGTGTACTGGAGGTGGATGGCCAACTCCGCCCTGTACGCCGGCGTGGGCGCGCTGCTGTCCACGGCCGTCTCCGCGGTCTCGGGATACGCCCTGGCCGTGTACCGCTTCCGGGGCAGGGAGAGCATCTTCAACATCCTGCTCGCCGGGGTGCTGATGCCTCCCGTGATCCTCGCCGTGCCGCAGTACCTGCTGATGGCGAAGGCCGATCTGACCGACTCCTACCTGTCGGTGATGCTGCCGGTGATCCTCTCCCCTTACGGGGTGTACCTGGCGCGGATCTACGCGGCGGCGGCCGTCCCCGGCGATGTGATCGAGGCCGGGCGGATGGACGGCGGCGGCGAGTGGCGGATCTTCCGCACCATCGCCCTGCCGATGATGCTGCCGGGCCTGGTGACCGTCTTCCTGTTCCAGTTCGTCGCGATCTGGAACAACTTCCTGCTGCCCTACATCATGCTCGGCGACGACGAGAAATTCCCGGTCACCCTGGGGCTGTTCACGCTGCTCCAGCAGGGCGCCACCACCCCGGCCCTCTATACGCTGGTGATCACGGGCGCGCTGCTGGCGATCGTCCCGCTGATCGCCCTGTTCCTGGTCGTCCAGCGGTTCTGGAGCCTCGACCTGCTCTCCGGCGCCGTAAAGTCCTGACGGGCCCCGCCAGGACGTCATCCGATGAAAGATCACGCACCATGAGCCGCACAGAACAGACCGGCACGGGACGCCGACGGCCGCCGACGATCCACGACGTGGCGCGGGAGGCCGGGGTCTCCCGGGGCACGGTCTCCCGGGTGCTGAACGGCGGTCACAACGTCAGCCCGGCGGCGCTCGACGCGGTCAACTCCGCGATCCGCAAGACCGGTTACACCGTGAACCGGCACGCCCGCTCGCTGATCACCGGCCGCTCGGACTCGGTGGCGTTCCTGCTCACCGAGCCGCAGGAGCGGTTCTTCGAGGACCCGAACTTCAACGTGCTGCTGCGCGGCTGCACGACCGCGCTGGCCGCGCACGACATCCCGCTGCTGCTGATGATCGCGGGCACGGAGGCCGAGCGCCGACGCAACATGCGCTACATCGCCGGGCACGTGGACGGGGTGCTGCTGGTCTCCAGCCATTCCGGCGACCCCGTCGCCGCCCGGCTGCACGAGGCCGGGGTGCCGCTGGTCGCCTGCGGGAAGCCGCCGGGGCAGGGGTCGAAGGTCAGCTACGTGGCGGCCGCCGACCGGGACGGTGCCCGGGAGATGGTGCGTTACCTGTACGAGTCGGGGCGCCGCCGGATCGGCACGGTCAGCGGCCCCCTGGACACCCCGGGCGGGGTGGAGCGGCTCGCCGGCTACCGCGAGATGCTGGCCGACTGCGGGCTGCCCGCCGACGACGCGCTGATCGTGCCGGGCGACTACAGCCGGGCGGGCGGCGAGGCGGCCGCCGCGCTGCTGCTGGAGCGGGTGCCGGATCTGGACGCGGTGTTCGTCGCCTCGGACCTGATGGCGCAGGGGGTGCTCGCGGCGCTGGAGAAGGCGGGGCGCAGGGTGCCGCAGGATGTCGCGGTCGGCGGCTTCGACGACTCCCCCGCGGCGCTCGCCTCCCGGCCCGCGCTGACGACGATCCGGCAGCCGTGGGACCGGATCAGCGCCGAGATGGTGCGGGTGCTGCTGGCGCAGATCGGCGGAGAGGACCCGGCCGCGGTGATACTCCCGACCGAGCTGGTCCGCCGCGACTCGGCCTGACGCGGCGGACCGCCGGATGTCCGGTGCGCAGGCCGGACGGCCCGCCCGGCTGACGCGGCGGACCGCCGGCGCTCCTGTGCCCCCGCGCTCCGGTGTCCCCGTGCCCCCATGCCCCGCGCTCCGGTGCTCCGGTGCTCCGGTGCTCCGGTGCGTCAGCCTGCGAGGACCTCCAGCGCGCGGTCGACGTCGGCTTCGGTGTTGTACAGGTGGAAGGACGCCCGCAGGTTGCCGGCCCGCCCGGCGACCATCACCCCGGCGCGCTCCAGCTCCGGCGCCCGGTCGCCGAGCCCCGGCACCGCGACGACGGCGGTGTCCGCCGGGACCGGGGTGCGGCCCAGCTCCGCCAGCCCCGCGCGGAAGCGGGCGGCGAGCCCGGTGGCGTGGGCGTGCAGCGGCTCGATGCCGGTCTCGTGGAGCAGCGCGAGGGACTGCTCGGCGCCGTGGTACGCGAGGAAGGCGGGCGGCTCGTCGTAGCGGCGGGCGTCGGACGCGAGCTCGGTGACCGGCCCGTAGGTGCTGCCCCACGGGTCCTCGGCCGCGACCCATCCGGCGAAGACGGGCCTCAGCTCCGCCTGCGCCTCCTCGGTGACGGTGAGGAACGACGTGCCCCGGGGGCAGAGCAGGTACTTGAAGCCCGCGGTGACCGTGTAGTCGTACGCCCCGGCGTCCAGCGGCAGCCAGCCGGCCGACTGGGTGGCGTCCAGCAGCGTCCGGGCGCCGTGGGCGGCGGCCGCGGCCCGGACCGCGTCCAGGTCGGCGCGCCGGCCGTCGGCGGACTGCACCGACGAGAAGGCGACCAGCGCGGTTCCGGGCCGCACGGCGTCGGCCAGCTCCGCCAGCGGCACGTACCGCACGGTGAGGTCGCCCCGGACCGCGAACGGGCTGACCACCGAGCTGAACTCACCCTCGGGCGCCAGGACTTCGGCCCCGGGCGGCAGCGAGGACGCGATCAGCCCGACGTGGCCCGCGACCGAGCTGCCGACGGCGACCCGGCCGGCCGCGACCCCGGCGATCCGGGCGAACCCGTCCCGGGCCCGGTCCACCGCCTCGAAGTCCCCCGACCCGGCCCTGCTGCCACGGGCGTTCTCCTCGGCGAGGGCCTTCACGGCGTCGACGGTGCGGCGGGGCAGCAGCCCGCAGGTGGAGGTGTTGAGGTAGGTGGTCTCCGGCGCGAACTCGTCGGCCACGGCACGGCTGAGCGAAGACGTCATCATGCGCCCAGCCTGGCGCCTCCCCGACCTCCGGTCAATTGATAATATTTCACGGAAAACCCTGAGCAATGCTTATATCTCGGGCTGCCGCGACCCGCGTGGGTCAGGCGTTCCCGGCCGCCCCCGGCACCTCGCACGCCCCGTCGGCGTCGCAGGCCGCCGCGTCCGTGCCGGACGCGGTCACCGGACGGTCCTTCCACGCCTGCTCCAGCGCCTGGGCGAAGACCTCGGCGGGCTGTCCGCCGGAGATGCCGTAACGCCGGTCGAAGACGAAGAACGGCACGGCGCCGGCGCCCAGCTCGGACGCCTCCCGCTCATCGGCCCGCACCTCGGCGGCGTACGCGTTCGGGTCGGCGAGCACCGTGCGCGCCTCGTCCGCGTCGAGACCCGCCTCGACGGCCAGCTCCACCAGCACCGCGTCGTCGTAGACGGAACGTTCCTCGGCGAAGTTCGCCCGGTAGGCGAGGGTCAGCAGCTCGTCCTGGCGGCCGCGTGCCTTGGCCAGGTGCAGCAGCCGGTGGATGTCGAACGTGGAGCCGTGGTCGCGGCCCTCGGCGCGGTAGCCGAGCCCCTCGGCCCGCGCGTTGGACGCGACGTTGGCCTCCATCGAGCGGGCCTCCTCGGGGGTGCGCCCGTACTTCTGCGCCAGCATGTCGATGACCTGCCCGGTGTCGCCCTTGACGCGCCCGGGGTCCAGCTCGAAGGAGCGGTGCACCACCTCGACGTCGTCGCGGTGGGCGAAGCCCGCGAGGCCCTTCTCGAAGCGGGCCTTGCCGATGTAGCACCACGGGCAGGCGATGTCGCTCCAGATCTCGACGCGCATGACTCTTCTTCTCTCCGGACTCTCGGAAGGCTGCTCACACAGCGCGGAGGCACCCTCCGCTCCCCGCCCCAACGCACGCGGGGCCCGTGCCATTCCCGCCGCCGCTCTCCCGCTCAGCGCTGCCCGGCCGGCGGCACTGCGCGGCACAGCACCAGGTGGTCGCCCGAGCGGGGATGGTCCGGGTCGGGGGTCCAGCCGCAGGCGGAGTAGAAGGCCTGGGCTCCCGTGTTGGGGGCGAAGACCTCCAGGCGGGCCTCCGTCACGCCGTGGCGCTGCCAGCCGGCCACGCACGCGATGTGCAGGGCGCTGCCGACGCCCTCGCGCCAGTGGGCCGGGGACACATGGAACTGGGAGAGGTGCGCGGAGCCTTCGCGTACGGAGTAGGCGGCGATACCGACGAGGGCGCCGTCCCGTTCCGCGCAGAGCACGGTGGCGTCGTCCCGGCCGATGGCTCCCGCCCAGCCGTCCCGGCTGCGGGCCACCTCGGCGGTGCCCGCGTACTCCTCCTCGGGCAGGTGGCCCCGGTAGTAGGTGGCGCGTGCCTCGGTGTGCAAGGTGACTATGGCGTCGAGATCGGCGGCGGTAGCTGTACGGATCATGAAGTGAGGGACGCGCCCGGCCCGCGGCCGGTTGCCGAACGGGGCTCAGAGGGCGAACCGCTCCCCCGCGCGCGGCGCGCGTACGACGACGGAACCGGGCTCCGCCCCGGCGCGCACGAGGCGAACCTGCCCCGCCCCGGCCACCGCCGCCCGGCCGTCGGCCGTGACGGACAGCAGGGTGTTCTCGTCGAGGGCGACGCCGGAGGGCGCCTCGCCCCGGGCCACCGCCGCGATCAGCCGCCCGAGCGTCCCCCACGCCGAGGTGTGCACATCGACGGTGTGCGGGAGGAGTCCCAGGCCGTCGCGGACCTCGATCTCGTCCAGGTCCTCCGCCGCGTCGTCGGGGCAGACGGGGACGCCCCGGTCGAGCCATCCGCCGACGAGGGCGCGGCGGGCCGCGACGACGGCGCCGGCGGAGAAGCCCGCGTAGGGCAGCGACCGCTCGGTGATGATCCGGGCGACGGTCTCCCGCACCGGGGCGAGGGCGTCCTGATAGGCGGGGGTCAGTCCGCCGCCGACGAGCAGCCCGTCCAGCCCGGCAAGCTCCCCGGGGTCGAACACGCCGCCCTCCGGTACGAGCAGCGGGACGGGCCTGACGCCCGGCGCGACCCGGCGCAGCACGGTGGCCCAGCGGGTGAACTGCCCGGCCCCGTCCCCCTCGTCGACGAGCAGGCAGCCCACCACGCCCTCGTCCCCCGCCTCGGCGAGGAACGGCCCGTACACGAGTGGCGCGGCGTCCTCGTCCCAGCCGCCCCCGATCAGATGCACGCTCACGGCGGTCCCTCCCCCACGTTCCGGTCCCCGAGGCCGTGGGGCAGGCTCTCATGGCCGGGCGGCGCGGCGGTACGGGTTTCCCGTCCGCGTGCGCCGCCCGTCTCCGGCGCTCCGTCAGCTGCCGTCGCGGAGGTCGGCCGGGGCGGCCGGCCGGAACGCGATCCGGTCGAAGGACACCTCGCAGCCCTCGCCCGTGGGTGACTGGGCGAGGAAGCCGATGGAGGCGGCGGCCGACCGCTCCGGCGTGCCGAGGGCGAAGACGCGGACGAAGGTCCACTTCTCGCCGTCGGCCGACGCGTGGAACGCGAAGGAGTGGCCCGTGCGGCTCAGGCGCAGCCAGTGGCTGTCGCCGTCCACGACGTAGGAGTTGACGTCGTCGGAGTGACCGCGGGTGACGACGGTGCAGATGGTCGGGTGGTCCGGGGAGAGCTCCAGGCAGAGCTTCGCCCACTCGTGGTCGCCGACGTGCAGGTAGAGGACGGCCGCGTCGAAGGCGGCGGCGAAGCCGGCCCGCACCCGGGCGACCAGCTGGAAGTCGCCCTCCGGGGCGGGGCCCAGCAGCCGGGGCGCGTCGCTGACGGATTCCAGGCTGTCGCCGCCCGGCGGGACGAAGCGGTCCTGGCGGGCACCGGCACGGCCGGTGAGCACGCCGTTCTCGTAGCTCCATCCGGCGTCCGGGCCGAACGGCTCCAGAGCGAAGGGGAGTTCGGGGAGGGTGGTGGTCATGCGGGTCGTCCGTTCACGCGGCGGGGCAGGCCCAGCGGGTTGTCCTCGCGCAGCTCCGGCGGGAGCAGCGCTTCGGGGGTGGTCTGGTAGCTGACGGGGCGCAGCCAGCGTTCGATCGCGGTGGCGCCGACCGAGGTGGAGGTGGAGGTGGTGGCCGGGTAGGGGCCGCCGTGGTGCTGGGCGGGGGCGACGGCGACGCCGGTCGGCCAGCCGTTGACGAGGACGCGGCCGGCGAGGGGGGTGAGCTCGGCGAGGAGCCCGGACGCGCTGCCGCCGGCCTCGTCGGTGGCGATGTGGAGGGTGGCGGTGAGGTTGCCGGGCAGCCGGGACAGGACGGCGGTGATCTCGTCCTCGGAGGCATAGCGGGCGACGACGGTGACGGGGCCGAAGCACTCCTCCAGGAGCGCGTCGTGCGGGCCCTCGGCGGTGAGCAGCCGGGCCGGGACCGTCAGGAAGCCGGCCGCGACCGTGTGTTCGCCGCCCGCGCCGGGGGTGACCGGGGCGTCCACGTCCGGGAGCGCGGTCCGCTCGGTGACCCCGGCGAGGAAGGCGTCGCGCATCCGGTGGTCGAGCAGGACGCCGGCCTCGCTGTCGCTGACGGCCTCGGTGAGGGACTTCAGGAAGCGGTCGCCGCCCTCGCCCTCGGGGGCCAGGACGAATCCGGGCTTCGTGCAGAACTGGCCCGCGCCCATGGTCATCGAGCCGGCCAGGCCCGTACCGATCTGCTCGCCGCGCTCGGCGGCGGCCGCCCCGGTGACGACGACGGGGTTGAGGGAGCCGAGCTCGCCGTGGAAGGGGATGGGGACCGGCCGGGCGGCCGCCGCGTCGAACAGGGCGCGTCCGCCGCGCACCGAGCCGGTGAAGCCCGCGGCGCCGACGAGGGGGTGCTTGACGAGGGCGACTCCGGCCTCGAAGCCGTGCAGGAGGGTGACGACGTCCTCGGGCAGGCCGACCCTTGCGGCGGCCCGGCGCAGCACGGAGGCGCACAGCTCGGAGGTCGCGGGGTGGTCGGGGTGGGCCTTGACGACGACGGGGCAGCCGGCCGCGAGGGCGCTGGCGGTGTCGCCGCCGGGGACGGAGAAGGCGAGCGGGAAGTTGCTGGCCGCGTAGACGGCGACGACACCGAGCGGGATCTTGTAGCGGCGCAGGTCGGGCCAGGGCGGGGTGCGGGTGGCGTCCTCGTGGTCGATGTGGATGTCGAGGTAGGCGCCCTCGTCGACGACCTCCGCGAAGGCCCGCAACTGGGCTGCGGTGCGCGCGAGTTCACCGGTCAGCCGGGCCGGGCCGAGGGCCGTCTCGGCGTCGGCGGCCTCGATGACGTGGTCACCGGCCTCGGTGAGCAGCTCGGCCGCGGTGCGCAGGAAGGCGGCGCGCACGGTGCGGTCGGCCAGCGAGCCGCGTACGGCGTGGGCGGCCCTGACCGCGCGGTCGACCTCCTCGGCTGTGGCCTCCACCGCAACCTGCTCGCGCGGGTTCCCGGTGCGGGGGTCGACGCTCCAGACTGGTGCTGCTGCCACCATGATTCCTTCCGCTCCACTGCCGCACATCAGACGCTGTCCGGTATAAGTTGTTCGGTATTCTGAACAGAGTTCCTGATCGTGAATATGAAGCGACTCTATTTCCGGGCGTTCGGTGTTGGCAAGAAGTCCCGGGGTTTCGTCGGTGGGCTGGAAGGGGCGTAGGGCGATGTCGGTTGCCGAGTCGGGTGGAGCGCAGGTCAAGTCCGCGGTACGGACGGTGGAACTGCTGGAGTACTTCGCCGGGCGGCCCGGCATGCATTCGCTCGCCGCGGTCCAGGAGGCCGTCGGATACCCCAAGTCCAGCCTCTACATGCTGCTGCGCACCCTGGTCGAGCTGGGCTGGGTGGAGACGGACGCGACGGGCACCCGGTACGGGATCGGCGTACGGGCCCTGCTCGTCGGCACCTCGTACATCGACGGGGACGAGGTGGTCGCCGCGGCCCGCCCCACCCTGGACCGGCTCTCCGACGACACCACCGAGACCATCCACCTGGCCCGGCTCGACGGGACCAACGTGGTCTACCTCGCCACCCGCCAGTCCCAGCACTACCTGCGCCCCTTCACCCGCGTCGGCCGCCGGCTGCCCGCCCACTCCACCTCGCTCGGCAAGGCGCTGCTGGCCACCTACAGCGACGAGCAGGTCCGCAAGATGCTGCCCGAGACGCTGCCCGCGCTCACCGAACACACCCTGACGGACCGGGAGAAGCTCATCGGGGAGCTGCACCAGATCCGCGAGCAGGGGTACGCGGTGGACCGCGAGGAGAACACCCTGGGGCTGCGCTGCTTCGGTGTCGCCGTCCCCTATCGCACCCCGGCCAGGGACGCCATCAGCTGCTCGGTGCCGGTCGCCCGGCTGACGCCCGCACACGAGCAGATGGTCAAGGACGCGCTGTTCGACGCGCGCGACCGCCTGACGCTCGCCACCCGGCGGCTCTGACCGCCCGGCCGGCCTCCCCCGCGCGGCGGAGGCGGATCGTCATCCGGCAGGACGTGCGGCGACGCGCCGTCCGGCAGCGTGGGGGCATGACGCCGGTCTCCGCCCCGCCCGTTCCCGCGACGGCCCCCCGCCCCCTGCGCACCGCGCTGCCCGCCTTCCGCCGGTCCGCGCTGCCGGTGCCGCGCGCACCGGAGTGGTGCGGTTCCGGGGCGGCGGCCTGCCGGGGCGGCCGGCCGAGCCCCGCCTCACCGGGCCGTGCCGAGGGGGACACCCCCGGCATGGCGCTCACCTACGCTGTGCGGATGCTGGTCGGAACGCTGGTGGTGGCCCTCGGCGCGTACTTCCTCGCGGAGCGCGCGGCCGGTTCGCGGGGCGCCCCCGCATGACCCCGCTCATAGGCCGGCTCCTGGGCCGGCGGGCCCGGATGCGCTGGCTGCACCTGATCGTCGGCGGCGCCCTGCTGATGCCGTACTTCCTGGTCGGAACGGTGTTCGTCGGCTTGTACGCGCCCGGCACGAGCGCCTTCACCTCGCTGCCCGCCCAACTCACCGCTCTGGCCTGCGCCCTGCCGATGGCCGCCGTCACCGCCCTGCTGCCCACCGCCCGGCCCCTCTCGGTGGCCGCCGCCCGCGCCCTGTGCGATCTCGCCCCGGACCGGCCGCTCGCGGACGGCCCCGGCCGTTCCCGGCAGGCGCGGGTCCGCTGCTCCGCCTGGTTCACGCTGCACGTCGGGCTCGGCGGCGTCATCAGCGGAATGACCCTGGCGCTCGTCCCGTTCGCCGTCTGCGTCATGGGACTGCCGCTCTTCGCCGCCCTGCGCGACTCCTTCGTCCCGCACGTCCCCCCGGCCCTGGACCGGCCCTGGATCCTGGTCCTCGCGCCCCCGGCCGGGGCGGCCATGCTCCTCGCGCTGGCGGGCTGCGCGACGGCGGCCGGGGCCCTGCTCGCCGGCCGGGCCCCGGTGCTGCTCGGCCCCACCCCGGACGACCGGCTGGCCGCCGCCGAACGCCGGGCCGCCGATCTCGCCGTACGCAACCGCCTCGCCCGCGAGCTGCACGACTCGGTCGGCCACGCGCTGAGCGCCGTCACCCTCCAGGCGGGGGCGGCCCGCCGGGTCCTGGACAGCGACCCGGAGTTCGCCCGCCGGGCGCTCACCGCGATCGAGGAGACCACGCGCCGCACGGTCGGCGAACTCGACGCGGTGCTCGGGCTGTTGCGGCAGGGCGGCGAAGGGCCCGGCACACCCGCCGGACCGGGGCTCGACGCGCTGGGCGACCTGCTGGCCCGGTGCGGGGTGCCCGTGCGGTACACGGCCGACGGCGACCCGGGCACGGTCCCCGGACCGGTGTCGGCCGAGGCGTACCGGATCGTGCAGGAGGGACTGAGCAACGCGCTGCGGCACGGCGCGCCCGGTTCGCCGGTCCGGCTGCGCGTCGACGTCGGCCCCCGGGAGCTGGGGCTCGTCCTGGACAGCGCGCTGACGCCGGGTCCGCCGACGGCCCGCCCCGGTGGCGGGCGCGGCCTGACCGGCATCGCGGAGCGCGCCCTGCTGCTGGGCGGCACGACGGAGTCCGGGCCCCGCGACGACGGCGTGTGGCGGCTGGCCGCCCGCCTCCCCCTGAACACACCCGTGAAGGAGCGACGATGAGCACGACGGTCCGGATCGTCCTGGCCGACGACGAACAGATGGTGCGCACCGCCCTGCGGGCCATCCTGGACGCGGAGGACGGCCTTGAGGTGGTCGGGGAGGCCGCCACCGGAGCCGAGGCGGTCTCCGTGGTGCGGGCGCTGCGGCCCGATGTGGTGCTGATGGACGTCCGGATGCCCGAGACCGACGGCATCCGGGCCACCGAGCAGATCCTCGCCGGTCCCGACCCGGCCCCGCGCGTCCTGGTCGTCACCACCTTCGAGCACGACGCCTACGTGTACGAGGCGCTGCGCGCGGGGGCGGCGGGCTTCCTGCTGAAGCGGGCGGCGGCCGAGGAGATGGTGCGGGCGGTGCGGCTGGTGGCGTGCGGCGACTCGCTGCTGTTCCCGTCCGCCGTGCGGCGGCTGGCCGCCGCGTACGGGACGCCCCGGCCGGCCCCCGCCCCGCCCTGGGCCGCCCGGCTCACCGAGCGGGAGGCACAGGTGCTGCGGCTGATGACGGCGGGGCTGACCAACGCGGAGATCGCCGGCCGGCTGGCGGTGGGCGCGGCGACGGCCAAGACGCATGTGGCCGCGGTACTCGCGAAGACCGGGGCCCGGGACCGCACACAGGCCGTCATCACGGCGTACGAGTCGGGGTTCGTCACGCCCGGCTGAGTGGCCCGGCACCCGCTCCCGCCCCACATGAGGAATCGGTGAGAAGCGGCACAACGGGGAACGAAGCGCCGGGCCCCGCTCGTCCCACCAGCGGGATGAACAAGACGATCAGGCGCGCCTCGGTCTTCTGCCTGCTGCTGGTCCTCGCCCTCCTGGGGCGGGCGACCTGGGTGCAGGCGTACCAGGCACGGGCGCTCGCAGACGACGACCACAACCGGCGGAAGACCATCGCGCAGTACGCGCAGCCGCTGGGCGACATCATCGTGGCCGGCTCCCCGGTCACGGGCTCGAAGAGGACGGAGGGCAGCGACCTCGCGTACAAGCGGACCTACCCGCAAGGTGACCTCTACTCGGCCGTCACCGGCTACGGCTCGCAGGCGTACGGCTCCACCCAGTTGGAAGGGATCTACAGCTCGGTCCTCGACGGCACCGACGACCGGCTGAAGAATCCGCTGGACGCGCTGACCGGCAAGCAGGCCGAGCCCGGCGACGTCGTGACCACGATCGACCCGGACGTCCAGAAGGCGGCGCGCGACGCGCTCGGGGACGACAAGGGCGCGGCCGTGGCGATCGACCCGCGGAGCGGACAGATCCTCGGCATGGTCTCCTCGCCCTCCTACGACCCGTCCACGATCAGCGGGACCAACGACGGCGACACCTGGCAGAAGCTGCTCACCGACCCGGACAAGCCGCTGGTCAACCGGGCGCTGCGGCAGCCGCTGGCGCCCGGTTCGACGTTCAAGCTGGTGGTGGCGTCCGCCGCGCTGGAGAACGGCCTCTACGGCTCGGTCGACGAGCCGACGAAGAGCCCCAGCCCGTACACGCTGCCCGGCACCAGCACCCCCCTGAGGAACGAGAGCGCCTCCGCCCCCTGCGAGAACGCCTCGCTGCGCGTGGCGCTCCAGTACTCGTGCAACAACGTCTTCGGCAAGGTCGCCGCCGACCTCGGGCAGGACAAGGTGCGGGCGATGGCGGAGAAGTTCGGCTTCAACACCGAGAAGCTCGACGTGCCGGTCCGGGCCTCGAAGAGCGTGTACCCGACAAAGATGGACAAGGCGCAGACGGCGCTCACCGGCATCGGCCAGTTCGAGGTGACCGCCACCCCGTTGCAGATGGCGATGGTCTCGGCGGCTCTGGCCAACGGCGGTGAGCTGGCAGCCCCGCACATGGTCTCCAAGGTGACCGACGGGGACGGCGGCACCCTGGAGGACTTCGCGGACGGCGACACGGAGCGGATCGTCTCCGCGTCCACCGCCGAGCAGCTGCGCAGCGCCATGGTCACCGTGGTGGAGCAGGGCACCGGCACCAACGCCCGGATCTCCGGCGCCGAGGTGGGCGGCAAGACGGGCACCGCCGAGAACGGCGTGGACAACAGCAGCACCCCGTACGCCTGGTTCACCTCGTACGCGAAGTCCGGCGGCCAGGAGGTGGCGGTCGCGGTGGTCGTGGAGGACTCCGGCGCGGCCGCCTCCGAGGTCAGCGGCAACGGCCTCGCGGCGCCGATCGCCCGGAAGATGATGGAGGCGGCGCTGCGGCGGTAGGGGCGTGTCGAAGCGCTTGCGGGACGCGGTACGCTCACGCCCCGCCCCGCACTCCGGGCGGTGACGTCACCGCACGGGCCGGGGGTGCACGGGATCGAGCGCAGGGACGAGGTAGCTGTGGGCGCAGCCGTCGACGATGCCGCCGCCGAGTTCCATGAGTTCTTCGAGGCCCACTACGCCGAACTCGCCCGCCTCGCCCATCTGCTGACCGGTGAGGCCGATGCCGCCGACGATCTCGCGGCCGACGCGCTGCTCGCGCTCTGGCACCGCTGGGACCGGGTCCGCGAGGCCGGCCACCCGGTGGCGTACGCGCGCGGGGTCGTCGCCAACCTCGCCAGGACCCGCATCCGCAGCGCGGTGCGCGAACGCCGCCGGATCGCGCTGTTCTGGGCGCCGCGCGGCGGGGAGGGCGGCACCTCGGACGGTCCGGACGTGCCGGCGGTGATCGACGTCCAGGAGGCGCTGCGCCGGCTGCCGTTCCGCAAGCGCGCCTGTGTGGTGCTGCGGCACGCCTTCGACCTCTCGGAGCGGGACACCTCGCTGGTGCTGGGGATCTCGGTGGGTACGGTGAAGAGCCAGACCTCGCGCGCCGTCGCGGAACTGCAACGGCTGCTGGGGGACGTCCTGCCGATCAGGGTCGGACAGGCCGGGGCGTCTGGTGCGGTGCATCGCAAGGCGCCGGAGCATCGTGATAGCGGAGCTGTCGGGATGCTCCGGCAACGCGGCGAGGTGCCGCACCAGACATCGCGGCCTGTCCGACCCTGATCGGCAGGACGTCCCCCAGGCCCGAGACGCCCGCCGCGCGGGTCCGGGTGGCCGTCGCGGCGCGGCACAGCGGAGGAGACCGGTGAAGGACCAGGAGCTGACCGGGCGGCTGCGGGACGCCGCCGAGGCCCACCGCCCCGACCGGGAGCGGATGCTGGCCCGGGTCGAGCGGGGCATGGCCGGTGCCCCGGTGACCGGGGCCGTACGCCCGGCGCGTGCCGCGCACCCGTGGCTGCGGGTCGCGGGTGCAACAGCGGCGGTCTGCGGGGTGCTGGCGGCGGGTACGTTCGCCGTCACATCGGCGGGCGGCAAGGGTGACGCACGCGGCGGACAGGTAGTCGCGGCACCCTCGTCCGCCTCGCCCTCGCCCCCCGGGAAGGCGCCGGCGCTCGGCGCGCTGCGCCCCGAGGACGGGCCGCTGTGGACGGGCGGCGTGGTCGACCCGCACAGCAACGCGTACTGGGCGCAGAGCAATGTGACGCTGCGGACGACCGAGCCGCTGTCCTCGCTCACCGTGGAACTGCGGATCGCGCTCACCGGCGGGGTGAACAGCACCGGCTCCTGGCGTTCGCTGCCGGAGCCGGACTTCACCGTGTCGGCGACCGAGGACGGCGGCTACCTGGTCTACCGGTGGACGCTGAGGGCCGGCCGGACGGTCCCGGCCGGCACGCACACGTTCGCCGGGCAGTACAACCACGCGCAGGGCGAGCGGGACGCGACCGGCGACTACGTGACCGCGCACGCCGTCCGGGTCACCGGCCGGCCGGCCGCGGTGGGCGACCGCTTCGGCCAGGACCGCTGACCGGACCGCTGACCGGCGGACCGCCGGCCGGCATGGCACTCCTCAGGGACGCCAGTCGCCGAACCAGGCGGCCGGGGTGTGCCGGCGGGCCTCGGCGGCGGTCAGCCGGGGGCGGTTGGCGGGTACGGTGACGCGCGCGCCGGGGCCGGTGTTGCGGTACTCGGCGAAGCGCTGCTCCTGCCACGGGAAGCCGGCCGACATCGTCCCGTACGGCTCGTCGGTGTCGATGCCGGCGCCGAGGTGGCTGTCGCGCACGGTCAGCATGGGGTGTGCGGTGAGGTCGGACGAGGGCACCCAGGGGCGGGCCAGCTTGAAGTACCCGTCGGGGGCGGTGCTCGTGACGCGGGAGCGCAGCACCAGGAAGCCGTGCGGGTTGGTCCCCGCGGTGCTGGGCGCGAAGACGAAGCCGTGGGGCGGGGCCGACAGGTCGGTGCGGGCCAGGGTGCGGAAGTGGCAGCGCTCCAGGACGGCCGACGCGCGGCCGAAGACGAAGTCGACGTCCCCTTCGACGTAGCAGTCGCGGTAGTACTGGCGGGCGAAGTCGGTGAGGGAGGCGGAGTCGGCGTACAGGGTGTCCTGGTGGCCCAGGAAGCGGCAGCCGTGGAAGGCCGAGCGGTCGCCGGTGACCTTGATGGCCACGGCCTGGGTGCCGGTGTAGTCGGGGTGGCCGGCGCGCAGCCAGTCGTTGGCGAAGGTCAGGTGGCGGGCGGTGAGTCCGGCGGGCCGGGCGGTGACGGTGGCGGACCCGCTGGTGCCGTACGTGCCGGAACCGTCGGGCAGCGGGGTGCCGTTGGCGTTGTCGTACACGATCACGGTGTCGCGCGGGTCGCCGCTCGCGCCGATGAGGGTGAGTCCGGTGCGTGCGGCGGGGATGTCGACGGTCTCCCGGTAGGTGCCGGGCGCGATGACCAGGGTGCGGCCGGTGCCGGTCGCGGCGTCCACGGCCGCCTGGACCCGGGTGTGGTCGCCGCGGCCGCGCGCGTCGACGTAGAGGGTCGCGGGGTCGAGGCGGCGGGCGGGTGTGCCGTAGCGCCCGAAGGGTCGGTCGTGGGCGAGGGCCGCGGGGGCGGTGCCGAGAGCGAGGGCCGTGGTGCCGCCCGCGAGGAGGGCGAGAGCGGTTCGTCTGCTGGGCATGGGCGGGTACTCCACTTCCTTGCGTTCCTGGCGTTCCTTGCGGGTGCGAGGGCCCCGCCGGCGCCCGGGGGCGCCGGCGGGGAGGGGTGGTACGGGTCAGGCGCCGGGCAGCCGGCCGGTGCCCGCTCCGATGCCCACGACGAGGGGGACGAGCAGCGGGTGGTCGATCCGGTTGCGCAGGGTCGGCGTCCAGCCGGCGCCCGAGGTGAGGTGCTCCTCGGGGACGCCCGCGTTGTGGACGGCGATCAGGTCGGTCCGGCGGCCGTTGACGTAGTTGTCGCCGGCCGTGAGCGAGGACTCGGACCACTTCTTGAGGATCTTCGCCTTGTCGAACTCGCCGCTCAGCGTGAACGCGTTGTGCTCGGCGACGAGGTGCGACTCGGCGCCGACCCCGAAGGAGTAGCCGTAGACGCTGCCCCGGGTGGCGACGAAGTAGTTGTTGTACGAGTCGACCTGTCCGAAGCGGACGCGGGGCGCGCGCTCGTTGACGTCCTTGAAGAGGTTGTGGTGCAGGGTGACGCGGAGCTTGCCCCGGTCGGTGTCCCCGGCGCCGTCGCTGTTGCCGAGGAGCATCGTCTTGTCGTGGTCCTTGAGGACGTTCCAGGAGACGGTGACGAGGTCGGCGCCCTTGACGATGTCGAAGAGGCCGTCGTGCTGCTGGTACAGCTCGTTGAAGTAGGAGGGCTGGTCGGCGTCGGGGCGGTCGCCGTCGCTGAAGGTGTTGTGGTCGACCCAGACGTGGTCGGAGCCGTAGACGACGAGGTTGTCGTACTCGGAGTTCCAGTGGCCGGTGTCGCCGTCGGTCGGGTCCCACTGCGGGAAGCAGTCGTAGGTGTCCTCGAAGGAGATGTTGCGGACGATGACGTTGGAGACGTTCTGGATCTGGAGGCCGGCGCCGATGACCGTGGCGTTCCGGCCGACGCCGACGAGGGTGGTGTTGGACGGGACGTAGACGTTGACGGCGGCCTTCTGGAGCTTGGCGGAGGCGAGCCGGGCGTCCTCCAGCGGACCGGAGGGGACCTCATCGCGGCCCCAGGTGTCGGGGTCGTAGGCGGCGAGGTACTTGTCCAGCGTGTAGCCGTCGGTCTGGTACGCCTCGCAGTCGATCGGGTTGCCCTCGGCGTCGGCGTTGCCGTGGATGGTGCCGTCGATCCGGACGATCTTCGGGGCGTCGCCCGCGTCCTTGAAGGCGGCGATGAGTTCGGCGCGGTTGCGCACCGTGTAGACGTGGTCGGGGGTGGCGGCGGCGCCGCCGGTCGTGGAGCCCTCGGCGGAGGCCCAGCCGTCGCCCTTGGCGAGGACGGCGCGCTCGATGCCCTTCGTGCCGGGGTGCGGGGTGGTGGCCTGGGCGGGGATGGCCAGGGCGAGGGACAGCGACGCGCAGCCCATCGCGACGGCGATGGCACGGGCGCGCATTCTGTGTGTGGACATGACAAATCCTCGGTTCTCGTGCGGGACCTGCGGGAAAGGGAGAGGGGGGTTGCCGGGCGTGGAGCGTCAGGCCTGCGGCCGGCCGATCCACGCCCCGGGTACGTGTCCGCCCAGGCGGCGCGGCCAGTACGGGGCGAGTGCCCGCGCGTCGAGCAGGGCGCGGGCCGTCATCCGGGCCACCTCGATGGCACCGGCGGGGCGGAAGTGGGTGTTGTCCTGCCGGCCGCCCGGGTGCGGGGCCGGCGGGCGGCGCCGTGCGCCGGGGCGGGGGTGGCGGCGGGCGCCGGGGGCAGTGCGGCGAGCGCGGCCGCGGTCTGTCGGCGGGTGAGTGACACGGTTGGAGCTGCCTCTCTCGTGGGTGCGTACGCAGAGGTCGTGCTCGGCGGATCAGGAGAGCGGATGCCAGGGCTCGGGGCCCGGGGCAGGGGCGGCGGCGGGTCCGTTCGTACGGTGTGTCCCGCCGCCCGCCCCGCGTCACGGGGGCCGGCCGGTACTCGGGCCGGGGTCAGCCGTTGCCGATCTCCTTCCACTCCTTCTGGGCCTTGTTCAGCTCGTCGGCCATCTTGTCCAGGAAGTCCTTGGCCGTGGTCTTGCCGAGCAGCAGCTTCTGGAACTCCGGCTCGTTGTCGGCCTTGCTGATGTTGTTCCAGTCGGGCAGGTAGTACGGCAGCTGCACGATCTTGGTGGAGCCGTCGGTGAGGGCCTTGGCGGCGAGCTCGGTCGGCGCCGCCTCGCTGATCCACGGGTCCTTGGCGGCCTCGGTGTTGGCCGGGATGGCGCCCGCGGACTCGTTCCACTTGCTGTTGGCCTCGTGCGAGGCCGCGAACTCGATGAACTTCCAGGCGGCCGTCTTGTTCTTGCTCGACCGGAACAGGCCGAGGCCGTCGACCGGGTTGGAGACCTGGACGCGGGTCCCGCCGTCGCTGATCGGGTTGGGGACGCCGGCGAACTTGTCCTTGCCGAGGGCCTTCAGGTGGTCCTGGTAGGAGCCGAGGTTGTGGCTGAGCATGCCGATGGTGCCGGTGTCGAACTGGGCGACCATCTTGGTGAAGTCGTTGTTGACGTCGGCGGAGGGCGTCGTCTTCTTGTAGAGCGCGACGTACTTCTCCAGCGCCGTCACGTTCTTCGCGTCGTTGAGGGTCGTCCTGTCGCCGTTCCAGAACTCCGTGATGCCCGACTGCCCGTAGGCCGCGTCGATGGCCTGGGCGATGGAGCCGGCGCCGCCGCGGATGGTGTAGCCGAACTTGTTGTGCTTGGAGTCGGTGAGCTTCTCGGCCGCCTCGTAGAACTTGGCCCAGGTGGTGGGCGCTTCGAGACCGGCCGCCTCGAACAGGTCGGTGCGGTACCAGAGGGCGCCGTTGTTCGCCGAGGTCGGCACGGTGTACATGTCGTCGCCGCGCCCCGCCGCGTCCTTGACGCTCTCGACCATGCCCTCGACGAGCTTGCCGTCGAGCGAGGAGTCCTTGATCCGGTCGCCCAGCGGCTCCAGTGCCTCCTGCGACACCATGTTGGCGAGGTAGGCGGTGCCGACGCCGCCGACGTCCGGCAGGCCGCCGCCCGCGATGGCCGTGTCGTACTTGGACTGCACGTCGGCGATCGGGATCGGCACGTACTTGACCTTGATGTCCGGGTACTTCTTCTCGAAGTCCTTGATGATCTCGGTCCAGACGGCGGTACGGGGACCGCCGTTGTTGTCCCAGAAGGTGATCTCGCCCTTGCCGCTGCCCTCGTTGCCGGTGTCGCTGCCGTCGTCGCCGCACGCGGTCGCGGTCAGGGCGAGCACCGCCGCGAGGGAAACGGCGGCCGTGGCGCGCCCCCGCTGCGACTTCGAGATGTTCATGATCGGCTCTTCTCTCTCGGTTCTCTCGGTTCGTACGCATGAGTGGGGGGTTCGGTGGCCGGTGGTCCCGGCCGGTACGGGTGCGGTCACGCGGTGACGTGGAAGCGGGTGAAGCGGGCGGTCCCGGCCGGGCCGGTACCGGGCGGCGCGGTGGCGAACAGGCCGAGCAGCGCGCCGACCCAGCGCCACGGGGTGGCGGCGAAGACCTGGCCGGACGGCCGGAACCCGGCCCCGTCCCCGGTGTCGGCAGAGAACCGGCAGCGGGCGCCCGGGGCGACCTCGATCCGCAGCCGGGCCGTGGCCCCGGGCGCGGGCCTGCCGGGCGCGGCGTCGCGCTCGGCGGTGGCGCCCGGCTCGGCGAACCGGTGCACGAGCCGTACCCCGCCCCCGGCCGGCCGCTCCAGGCCGATCCAGCCGAACGCGTCCCCGAGCACCGCCAGCCCCGCCTTCGCCCCGGGGGCCTCGCTGTCGAGGGCGAGCGCGACCTCGACGGTGAACGTCTCGGCGGGCAGCCGCTGGACCAGCACGTGGGGCAGGGCCCGCAGGTCGTGCGCGTACGCGGTCCGTACACAGCTGAGCCGCAGCCCGTCCCCGGCGTGCTCGACGGTCCAGCCGGGGCGCGGGTTGGCGGTCCACTGCCACTGCCTGCCGTGGCGGCCGCCCGGAAAGCTGTCGTCGCAGGCCGGGGCTTCCACGGGCTGGGCGGGCAGAGCGGGCTTGGTGTGCCTGGTGACGGGTTCGCCCGCGTCGCCGATGACCGGCCAGCCGTCGCTGTCCCAGCGCATCGGCTGGAGGTGGACCACCCGCCCGTAGGCCCCGCGCTCCTGGAAGTGCAGGAACCAGTCCTCACCGGCCGGGGTCGTGACCCAGGCGCCCTGGTGCGGGCCGTTGACGTCGGTGCGGCCCTGGGCGAGCACGACGCGTTCCTCGTACGGTCCGAAGAACTCGCGCGAGCGGAAGGCGCCCTGCCAGCCCGTCGCCACCCCGCCCGCCGGGGCCAGGATCCAGAACTCGCCGTCGCGCCGGTGGAGCTTGGGGCCCTCCAGCGTGAACCAGCCGGGCAGCGTGTCGGCGTCGATCAGGATCCTGCCCTCGTCGAGCAGTTCCCGCCCGTCGGGGCTCATCCGGTGGCCGGTGAGCCGGTTCTTGACGCCGGAACGGGACTTGGCCCAGGCGTGGACGAGATAGGCCTCGCCGGTCTCCTCGTCCCACAGCGGGCAGGGGTCGATCAGCCCCTGGCCGGCCTTGAGGAGGTGGGGCTCGGTCCACGGGCCCCGGATGTCCTCGGCGCTGATCTGCTGGATGCCGTGGTCGGGATCGCCCCAGAAGATCCAGAACCGTCCGGCGTGGTGGCGCAGCGACGGCGCCCACACCCCGCAGTCGTGGCGGGGCACGGCGAAGTCGGCGGCCGGCTCCAGGCGGTCCAGGGCGTGCCCGGTCAGGGTCCAGTTGACGAGGTCGCGCGAGTGCAGCAGCGGGAGCCCGGGGACGCGGCCGAAGCTGGAGGCGGTGAGGTAGAAGTCGTCGCCGACCCGCACGACGTCGGGGTCGGACCAGTCCGCGTCGAGCACCGGGTTGCGGTAGGTGCCGTCGCCCTGATCGGCGGTCCGGGGGCGCTCGGCGGGGGCGTTCACGCGGTCACCGCCCGGCGGACGAGGGCGGCGGCGCCGGCCCGGTCGAGCCGGCCGTCCGCGACGACGGTGACGATCCGGCGGACGAGGGTGGCGCCCGCGGGGACGGGGAGCCGTTCGGCGGCGGCGAGGGACGAGCCGACGCCCGGGTACTCGGCGGTCCGCACGAACCACGGGTCGCGGCGGGTCTCGTCGGTCGCCCCGGCGAAGACCAGGGACCAGCCGTCGCCGCGGAGCGCGACCCAGTCGGCGGCCCGCCCGTGCACCGCCTCCTCGCCGTCCGCCGAAGCGCTGAACACGGCGGGCGGCGCGGGCTCCTTGGGGGCGCGCCAGAAGAAGCCGCCGTATCCGGCGCCGGGGCGGCCGTTGGTCGCGGGGCTGCCGATGGACAGGTCCGTGGAGCCGGGGTTGGTGAGCGAGAAGGAGAGGTCGAGCGCCCAGGCGGTGTCGGAGAGCGCGACGGTGGCCACCGTGCGGTGTTCGCGCAGCAGTTCGCCGCCGTCGGCCTCCCAGCTCAGCTCCTGGACGAATCCGTCCGGGTCGCACAGCTTCCAGCCGAGGTGGCGCTGCACGCCGTGGTTGTCCAGCTCGGTCGGCCCCCGGCCACGAACGAAGGTGCGCCCGCCCCAGAAGTTGCGCCCGGCGACGTCGGGGACGGCGACGGATGCGCCCAGGTGATGGAGGTGGTCGGCGGGGCGCTCCTCGGTGACGGGGGTGCCGCCGAGGGTGGTGACCGGGTGGAGGTAGGGGCGTCCCGCGGTGGCGGGGAGGTAGGTGTAGCGGCCGACCGGGCGGCCGGCGCAGCTGAGGAGTGCGGTGGTCACGGGGAGCTCACCTCCGTGGGGAGTGCCCAGGGGGCGCCGAGTTCGGAGAAGAGCGCGAGGGTCTCGGCGCCGGACGCGACGAGGGCGTCGATGCCGCGCACCACCCGGCGGGTGGCGCCGGAGCCGGGCGCGGCGGCGGTGTGCCAGGCGCCGGACGGCAGGGCGCGGGGTTCGGGGGCGGTTCGTACGGCCTCGACGACCTCCATGAACGCGCCGGTGTTCCGCGGCGGTACGAGGAGCGGCGTGTCCCGCACGAGGTGGTCGACCAGGTTCTCCAGAAGGTCGGTCCGCCCGTGCACCGTCTCCAGGGGGCCGTGCCCGGCCCGCTGCACGAGGACGCGGTCCTGCTTGTACCAGAAGGTGATGCGGCCGCGGTCGCCGTGGACGATGACGTAGGGCTCCCCGGCCTGTTCCGCGCAGAGGGTGACGGCGGCGGTGACGGGCGGGCCGGAGGTGGTGGTGACGCGTACGCAGGAGGTGTCGTCGGCCTCGATGTCGTGGGCGCGGAAGAGTTCCAGGTCGATGGAGGCGACGTCCTCGGCGGTGGTGGTGCCGGCGAGTTCGAGTGCGGTGGCGACGGCGTGGGCGAGCGGGTTGGTCAGGACGCCGTCGACCACGTCGGTGCCGCCGAGCCTGCGCCGCCCGGCCCAGGGCGCCCGCCGGTAGTAGGCGTCGTCGCGGACCCAGGCGCCCGCGGCCCCGTAGCCCCGTACGGTGCCGATGGCTCCGGTGCGCACGAGTTCGCGGATGGCGGGTACGGCGTGCGAGCCGAAGGACTGGAAGCCGACCTGGCAGGCGATGCCGGCGTCGCGCACCCCGGCCAGGATGCGGTCGAAGTCGGCGCGGGTCGCGGCGGGCGGCTTCTCCAGGAGGAGGTGGACGCCGCGTCCGGCCGCGGTGAGGGCGAGGTCGGTGTGGGTCTGGATGGGGGTGCAGATGACGGCGGCGCGGGCCCCGGTGGAGTCCAGGAGGGCGCCGAAGTCGGCTGACTGCTCGGGGAGTTCACCGGCGAAGGCGTCGAGTTCGGAGGCGTCCAGCGGGGTGAGTTCGCAGATGCCGGCGAGCCGGACGAGGCCCTGGTGCTGGAGGCGGCGGATGTTGGCGAGGTGCCAGCGGCCGTGTCCCCGGGCGCCGGCGAGGACGATCGGGACGGGCGTGGTGGCGAGCGGCGTGTTCATGTCCGTCACCCCTTCACGGCGCCGGCGCTGAAGCCGGTGATCAGCCACTTCTGGATGAAGGCGAAGACGATCACCACGGGGACCGCGGCGATCACCCCGCCCGCCGCCAGCGCGCCCAGGTCGACGCTGTCCGCGCCGATGAGGGTGTTCAGGCCGACCGGGATCGTCTGCTTGTCCTGCTCGCTGAGGAACATCAGCGCGAACAGGAAGTGGTTCCAGCTGTGCACGAAGGCGAAGGAGCCGACGGCGATGAGGCCGGGCCGCAGCAGCGGCAGCACGACCGCGCAGAAGGCCCGGAAGCGCGAGCAGCCGTCCACCCAGGCGGCCTCCTCCAGCGAAGGGGGCACGTTCTTGATGAATCCGCTGATCAGGATGATGGAGAGGGGCAGCTGGAAGACGGTCTCGGCGATGACCACGCTCCCCAGGGAGTTGATCAGCTGGAGGTTCTTGAAGATCTCGAAGAGCGGTACGAGCATCAGCGCGCCGGGGATGAACTGCGAGCACAGCAGCGCCAGCATGAAGCCGTTCTTGATCTTGAAGTCGAACCGGGCGAGCGCGTAACCGCCCGCCAGCGCGACGAGGGTGGTGCTGATCAGGGTGCAGATCCCGACGATCATGCTGTTCTGGAAGAAGAGGGCGAAGCTGCGCTCGTTCCAGACCTTGGAGAAGTGCTCCCCGGTCATCGGCCACGGCACCAGCGAGGTGGAGCCGGCGGGCCGGACGGCGAAGAGGAACATCCAGTAGAACGGGACGAGTGTGAAGACCAGGTAGACGCCGAGCGGCACGTAGATCTGCCAGCGCGGCACCTCGTCGAAGGCGCGCTCACGGCCGGGCCTGCGGCGGGGCGTGGCGGGCGGCGGGCCGGCGGGGGCGGCCGGCCGAGCGGAGTGGGTGCCGTTCTTCTCGGCGAGGGCGGCAGTCACTTGTGGTCGCCTCCGAACTTGCTCAGGCGCAGATAGACGATCGAGCAGAAGAGGAGGATCACGAAGGCGACGGTGGTGAGCGCGGAGGCGTAGCCGAAGTCGTGGCCCTCGATGCCTGTGTTGGCGACGTAGAGCGGCAGGGTGGTGGTCTCGCCGGCCGGTCCGCCGCCGGTGAGCGTGTAGAGGAGGTCGACGTTGTTGAACTCCCAGACGCCGCGCAGCAGCGTGGACAGGATGATCGCGTCGCGCAGGTGGGGCAGGGTGATGTGGAAGAACTGCCGCATCCGTCCGGCGCCGTCGACGGAGGCCGCCTCGTACAGCTCCTTGGAGACGGACTGGAGGTCGGCGAGGATGAGGATGGCGAAGAAGGGGACCCCGCGCCAGAGTTCGGCGACGGTCGCGGCCCAGAAGACGGTTCCGGTGTCGGAGAGCACGGAGGTGCCGTAGTCGCCGATCCCGGCGTCCGCGAGGTAGCGGCTGAAGCCCGTCGAGGAGTTGTAGAGCAGGATCCAGATGGTGCTGGTCAGCACGCCGGAGACGGCCCAGGGCGAGAAGACCATGGCGCGGGAGATGCCCCGGCCGATGAAGCTCTGGTTCACGATCAGGGCCAGTGCGAGCCCGAGGGTGAGCTGGAGCGCGACCTGCACCACGACCCACTGGGCGCTGAAGCCGAGCGTCGTCCAGAACTGGTCGTCCTCGGTGAAGATCCGGGTGAAGTTGTCGAAGCCCGCGAAGCCGTTCCGCCAGGGTTTGGTGACGTTGTAGTTCTGCAGGCTGTAATAGAAGACGCTGACCACCGGGTAGGCGATGAAGCCGAGCATCAGCAGCCCCGCGGGGGCGATCAGCAGATACGGCAGCCGGCGGGGGCTCGCGGAGCGGCGCCTGGGCACCTTGGGCGGTGTGGCCGCGGCGGAGGCTTGGGCCATGACACGTCTCCGTTCTCTCTGTACGGGGGTGCGGGTGGTGCGGGGGTGGTGCCGGGCGGTGCGTGCAGTGCGCAAGCGCTTACCGCATGGTGTTCGGTATGCCGAACAAGGCGGGCGCCGGAATTCCTCTGGGGCCGTTCAGCCGGCGTACGGGTCGGGCACTTCTCCCGGCCGGGCCAGGAAGGCGAAGTCGCAGCCGGTGTCGGCCTGGGTGATCTGGTCCTGGTAGAGCGCGCCGTAGCCGCGCTCGTACCGCTGGGGCGGCGGGGTCCACTCGGCCCGGCGCCGGGTCAGCTCCTCGTCGGACACGCCGAGGTCCAGCCGCCGCGCCTCGACGTCCAGGGTGATGAGGTCACCGGTACGGACGAGCGCGAGGGGCCCGCCGACGTAGGACTCGGGCGCGATGTGCAGCACGCAGGCGCCGTAGCTGGTGCCGCTCATCCGGGCGTCGGAGAGCCGCACCATGTCCCGTACGCCCTGCTTCAGCAGGTAGTCGGGGATCGGCAGCATGCCGTACTCGGGCATGCCAGGACCGCCCTTGGGACCGGCGTTGCGGAGCACCAGGACGTGGTCCGCGGTGAGCGCGAGCGCCGGGTCGTTGATGGTGCGCTGCATCTCCTTGTAGTCGTCGAAGACGACCGCGGGACCGGTGTGGCGCAGCAGGTGCGGTTCGGCGGCGATGTGCTTGATGACCGCGCCGTCCGGGCAGAGGTTGCCGCGCAGCACCGCCACCCCGCCCTCGTCGGCGAGGGGGTGGTCGCGCTCCCGGATGACGTCGCTGTTGTGCACGAGCGCCCCGTCGAGCTGTTCGCGCAGGGTGTCGTGGGCGACGGTGGGCCGGTCCAGGTGCAGGACGTCGGTCAGCCGGGCGAGGAAGCCGGGCAGCCCGCCGGCGAAGTGGAAGTCCTCCATGAGGTACTGCCCGCCGGGCCGGAGGTTGGCGAGCACGGGGACGGTACGGGCGATGCGGTCGAAGTCGTCCAGCGTCAGCTTGATCCCGGAGCGGCCCGCCATCGCGATGAGGTGGATGACGGCGTTGGTGGAGCCGCCGAGAGCGAGGACGGTGGCGACGGCGTCCTCGTACGCCTCCGCCGTGAGGATCTCCGACAGTTTCCGCTGCTGCCACACCAGTTCGACGATCCGGAGCCCGGACCGCGCGGCCATCCGGTCGTGGCCGGAGTCGACGGCCGGGATGGAGGAGGCGCCGGGGACGGTGACGCCGAGGGCCTCGGCGGTGGCGGTGAGGGTGGAGGCGGTGCCCATGGTCATGCAGTGGCCGGGTGAGCGGGCGAGGCCGTTCTCCAGTTCGCCCATCTCGCAGTCGCCGATGAGCCCGGCGCGCTTGTCGTCCCAGTACTTCCACATGTCGGTGCCGGAGCCGAGGACTTCGTTGCGCCAGTGCCCGGGGAGCATCGGCCCGGCCGGTACGAAGACGGTCGGCAGGTCGACCGACGCGGCGCCCATCAGCAGCGCCGGGGTCGACTTGTCGCAGCCGCCGAGCAGCACCGCGCCGTCGACCGGATAGGAGCGCAGCAGCTCCTCGGTCTCCATCGCCAGCATGTTGCGGTAGAGCATCGGGGTCGGCTTCTGGAACGTCTCCGAGAGCGTGGAGACCGGGAATTCGAGCGGGAAGCCGCCCGCCTGCCAGACCCCGCGCTTGACGGCCTGCGCGCGTTCGCGGAGGTGGACGTGGCAGGGGTTGATGTCGGACCAGGTGTTGAGGATCGCGACGACCGGCTTGCCGAGATGCTCCTCGGGGAGGTAGCCGAGCTGCCGGGTGCGGGCGCGGTGGCTGAAGGAGCGCAGCCCGTCGGTGCCGTACCACTGGTGGCTGCGCAGTTCCTCGGGGGCGATGCGGGCGGCGGTCATATGGACCACCCGGCGATCTCGTCGGCGACCTCGGCACGCTGGGCCTCGGGCAGCTCCCGGCTGGGCGGGCGCACCGCGCGGTCGCACAGCCCGAGGGCGGCCAGGGCCTCCTTGATGACGGTGACGTTGTTGGCGGACTGCCGGTCGGCGCGCAGCTCCTCGAAGCGGCGGATCTGCTCCCAGACCTTCATGGCGGCCGGGTGGTCCCCGGCCCGCAGCGCCTCCAGCATGGCCAGCGAGACGCCGGGCGCCACGTTGACGAGACCGGAGGTGAATCCGGTGGCCCCGGCGGAGAAGTAGGACGGCGCGTACAGCTCGGCGAGCCCGGCGACCCAGACGAACCGCTCCAGCCCCGCGTCCCGGGCGAACGCGGCGAACCGGGCGGCGTCCGGCACGGCGTACTTGACGCCGATGACGTTGGGGCAGCTGTCGGCGAGGGCCGCGAGGCAGGCGCCGTCGAGGTGCGGGTTGCGGATGTAGGGGACGACGCCGAGTCCGGGGACGGCCTCGGCGATGGCCCGGTGGTAGTCGACCCAGCCGTCCTGCGAGACGTACGGGTGGACGGGCTGGTGCACCATCACCATCTCGGCGCCCGCGTCCCGGGCGTGCTCGGCGGCGGCGACTGCGGTCGGCACATCGTGCCCGACGCCGACCAGGACCGTGGCCCGGCCGCCGGCCTCCTCGATGGTCAGCTCGGTGACGGTGCGCCGCTCCTCGGGGGTGAGCGCGTAGAACTCCCCGGTGTTGCCGTTCGGGGTGACGATGCGCACGCCGCCGTCGAGCAGCCGGTGCAGCAGGGCGCGGTGCGCCGCCGTGTCGATGGTCCCGTCCTCGGCGAACGGGGTGACCGGGATCGCCACGACATCTGCGAGGGCCGCCTTCAGCGGTGTGAGGTCCATGCGGACTGGCCTTTCGTCGGTGTGCGGGGTCACGCCGCGTCGCCCCCGTCCTCGTCGTCGGGGAAGGCGCGGCGGACGAACGACGCGATGTGGTCGTGCAGAGCCCCGGCGGCCGCGTCCGCGTCGTCGGAGAGCGCGAGCCGCAGGATCTCCCGGTGCTCGGCCGCCTCCCGCTCCCAGGACGGGATGGCCGACCAGGCGACCGTCGACACGAGCGCCGCCTGATCGCGGACCTCGTCGAGCATCCGCGCCAGCAGCGGGTTGCCGCAGGGCAGGTAGAGCGCCCGGTGGAAGTCCCGGTTGGCGAGCGAGCGGTCGGCCTTGTCGCCCGCCGAGTCCGCCC
Source organism: Streptomyces sp. ATexAB-D23 (assembly GCF_000373645.1). GTDB lineage: Bacteria > Actinomycetota > Actinomycetes > Streptomycetales > Streptomycetaceae > Streptomyces > Streptomyces castrisilvae. Next base: position 4,308 of record NZ_KB892019.1, on the reverse strand, counting down.
GCTCCAGGGCCTCCTGCGCCGCGTCGAGGGACGCCTTGCGGGTGATGGCGCGGCGCAGCGCCTCGGGTTCGAGCAGCAGCCGTACGTCATACACCTCGCGGGCCATGGCCGCGTCGACCAGCCGCACGGTGGCGCCCTTGTACTGGCTCATGACGACGAGCCCGGTGCCGGCGAGCGTCTTGAGCGCCTCACGGACGGGGGTCTTGGAGACCCCGAACTGTGCGGCGAGCTCGGTCTCCACGAGCGCCTGCCCCGGCCTCAGTTGCGCCGTGAGGATCGCGTGCTTGATCGCCTCCAGCACGTACTGGGTGCGGGACGGAATCGGGGTGGGCGCAAAGGTCATGGGTGAAGGGCTCTCACATCTCGCGTATCGCGTCTCATATATGACGTACGAAGTACGACGCGATGAAGCTAGAGGCGCCGCAAATGTTTCGTCAACGCTTCTGACAAAAGAACTTCGCGGAACCAGGACATGCGCCGTACACGTATTCCGCGTCCCCTCCCGGGGGCCCGGCGGGGTACGGCAACTGCCCGATGCCTCGCGGGGGCCTCAGTCGCCAGCCTGACTGGGCAACGGATGCGCAGGTCAGGAAGGTTCGGTGGGTGCGATGGCGGCGGGGCGGGTACTGAGGGACCGGACGGCGGGGCTGTTCCTCGCGGCGGTCGTCGTGTCGGGATTCGGCAGTTCGGCGATGACCCTGGCAGCCGGGATCTGGGTCAAGTCGCTGACGGGCTCGGACAGTCTGGCCGCGCTCGCGCTGTTCGCCGTCTGGCTCCCGGTCCTGTGCGGCCCGCTGCTCGGCGCACTGGCCGACCGCCTGCCGCGCAAGCCGCTCCTCGTGGGCACGAACCTCACCATGGCCGCGCTGCTGACCACCCTCACGACGGTGGACTCGGCGGGACGGGTCTGGCTGCTGTTCGCGGTCCTGGTGCTGTACGGCTGCGCCTCGGTCCTGCTGGACTCCGCCGAATCGGCCCTGGTCGCGGGGGCCGTGGCCCCCGCCCTGCTCGGGGACTTCAACGGCCTGCGGATGACGGCCAACGAGGGCATGAAGCTGGTGGCCCCGCTGACCGGCGCCGCGCTGTACGCCCGCTTCGGCGGCGGCGCGGTGGCCCTGCTGGACGCGGTCTCCTTCACCCTGGCCGCCGGACTCTACGGTCTGCTGCGGGTGCGGCGGACGGCCCCCGCACCCCGTGGCGCGGGCGGCTGGTCCGCCGGGCTTCGGCAGCTGTGGGGCTCCCCGGTGCTGCGCCCCCTGGTCCTCGCCGCCTCGGCCACGATGCTGTGCGCGGGGCTCAACGGGGCGACCCTGTACGCCGTCGTGGACGGCACGCTGGGCCACTCCCCCACGTTCGCGGGGCTGCTCTCCGTCGCGCAGGGCGTCGGGTCCGTCGCGATCGGGCTGCTGGCGGGCCCGCTGATGCGCCGGTTGCCGGGACGGGTGTTCCCGGCGGCCGGGATCGCCGTGTTCGGGCTGGCGGTGGGCCTGCGGGCGGTGCCCGACGACGCGGTGGCGCTCACCGCCTGCGCCCTGATCGGGGCCGGGCTGCCGTGCGTGCTGATCGCCGCGCTGACGGCGGTGCAGCGGGAGACGCCGGACGCGGTGCTGGGCCGTACGGCGGCGAGCGCGGACACGCTGATGATGTCGCCGAACGCGGTGGCGCTGGGTATCGGCGCGGTACTGGTGGCCCGGGTGGAGATGGCGGTGCTGCTGCCGCTGGTGGGCGCGGTGGCCCTGCTGACGGCGGCGCTCCTGCTCACGGGCCGGCGGGAACCCGTCCCCGCCGGCCCGCGCGTGTCACCCGAGGCGTGAGAGTGCCCCGGCGACGGCTTCCAGGTCCGGGCCGGAGGCCAGCCCCCCGTGGTACAGCCGCAGTTGGTCCGCCCCGAGCGAGGCCGCGTGGGCGGCGTCCCGCTCCAGCGTGTCCGGGCTGCCGCCCATTCCCCGCACCACGGTGAGGTTGGCCGCGATGATCCCGTCCCGGCCGGCGAACGGCCCGAGCACGGCCTCCCGCACCGCGTCGGTACCGGTGCAGGGCAGCACCACCCCGTCCGCCACGGTCAGGACGTGCCCGGGTTCGACTCCCACGTTCGCCCCGGACCTGTACGGTGCCGGATCGGCGTGCAGCAGCACCTGGAACCCGGGCGCCGCGGCCTCCCGCACCGCACCGGCCACCGCCTCCTGAAGCCCCTGGGCCACCTCGGTCCGCCACCGCAGGGTGGCCGCCGCGAGATCGGCGCCGAGCAGCCGGCCGACCGCGTCCCACCCGGCGTCCGGGGCCCCGCCACCGGCCCAGACCGGCTCCAGCGCACCCCGTACGGCCGCGCCCAGTTCCTCGGCGTCCAGCCCCTGCCCGGCGTAACCGGCCCGGCAGGCACCGCAGAAGCACAGCGACATCAGATACTGCGCCGCGTCCCCGAGCCCGACGCCCGCCACCTTGTCGTGGGCGTGCAGATGGGCGAAGCCGTACCAGCCGCAGGACTCCAGCTCGGTGCCCCGCACCCCCTCCCGCACCGCGGCCTCCGCCGCCAGGTCCACCAGATAGGCCCGGACCTCCGGCTGCGCGACGCAGGGCGCCCACGGGTAGAGGTCCCCGTAGGCATTGACCACGGAGGTCCGCGGATGCTCCGCGCCCAGCCGGGAGTTGTGCGCGAGCACCACCCAGCTGTGCACGTCGAGCCCGGCACCGGCCAGCGCGCCCGCTGCCTCGGCGAAGGGGTCGTCCGAGGCGACCCACGCCTGCTCGTACGGGCGCAGCGCCCGCCCCGCCCACCGCGAGGCGTCCGGCGGATACAGCACCGCCGCGTGCTCGGCGGTGACGATGCGGCGGGCGGGATGGCGGGGGGTCAGCGCCCGGGTCGAGTGGTAGGCGGAGGCGAGCGTCACCTGCTGGACTCCGAGGTCCGCGATGCGGGCGGCGGCGTCGGGGTCCCCCACGACGTCCCACGGATAGAGGAAGACGGAGGCCCTCACGCGCGCCCCCCGGCCCCGTGCCGCTCCAGCAGCGCGCGGCCGCTCGCGATGATCTCCGTCAGCTCCTCGATGTGCGCGGCCGGCGGCTCGGTGAGCGGGCTGCGCACCTCCCCGACGTCCAGCCCCTGGAGCCGGACGCCCGCCTTGACCAGCGACACGGCGTAACCGCGCCCCCGGGCCCGCAGCTCGACGAGCGGCCGGTAGAACGTGTCCAGCAGCGCGTTGACCAGCCCGTCGTCGCCGGAGTCCAGGGCCCGGTAGAAGGCCAGGGCGATGTCCGGGGCGAAGGCGAAGACGGCGGACGAATAGAGCGTGACGCCGATGCCGCGGTAGGCGAGGCCGGTGAGTTCCGCGGTGGGCAGCCCGTTGAAGTACAGGAAGTCCCGCCCCGGCAGCCCGGTCCTGACCGCGCTGACGATGCGCTGCATCAGGTCCAGGTCGCCGTAGCCGTCCTTGAGGCCGATGATCCCCGGCGTCTGCGCCAGGGCGACGACCGTCTCCGGGGCGAAGACCGCGTTGTCGCGCTGGTACACGATCGTCTCGATGCCGGTGGCCCCGGCCAGCGCCGTGTAGTGCGCCAGCAGCCCCGCCTGGTCCGCCTGCACCAGGTACGGCGGCATCGCCAGCAGCCCGTCCGCGCCGGCCTCCTCGGCCAGCTCCGCGAACCGGACCGCCAGCGCGGTGCCGTATCCGGCTCCCGCCACGACCGGCACCTGTCCCGCGGTCTCCTCCACCGCGGCGGCGACGACGAGCCGGAACTCCTCCGGCGTCAGCGCGTGGAACTCCCCCGTGCCACAGCACGCGAACACCGCCGCCGCACCGGCGTCGACGCCCCGGCGGACGTGGGCCCGGAAGGCCTCCACGTCGACGGAGCCGTCCGCGCGGAAGGCGGTAACGGGGAAGAACAGCGGCCCGGCGACAGCGGTAAGCCGGACGGCAAGCGGATCTGAGCTCACGGGCGCTCCCTGAAGCGTGCGCATCTCTGATTAACGTCCACACATATGAACGCCCTCCAAGCTAGGCCCCTCCGGGCGCCGCGGTCAAGGCGGGCGGCACCCCCGGGGGCTCGCCCCGTCCCGGGCCGACCGGTTCCGTCCTCAACCGCCGGACAGGCTTGAACGCGCCGCCGGCCCCCGCGGGCTTGCCCCGTCCCGGGGTGGAGGGTTCCGTCCCCAATCGCCGGACGGGCTCAAAAGCACGCCTGCGCGCCGTGGGTGGGGNCCGGGGTCCCTCCGGGGCGTCTCCTCAAACGACGAACGTTCCGCCGGTACGCAGTCGTACCCGGGTATCCGTTCGTCGTCCTGCGGGGACTCCCCTGCACGCCCCCGGACCG
>NZ_KB892018.1 GCF_000373645.1 Streptomyces sp. ATexAB-D23 | reverse complement strand
CCGAAGATCCGGAAATCATGCGCGTACACGAACACCGTCCGGCCATCCACCGTGCCCCACCCGGTGATCACACCATCGGTGTACGGCTTCTTCGCCTCCAGACCGAAACCCGTCGCCCGATGCCGGCGCAACTGCTCCACCTCATGGAACGAACCCGGGTCCACGAGCAGCTCGATGCGCTCGCGGGCGGTCAGCTTGCCCTTGGCGTGCTGCGCCTCCGTCGCCCGGTCACTGGGTCCGCGCCGGGCCTGCTCGCGCAGTGCCAGCAGTTCGGCCACACGGCCACGGGTGTCGCTCGGCTCGCCCTGGGTTTCGTCCACAACGGTCATGTACCGACCCTACGAACCCGGCCAAGAAAATCCTGCCGTCGACTCCGTACAGTCTCCTGCCCGGTTTACTGGTGGAGCCTGACAGAAGGCCGGAGCCATGCAGGCGAAGTACCAGCCGGAACCCGTCATCGCTTGTGAAGGTCCCACAAAGACTCACTGTGGTCTGCCGCACACACCCGTGAGCCGGGGGATGGTGGCGGGCTGGGCGTCCTGCACCTTCTGGATGCCTTCGAGGCGGGCGCGCACCGGCTCGTCCGGATGCGCCACGGTCAGCAGCACCGCCTCGTAGAACGCGTCCCGCACCGCCGCCGGCATGACGTCCGACGCGTCCAGGCACAGCGGCACGCGCTGGTCCGTGAGGCGCCCGCTCACCTGCTTCTCGACCTCGCCCTCGCGGGCCGGCACCGCGGAATTGGCCGAAAACACCCCGCCCTCGCGGCCCCACTCCTCCTGGGCCTTCTCGGAGGCGAGCCGCCGGATCAGCGCGCGGGCCGCGTCGCCCCCGCCGAAGAGCGCGGCGAAGTCGGCCGAGACCTCATGGCCCTTCACCGTATACGGGCCGCCCGGCAGCAGCTTCGCCGAGTCGGTGAAGACGGCCCGGTCCTGGCGGTCCCCGTAGAAGGAGCGGGCGAAGGAACCCTGGTGTTCGAGGGCGCAGCCGCCGCCGAAGAGCAGCCCGTTCCCGCCCTCGGGGCCCCGGTGGTCGCTCTCCAGGATCGCCAGGCGCCGGGCGCGCGAGCCCTGCGACAGCAGGCCCGCCCAGGTGGTCCAGGCGGTGACGACGTGGTCGGCGGTCCAGTCCAGGTCACCGGTCGCCCAGCGCGCGTACAGCACCGGTCCTGCCTGCTGGAGGAGCAGGTCCTCGATCCAGTCGCTGCCGGGCCAGCCGGACGAGCCGTCGTCCCCCATGCCGGCGCACCAGGCGCTCAGCGGGGCCGGGGAGGACGGCGGGGTCTCGCCGTCGCGGTACCAGACGATGGACTTGAGGTCGGCCTTGAGCGGGACCCACAGGTCGTCCGCCAGCCCCTGCGCCGCGGGGCGCCACGGGGTGCCGTACTCCTTGCCGTCGTACAGGTCGCCCAGACGGTTCAGCCGGCCCTCCGCGGCGTACTCCACGAGTTCGCCGACGCCGGGCAGGATCGCGATGTCGGGCGGGTTGCCGGCCTGGACCTCGGCGAGCAGTACCTCGCGGGTGGCGGCGGTGCCCTGGTAGGTGTACGGGATGCCGAAGCCGTCCAGGACGTCCGTGAACCGGTCCTCCTGCGCACCGGTCCAGGGGCCGAGGATCGTCACCTTCGGCTCGGCGTCGCTGCCGCCGGGGGCCGCGAGGCCGCAGCCGGCCGCGGTCAGGAGCAGCACGAGGGCGAGGGCCTGTCCGGCGGATCTTCGCGGTCCCGCGAGGATCCGCCGGACAGGCCCTCGCAGAAGTGCCCGGGGCGGGCGTGTCATCCGGCCCTCCAGTAGTAGTCGGCGTTGAGCCTGCGGCTGAGGCCCGCGACCGGCAGCAGGATGATCAGCGCGCCGCCGCCGAGCGCCCCGTAGTAGGTCCAGCTCTGCCAGCGCTCGGCCTCCAGCCGGCCGTGCAGGGCGGTGGAGGTGCGGGTGACATAACTCTGGTCCTCGGCGAGGTCCGCGTGGCGGTCGGCCCGTTGTTCGATCCGCACCAGTTCGTGGCGCGCGGTGTCCAGCCGTTCCTGGGTACCGACGGTCGCCCACAGCGGTACGACGGCCAGGGCGAGGGTCACCAGGAGGGCCGGCAGCAGCCAGGGGTCCAGGCTGCGGCCGCAGCGGCGGCGCAGCAGCCACAGCGCGCTGAGCGTGGTCAGGGCGAGGACCAGCAGGCCGAGCTCCGCGACCGCCCAGCCGGCGGCCTGGAGGGGGCCCAGGGAGCTGATCCGGCTCATCCGCTGCATCTGGTGGTGCTGGAGGACGTCCAGGCGGGGCACGACCCCGGTGCCCGGCCGGTCGAGGAGGCGCTTGGCCTCGCTCAGCTTCTGCCGCTGCATCAGGTCGTCGTCCACGTATTTGACGGTCCCGGGCGTGATGGAACCGCTGTACGAGGTCAGCACGCCGGTGACGGTCTTCAGTACGCCCCGGCCGCGCTCCCCGTCGATCTGTACGTCGGAGAGCCGGGACAGGCCCTGGTTGGCGGCGGAGAGCTGGGCCTCGTAGCGTGCGCCGGCCCCGACGACCTCGTCGATGCCGCTGTCCACGGACGCCTGCGCCTCCTGGTGGGCGCGCAGCAGCGCCAGTTGGGTGGCGGCGACGCCCTGGACGGCGGGGGCGGCGTGGGTGCGCATCTCGCCGGCGGCGTTCTGCACCTCGCGGTAGGAGACGAGCAGCGCGGTCATCGAGACGATCCCGGCGAGCACGATGACGGCCAGGTGCAGTTCGAGCAGGCGGCGGGTGCGCGAGCCGGTCGGGCGGCGGGCCCGGAAGGCGCGCGCCCGGCGGGTGGGCCGGTCTCTCACAGGCGCCTCCCGCAGGCGATGCAGTAGTGGGCGCGCGGCCCGGCGACGTGGTGGCAGGCGGGGCACTTCGTGGGCGCCCCCTCGGTGTGTTCCGGCAGGTCGATGAGGTGGCCGGAGGCGACGTGCAGCCGGCCCCTGCGCACGGTGCCGCGGTCGACGGTGGGGCCGACGCGGACCACGCCCCGGGGCCCGTCGAGGATGTCGGCGACCTTGCGGACGTCCGTGAGGACCCAGGCGGCGCCGATCTCGTTGGCCAGCCGGACCGCGATGCCGAACTGCTGCTCGGCGACCTCGCGGCTCATCGGGTCCAGGGCGGCGTAGCCGCGGTTGAGGGCGTTGCGCATCCGCGTCGCGGCGTTCACCGCCTGGAGGGTGCCGCCCCCGGCCCCGGTTCCGCCCGCTCCGATGGCGACTCCGGGCGGCAGCCAGCGGACCACGAGCGGGGCGGTGGCGTCGCCGACGGAGACGGTGAGCAGCTGGAGCAGGACGCCGAGCGGGTCGGTGCTCGCGTCGGCCCGCAGGGTGAGGACGTAGTCGCGGGTGCCCGGCACCCACTGGTGGGTCGCGAAGTCGGACCGGCGCGGGTCCCCGGGGGCGGTGACGGGCGTGAGCACGCGCTGCCGGGGGGCGGTCTCGGTGAGCGCGACGGCGGTCACGGCCGGGCGCCCGGTGACCGTGACGGGCAGTTCGGGGCTGCGGACCCGGCGCAGCCGCCGCAGCGCGCCCGCGACGGCGGGCGCGAACCGGTCGGGCGGGCTGTCGGCCGTCCCGTGCAGGCTCTCGGTGAGGGCGAGCAGCGGGGCCGGGTCCCACTCCTTGCCGAGCGCCAGCACATCGGCGCTGAACACCCCGGCACACGCAGTGAGTTCGGCCTTCAGCGCGCTGTCGTCGCCGCCCGGCCCGTGGCCGCTGCCGTCGGTGATGAGGATCAGGTGGCGTACGGGCAGCGGGCGTTCGGCGAAGAGGGCGCGGGCGGCGGCGAGCCAGGCCCCGTAGCCCGGGGGCGGCCGGTCGTCGGGGGCCGGGGCGATCCGGCCGGCGCTGAAGGCGGCGCGGCGCCTCTCGTCGGTGTCGGCCAGCGCCCACCGGCCGCGCAGCGGGTAGCAGCGGGTGGGCCGGTCGTCGTCGGTGCCGCCGAGGACGGTGAAGGACAGGCCGTCGGGCAGCGCGCGCAGGGCGGCGGAGAGGGCGGACGCCGCGTCGCGCCTGCGGGACGCGGCGACGTCCAGGGCGATGACGACGGCCAGTTCGACGGCGGGCCGCCGGTCGCGGGGGCCGATGCCGGTGGCCTTGACCCGGACGTGGGCGTCGATCCGGGCGTCGTGGTGCGGCTGCTGGTCGCGCCGGACGTCGACGGACACGGCGAAGGTGAGCCCGGTCGGCGGCGGGGCGGGAGCACCCATGGGACGGCTCCAGGGGGGTACGGCGCCGGGGCGGCGCCGGGGCGGGCGGGTCTGCGTCGGGTCGGAGGCGGGGTCGCGCCGGGTCGGAGGCGGGTCCGCGCCGGGCCGGAAAGGGGCCGGAAACGGGCCGGAGGCGGGTCAGAAGCGGGTCTGCGGGCGGACCGCGTGGGAGAGGTCGATCAGCCGCTCGTACTCGGCCGGTCTCTGCCGCTGCCGGGCGAGCCACCGGTAGCACTGCTCCAGCTCCGCGCGCACGGCCCGCTCGCCGGGTACGGGCGGGGGCGGCAGGCCCATGCGCGGCCATCCGCGGCGCGGTGCCGGGGAGCCGGCCGCCGCGCGTACGGCGTCGAGCTTCCACTCGTACAGTTCGGTCCGCAGCAGCCAGGCCGCCTCGTCGCCGCTCACCACCGGGCCGGCGAGTGCGGTCAGCGCGGCGTCGATGTCGGCCTCGTCGGGCAGCGGCCGCTCCCCCGCCGCCAGCCGGGCCGCCCGGATGCGCAGGGCCGCGACGCGGGCGACGGTGTGGTCGCGGGACTCGTCGGGCACCAGGTCCAGGACCTCGACGGCGGCGGCCCGGTCGCCGCGTGCGAGGGCGAGCCTGGCCAGGCCGAGGGCGGCGCCCACGTGCGAGGGGTTGCGGGCGTGCACCGCGCGGAACAGTTCGTACGCGGACGGGCCCTTCGCGGGCTGCCGGGCGGGGCCGAGCTGTTCCGCGCAGTAGGCGAGCGCCAGCTTGGCCGCGTACTCGCCGGGCAGCGCCCGGTGGACGGCCGCGAAGTGGCCGTGGGCGGCCTCCAGCATCGCGTCCCGCTCCTCCCGTGCCGCGTCGGGCACCAGCACATCGGCCGCGCGCAGCGCGACCAGGCCCCAGTGCCAGCTGAGCCGCCACTGCCTGACCGGTCCGGGTCCCGGTATGGCCGCCGCCGCCTCGACCTGGGCGCGGGCCCGCGCGAGCGCGTCGTCGTCCTCCTGGCCGAGCAGCAGCCGGGCGTTGTGCAGGCAGATCTCGACCGACCGCTCCCCCTCAGCGGGCTGGGCGAGCGGCTGGCCGGGGTCGTAGCTGCTGACCCCGAAGCGGGCGGCCTGCGGGTCGCCCGGGTAGGGCCTGGGCACCGGCAGCCTGCGGGCGATCTCGGTGGGGGTGGGTCTGCCCGGGTCGAGGACGGGGGCCCGGGGCGTCTCGCGGCGGCTGTGCAGCGGGCGGCGCAGCCAGTGCGCGTAGTCGGGCACCGAGCCGAGGCGGGCGCCGAGCAGTTCGGTGGAGGGGGTGAAGTAGGCGGAGGGTTCGGGCTGGTCGCGCTTGCCGCGCAGGGCCCGGATCTCGCGCAGCACCCCGCGCAGCTGTCCGGCCATGTCGTCGGCGGAGCCGAAGCGCTGTTCGGGGTCCGGGGCGGTGGCGCGTTCCACGACGAGCCGGAAGGAGCTGGTGCCGAGGCCCGGCACGTCGTCGCCGACGGCCCAGCCGGCGAGTTCGGCGAGCGTGACGCCGACCGTGTGCACGTCGTGGGCGACGGTGAGGGGGCTGCCGCTGTGTGTCTCGGGGGCGGCGAACCAGGGGGTGATGACGGGCGGCGGGTCGGCGCTGCCCGCCTTGCGGACACCGCCGAGGTCGATGACCTTGATGCCGTCGAGGTGGTGGATGACGTTGGACGGCTTCATGTCGCCGTAGAGGAAGCCCATGCCGTGCAGATGGGCGAGGGCCTCCAGGATCTGGCAGCCGTAGGTGATGACGTGCTCGATGTCGAGGACGAAGGCGCCCTGCCGGACGGATTCGACGAGGGCGGACAGGGTGCGGTCGCCGACGTCCTCCATCACGATGTAGCCGCCGGAGACCGTGCCGTCGGGGCTGGCGGTGGAGACGAAGTCGCGGATCTGGACGATGCGTCTCTGCCGGATGGCGACGAGGCTGCGGCGCTCCTCACCGGCCTGGGCCGCGCCGCGTTCGGCGTAGCGGTTGAGGAGTCCCTTGACGGCGACGAAGTCCTCCAGGTGGGTGTCCTCGGCGAGGTAGACCCAGCCCTGGCCGCCGTGGGCGATGGGGCCCCGGATGCGGTACTGGTCCTGGAGCGGCGGCCCGTCCTTCGTCAGCTCGGGGCGGTAGGAGTAGGGCGCCCCGCACACCGGGCAGTGCCCCTCGTCGGGGGGCGGGGCGGCGGTGTACGGGGGGACGAACGCGGTGCCGCAGGCCTTGGCGGAGCAGGTCATCGCGATGCGTACCGGGCGTTCGGCGGCGGCCAGGCGCTCGGCGGGGCTGCCCGGGTCCAGCAGCGGGAGTTCGAGGAGTCCGGCGGGGCCGTGGTCCTCGGGGGCGGCGGGCAGGGGCGGGAGGCCGGGGGCGGTCTCGTCGCGCCCGCAGGTGTCGCAGTAGCCGGTGGACCGCACGGCGCCTTCGCAGGGGGCGCCGGTGAAGCGGCGGTGCGGGCAGGGGATTCTCATGGGCGCCCCGCCGGTCCGGTGCGCTGCTCCGGCAGGCCGGGGCCGCCCGGTCCGGGCCGCGTGCCGAGGTCGGTGCGCAAGTCCCGTAACAGTTGTTTGAGTGCGGTCAGCCGTGCGTGGGGTTCGGGGAGTGCGCGCAGGTCGCGGAGGTGGCGGCGGCGGGTGGCCGGGTCGGTGGCGGGGCGCGGGGGTGCGGACGCCGAGTCGATCAGGCCGCTGAGCCGGGCCCACTCGCGTTCCCCGCGTTCGGCCCGGCGCAGCAGTTCCTCGGCCTGCTCGTCCAGGGCCGGTACGAGAAGGTCGCGCACGACCGGGTCGAACCACGGGCCGTCGGCGGCGCGCACGGTGACCAGGAGCCGGAAGCCGAGGGTGCGCACCCGGGCCAGGACGCGGACGAGCCCGGCCGGGTCCGGGTCCTCGTCCAGGCCGAGGACGGCGAGGACGGGTCCGGCGGCGGGCCGGCCGGCGAGCGAGCGTTCGGGTTCGTCGCCGCCCTCCAGGAGCCAGTCGCGGTAGCGGTTGCGCTGGTGGCGCGGGGGACGGAGCTGGGCGACCAGGGTCTCCACCAGCGCGGCGGGCCGGTCCCGGCCGCCGTGGTGGACGAGGTGGGCGCGGTGCAGCTGGTGGCGCAGGGTGCGGTCCCGGCCGCCGCCGGACGGGACGACGCCGAAGCGCACGGACGGCTGGTCGACGCCCGCGAACCAGTGGCGCAGCCGCCGCGCGAGCCCCGGGTCCCAGCCGTCGGGGCCGCACAGTTCGGCGACCAGCGGGACGAGTTCGGCGATGCGGTCGACGGGGATCATGTAGGAGAAGGCGAGGTCGTTCTCGGTGGGCAGTGCCAGCTCCAGGTCGCCGCGCCAGCTGACGACGAGGCCGACGACCTGTTCGGGGCGGGAGCCCTCGCGCCGGGTGTGGACGGCGGCGCCGCTGAAGCCGGGGCGCACCACCTCGGCGTTGTTCCTGGCGTCCAGCTGCACCCAGTCGCCGTGCAGTCCGCTGATCCGGCCGGAGAGCCACATGCCGTCGTCGAAGGTCTGCGAGTAGCCGCCGGCCCACACCTCACGGCCGCGTTCCAGCCGCCGCCCGAGCGGGGCGGGTTCGGCCTGGGGGCGGGGGCTGTCCAGGGCGAGGACGGCGACGTCCTCGCGGTCGGGTCCTTCGCGGCCCGGGAGCCAGCCGTCCGGGGCGACCCGGGCGGCGACCGGCGGGATGCCGGGGCTCTCGGCGAACTCCACCCACATCCGGGCGTCCGCCTCACCGACGACGTGGGCGCAGGTCAGTATCCGGTCCTGGGTGAGCAGCACACCGGCCCCGCACACCGGTCCCTCCGGGCCGTCGCGGCGCAACCGCAGCCGCCAGTCCGCTCTCAACTCCCCCATGGTTTCCGAGCGTACGCGTGCGTGGGCCCTCCTTCCCAGAGTCCGGGCAGACTGCGGGGGGGCGGGACCCGTGCGGGCCCCGCCCCCCTGTCGCGGCCGGTTCAGCCGCCGCAGTGGAAGCGGGCGCTGCCCCAGTCGGCGTGGTCGTTGCCGTTTCCGTCGCCGCCGTCGCCGACGATCAGCTCGACGTACTTGGCTCCGGTGACGTCGGCGGTGAGCGGCCAGGCGGCGTCGGCGGCCTTGAGGACCGGTGACTTCACCACCTCGGTGCCGTCCGCCTCGACGGAGAACCGCACGCTGCCCGCGGTCTTCTGCGCGTCGTCCACGCCCACCTCCGCGGTGAACGAGGTGCACCGGCCGCCGAGGTAGTAGCGGACGGTGGCCGGGGCGTGGCTGCCGAGGCCCTTCTCGTGGACCGTGCCGCCGATGGTCAGCGGGGTGCCGTCACCGGTTCCGGTCTCGCCGTTGGACAGGTCGCGCTCGACCGGCCCCCAGCCGTTGGTGGTGGCCGTCCAGTCCAGATCACTGGCCCAGCTGTCCGTGGTGGGCGGCGGCGGCAGGGTGCGCACGGAGGTCTGCGCGCCGAGCTTGCGCTGCCCGTCGCCGGTCGTGTACGACGCCTCGGAGGCCAGGGCGTACGTGCGGTACTCGGCGTCGGCCGGAGGGGTGACCTGCCAGCTCGCGGTGGCCGTGGCACCGGCCGCGACCGAGTCGAAGGTGACGGCCCCGGTGGGTTCGGCCCGCCAGCCCTCGGGGAGGGTCAGCTTCACCGAGACACCGGTGGCGGCGGTGGACTCGTAGTTGGTGAAGCTCGCCTTCACGGTGTTGGCGGTGCCCGGTTCCAGGGTCTCGGCGGCGGCCGTCACCGCGAGCGTGGAGCAGGCGGCCCGCTCGTCGGCGGGGGCGCTGCCGAGGTCGGTCACGGTGAAGCCGTCGAGGACGAAGTCGGCGCCCTCGGGGGCGTCGCCGCGCTTGCGCAGACCGGTCCAGGTGTCGCCGCAGCCCGCCGTGAGGGTCTCGGCGAAGTGGCCGGTGGTGTGCTGGGCGCCGATGGCGGTGGTCCGGGTCTCGACGGACGCGGGCTTGCCGTCGCCGGTGATCCGGTCGTAGCCGTCGACCCACTCGTAGGCCCCGGCGTGGCTGGACTGGTAGTCGTACTCGACCCGGTAGCGGTGGCCGTCCGTCATCGGGACGGTCCAGGGGGCGGTGCGGTAGACGAGCCCGGTGTTCTCCTCGTGGGCCTTCAGCGACTCCTTGCCGTCGAGCACGTCGTCGACGAGCTTCCCGTTCCAGCCGGCCCGGGTGTACGGGGCGTGCAGCTGGGAGATGACGGTGCGGGGGTCGGTGGAGCCGCCCGCGTCGCCCTTGAGGAAGGGGCCCCAGCCCTGGGCGACGTCCTCGAAGTCCTCGTGGACGACGGTGTTCTTCTTCGTGGCCGGTGCGTTGGCGACGATGCGTACGTCGTCGGCGCGGACACTCGCCGTGCTGCCCTTCGCGGCCTCGATGCGCAAGGTGGTGCGGCCATGGGCGGGGGCGGTGAAGTTGACCTCGGCGCGCTGGAAGTACGTGCCGTGCCAGTCGGAAGCGGCGACGTAGTCCTTGGCGGTGGAGCGGTCCACGGCGACGGACTTCCCGCCGGCCGAGAGGGTGGTGTGCCTGCTCCTTCCGGGTTCGACCTCGATGAGGGCGGACGCGGTGTAGCGGGCGCCGGGCTTCAGTCCGTCGATGCGCTGGGAGAGCGCGGCGGTCGCGGTGCCCGAGAGCTTCGCGCTGTTGCGGCCCCGGTCGTCGGTGTCACGGACGGCGGTACCGGTCTTCGACCAGTCGCCGAGCCGGTCGTCGTTGAAGCCGGGGTCGGCGACGAGGGTGTCCTCGCCCCACTTGGCGTCCGCGGCCCGGGGGGCCTGGTTCGGGTAGAGGACGTACGGCTGTCCGGCCTCGGCCTTCAGCGTGATCCTCCCGTCGACCGGGCGGACCGTGCCGGTCCTGACGCGGCCGTTGTCGGTGAGCGCGTAGACGGTGTACGTGCCCTTCGACGGCACCGCCCAGCTGCTCGTACCGCCCTCCTGGCTGTAGTGGTACAGCTTCTTGCCGCCGTCCCACGGGAGCAGGTAGTCGGTGCCGCTGAGCACCTTGCGGCCGTGGTCGTAGAAGGTGCGCCTGCCGTCCTCGACGGTGCCGCTGACCCCGCCGGTCAGGGTGATGTCGTTGCCGTCCCAGCGGGTGATCTGCTGCTGCTGGAGGTACTTGGCGGGCAGATTGCGCTGCCAGATGTTGTCGTAGAAGGTGTTCCAGTCGGTCTCGCCGGTCCACCCCTCGAACTCGTCGATGGCGCTCTGGCCGAGGACCGGGTCGTTGTTCCAGACGTCCTTCTCGCCGTTGCGGATGAACCGGATGATCTTCGAGTTGAGGCCCTTGTTGGTGGCGCCGCCGTAGTCGAGGTCATTGGCCCAGTGCGACCAGAGCGAGGCCCGCTCGAATTTGTCGGCCCACTCGCTGGAGACGTTCCAGCCCTGCTTCTGGAGGGCCTGGACGGTCTTGTCCGCGATCCAGCCGTGCGTGTAGTAGACGTCGATGTACAGCATGGAGAGGTTGGCGCCGGTCTCGTCGCGCAGCTGCTGGAAGCGCTCGGCGAGGTCGCCGCTGTTGATGTCGCGGCGCTGGTCGATGTAGTAGCTCTGGCCCAGCCAGTTCCAGCCCGGCTTCGTCTTGTCGACGAGCTGTTCGTCGAACGCCTTCGCCTCCGGGTACGCCTCCGTGGCGTTGACGTGGACGCCGAAGGTGGCGCCCCACTTCTTGCCGTCCTTCAGGAGGGCGTTGAGGTCCTTCAGCCCGCCGGCGCGCTTGTTGTAGTCGCCGCCGTAGTCGGGGTGGGCGGAGTCGTGGCCCTCGGAGGCGTACCCCTTGAGCAGGGCGAGCTGGCCGAGGCCGTCCGTGGACAGCGAGATCCGCTTGACGTCGTCCAGGGTGCGCAGGAAGGGGTGGGTGGCCTGGCTGGCGAAGTTGAACGGGATGTGCGTGATCACCCGGTCCGCGGTGTCCTCGCTGCCCGGCGCGACCACGCCGATGGAGCGGAACGCGACGGCCCCGTCCTGCCAGTCGACGGCCTTGTCGCCGTTGGCGTCGGGGGTGACGACGACCTTCGCCCAGGGCAGGTTGTCGCCGCTCTCCGGCTTCGGCGCCCCCTCGCCCCGGTAGGTCCACTGCCCCGACCAGACGGCGACCCGGGTGGAGCCGTCGTCCTCCTTGCGGGCCTGGTGCCAGAAGCGGGCGTCGTCGCCGTCGGTGGCGCCGGAGGGCTTGTCGTACGAGGAGTTGGACTCCACGGCGGCGGCCAGCGACCCGGTGTTGAGGATCGCGTAGGTGGCCCCGGAGGGCGCGGAGTCGGCGGGGGTGTCCTTCGTGACGTCCGCGAAGACGTCGGCGGTCTTCGTGGAGTCGGTGTCCAGCCGGGTGAAGGCGGTCGCGGCCCCGGCGTCGGTGCTGGCGACGGAGACCAGATCGTGGCCGGGTATGTCGATCGTGGAGACCCGGAAGGCGGCGGTGTCGCGGACGGCGGTCACCTTGAAGGTGGTCGCGCGCCCGGAGACGGAGAGCGTGGCGTCGATCTCGACGCCCGGCAGGTCGGTGAAGACCAGCGTGTAGCGGGCGGCCGACCCGGTGGTCTTCGGAGCGCCCTTGAGCCGTACGGGGTGCGCGGTGCCGTTCAGGGTGACGGCGGTGACCGGCCGGGTGGAGCCGGTCAGCCGCTTGCCGGAGGCGCGGTCGGTGTACGTGAGGACGCGCGGGAAGTCGGCAGCGACGGCGACGGCGAGCTGGTGGGAGGAGATGACGGGGCTGCCCGCGGGGACGGCGCTGCCGGCCGCGGCGGGTGCGGGGGTGGCGGCGACGGCGGGGAGCGCGGTCCCCACCAGGGCCAGGACGGCGGCTGCGGCGGCGGCTGCTGCGCCCACCGGCGTACTTCTTGGTGACATGTGCATTGCGTAGTCGTCGGCTCCGCGCACCGTCAACGGCGTACGGTCCCGACGGCTTCTCCAGTCCAACAACCCCCATCCGTTAGTCCAAGTGGGGCGGAGACGGGCGATCCCGGACACCGCGTTCAGTTCCTGATCACGCGTCACGCCGGACGCTCCGCGCAGGGCCGCCAAGTGGCCCCGACCAGCGTCGAGTTGTGAAGAGTCCTTATTTTTGAGAGCGCTCTCAGTCACAAGTCTTGACGCCTGCGCCGCTCCTCGCGAAAGTGGTGCCACCGCGGACGACCTCGTTCCACCTCCCCGCACGGTCCACTCGTCCGCGCCCCCCACGTACCCCCGGAGTCGCCTCATGATTTCGCGCCGGAAGTTCCTCACGGGCGGCGCCGCCGCCACCGCGACCGCGCTCACCTACCCCCTGTGGGGCAGCGCCCTGAGCCCGGCGGCGTCGGCGTCCGCGGCCACCTGCGAACTGGCCCTGGAGAACCGCTCGCTGCCCGGCCGCGTCAACGCCTACGTCACGGGCCACGAGCAGGGCACCGACCGCTGGGTCCTGCTGCGCGCCGACGGCAGCGTCTACTCCCCGGACTCCCCCGCCGAGCCGCAGACCCCGCTCCCGGTGGACTGCGCCATCCCGCTGAACGCGGCCGGCGGCGCGCCCGTCGTGCTGACGCTCCCCCAGATGTACGGCGCCCGGGTCTACTTCGTGCGCGACGACACCCTGGACTTCTACGTCAACCCGGGCCCGGCCCTGGTCGAGCCGGCCTTCGCCACGTCCACGGACCCGAACTACGGGCGCACCTGGTCGTTCTGCGAGTTCACCTTCAACCCGCAGCAGCTGTACGCCAACATCAGCTACGTCGACCTGGTGACGGCCCTGCCGATCGGCCTGACCCTGGAGGGCGACTCCACGCACACCGTGGCCCCGCTCCCGGACGGTGCCGTGCAGCGCATCGCCGACGGCCTCATCGCCCAGGCGGCGGCCGACGGCCAGCCCTGGGACCAGCTGGTGACGCGCGGCTCGGACGGCAACGTGCTGCGGGTCGTCTCGCCGCAGAACCTGATGGCGCCGTACTTCGACCGCCCGGACGAGATGCCGTTCCGCGACCTGTTCACCGCGCAGATCGACGAGGTCTGGGAGAAGTACCGCTCCGAGGACCTGCGCATCGACCTCCAGGGCGGGCGCGGCGTCCGGGCCGGCCGGGTCAGTGGCGACACCCTGACGTTCGACGGCGGGCACACCTTCTCCAAGCCCGTCTCGAAGGACATCTTCACCTGCAACCACGGGCCCTTCACCAACAACCCGGCGGACAACGACGACAAGAAGGCGCTGCTCGCCCGGCTCGCGGCCGGCTTCAACCGGTCGATCATGCTCAGCCACCCGGACCAGCCGAACGGCACCTCGGTGGCCGACTACTACCAGGGCGCGGTGACCAACCACTGGTCGCGGATCGTCCACGCCAACAGCCCGATCGGGTACGCCTTCCCGTACGACGACGTACGCCCGGACGGTGAGCCGGACGTCTCGGGCGCCGCGAACGACGGCAACCCGCGGCGGTTCACGGTGAGCGTCGGGTCCTGACCTCACCCACGAGACAGGGAGGACCCCCGTCCGGGCGGGACGGGGGTCCTTCCTCTGTGTCCGGGGGCCCGGGGTCAGGCCGGGGCACCCACCGCGAGTTCACGCCGTGCGCGGGCGGCGGCGCCGACCGGTACGGCGTCGGAGCCGAGGCCCGACCTGACCAGCCGGACGGGGTGCCCGCTGACCGGCGGTTCGGCGGCCAGCGAGGCGAGGACGACCGGGCTCAGCAGCGGCCAGGCGCGGCTGACCCCGCCGCCCACGACGACCGTGGTGATGTCGACGACGCCCGCCGTCATCACGATCGCCCGTGCGATGCCGTCTCCGGCGGCCCGGAACACCGCGAGGGCGTCCTCGTCACCGTGCTCCGCCGCCTGTGCGACCTCCCGGGCGGTCAGCCGCCGGCCGGTGCGCTCCGCGTAGCGGGCGCCGATGGAGCGGCCGGAGGCCAGGGTCTCCAGATGGCCCCGTCCGCCGCAGGAGCAGAGCAGGTCGCCGAAGCCGGGGATGTGCCCGATCTCGCCGGCCGCGCCGTGCGGTCCCGTGAACAGCGCGCCGCCGCTCCACAGCGCGCCGCCGACGCCGGTGCCGAGGGTGATCCCGAGGACGTCTCGCTCGTCCCGGACCGCGCCGCCCGACGTCTCCCCGTACAGGAAGGCGTTGACGTCGTTGTCCAGGAAGGCCGGGACCCCGAGCGCCTCCTCCAGGGCCTTCGTCACCCCGAAACCGGCCCAGCCGGTGAAGGAGTCGCTGGCCACCAGGATGCGCCCGGTGGCGGAGTCCACCACCCCTGCGGCGCCGACCCCGCATCCGGTGAGCCGGCCGGGGGTGCGCTCCAGCAGCGGGGCCAGGACGTCCAGGGCCGCGCGGATCATGGCCCGGCCGCCCCGGTCCGCCGGGGTCGCCGTCTCGGCCCGGTCCAGGACGTTCAGGTCGTCGTCGCACAGCACCACCTGCGTGGTGGTGCCGCCGATGTCGACGCCCGCGAAGAGCCCGCGGTCGTACGCGTCGTTCATGCCTGGGCCTCCGTCCGGCCGGCCGTGAGGGCGGCCAGGCGCTCGGCCCTGCGGCCGCGCTGGACCACCGGGTCCGGCACCGGTACGGCGGCCAGCAGGCCGCGGGTGTAGTCGGTCTCCGGGTGCAGGAGGGTCTGCCCGGTGGGGCCCTGCTCCTGGATGCGGCCGCCCCGCAGCACCACGACGCGCCGCGCGAAGTGCTGGACGACGGCCAGGTCGTGGGAGACGAAGAGGCAGGCGAAGCCCAGCTCGTCCTGGAGCTCGGAGATCACTTCGAGCACGGCCTGCTGCACGCTGACGTCCAGCGCGCTGGTGGGTTCGTCGGCGACCAGCAGCCGGGGCTCCAGGACCAGTGCGCGGGCCAGGCTGACCCGCTGGCGCTGGCCGCCGGAAAGCTCCCGGGGGGCCCGGTCGGCGAGTTCGCGCGGCAGCCGGACGCGGTCGAGGATGGCGGCGACCTTGCTCCGGCGGTCCTTGGCGCTCAGGCCCCGGCGGTGGACCCTGAGCGGTTCGGCGACGCACTCGCCGACCGTCATCCGGGCGTCGAGCGAGGCGACCGGGTCCTGGAGGACCACGCCGATTCCGGCCCGCAGGGCCCGGCGGGCCCGGGACCTGGCGCGCCCCAGGTCGGTGCCGAACAGCGAGACCGTGCCGGAGGTCGGCGCGATCAGCCCGAGCGCGACCCTGGACGCGGTGGACTTGCCGGAGCCCGACTCGCCCACCAGCCCCAGGGTCTGGCCCGCGTGCACGGCGAGGGAGACACCGTCCAGGGCCCGCACGGCGTTCTTGCCGCGGCCGAAGACCACGGAGACGTCGCGGAGTTCGGCGACCGGCTCGGTGCCGGGGGCCGCGTCGGTGGCGGACGGGGCCGCCCTGCCCGCCTCGGCCACCGACAGCCGGGGCACGGCGGCGAGCAGCCGACGGGTGTACTCGTGCGACGGGCGCAGGAGCACGTCCTCGACCGGTCCGGTCTCCACGATCTCGCCGCGGTACATCACGGCGACCCGGTCGGCGAAGTCGGCGACGACGCCCATGTTGTGGGTGACCAGCAGGACCCCGGTGCCGGTCTCGGCGGCGAGCCGGCGCAGCAGGTCGAGGATCTCGGCCTGGACCGTGACGTCGAGCGCGGTGGTCGGCTCGTCGGCGATGAGCAGGGCGGGGTTGTTGGCGATGGCCATGGCGATGACGACGCGCTGGCGCTGTCCGCCGGAGAGCTGGAAGGGGTAGGCGGTGGCCCGCCGCTCCGGCTCGGGGATGCCGACCCTGCGCAGGAGCGCGACGGCCTCGGCGGCTGCCTCCTTGGCGGAGATCTCGCGGTGGTTGCGGATGACCTCGGCGATCTGCCGGCCGACGCGGGTCAGCGGGTCGAGCGCGGTGGCCGGCTCCTGGAAGACCATGGAGGCGGTCCGGCCGCGCAGCGCGGCGAGGTCGCTCTCGCGGGCGCCGACGACCTGGGTGCCGGCGATGACGGCGCTGCCGGTGGCTCGGGCGTTGCCGGTGAGCAGGCCCATCGCGGCGAGCGCGATGGTGGACTTGCCGGAGCCCGACTCGCCGACGAGGGCGAGCGTCTCGCCGGGTTCGACGTGGAGGGAGACGCCCCGGACGGCCGGTACCTCTCCGCTCTCGGTGGTGAAGACGACGCCGAGGTCGTCGAGTTCGAGAATCGGCCCGGCCTGCGGTGCGGCGGGGCTCTGGGTGACGGTCATCCGCGTCCCCTCACGTCGAATGCGTCGCGGAGCCCGTCCCCGATCGCGTTGAACGCCCACACCACCAGGATGATGGCCAGGCCGGGCGGAATGATGAGCCACCAGTAGCCGGAGTAGGCGGCGGTGAGACCGGCGGAGAGCATGCCGCCCCAGTCGGTGGACGGCGGCTGGACGCCCAGGCCCAGGTAGGAGACGTAGGCGACGAGCAGGATGGCGTCGGCGATCTGGAAGGTGGCGGCGACGATGATGGTCGAGACCGAGTTCGGCAGGATGTGCCGGATGATCGCCCGGCCGTGCGTGCCGCCGATGGCGCGGAGCGTCAGCACGTAGTCGCGGTTCTTCAGGCTCAGCGTCTCGGCCCTGATCAGCCGGGACGGCACCAGCCAGGAGACGAAGCCCAGGATGACGACCAGCCCGGTCAGGTCCGGGGTGGTGATGGCCGAGACCACGAGCAGGATGAAGAGGGCGGGGATGGCGATGCCCGCGTCCACGACCCGCATCATGACCGCGTCGACCCAGCCGCCCGCGTAACCGGCGACGGCGCCCCAGAGGGTGCCGATGACGGTGGCCAGGACGCCTGCGGCGAGGCCGACGATCAGCGACACCTTGCCGCCGTACATGAGCCGGCCCAGCACGTCGTGGCCGACCGCGTCGGTGCCCAGCCAGTGCGAGCCGCTGGGGGCGAGGTTGACCTGGTCCAGCAGCGTGTGGGTCTGGTCGGTGGAGTACACCAGCGGACCGGCGAAGCAGAACAGGAAGAAGAAGGCGACGACGCCGAGCCCGACGACGGCGAGCTTGTTGCGGCGAAAGCGCCGGACGGCGAGGCGGGTGCCGGACGCCGTGACGGGGGCGGCGGTGGCCTTGCCGGGCACCTGGCCCGGCTGGATGACGGCGCTCATGCCCGGCCTGCCTTCACTCGGGGGTCGATGAACCGCTGGACGATGTCGGCGAGGAGCGTGCCGGTCACGGTGGCGATGGCGATGACGAGCACGCAGCCCAGGAGCACCGGGTAGTCGGAGGACTGTGCGGCGGTCCAGAAGAGCAGGCCCATGCCGGGGTAGTTGAAGAGCTGTTCGACCACCAGGGCGCCGCCGAACAGCACCGGCACGTAGTAGCCGAGCATGGCGACCACGGGTGTCAGCGAGTTGCGGAACACATGCCGCCACAGGATGGCGCGGGAGCGGGAGCCGCCGGCCCGCGCGGTCCTGACGTAGTCCTCGGAGAGGTTCTCCAGGGTGGCCGCCCGCATGTAGCGGCTGAACACCGCGATCATCGAGGCGGCGCCCGCGACCACCGGCAGCACCAGCGCCTGCGGTTCGGAGAAGACCTGGGCGAGCGTGTCGCCCTGGGGCGCCTGGGAGGGGAACCACGGCAGCGCCTGGCTGAACACCAGCACCAGGATCAGCCCGAGGAAGTAGACGGGCGTGGAGTAGGCGATGAAGCTCAGCGTGGTGATGACGTAGTCCGCCGGCTTGTTGCGCCGCATGGCCTGCCACATGCCCAGCGGGATCGCCAGCACCAGGCCGACGACGGCCGACAGGACGGTGAGGAGCAGTGTCTTCGGCAGCCGTTCGGTGATGAGCTGGGAGACCGGCTCGTTGAGGGTGTACGAGGTCCCGAGGTCACCGTGGAGCAGCTGGTTCAGGTAGTAGAAGTACTGCACGGGCAGCGGCTTGTCGAGGCCCTGTTCGTGGTTGAAGGCCGTGATCTGCTGTGCGGTGGCCTGTGGGCCGAGGATCCCGCGTGCGGGACCCCCGGGCAGGGCGTGCAGCAGACCGAAGACCACGATCGTCACGATGACGATCACCACGACGGCCTGGAGGACCCGCCTGAGGAGGTACGAGGAAGTGCTCATGTGTTATCCGGTCGCTTCGGCTCAGTGGTGCGCGTGGTCGGCGACCCGGCTCACTTCTTGGTCCACTTCCACATGGCGGGGTGGAAGTTGGCGAGCGAGTCCTGGGCGAAGCCGCCGAGGCCGCTCTTGACCACGGAGACCTGGTAGTCGGGCTCCGGCAGCCAGATGACCGGGAGGTCCTTGGCCAGGGCCTCGCTGTACTCCTGCATGGCGGCGTCGGAGGAGTCCGTGGTGGTCTTGCTGATCAGCTTGTCGGCGGCCGGGTTGGAGTAGCTGCCGAAGTTGGAGCCGCCGCCGGTCGCGAAGAGCGCGTCACCGCTGGGGTAGGCGGGGAAGTACCAGCTGCCCGCGCTGCCGAAGAAGGACAGCTGCCACTTGCAGCCGGCGTCGCCGGTCTCGCACTGACCGGCCTGCGAGAGCACGGAGTTGACCGGTGCGGTCTTGATGCCGAAGCCGATGCCGGACTTGGCGAAGGAGGACTGGAGCGCGCTCATCAGGTTGTCGGTCACGGTCGAGCCGGACTGGGACAGCACCTGCATCCGGAACTTCGTGCCCTTGTCCACCCCGGCGCCGCACTGGTCGTCGCCGCTGCCCGCGTCGGTGCAGACCATGGTGCCGTTCTGCTCGGTCCAGCCGTGGTCGGTGAGCAGCTTCTTCGCCTTGGCGGTGGAGAAGGGGTACGGGTTGTCCTTCTGTGCCGGGGAGATGAAGGAGGAGGTCTGACCCTGCGGGACGGGCCCGTAGGTGGGGACGGCGGTGCCGTTGTAGATCACCTTGGACAGGGTCGCCTGGTCCACCGACATCTGGATCGCCTGGCGGGCGTAGAGCTGCTTGAAGACGGGGCCCATGGTGGGGTTGTTGAAGTTGTAGGGCATGTAGGTGATCGCCCAGCCGGCCCACGGCTTGAGGGTGTAGCCCTTGGCGGTGAAGGACGCTTCCTGGCTGAGGTTGGTGGCGTTGATGTAGCCGTAGTCGACCGTGCCGGCCCGCAGCGCGTTCTCCTCGGCGTCCGTGGTGGTGAACGGGAGCAGGTTCACGGTCTTGATGTTGGCCTTGCCGCCGCCGTCGTACTTGGCGTTGGCCAGCAGCTGCACCTTGCCGGCGGTGGAGAAGGACTTGATGGTGTACGGGCCGCTGACCGTCTTCCAGAGCGGGTCGGTGGCGTAACCGGAGATCTTCTTGGCGGCCGTGTTGAGGTACGTCCAGACCTTCTTGGCGCCCGCCGGGGTGAGGTCGAGGTCCGACACCTCGCCCGCGTCGCTGGTCTTGTCCCAGACGTGCTGCGGCATCGGGCGGATCATGCTCAGCTCGTTGGCGAGCATCCACTGCGTGTTGTACGCCTTGTCGAAGGTGATCGTGAAGTGGGTGTCGTCCACGATCTTCAGCGCGGTCCAGTTGTCCGGCGCCTTACCCGGGCTGTAGCTCGCCCAGTCCTCCTTGTTGGCCTTGACCAGGTTGAACCAGAACTGCACGTCGCGCGAGGTGATCTGCTCGCCGTCGCTCCAGTGCCGGTCGCCGAGCGTGATCGTGACGCTCTTGCTGTCGTCGGCGAAGTCGGCGGCGGTGGCCAGCGAGTTGTCCTTGTTCCAGCCGACCTTGCCGGTGGAGCCGTCGTAGGCGATCAGCGGTTCCCAGAGGGACTGGGATATCGAGGAGTTGTTGGTGTTCAGGTGGGCGGCGGTGCCGACCGGGAGGATCCAGTTCGGCGTGAAGTTCGCCGGCAGCGCGTAGTTGATGCTGTCCGACGAGCCGGAGCCGGACGAGGTCGTGCCCCCGCCGGAGCAGCCGGACAGCAGTACGGCCGCGGTGGTGGCGGCGCCCGCGGCGAGGGCCCAGCGACGGTTTTTCACCGTGCGGGTAAGGATCATGACACTCCTCGGATTGAAAGGGCCCGCAGCCGCTCGGGGGGTCGGCGCTGCGTTCACGACAGCTAACGCCGCAGTTGCCGAAGAAACAAACAAGAATTAGTAACAAGTAAGTTACTGCACATTCGACGAAAGTCTCGCTGCCCCTTTTCTCCCGACCCCTTGGGGCAGATTGGGTGGATATAAGGGATTTTGCGGGTGACGCACTTCCTTCATTCCAGTGTTCCCCTGTGCGAAGTCCGGGCGTATCGTCTTCGCCACATACCCCGTTGCGGAAGTAACTTTGTACATGACTGGAATAAGTGCGTGGGACCGCAAGGCCACGAAAGGGACCCCGTCCCTCGCCGTGCGTGTTCTGGAACTCATCGCTTCGGGTCAGGCGACCTCACGTGCCGAACTCGCCGAGCGCCTCGGGGCCGCCGCCTCCACCATCTCCCTCGCCGTGGCGCACCTGGTGGACCGGGGTCTGGTCGCCGAGGAGGGCACCCAGTCCTCCACGGGCGGACGCCCCCGCAAGGCGCTGAGGATCGGGGGCCGTGACGAGTTCGCCGTCGCCGCCGACCTCGGCGGCCGGCACGCCAGGATCGGCGTGGTCCTTCCGGGCGGCGGCCTGACCGACGTCTCGACGGTCCCCTTCCTGATCGCCGACGGGCCCGAGGCGGCCCTGCCCCGGCTGGCCGAGGCCCTGGAGGCGCTGGCCGAGCAGCACGGCACCGGCAACCTGCGCGGGGTCGGGCTCTCGCTGCCCGGCCCAGTGGACACCGTGTCGGGGTCGGTCGTGCGGCCCTCGCGGATGCCGGGCTGGAACCGCTTCCCGGTCGCCGACTGGCTCCAGGAGCGCTTCGGCGTCCCGGCGGCCGTGGACAACGACGCCAACTGCATGGCGGTCGGCGAGCACACCGTCCGGCCCGACGGGAACGCCCAGACGATCATGGTGAAGATCGGTTCCGCGATCGGCGCGGGCGTGATCGTCGAGGGGCGGCTGTACCGGGGCGCGCAGGGCGCGGCCGGGGACATCACCCACATCCGGATCGACGCCGGTGCCGGTATCCCCTGCTCCTGCGGCAACACCGGCTGCCTGGAGACCGTGGCGTCCGGTGCCGCGCTGGTCCGCATCCTGCGCGAGCGCGGGGCGGACGTGCACAGCACCGAGGACGTGGCCCGGCTGGCTCTGGACGGCGACCCGCTGGCCACCCGCACGGTCCGCAGGGCCGGGGACTACCTGGGCCAGGTGCTCGCCGCCAACGTCAACTTCTTCAACCCGGACGCCGTCTACCTGGGCGGCATCCTCTCCACCTTGGAACAGTTCGTCGCCGCTGTGCGCAGCCGGCTCTACGAGAGCTGCCATCCGCTCGTCACCGAGCACCTCACCATCGAGCGGACCAGGCTCGGCGCCGACGCCGGACTGGTCGGCGCCGGGCAGTTCGCCCTCCAGCGCGCCCTGGCCCACGCCCTGCACGAGGTGGGCGGAACCGACCGGATCGCCGCGCTCGACCCCCGTCAACTCTGACGCCCGACCCTACGAGGAGCCATGTCGCAATCCCGCACCGCCGCATCCCGCCCGGTCATCGCCATCGCAGGGCTCGGCATCGAGTCCTCCACCTTCTCCCCCGCCCGCACCCGGGCCGCCGCCTTCCACCCCTCGCGCGGCGCCGAGGTGCTGGACCGCTACCCCTTCCTGGCCCCCGGTGAGGAGCTGCGCGAGGCGGCCGACTGGCACGGCGCCCTGGTCGGCAAGTCGCTGCCGGGCGGCACCGTCACCGCCGCCGCCTGGAAGGAGCTGACCGACGAGCTGATCGAACGGCTCGCCGCGCTGCCCCGCCCGGACGGCCTCTGGTACGACATCCACGGCGCGATGACCGTGGAGGGCGTCGACGACGCGGAGGCCGTCCTGCTGGACCGCATCCGCGCCACCGTCGGCCCGGACGTGATCATCTCCACCTCGATGGACCTGCACGGCAACGTCTCCCGCGAGCTCGCGCACGGCAGCGACCTGATCACCTGTTACCGGCTGGCCCCTCACGAGGACCACATGGAGACCAAGGAGCGGGCCGTTCGCAACCTGGTGGAGCTGCTGGTCTCGGGTGCGCCGCGCCCGGTCAAGGCGTGGGTGCCGGTGCCGGTGCTGCTGGCCGGCGAGCAGACCTCCACCCGGATCGAGCCCGCCAGGAGCGTGTACGCGGCGGTGGCCGACGTCGAGGCCGTGGACGGCGTGACCGACGCCGCGATCTGGGTCGGCTACGCCTGGGCGGACGAGCCCCGCAACCGCGCCGTCGTGGTGGTCACCGGCACCGACCGGGCCGCCGTTGCGGCGGGGGCGGAGCGGCTGGCCCAGGGCTTCTGGAAGGCCCGCGACGACTTCGAGTTCGTCGCCCCGACCGGCACCTTCGACGGAATCCTGGACGAGGCCCTGGACTCCGACCGGCGCCCGTACTTCATCAGCGACACCGGGGACAACCCGACCGCGGGCGGCTCCGGCGACATGACCTGGGGGCTGACCCAGCTGCTGGCCCGCCCGGAGTTCCGGGAGGACGACGGCCCGACCGTCATCTACGCCTCGGTGCCCGGACCGGCCGCCGTCGCGAAGGCCGCCGCCGCCGGGGTCGGCGCCACCGTCACGGTCACCGCGGGCGCGGAGGTGGACGACCGGCACGCGGGCCCGGTCACCCTGACCGGCACGGTGCACTCGGTCCGCCACGGCGACCGCGACGCGCGCACCGAGGTCGTGATCCGGGTCGGCAGCGTGTACGCGATCCTCACCGAGCTGCGCAAGCCGTACCACCACGAGCACGACTTCACCGACCTGGACCTCGACCCGCGCGGCGCCGACATCGTGATCGTGAAGATCGGCTACCTGGAGCCCGAGCTCTTCGACATGTCGGTGGGCTGGAAGATGGCGCTCACCCCCGGCGGTGTGGACCAGGACCTGGTGCGCCTGGGCCACCACCGCATCCGCCGCCCGATGTTCCCCTTCGACCGCGAGATGGCCGACCCGGACCTGTCGGCCCGCATCATCCCCGCCTCCGACCAGCCGCTGACCGGGGACGACGAGTGAGCGCCCGCCCCGCGCTGGAGATCGCCGTCACCTCACCGGCCGGTGCCCGCGCCGCCCGGGAGAGCGGCGCCGACCGGGTCGAGCTGTGCGCCGCTCTTGAGCTGGGCGGCCTGACCCCGTCGGCCGCCCTGGTCGAGGCGGTCGCGGCCGAGGGGCTGCCGGTGCAGGCGCTCGTCAGGTGCCGGCCCGGTGACTTCGTGCACGACGCGGAGGAGCTGGCGCTGATGGCCGCAGAGGTGCGGTCCGTCATCGCTTCGGGCGCCGCCGGAGTGGTCATCGGGGCGCTCACCGCCGACGGCGCCCTGGACACGGACGCGGTCGCCCGGCTCGCCGACGCGGCCCGCGCCGCCGGCCGCCCGGTGGAGGTGACCCTGCACCGGGCCGTCGACCAGTCCGCCGACCCGGTCGCCGCCGCCACGCTGCTGCCCTCGCTCGGTCTGACCCGGGTCCTCACCTCGGGCGGCGCCCCGGCCGCGGCCGACGGGCTGGCGGCGATCACCGCGATGGTGACCGCCGCCCCGGGGGTGCAGGTCATGGCCGGCGGCGGCGTGCGCGTCGCCGACATCCCGGCGCTGGCCCGTGCCGGTGTCGCCGCCGTCCACCTCTCCGCCAAGGCCCGCGCCCCGCGCCGGCCCGGCGGTACCTGGGTCCCGCTCGGCGCGGGCGGGGCCTCGGCGGACCAGGACACCCACTTCGTCACCGACGCCGAGGTCGTCGCCCTGGCACGCCGGGCCCTGGACACGGCCCTCTGACCCCGGCCCCGCACGCATGAAGGCGCCCCCGCCCGGGAACAGCGGGGGCGCCGGCTTGTGCGGGCTCAGGCCGCGAGCCCGTTGATGCGGTACTGCATCACCCGGTAGTTCTGGTTGTCGAACCACTGGCTGACGGCGATGTGGAAGTCGGCGAACGTCGATCCCGGGACGATGAACCCGCCGTACGGGCTCGCCACCGCGTTGCCGACCTCAAGTCCCGGCACGGTCGGCAGGATCATGGTCTGTTCCGGGGTCGTGAAGAGGTTCGAGGTCGGCAGCGCGAAGACCTGCGCCCGGATGTCGAGCGGCGCCATGTTGAGCCAGGTGAACGCGTACTTCCCGCCCATGGCCCGGAAGCAGATCTCGCCCCAGCGGCGCGCCCCGGTGATGGTGGTCGGCGGATTCCCCCAGCCCCAGGCGCCGCCCGCGTAGCCCCACGGCTGGTACGCGGCCGGGTCGCCCAGCGCGTTCTGCGGGACGCGGTGGAGCAGCAGCCCGGAGGTGATGTCCCGGTTGAAGGCCGTGGACAGGACGTAGCAGTAGCCGTCGTCGGCGACCGCGTACGTCTTCTGCTGGAACTGGCCGCCGTACTGGTCCCCGGGCCACTGGCAGAGGTACTGCCAGGTCTCGCCGTTGTCGTCGGAGCGCCAGAAGTCGGAGTGGTGGGTGCGGTAGATGACTCCGCGCATCAGGTGCATGTACATCGTGGAGCCGACGGTGAAGACGTCGGAGGGGATGGCCGTGGTGCCGCCGTCGTGGCCCTCGGGGACGAGTCCGACGGCGTGCGCGCCGCCGACGCTGCCGTCGATGGCGAGGGAGCCGGGCGAGGCGTTCGAGGAGCGCAGTCCGACCGGGGACCGCCAGTCGGGCCCGCCGACACCCCCGCCGTCGAAGGTGTCGCCGCAGACGAAGAGCATGCTGCCGTCCGGGCAGCGGGCCGGGATGCCGAGGTCGGTCCAGGGGGCGGCGAAGCGGCCGGTCTCGGCGGGTCCGGTGAGGTTGCGGACCCTGCCCCCGGTGACGAGGGCCGCGCGGCTCCCGTCCGCGGTGGCGGCCGGGGCGCCGGCCGCCAGTCCGGCGGCGGCGAGCGCGGCTCCCGCCCCAGTGCGCAGCAGCGCGCGGCGGCTCGGGTTCATTGCGTTCAAGGCAGCTCCTGTGGGGAGGGGGCTACGCGGCTCAGCAGCCGCCGCAGTTGTAGAACGTCGTGTCCCAGTGGTTGCCCTCGTCGGCGTAGATGTTGCCGGAGCCCGACTTGTACTGGGCCGCCCCGTCACCGCGCAGGCCGATGTAGGTGAAGTGGCCCTTGATGTAGTTGGTCACGCAGGTGGTCTTGCTGAAGTCGAGCTTGTAGCCGTTCCAGTGCGAGTACGTGCCGCTGGCGTGCCCGGTCTCGGTGCCCCCGGTGATGGTGAGCGCGCAGCCCGAGGCGCTCTTGAGGGTCTGGGCTCCCTGGGCGCTCGGCAGGTTGAGCTGGTCGAAGGAGGTGCACGTGGAGACGTTGCGGTTGGAACAGCCGCCCGAGGAGGTCCAGCCCACGCCGGAGGAGCTGAAGCGCGAGGTCGCCTGGCTGTGGGTGAGCTTGGTGACGGCGTAGGCGTCGGTCGTACCGCTGACGACGCCGATGCCGGGGGCGAAGAGGACGCCGAGAACGAGGGCGAGGGCGGTCAGGGCGGGACGCAGCGTCATCCGGGGCATGTGGGGGGCGCGGAACACCATGGGGGGTCTCCTCCTGTTCATGACAATCCTGTCAGGGAGATAGTGCCCGAGTTCTACGCGCGTCACCAGAGGGTGCGGCGTAACGACGGGGTGAACACGCGGACGCGGACGCACCGACCCGGATCACAGATGTTGAACTTTGAACAACACGGGTCTACAGTGAATCTCGTTGAAGGTTAAACAACAAGTCGGGCCCGCCGCTCGACCCCGTCCCCGAGGAGGAGCCATGGCTCTGTTCAACCGCAAGTCCAACGACACCGCGACCGCCACGACCACGGTCGACGTCGACCCCGCCCTGGCCGCCCTCACGGGTGAGTACACGATCGACCCGGCCCACAGCAGCATCGGCTTCACCGTGCGCCACGCCATGGTCACCAACGTCCGCGGTTCCTTCGGTGAGCACGAGGGTTCCCTGAAGCTGGACGGCGCCGACCCGGCCGGTTCGACCGCCTCCATCGACGTGAGGATCGCCAGCGTGGACACGGGCATCGCGGACCGCGACGCCCACCTGGTCAGTGGCGACTTCTTCGACGCCGAGAAGTTCCCCCTGATGACGTTCCGCTCGACCTCCGCCGAGCAGCTCGGCGGCGACAAGTACCGCGTCACCGGCGACCTCACCATCAAGGACGTGAGCCGCCCGCTCTCCATCGACCTGGAGTTCAACGGCTCCGCCACCGACGTCTACGGCAACGAGCGCGTCGGCTTCGAGGGCAGCGCCGAGATCCTGCGCTCCGACTGGGGCCTGACCTGGAACGCGGCGCTGGAGACCGGCGGCGTGATGGTCAGCGACAAGGTGAAGCTGAACTTCGACATCTCCGCGATCAAGGCCGCGGCCTGATCCCCGCGGGTCTCCCCCGACCGAGCGCGCCCGCCGCCCGCCCCTTTCCGGGGAGGACGGCGGGCGCTCGGCGTGTCGCGGGTCAGGCCATGCTCTGGGCACCGTCCAGCGACTCACGGATGATGTCGGCGTGCCCCGCGTGCTGCGCGGTCTCCGCCAGCACGTGCAGCAGGACCCGGCGGGCCGACCACCGCGCGTCCCCGTCGAACCAGGGGGCCTTCGGCAGGGCGTGCGTGACGCCCAGGTCGGGCAGCGTGGCGATCAGTTCGTCGGTGCGGCCGGCCACCTCGGCGTAGGCGTCCAGCACGCCCGCCAGGGTCTCCCCGGGCTGCATCGCGAATGTTTCGATCCGCTTCGCGATGTCGGCCTCCGTCATCGTGGTGAAGTCGGGCATGCTCGACGCCCCTTCCACGATGAAGTCGGCCCAGGTCTGCTCGGCCTCCGTGACGTGCTTGATGAGCCCGCCCACACACAGCGTGCTCGCCGTGGTCCGCTGCCCCGCCTGCTCGTCCGTCAGATCGCGGGCGGTGAACCGCAGGAAGTGCCGCTGCTTGGTCAGCGCCTCCAGCAGTTCGGCACGCTCACCGTCCAGGCCGGGCGTGGTGGCCGTCGTGCTGGTGTCCGTCGCGGTGTCGCTCATGGATCTGCCCTTCGTCGGTCTCGTTCCGCCTTCGAAGACGACGCTAGAAGCCGTATAGGACAGGGCGCGCCCTATACGGCTTCCGGGGTCACAGGCGCCGGACCTTCAGCGCGTTGTCGGTACGGGTGACGGGGTTGCCGTCCGGGTCGTCCTGGACCCGCTCGTGCTCCGCGCTGAGCAGCACCTCCCACTCCCCCTCCGGCAGTTCGAGCGCGGCCAGCACCTCATCGGTGGTCGGCAGCTCCATCTCCGCGTGCTCGTGGTCCCACGGCGGGAAGCCCGCGTGCCCGACGATCAGGAGTACGCCCCCGGGCGCGACCGCCCGCGCGGCCCGGCGCAGGATCCGCTCGCGCGGCAGGTCGCCCATGGAGTGCAGGAACTGCGCCGAGACCAGGTCGTACGCCCCCTCGGGGAACGAGACCCCCAGGTCGTGGAACCGCCAGTCGATCCGCTCGGAGACCTCGGCCTCGGCCGCGTGCTCGGCGGCCCGTGCCAGCGCGACGCGTGAGATGTCCGTGGCGGTGACCTGCCAGCCCTGCCGGGCCAGCCACACCGCGTCGGCCCCCTCCCCGCACCCGAGGTCCAGCGCCCGGCCCGGCTTCAGGTCCTCGGTCTCGCGGACCAGCACGGTGTTCGGCCTGCCGCTCCAGATGCGGTGGCTCTCCCGGTAGCGGTTGTCCCACATCTCCGCGTCGGAGGGCGCGTTGCGCGCGTCGACCGCCCGCCGGGTGTCCTCCATGACGAGGTCCCCGTTAATGGCCGAGCCCGCCTTCAGCCCGGCCGCCGCCGAGCCGATGACCTGCTCCATCAGTCCGGTCACATTGCCGGCCACCCACACCCCGGGCACGTCCGTCGCGCCCATCGGGTCGGCCTCGATGTACGTACCGAGGGTGTGCCCGCCCATCTCCAGCGGGGCCGGCCGCAGCCCGAGGCTTTCGAGTACGCCCGAGCGCGCGGTGAACCGCGGCTGTACGACCACCGCGTCCCGCGCCACGACCCGGCCGCCCGCCAGCCGTACCCCGGTCAGCCGGTCGCCGCTCACCTCCACACCGGTCACCTCGCCGTCCACCACCGCGATGCCGCGTGCGGCCAGCTGCTCGTACTCCTCGTCACTCGGCTCCGGCCCGTCGTGCAGGAAGAGAGTGACGTCGTCGCTCCACTGCCGCCACAGCAGCGCCTGGTGCATGGCCATCGGGCTCGACGCCACGATCCCGATCGCCGAGTCCCTGACCTCCCAGCCGTGGCAGTACGGGCAGTGCAGCACCTCGTGGCCCCACCGCTCGGCCAGCCCGGGGATCGGCGGCAGCTCGTCCACCAGCCCCGTCGTGACGAGCAGCCGGCGCGCCGTCACGGCCGTCCCGTCCCCCCGTACGACCCGGAACCCGGCGTCCTGCGGCAGCCGCTCGGCCACCGTGACCTCGCCCTCCACGATCTCGCCCCCGTACCCGGTCACCTCGTCCCGGCCGGTCGCCAGGAGCGCGGAGGGCGGCGTGCCCTCGCGGCCCAGGTAGTTGTGCACGTGGGACGCGGGCGCGTTGCGCGGCCTGCCCGAGTCGATCACCAGCACCGACCGCCGGGCCCGCGCCAGGGCCAGCGCCCCGCTCAGACCGGCGGCCCCGCCGCCGATGACCACCACGTCGTACATCTGCGTCATGTCGCTCATGCGCACACCTCCATCTACGGGAGATGGTGCGCTCCGCCCGACGTCTCGGCAAACATCCTTGCCGGTGCGGCAAACTCGCACCAGACGATCTTGCCCGGGTTCCGCTCCCCGACCCCCCAGCGCTCGGACAGCGCCGCCACCAGCATCAGCCCGCGCCCGCCCTCGGCGGTCGGCTCGGGGCACGGCGCGGCCTCCGGCACCTCACCGTCCCCGCTGTCATGCAGCTCGACGCGGAGCCGGCCCCCGCCCTGCTCCCAGTACAGGAACAGCTTGAACCCGCGCCCCGGCGGCACGCCGTGCACGAGCGCGTTGGTCGCGAGTTCGCTCACACAGAGCAGCACATCGTCCGCACACACCTTGCGCTCCTCGCACGCCCAGTCGACCAGCGCCTCCCGGACGAACTTCCGTACGAGCGGCACCGACCTGCGCTCACGGCGGTAGAAGGCCTCGCGGAAGTCGGGGAGTTGAGTTGTTTCGTTCATGAGACGAAGGTCACATACCGTCACTACGGTTATGCAGGGAGTCAGGTCGTACGGAGTCGATGTACGACGGCTGACGGGTCATCGGGAAGCCCGAACGGGGAGAGAGACCGCATGCAACAGGCGAAGCAGCAGAAGAGGACGAAGCGCGTCACGTCGTGGCACTTGATCGGTGCCCAACTGGCCATGTTCCGCCGGGCGGCCCGGATGACACAGGCGACGCTCGCGGAGCGATGCCGTGTCAGCGAGGACACGATCGCGTCGATCGAGCAGGGACGGCGGCCGCTCCAGCTGGACTTCGCCATCATGTTGGACGAACTACTGGAAACCAAGGGCGCGTTGAAGGTCGCCGTGGAGAAGGTGCCGGAGAAGGAGCGGTTCCCGGCGTTCGTCCAGGACTTCGTGGAGTACGAACAGGAGGCGGTGAGCCTGATGTCGTACCAGAACCAGGTTGTACCTGGGCTTCTTCAGACAGAGGCGTACGCGAGGTTCGTCTTCTCCTGCCAGTACCCACCGCTGGAGGCGGACGAACAGGAGGACCAGGTAGCTGCCCGCCTAGGCAGGCAGCGCCTCCTGACCCGCAAGCCGCGCCCCATGCTGCACTTCATCCTGGAGGAGAGCATTCTGCGCAGCGAGCTGGGAGATCCCTCTGTGATGCGCGAGCAGATCAAGTACCTGCGCGAATGTGCCGAACTCCCCTTCCTCGGGTTCCAGATCATGCCGATGAAGCAGTCGAAGCACGCTGCCCTCGACGGCCCGATGGTCCTCCTTGAGACCCCGGATCACGACCATCTCGCCTACGTGGAGGGGCAGCTGGTCAGCTACCTCCACGATGACCCCGATGACGTCAGCGTCCTCCAGCAGAAATATGGGATGCTCCGGTCGCAGGCTCTCTCGCCCGAGGAGAGCATCCGCCTACTGGAATACCTGCTTGGAGAGAGATGACTCGCGCAGCACACCGCACCGGCCTCAACTGGTTCAAGTCCAGCTACAGCGGTAGCCAGGGCGGCGACTGCCTCGAAGTCGCCTACGACTGGCGCAAGTCCAGCTACAGCGCCAGCGAGGGCGGCAACTGCGTAGAGGTCGCCGCGCACCCCGCCGCCGTGCACGTGCGGGACTCCAAGGTGAGCGACGGGCCGGTTCTCACCGTCCCGCCGCACGCCTGGGCCGCCTTCCTCCGGGCGAGCGTCTAGTTACAGGCCCGCGCGCAGGGCGTTGACGCGCGCCGCGGCGGCTTCGAACGCCGCCGCGTCCAGCGCGCCGGTTCCCAGCGCGTCGCTCAGGGCGGTCACCGCCTCGTCCCCCTGGGCGACACTGCGCGAGGAGCAGAGCAGCAGGTCCATGCCCGCGGCGGCGGCCTTCACGGCGACCTGCGAGGTGGTGCCGAAGGACGTCAGGGCGCCCGCCTCCAGCGCGTCGGTGATGGTGACCCCGGTGTAGCCGAGGCGGTTGCGCAGCTCACCGATGACCGTCGGGGAGAGACCCGCGGGGCGGCTGGAGTCCAGCGCGGTGTAGATGGCCCAGGACAGCATGACGAGCTTCGTGCCGGCGGCTATCGCGTCCTTGTACGGCACCTCGTCCACGCTGCGCAGGGTGGCGGCGGACGTGGTGATGGTGACGGGCCGCAGGTCGGTGTTCTGGCTCGCGGTGGCCGGGCCGAGCCCCGGGAAGTGCTTGGCGGTGGCGGCGACGCCGACGGCCTGCTGGGCGGTGATGAAGGTCTTGCCGCAACTGGACACCTCGGCGGCGGAGTTGCTGTAGGACCGCTCGTACTGGTCGGTGAAGTCACCGTTCTTGCGGTAGACGTCCAGGACCGGCGCGAGGTTGACGTTCATGCCGATGCCCGCCAGGTTCAGGCCCGCGCCGCTGCCGGTGAAGTCGGCCCACTGGTGCGGGTCGGCGGAGGCACCGACGTCCTTGGCCGACATGACGGGCTCACCGGGCAGGCGGCGGATCATGCCGCCCTCCTGGTCGGTCATGAGCAGGAGCGGGGCCGTGACGGGGGACGAGGCGTGGGCCGCGTTCATCTGGTTGATGACGCTCTCGATCTGGCTCAGGCTCTCGATGTTCTCGCCGAAGAAGATCACCCCGGCGGTACGGCCCTCCTTGATGGCGTTCATCAGGGAGGCGGGCGGGGTGAGGCCGGGGTAGGAGTGGATGACGCACTGCCCGGCGCGCTGCTGCGGGGACAGGGCGGAGAAGCGGGGGCGCATGATCTCGGGGGCGCGCGCGGCGGCGCCGGAGGCCGCGGGTCCCAGCCCGGCGGCCAGGGCCGCGGCCCCGGCGATGAGGGCGCCGCGCCTGCTGAGGGGGGATGTCATGTGGTGCTCCTTCGTGAACGGTCGTGGAACGGGGCGGGCCGGGGGACGAAAGACGCGGGCCGGAGCGGCCGGGTAAGGCCGCTCCGGCCCGCGTACCCCTCATTCAGAGGCCACGCCCGGGGAGGGGGCGAGCAGTTCAGGCACCCACCGTCACGGGGTGTTGTTGGCCAGGGCCAGCAGACGGGAGCGGTCGCCGCTGAAGCGGTCGCGGTCGACGTTGCCCGAGACGCCGCTCACTGAGCCGGTGGAGGTGTACTGCCAGACCGTGTAGAAGGGGAAGCCCGACGGGATGCTGGGCGTACCGGTGGTCCAGTTCGCGACCCACAGGGGGCTGCGGGCGGACATTCCGCTCCAGCCGCCGGTGCAGGTGTTCCACCAGCTCGGGCTGGTGTAGATCACGACGTCACGGCCGGTACGGGCCTTGTACTTGTTGTAGAAGTCGAGGATCCACTGCTGCATGCCGGCCTGGGAGTAGCCGTAGCAGGTGCCCTCGATGTCCAGCACGCCGGGGAGCGTGAGGTTGTCGCGGGACCAGGCGCCGCCGTTGCTGGCGAAGAAGTCGGCCTGGGCGGCGCCGCCGGAGACGTCGGGCCGGGCGTAGTGGTACGCGCCGCGGATCACGCCGGCGTTGTAGGCGCCCAGGTAGTTGGCGCTGAACGTCGAGTCCTTGTACGACAGGCCCTCGGTGGCCTTCATCCAGGAGAACTCGATGCCCGCGGCGCGGACCGAGCTCCAGTTGATGCCGCCCTGCCAGCTGGAGACGTCGATGCCCTCGGGGTTCGCCTTGAGGTTGGCGTCCGCCTGGGCGTCGAGGTGCAGCTTCCGGGCGTCCGGCTTGAAGTCCTTGGCGTCCTGGATGTAGCCGACGCCCATGTAACCCTGGCCGTACGGCACGGGGTCCGCGGCGGGCGCCGCCGACGCGGTACCGCCGGACAGCAGGCCGAGCAGCAGCGCGGCACTCGTGCCGACGACACCGGCCACAGTGAGTCTCTTCTGGGTGGGCTTGAGGGAAATGCTCCGGAGCACAGCGGCCTCCTGCTGGTGGGGGGACGGGCTGTTCGGCGACGGTCTACGCGCGTTGTTGTCGCGAACACGACATAGTCAGCCACAAAAACAGGCCCGGGGTAAATAGCTTTCCCGTTTCGTTAGTGGTCTAGTCCCATGTCGATCCCCATGAGCTGCGCAAACAACCGGCGCCCCGCGGAAGTTTTCAGGGCTTCCCGCTGATCACGCCGCACATGAGGCCCACACACCGGTCGACTTCCAGCCAAAAAGTGGGACTTGAAATGACTGTTCATGATTCCGGGCGCTTGTTTCCATGATCTCGGTCTTCCCGATGTCACGTCACGAAGGTGGAAGTGTGCGGAAATACGTAGTAGCGATGGCGCTCGCCGCCATGACCGGCCTCTCCCTCGCCGGCAGCGCCCAGGCGGCGGACGTGGGCGTACTGAGCGCGACCAAGTGCACGGGGAACGCCGGTATGACGGACGGTTCCGGAGAGATCTGCATCATCGTCAACGGCTCAGGCCTCAAGGTCGACAGCGTATACGTCGAGAAGAGGTCGAATAACACCTCGTGGACCGATTACGGCGAGATCGAGTTCTCGGACGGATCGGGCGGATACATGAGCGCAACCGTGAGCGCCGCCCGCACGGAGACCAAGCGGGTCGGCACCAAGTGGGGGCTCAACGCGAAGGACGGCAGCAAGGTCTGCGGCTGGTTCCACAAGTTCCCCGGGACCAAGGCCTGCGCCACGATCCACAAGTAGACCGCACGGCCGCCCCGGCCGCCCCATAGCTCAAAAGGGGCGGCCGGGGCGGGCCCGCACACTCGATCGGGTGGACGTTCCGGTCATTGTCGTGGTTCCGGGGATAAACGGCCCGGTCGGGCGCGATCATGCCTCGGTGATCTCTATCCACCGGACGGCACGCCGTCCCAAGTCCCCCCTGCTGGCCGGGTTCGGCGGCGCGCTCGCCCTGCTGACCCTGCTGCCGGCCGCCCCGGCGACCGCCGCACCCGTACCCGACTCCGCGCCCCGCGCGGTGACTTCGGCCGAGCGTGCGACCGCCGCCTACCTCGACGCGGCGCGGAACAGCCCCGCGCGGCTGGCGGCCTTCTTCAAGGAACTACCCAAGGGCGGCGACCTGCACAACCACCTGTCGGGCGCGGTCACGACCGAGTACCTGATCAAGCTCGCCATCGACGACGGCCTGTGCATCGACGCCACGATGACCGCGGTGGCCCCGCCGTGCGGCTCCGGCACCCGGCCCGCGTCCGACGCGCGCACCGACAGCGCGTTCCGGCAGCAGATCGTCCGGGCCTGGTCGATGCAGGACTTCCCGGACAACGAGTCCGGCCACGACCACTTCTTCGACACCTTCGGCAAGTTCTCCATGGCGACCTGGTACAGCCGGGGCAAGATGCTCGCCAATGTCGCCGACACCGTCGTCAAGCAGAACCAGTTCTACCTGGAGACGCTGGTCAGCCCGGCGTCGGACAGCGCCAAGAAGCTGGCCGAGACGGTGGGTTACGACGCCGACCTGGCCGCGCTGCACCGCAAGCTCCTGGCGGGCGGGCAGCTCGACAAGGTGGTGGACGAGGCGGTCAAGGAGGCCGACGACACCGACGTCCAGTTCCGGGAGACGGCGCACTGCGACACCTCGCGCCCCGCACCCGGCTGCCGGCTGCCCGTGCGCTGGATCTCCCAGGTCTCCCGCAACAGCAGCCCGGCCCGCGTGTTCACGCAGATCGCCGTCGGCATGCGGCTGGCCGAGCGCGACCCGAGGTTCGTCGCGGTCAACCTCGTCCAGCCGGAGGACGGCGAGATCTCGCTCCGCGACTACAGCCTCCACATGCGGATGGTGAAGTACCTGGGCCGGCAGTACCCGGGCGCCCACGTCACCCTGCACTCCGGAGAGCTGGCGCCCGGCCTGGTCAAGCCGGAGGACCTGACCTTCCACATCGACGAGGCCGTGCGGGTCGCCGGGGCCGAGCGCATCGGACACGGTGTGGACCTGGTCCACGAGGACAACTGGCAGCGGCTGGCCCGGACCATGGCCCGGCGCCATGTCGCCGTCGAGGTGCCGTTCTCCAGCAACAAGCAGATCCTCGGCATCGCGGGCGACGACCACCCGTTCAACGCGTACCGCCGCTACGGCGTCCCGATCGTGCTGGCCACCGACGACCCGGGCGTCTCGCGGATCGACATCAGCCACGAGTACCAGTACGCCGCGAAGACGTACGACCTCTCGTACACCGAGCTGAAGGACCTGGCCCGCGCCTCGCTGGAGTACGCCTTCCGCGACGGCCGCTCGCTGTGGACCGCCGGTTCCGCGCCCTCCGGCTACCGGCCGGTGGCCGCCTGCCGGGCCGACCGGCCCGGTGACGGCAGCCCGAGCGCCCGCTGCGCCAGGTTCCTGGCGGCCAGCCCGAAGGCGGCGACCGAGTGGCGCCAGGAGGTGGCCTTCGCCTCCTTCGAGCGCGCCCACAGCGGCCGCGCCTGAGGCGTAACGGATACCGGAAAGGGGTGCGGGACCGAGGTCCCGCACCCCTTTCGCATGGCCCGCGCGGGGCGTCAGAAGCCGCCCCCGAAGTCGCCCCCGCCGCCGAAACCGCCACCGTCGCCGAAGCCTCCGCCACCGTCGCCGAAACCGCCGCCGCCGAAACCGGACGAGTCGAAGTCGGAGCCGGAGAAGTCCC
The DNA here is from genome assembly GCF_000373645.1 of Streptomyces sp. ATexAB-D23. Classification (GTDB taxonomy): domain Bacteria; phylum Actinomycetota; class Actinomycetes; order Streptomycetales; family Streptomycetaceae; genus Streptomyces; species Streptomyces castrisilvae. The sequence continues at coordinate 85,203 of NZ_KB892018.1, read as the reverse complement.
CGCCGGAGAAGTCGCCCCCGCCGAAGTCACCGCCCCCGTAGTCCGCCGCGTAGGCCGGGGTGGCGAGCATCGAGCCGAGCATGGTGCCCATCAGGAGGCCGGGGAGCAGCCCGCCGCCGAAGTAGCCGCCCGCCCACGGACCGTAGGCCGGGCCCGCCTCCCAGTACGGGCGGCGGGTGCCGTCGCCCACGTCGACGGTCCGGCTCATCGGGTCCTCGCCGTCGCGCAGCCGCACCTCGTCGGCCGCGCACACCGGGACCTCGCGGACCGCGCCGCCGGACGGGGACCAGCGCACGTCCGCCACCGAGGGGCCGTGGCGCGGGTCGAAGAAACAGGGCGGGCGGCGGGCCGGCAGCTCACGGCCCGAGCGGCGGGCGTCCAGCACGGCCAGCGAGAAGCGCCCGTCCTCCAGGGCCCGGGTCACCCCGCGCACGTCGGACGGGTGCCGCGCCCCCGCCATGCGGGTCTTCGCGCTCTCGTAGGAGTCCAGGGCGCGTTCGTAGTCGGCGCGCATCGCGTCGTCGGCGCCGGACTCCGCCGGATGGAAGTCGAGCCGCTCCAGCGTCTCCCCGTACGCCGTGATGTCCTCGTCCACGACCACCCGCAGCTTGTCGAGCGCGGCCCGCTCCTCGGCCTCCTTGCGCCTGCGGTTACGGCGTACGACCGTGAAGGCCGCGGCACCGCCGATGAGCACCACGGCGCCGGCCACGGCCAGACCGATGGCGGTCGAGCCCTCGTAGTCGCTGTGGCCGCCGCCCCAGGAGCCCGGCGCGTGGCCCCGGGCCTGTTCGACGGCACGGTCGACGAAGGCGTTCAGCTGGGTCGCGGCGTCGGTGTCGGCGCCCGGCGTCTTCACGGCGGCGGTGAGGTTGATGACCGCGCTGCGGGACATCACCTGCGGGTCGGCGCCCGCGTTGAAGCCGTCACCGAGGCGGATCGCGTAGAGGCCGGTGATCCCGGTGTCGTTGCGCAGGGTGCGCAGGACGCTGCTCTCGGGGAAGGCGTCGCTCCTGGGCAGCACGGCCACGAAGACCGGCTTGTCCGCGTCCTTGATCTTCTTGGTGAGCGCGGCGGCCTGCGCCCGGGAGAGCTGGTCGGAGGCGGCCGGATCGACGTAGACGGGACCCTTGCGCAGGGCCTGGGCGACGTCGTCCACGGTGGAGGCGCCGGTCGCGGCCGGGGCGGCCGGGGCCAGGAAGAGGGCGAGGGCGGACAGCATCATCAGGAGTCCCGCCAGGAGGGCCGGGACCGCGGTGGTGAGGAACGGCCTGTTCCGCATATTCCCAAGCTAACGCACAGACGTACGAAACGGGCGGGTGGCCTCCCGTGCCACCCGCCCGTCCCGCGTCCTGTCAGGCGGCCCGGTAGGCCGTCCTGAGCTTCGCCACCGCACCGGTCAGATCACCGGTGAGCAGCAGGTGGTCGGCGTCCGCGAACGGCTTGGACACCTTCTCGGTCAGCTTCCCGCCGGTCTTCTGCTGGACCAGCAGCCGGGCCTGGCCGACGATGACGCGGCCCACGTCCGTGCGGGCGAGGCCGGTCCGCTCGGCGACCTGGGCGGCCAGCGCGAGCGCGGTGAGCGTGAGCTCGCCGCCCGCCGGGGGCTTGGTCAGCGTGGTGAGCCCCCAGCCGTAGGGGAACTGCGGGTCGTACGCCGCGTCGCCCACGTTGATGGGCAGCTGGGACTCGGACTTCGGCCAGGTCATCGGGAGCTGCCCGGTGAAGGCCCGCTTGCCGAAGAGCACGTCGGCCACGCCGTCGCCCTCGGTGCCCGGCAGCCAGGACGCCACCAGCGCGTCGATGTCGCCGAGCCGGTCCCCGATGAGCTGCGGGCGGCCCGAGACGATCAGGACCGCGCACTTCATCGCGGCGCACACCTTGTCCACGGCCGCCTTGTCGGCGGCGGACAGCTCCAGGTCGTGGCCGTTGCCGACGTCGCCGACGCCCTCCGCGTACGGGGTCTCGCCGACGACCACCACACCGACGTCGTGGCCGGCCGTGTCGGCGGAGGCGTCCTTGGAGTACGTGACGGACGCGGCGTCCTTCTCCATGGCCGACAGGATCGTCGTGCCCGGGGTGATGTCGCCGGAGGAGCCCTGCCAGCTGACCGTCCAGCCCCCGGCCTGGTTGCCGATGTCGTCGGCGTTGGAACCGGCCACGTACACCTTCTGCGAGGACTTCAGCGGCAGCACACCGCCGTCGTTCTTCAGCAGCACCTGGGACTTGGCGGCGGCCTCGCGGGCCACGGCCCGGTGCTCGGCCGAGCCGATCTCCTTCAGGTTCGAGGTGTCCGCGTACGGCTTCTCGAACAGGCCCAGCCTGAACTTCTGGGTCAGGATGCGGGAGACCGCGTCGTCGATCCTGGCCTGCGGGATGCGGCCCGCGGTGACCTCGTCCTGGAGCGTCCTCGTGAAGTCCTTGTACTCCGTCGGGACCATGATCATGTCGAGCCCGGCGTTGACCGAGGTCCGCACGTCGCTCGCGTAGTCACCCGGTATCTGGTCGATCGCCTTGTAGTCGCTGATGACGAAGCCCTCGAAGCCCATCCGGTCCTTGAGGACGCCGTTGATCATCGCGGCGTCGGCGTGCATCTTCACCGGGCCCTCGTCGTCCCCGATGATGTCGAGCGAGGAGTACGACGGCATGACCGTGCCGACCCCGCGCCGCACCGACTCGGTGAAGGGTGCCAGGTGGACGGCCTCCAGCTCCTGCCGGGTGACCTTGGTGACGCCCTGGTCGATCGGGTACGAACCGGTGGTCGATGAGCCGTACTCCGTGCCGCCGTCGCCGACGAAGTGCTTGGCGGTGGCCAGCACCTTGTCGTTGCGGGCGAGGTCCTTGCCGGACGCGGCGCCCTGCATGCCCTGGATGACGGTCTCCAGCGACTCCACGAGCGCCGGGTCCTCACCGTAGGACTCGTAGGTGCGGCCCCAGCGCTCGTCGCGCGAGACGCAGAGGCAGGGCGCGAAGTCCCACGGGACGCCGGTGGCGCGCACCTCGCTCGCGGTGACGGCGCCGGTCCTCTCGGCGAGCTTCGGGTCCCGCGCGGCCCCGAGGCCGATGTTGTGCGGCATGATCGTGGCGCCGACCAGGTTGTTGTGGCCGTGCACCGCGTCCACGCCGTAGATCAGCGGGATCTGGAAGCGGGTGGCCTGGGCGCGCAGCTGGTAGCCGTCGACCATCTTCGCCCACGACTCGGGGGTGTTGGGCGTGGGGACCGAGCCGCCGCCGGAGAGCAGCGAGCCGAGGTCGTAGGTGGCGATGTCGTTCTGCGAGGCGAGCGCGTTGCGCTCGGCCTGGGTCATCTGGCCGGCCTTCTCGGCGGGCGACATCCGGGCGAGCAGGTCGGCGACCCGCTGCTTCACCGGCAGCTTCGCGTTCTGGTAGGGCAGCCCGTGGGCGTCGATGACGACCTGCGGGTTCTCCTTGGGCGCCCTGGCGCCGGTGACGGTCAGCTCCAGCGGGATCGTCTTCGCGGCGGAGGCGCCGGAGACCTTCTTCGTGGTGACGGAGACCTGGTGCGTGGTGCCGGACGCGGTGCCCGCGGGGAAGGTGTAGCTGCCGCTGACCGGGGTGAAGTCGGTACCGGACTCGGCGGTGCCGCCCTTCGTCTCGTAGTCGACGGTGACCGGCTCCTCCAGCGGTCCCGAGCCGGTCGTGGCGACGGAGAGGCCGATGGTGGCGGTGGTGCCCTGTCCGACCGGGAGCACGGCCGCGTCGGTGACGACGCTCGCCTTCAGGGCGGCGTCGGCCTTGCCGTACAGCTCGATGCCGTCCATGGCGAACGTGCCGGGGGCGCCGGGCGGCAGGGTGAGGGCGTAGCCCCACATCTCGTTCAGGCCGAGGATCTGGTCGATACCGCCGACGGGCTGGTAGTCGCCGCGGTAGGTGAAGTCGGCGAACGGTATCTCGACCTGGTGCCAGCCCTCCCAGTCGTCGGTGAAGGAGGTCGTCCACAGCTCGGAGGCCTCGCCGTCGGTGCCGCCGTCCTTGATCTCGAAGCTGATCCTCTTGCCCGAACCGGGCGGCAGGGGCGCCGTGTTCTGGCCGTACCACCAGAAGCGGATGCCCTTGTGGGCCGACCAGTCGTGGGCCGGCTGGTCGGCGGCGTAGTCGTGGCTGAAGCCGCCGTAGCCGCTGATGTCGTAGCTGCCTTCGAGGACCTTGGCGCCCTCGGGGGCGTCCGCGCGCTCCTTCAGCTCCAGGGTGGGCGGGTCGTCGGCGTCGCCGCCCCACGTGAAGATGCCCTCGGCGGGCTGCTCGGCGAAGGGCACCTCGCCCTCGAACCGGTCGATGGCGACGGGGGCGGGTTCGTCGTCGGCCGGGGCCGCGGCGCTGGGGACGGCCCCGGCGAGCAGTCCGGCCAGGACGGCGGCCGCGGCCAGCGCGGCGGTGGTGGGTCTCGCCCGGCGGCGGGTGCGGGGTGGCATGTGCGGCTCCTTCGTGCGGTGGCCGCGCGCGGCACGGCGGGGGAGCGTGCCGTGCCGCGCGCGGGGTGGACCGGGGGGTGGCGATGCCTCAAGAGGTCACTGCTGCGCTACTTCTTCTGCTCGACCCGCACCCAGTCGATCTCCGCCTTGATGCCGCCCTGCGCGATGCGGTCGACGCTGGACTGCGGAAGGCCCCAGTAGGGCTCGGTGACCTGGTTCCAGCCGGCCGGGTAGGCGCCGCCGAGTGCCAGGTTGAGGATCACGTACTGGTCGTGGTCGAAGACCCACTGGCCGCGCGTGGACTCCATCTTCTGGCGGGAGGTCGTCTGCACGACCCGGTCGTCGACGGTGAACGTCATGCCCTCGGGCGTCCACTCGACGCCGTAGGTGTGCCACTCGTCGGCGCTGCCGCCGTCCGGATAGGTCTGCTGCGCGCCGATGTTGCCGTCGGCCGAGTAGCCGGGGCCGTGCAGCCCGGAGCTGGTCCAGTCGCCGTAGCCGATGTTCTCCATGATGTCCGTCTCGCCCGAGCCGGGCCAGGACACGTCCGGGTCGTCCACATTGCTGCCCAGCAGCCAGAAGGCGGGCCAGAAGCCGTCACCGACCGGCAGCTTCATGCGGGCGCTGACCTTGCCGTAGGTGAAGTCGAACTTGGTGTTGGTGTCGATGCGGCCGGAGGTGAAGTCGAAGGTGCCGTTGGGCGTCGGGGTGCAGCCCTTGCAGTACTTCGACTCCAGGACGAGCGAGCCGTTCTCGGTGCGGATGTTGTCCGGCGAGTCGACGTACGCCTGGGACTCCCCGTTGACCGGGCCCATCTCCGTACCGGTGCGCACCACCCGCCACTTGGAGCGGTCCAGACCGGAGCCGTCGAAGTCGTCGAAGAAGGTGGTGCTGTACGCGCCGCCGGGGTCCTTGGGCAGGGCCGGGTAGGCGGCGTCCGCGCTGCCTCCGGTGCCCCAGACCTGGAACTCGTAGAGCGAGTACCCGAACTGGGCGGTCGAGGGCGCCGGGTTGTAGAAGGAGCGGCGCTCGACGCCCAGCATCCGCACGTAGCGGCCGGTCGCCGGGGTGGGCAGGGTGATGGTGTCGTGGCGGCCGGCCGCGTCGCCGGGTGCCTGTACGTCGGCGCGGCGGGCGGCGACCTCATCGGCGGATGGCTGGTAGACGGTCTGCCAGGTGCGGTTGTCGTCGGAGACCTGGATGCGGTAGTCGACGCCGTAGGCCGCCTCCCAGTACAGGTCGACGCTGTCGATCGTGGAGGTGGCTCCGAGGTCCACCCCGACCCAGCGGTTGGCGTTCCAGTCGCTGGACCAGCGGGACTGGCCGCCCTTGAGGTCGGCCGGCCAGCCGCCGTCGGTGACGAAGGCGGGCGAGCTTCCGGCGTCCTGGTAGAGGTCGCCGTAGGCGGGGTGGTTCAGGGCGAGGTTGGCGCGGGTGGTGGAGGCGGGGGCGGGCTCGCCCCCGTACACCTTGAAGGAGGCCAGGGAGTAGCCGGAGCCGGTGGCGCGCTCGACGCCGCGCATCCGGACGTAGCGGCCGGTGGTCTCCTGCGGGTAGGTGTGCGCGGTGACGCTGCCGCCCGTGCCGGCGTCCTCGGTGTAGAAGGCGGTCCAGTCGGTGCCGTTCCCGGACACCTCAAGGACGTACTTCTTGCCGTAGGCGGTCTCGTCCCAGTCCAGGGTGACGCTGCTGACCCGGATCGAGGAGCCGAGGTCGACCTGTATCCAGGCGTCGTCGGCCCCGTCGCTGGTCCAGCGGGTGCTGCCGTCGCCGTCGACGGCCTTGCCCGGTCCGGCGGCGTCGTTCTCGCTGCCGGAGGCGGTGACCGACCCGGGGTCGGCGGTGTAGGCGGCTGCCGCCCGGTCCGTGTCCCAGGCCGCGGCCTCCGCAGCCGCCGGCCGGGGGGCCGGGGCGGCGAAGGCCATGGGGGCGGCCAGGGCTATCAGAGCGGCGGTGGTGGCTGCCAGAGTCGTACGAGAGGGCATGGTGGGGCTCCCATTCGTAACCATGAGGGTGGCGCGGCCACGCGCGGGGACGCGGCTACGCGTTGCGGGTGAGGCGGATGGTGTCGCGGTACCACTTGGCGCTGTCCTTGAGCGTCCGCACCTGCGTGTCGTAGTCGACGCGGACGATGCCGAATCGCTTGTCGTAGCCGTAGGACCACTCGAAGTTGTCCATCAGCGACCAGGCGAAGTACCCCCGGACGTCGGCCCCCCGATCGCGGGCGGCGGCGACGGCGGCGATGTGGTCGGCGAGATAGGTGGTGCGGTCGGCATCGTGTATCTCGCCGTCCTCGGAGACGGTGTCGTCGAAGGCGGCACCGTTCTCGGTGATGACCGTCGGGAGGCCGTAGTCGTTCTCCAGGCGGACGAGCAGGTCGGTCAGGGCGGTGGGGGTGATCTCCCAGTCCATGGCGGTGCGCGGCAGATCGCGCTCCACCTGGCGGGTGACGGGCAGCCCTTCGGCGTCCGTGGCCGCGCCGTCCTCGGTGACACCGGAGAACAGCGAGCCGCGGTAGAAGTTGACGCCGAGGACGTCCAGCGGGGTGGAGATGACGGCCAGGTCGCCGTCCTGGACGGGGAGTTCGATGCCCTGGGCGGCGAGGTCGGTGACGATGTCCTCGGGGTAGGCACCCTTGACGACCGGGTCCAGATAGATCCGGGCGCCGAGCCCGTCGGCGCGCCGGCACGCCTCGGCGTCCTCGTGGCTGTCGGTCTCGGGGGTGGCGGTGCCCAGGTTCAGGGTGAGGCCGAGCTCCAGCTCGTTGCCGCGGGCCGCGGCCTGCTCGCGCAGGTGCTGGGAGGCCAGGCCGTGGCCGAGGAGCAGGTGGTGGACGGCGTGGATCGCCTCGCCGAAGTTCTGCCGGCCGGGCGCCTGGTTGCCGTAGGCGTAGCCCAGCATCGCCGAGCACCAGGGCTCGTTGAGCGTGGTCCAGTGCTTGACCCGGTCGCCCAGCGCGTCGTAGGCGAGGGCGGCGTACTCGGCGAAGCGGTAGGCGGTGTCGCGGACCGGCCAGCCGCCCGCGTCCTCCAGCTCCTGCGGCAGGTCCCAGTGGTAGAGCGTGACCCAGGGGGTGACGCCCTTGGCCTCCAGCTCGTCCACCAGGCGCTTGTAGAAGTCCAGGCCCTTGGCGTTGGCGGGGCCCCGGCCGCCCGGCTGGATGCGCGGCCAGGCGAGCGAGAAGCGGTACGTGTCGACGCCGAGGTCCGCGATCAGCGAGACGTCCTCGGGCATGCGGTGGTAGTGGTCGCAGGCCACGTCACCGTTCTCGCCGCGGACGACCATGCCCGGCACCCTGCAGTACGTGTCCCAGATGGACGGCGTTCTGCCGTCCTCGGCCGCCGCGCCCTCGATCTGGTAGGCGGCTGTGGCGACGCCCCAGCGGAAACCGGCGGGCAGGCCGGGTACGGCCTGGGCGGCGATCTCGCGGGCGTAGGCCTGGGGGGTGACGAGGTTCATGGTTCTCCTGTGGTGTGCGGTGCTCTGAGACGCTACGAACGGGCGGCGGCCGGGGCCGGGGCCTCGTGGTGGAGCCAGCAGGCCACCGAGCGGGAGCCGTCCGTGTCCGGCGTCGCGAGCACCGGGACGTGGGTGTCGCAGCCCTCGACCTTCTTGGCGCAGCGGGGGTGGAAGGCGCAGCCGGCCGGCATCGCCGACAGGTGCGGGGGCGAGCCGGGGATGCCGCTGAGTTCGCGGCGGGGGCCGTGCAGCGCGGGGAAGGAGTGCAGCAGCCCGGCGCTGTAGGGGTGGCGGGGGTCGCGGTAGATCTCGGAGGCGCCGGCCTGCTCGACGATCCGGCCCCCGTACATGATCGCGATGCGGTCGGAGAACTCGATCAGCAGCGAGATGTCGTGGGTGATGAAGACGACCGAGAAGCCCAGTTCCTCGCGGAGCCTGACCAGCTGGCGCAGGATCTGGCGCTGCATCACGACGTCGAGCGCGGTGGTGGGCTCGTCCATGATGACGATCTCGGGTTCCAGGGCGAGCGCCATCGCGATCATCACGCGCTGGCGCATGCCGCCGGAGAGCTGGTGCGGGTAGGCGCCGAGCCGGTCGGCGGATATCCCGACCAGGTTCAGCAGTTCCCTGGCCCGGTCGGTGCGCTCGTTCTTCCGCATCTCCGGGCGGTGGGCCTGGAGGACGTCGGTGAGCTGGCTGTGGACCGTGTGCACCGGGTTGAGGGAGTTCATCGCGCCCTGGAAGACGATCGACAGCTCCTGCCAGCGGAAGGCGCGCAGTTCGGTCGCCGACAGGGCCAGCAGGTCCAGGGCGGAGCCGTCGCGCTGGTGGTAGTGGACGTCGCCGCCGGTGATGACCCCGGGCGGGGAGAGCAGCCGGGTGACCGCGTAGGCCAGGGTGGACTTGCCGGAGCCCGACTCGCCGGCCAGGCCGAGCACCTCGCCGCGGTGCAGGGTGAGGTCGACGTCGCGCAGGGCGTGGACGGCGTCGTTCCCGGTCCCGTAGTCGACGTTGAGGCCGCTGATCGTGAGGACGGGCTCGCTCATGAGCGGGTCTCCTTGTGCGGGGTGGTGCCGGTACGGGCCACCGGGGTGAAGCCGACGCGCATCCGGACCTTGCGGGAGCCGCCGGTCTCGGTGCGCAGCCGCGGGTTGACGAACTCGTCGATGCCGAAGTTGATGAGCGCGAGGGACATGCCGAGCAGGGCGATGAAGAGCCCGGCCGGGACGAACCACCACCAGGCGCCCTGGGCGAGTGCCTGGTTGGACTGCGCCCAGAACAGGACGGTCCCCCAGTTCCAGTTGGAGATGTCGGCGACGCCGATGAAGGCGAGGGTGATCTCGGAGAGGATCGCGAAGATGACCGTGCCGACGAAGCCGGAGGCGATGACGGCGGTCAGGTTGGGCATGACCTCGAAGATGATGATCCGCCAGGTCGGCTCGCCCGTGGCGCGGGCCGCCTCCACGTAGTCGCGGCGGCGCAGCGACAGCGTCTGGGCGCGCAGCACACGGGCGCCCCAGGCCCAGGAGGTGAGGGCGATGACGAAGGCGATCAGCAGGTCCCCGGTGTCCGAGACGAAGCTGGCGATGATGATGATCAGCGGCAGTCCGGGGATGACCAGGAAGACGTTGGACAGCAGCGACAGCGCCTCGTCGGCCACGCCGCCGAGGAAGCCGGCGGTGACCCCGATCAGCACGGACAGGACCGTGGCGAGGATGCCGGCGACGAAGCCGACGACGAGGACGCCTCGGGTGCCGACGAGGATCTGCGAGAGCACGTCCTGACCGGTGTGCGTGGTGCCGAACCAGTGCGAACCGGAAGGCGGCTGGAGCAGGTCGCTGCTCATCGCGTCGGGGTCGTACGGGGCGATCCACGGGCCGATGATCGCGATCAGCACGAAGAAGAGCAGGATGCACAGCCCGACGACGGTCTTGCGTCCGCGCAGGAAACGGAACCTGCGCTTGCTCGCTGCCGGGGTTTCGGCCGCGTCGAGTACGGCGACTTCGGTGGCGGTGACGGCCATCGCCCTACGCCTCCCTTCGGGTACGGGGGTCGAGGACCATGTAGAGGACGTCGGCGAGGAGGTTCGCCACGAGGACGGAGAGCGTGATGATCAGGAAGATGCCCTGCATGAGGGGGTAGTCCTTGGCGCCCACGCCCTGGAGGAGCTGGAAGCCGATGCCCGGGTAGTTGAAGACCATCTCGACCAGGAGCGTGCCGCCGACGATGAGGCCGAGCGAGAGGGCGAAGCCGGAGATGTTGGGCAGGATCGCGTTGCGTGCCGCGTATCCGAACATCACCCGGCGCTCGGAGAGGCCCTTGGCCTGGGCGACCATCACGTAGTCCTCGCTGGAGACGGTCACCATCATGTTGCGCATGCCGAGGATCCAGCCGGCCACGGCGCTCAGGACGATCGTCACGCCCGGCAGCACCCCGTGGTAGAGCGCGCTGGAGATGAACGGCCAGTCGAAGGCCGGGACGAGGGAGTTGTCGTACCCGCCCTCGAAGGGGAACATCGGCCACTTGACGGCGAACAGCGAGATCGCGATGAGGCCGAGCCAGAAGTACGGGATGGCGGAAATGAACGTGGTGACGGGCAGCAGGCTGTCCATCCAGGAGCCGCGCCGCCAGCCGGTGAAGACGCCGATGCCGGTGCCGAGGACGAAGCTGATCAGGGTGGTGATGCCGACGAGCGCGAGCGTCCAGGGCAGCGCCTGGCCGATGACCTCGCTGACCGGGGTGGGGAAGAAGGTGAAGGACATCCCGAGGTCGCCGTGGAAGAGGTGCGCCCAGTAGTCGGTGTACTGCTCCCAGAGCGACTGCTTCTTGTCGAGGCCGAACAGGGCCTTCAGCGACATGATCGCGTTGGTGTCCAGCTGACCCTGGTAGCGGGCGATGAGCGCCTGGACGGGGTCGCCGGGCATCAGTCGCGGGATGAGGAAGTTGATCGTGATGGCTGCCCAGGCGGTGACCAGGTAGAAGGCGAGCCGTTGGAGCAGGTACTTCACTTCGCAGCCTCCTTCTCGTGGTCGTCGGTGCGGGCGGTGCCGTCGCCCTCGTACAGCCAGCAGGCGGCCCACTGGCCGTCGGCGAGGTCGAAGCGCGGCGGCAGTTCGGTGCGGCAGCGCTCCATCGCCTTGGGGCAGCGGGGGTGGAAGCGGCAGCCGGCCGGCGGGTCGATGAGCGAGGGGGGCTCGCCGCTGCCGGTCTCCTCCTGCTCCTCCTCGGCGACGACCCGGTCCGGGTCGGGCGCCGAGGCGATGAGCAGCTGGGTGTAGGGGTGTGCGGGGCGCTGGGTGACGGTCTCGCTGTCACCGCCCTCGACGATCCGGCCCGCGTACATCACCAGCGTGGTGTCCGCGAAGTAGCGGGCGGAGGCGATGTCGTGGGTGATGTAGAGGATCGCGAGGTGGAGCCGGTCCTTGAGGTCCTTGAGCAGGTTGAGCACCCCGAGCCGGATGGAGACGTCCAGCATCGAGACCGGCTCGTCGGCCAGGAGGACCTGGGGGTCGGCGCCGAGCGCGCGGGCGATGGCCACGCGCTGGCGCTGACCGCCCGACAGCTCGTGCGGGAACTTGTCCAGGTACTGATGAGGAGGAGTCAGCTGGACGCGGTTCAGCAGAGCGGTCAGGTTCTTCTCCAGTTCCGCCTCGCCGCTGCCCGCCCGGCCGTGGATCTTCAGTGCCCGGGTCAGGTGGTAGCGCACGGTGTGCACCGGGTTCAGCGAGGCGAACGGGTCCTGGAAGATGAGCTGGACCCGGCGTACGTAACTGCGGAAGGACCGGCCACGTCCGGCCTTCACCGGCTGCCCGCCCAGGTGGATCTCGCCCGAGGTGAGCGGATACAGCTGGGCGAGCAGTCTGGCGACGGTGGACTTCCCGGAGCCCGACTCCCCCACCAGTGCCGTGACGGTGCCGCGCCGCAGTCGCAGCGAGACGTCGTCGACGGCGTGGACGGCGCGGCGCTTGCCCGCGAGGAGATCGCGGCCGGTGCGCCGCACGGCGAAGTGCTTGGTGACTCCGCGTGCTTCGAGCACGATGTGGTTGTTCTCTGACTGTTCAGACATGGCCGGTACCTGGTCCCTGATCCCTGCGTACTACTTGGCGGGCTTGAGCTTCAGCACGATCTCCAGTGAGGAGCGCTGGGTGTGCTGCGGGTCGGCGTACGGGTCGTCCTCGGTGGGCCAGCCCACCCAGTTCTTCGTGGAGTACTCCGCCCCGATGGGCGCCGCGGCGGTCGGGATCATCGGCGCCTGCTCGACCATGATCTTCTGGAGGGTGTTCATCGCCGAGGTGCGGGCGGTGTCCGTGGTGGCCTGGGCGAAGTCCTTCAGCGCCTCGGTGGCCTCGGGGCTCTTGAAGCGGCCGAAGTTGCCGGCCTGGGACGCCTTGCCGATGGGCTGGAGGATCGCGCCGTCCATGATGTTCTGGTACATGTCGTACGGGGTGGCGCCGCTGTTGGTCCAGTGCAGGGTGGCGTCGAAGTTGCCGTTGGCGACGTCGTTGCCCCACGCCTCGGCCGTCTGGGTCTTGACCTTGGCGTCGATGCCGATCTGCTTGATGTTGTCCTTGATGATCGACAGGCCGGTGATGTAGTCGTTCCAGCCGGCCGGGTCGGTGAAGGTGAGCTTCACCGGCTTGCCCTTCGGGTCCTTGAGGACACCGCCGCTCAGCGTGAAGCCGGCCTTCTCCAGGACCTTCTTGGCGCCCTCGACGTCCGGCTTGGTGGTGGCGTTCTTGTACTCGGGCGAGATGAACGAGTCACCGGCGGGCAGCGGGATGCCGGTCGGGTTGGTGATCTCCGGGTAGAGCGTGGCCTCGGCCTGGGTGTAGATCGCGTTGCGGTCCACGACCATCGCCATGGCCTTGCGCAGCGCCGGGTTGTCGAACGGGGCGCGGGTGGTGTTGAACCACAGGCCGTGGATGCCGAGCCCGGAGGGGAACCACAGCTTGTGGTTGTCCGGGTCCTTGGCGATGAACAGCTTCTTGTAGTCCGGCATGAAGACGAAGGACCACTCCAGCTTGCCGTTGGCCAGGGCGGTGGTGGCGGCGCTGTTGTCGTTGTACGTGCTGTAGCGCAGCTCCTTGACCTTGGTCGAGCCCTTCCAGTAGGTGGGCGTCGCGGTCAGCGTGGTGGTCTGCGGCGTGAAGGTCTTCAGCTTGTACGGGCCCGAGCCGACGGGCGTGCGGTTGGGCCAGGTCTCCGGGTTCTTCACGCCCTCCCAGATGTGCTTGGGCACGATGAACTGCTGGATGATCTTGTTCTGGTTGACGTACTGCGACTCGTCGAAGGTCAGGACGACCTTCTTGTCCTTGACCTCGATCCCGCCCCACTCGATGCCGTCGCCGTTGAGCGCGGGGTGCTTCTTCAGCAGGTCGAAGGTGAACGCCACGTCCTCGGCGGTCAGCGGCTTGCCGTCGGCCCACTTGGCCCGGTCGTCGAGGGTGAAGGTGACCTTGGTGAAGTTGAGGTCCCACTTCCAGTCGGTCGCCAGCCACGGGTCGGCCTTGTCGGCGGGCCGGATCTGGCTCGTCATCGCCAGCGGCTCGTAGATCATCCAGCGGTAGCCGAGGGTGGCGCCGGCCGAGGTGCTGAGGAAGGGGTTGCTGTTGTTCGTCTGCGGCCCGTCCGGCTTGCCCAGCGTCAGGACGCCCGAAGCGGCGCTGCCGCTGTTCTTGTTGTGGTTCGAGTTGGCCGAGGAACAGCCGGCGGCGAGTGCGACCACCGCGGTGGCGAGCGCTGCGGCTCTGAGCGTGTGACGGCGTGCGGACATAACGACTCCAGGAGGGACTGGCGGGTCTGGGAGATCCGGAAACGGGCAGCGCTCGGCGCGCCGAGTGCGGGCGTTGCGGGTGCGGTGCGGGCCTGGGCCCTGTCCGCTAGGGCGCCGAGTGGCGCACGACCAGTTCGGTGGGCAGCACGACCGGTGCGTCGGGTACGGGCGTGCCGCCGAGGTGGGAGAGCAGCATCCGTGCGGCCGTCTCACCCATCTGCCGGGTGGGCTGGCGCACGGTCGTCAGGGGCGGTTCGGTGTGCTCGGCCATCGGGATGTCGTCGAAGCCGACGACCGCGATGTCACCGGGCACGGTCCTGCCGGCGGCGCGCAGCGCCCGCAGTACCCCTGCCGCGGTGATGTCGTTGTGCGCGAAGACCGAGTCGAACTCCGTGCCGGACGCGAGGAGTTCCTCCATGGCCTGGCGGCCGCAGAGTTCGGTGAAGTCCCCGCGCACGACGAGATCGGTGGGCAGGACCGAGAGGAATCCCGCCAGCCGGTCGGTGACGCAGCCGAAGTCCTGGGGGCCCGTGATCACGACGGGCCTGGTGCGGCCGGCGTCCCGCAGATGACGGGCGGCCGACGCGCCTCCTTCGTGGTTGGTGGTCACGACGGAGGGGAATTCGGGGTGGTGGCCGCGATCGTCGATCAGCACGATCGGGAGGCCGTCACGGTGCAGTTCGGTGAGGTGGTCCAGGGTGTTCTCGGGTTCCACCACGACCAGTCCGTCGAAGGCCCGCGCCGACACCTGGCTGGTGAAGCGCTGGACGGACTCGGCCCCGCGGTTGCAGGTGAACAGCAGCAGCCCGTAGTCGGCGGCCTCGACGGTGTCGACGACGCCCTGGAGCACCTCGCCCATCCACGGCCAGGTCAGCGAGGGCACCAGCATGCCGACCGTACGGCTGCTGCCGCGGGCCAGACCGACGGCGCCCGAGCTGGGCACGTAACCGAGCTGTGCGATCACTTCACGAACACGGGCCGCCGTCGAACCGTCCACTTCGCCCTTGGTGTTGATCACCCGGGAAACGGTCGTCTTGCTGACGCCGGCCTCGCGGGCGACATCAGCGATGGTGACACGCATCGGGGGCCTCCGGGACATAACAGGACGGATCACACAACGGGGCAGGGAACGACCGGCGATGGAACCGGTACCGCAACCGGTTCCGGAACCGGTACCGGCGTTGGTGGCGTGAGTTAACCCCGCCGAAACGGGGCCGTCAATACTTCACGTCCAGATTGGTCCGTACCCATTTGCTAACGGTCCGGACACGGCCCCTGAGTTCAACTCCTGAACGCACAGGCCCTTGACGTGAGCCTGTGGAGGCAGTTCACTCTGACCGCGTACACGGTCCGAAAACGCGCGCGCCCCCGCTCGCCCCGCCGGGAACCGGCGGGTGAACGGGGGCGGTGCGTCGTATCGGTGTGCCGTACCGGCGTCGTGCCGGTGCGTCAGTCGGTGGGCTCCACTCCGGCCCGCAGCAGGCCGAAGGTGTACGCGTCCTCCAGCGCCTGCCAGGACGCCGCGATGATGTTCTCGGCGACCCCGACGGTCGACCACTCGGCGGTGCCGTCGCCCGTGGTGATGAGGACGCGGGTGGTCGAGTCGGTGCCGGTGCGGCCCTCCAGGATGCGGACCTTGTAGTCCATCAGCTCCAGCTTGGCGAGCTGCGGGTAGATCCGCTCCAGGGCCACGCGCAGCGCCCGGTCCAGGGCGTTGACCGGGCCGTTGCCCTCGGCGGTGGCCACGATGCGCTCGCCCTTGGCCCAGAGCTTCACGGTCGCCTCGTTGGCGTGGGTGCCGTCGGGGCGGTCCTCGACGATCGCGCGCCAGGACTCGGTGCGGAAGTAGCGCCGCACCCGGCCCTCGGCCTCGGCGCGCAGCAGGAGTTCGAAGGAGGCGTCGGCCGCCTCGTAGGTGTAGCCCTTGAGTTCGCGCTCCTTGACCCGCTCCACGACCCGGCCGACCAGCTCGCGGTCGCCGCCGAGGTCGATGCCCAGCTCGTCGCTCTTGAGCTCGATGGAGGCGCGGCCGGCCATGTCGGAGACCAGCATCCGCATGGTGTTGCCGACCAGGGCCGGATCGATGTGCTGGTACAGGTCCGGGTCGACCTTGATCGCGGAGGCGTGCAGTCCGGCCTTGTGCGCGAAGGCGGAGACGCCGACGTAGGGCTGGTGGGTGGAGGGGGTGAGGTTGACGACCTCGGCGATGGCGTGCGAGACACGGGTCATGTCGGCGAGGGCGCCCTCGGGCAGCACCGTCTTGCCGTACTTGAGCTCCAGCGCGGCGACGACGGGGAAGAGGTTGGCGTTGCCGACGCGCTCGCCGTAGCCGTTGGCGGTGCACTGGACGTGGGTGGCGCCCGCGTCCACGGCGGCCAGGGTGTTGGCGACGGCGCAGCCGGTGTCGTCCTGGGCGTGGATGCCGAGCCGGGCGCCCGTGTCGGCGAGGACGGTGGAGACGACGGCCTGGATCTGGGCCGGGAGCATCCCGCCGTTGGTGTCGCAGAGGATGACGACGTCGGCGCCGGCCTCGGACGCGGCCTTGACCACGGCCTTGGCGTACTCGGGGTTGGCGCGGTAGCCGTCGAAGAAGTGCTCGCAGTCGACGAAGACCCGGCGGCCCTGTTCGCGGAGGTGGGAGACGGTGTCGCGGACCATCTCCAGGTTCTCCTCCAGGGTGGTGCGCAGGGCGAGTTCCACATGGCGGTCGTGGGACTTGGCGACCAGCGTGATCACCGGGGCGCCCGACTCCAGGAGCGCCTTGACCTGGGGGTCCGTCGCCGCCGAGCCGCCCGCCCTGCGGGTGGCGCCGAAGGCGACCAGCTGGGCGTTGCGGAACTCGATCTCCTGGCGCGCGCGGGCGAAGAACTCGGTGTCGCGGGGGTTGGCGCCCGGCCAGCCGCCCTCGATGAAGCCGACGCCGAAGTCGTCCAGATGCCGGGCGATGGTCAGCTTGTCGGCGACCGTCAGGTTGATGCCTTCACGCTGTGAACCGTCGCGCAGCGTGGTGTCGAAGACATGGAAGCTGTCGTCGGTGGCCTTGGCCTTGGTGGTCATTGCTGGTCTGACTCCTGTCGGGTGAGTGGATCCGGACGGTCTGGCTCCACTTGCCCCCATCATCCCGCGCGCCTCGCGTCCCGGCCGAGGTGAGGGCCGGAAAACAAAAAACCCCTCGCGGGTGCGAGAGGTCTGCGCGCGGGTCTGGGGCACGGTGGCCGCGCCGTACGTGGTGGTACGGGACGGTCACTGCGGACCGGCGCGCCTGTTGCCAATAATCATGACGAACGAGGACACGGAAGCAGTCTGGCACAGGACCGCCCCCGCGCCCCGCCCCGTCTCAGGATGCGGTCGCGGGAAGTCCGGGCACCGGGCCCGGCCCTCCCGCCCGCGCGCCCTTACGCCAGGGAGTGCATCCAGCCGTGGGTGTCCTCGGCGACACCGCGCTGGATGTCGAGCAGCTGCTCGCGCAGCCGGAGGGTGACCGGGCCGGGCGTGCCGTCGCCCTGGGTCCACTCGGCGCCCGCGCTCTTCACGGTGCCGACGGGGGTGATGACGGCGGCCGTGCCGCAGGCGAAGACCTCGGTGAGGGTGCCGGCGGCGGTGTCGTCGCGCCACTGGTCGATGGAGACGCGGGCCTCCTCGGGCTCGTAGCCGAGGTCGGCGGCGACCTTGAGGAGCGAGTCACGGGTGATGCCCGCGAGCAGGGAGCCGGTCAGGGCCGGGGTGACGATCTTGTTGCCGTAGACGAAGTAGAGGTTCATCCCGCCCAGCTCCTCCACCCACTTGTGCTCGACGGCGTCGAGGTAGGCGACCTGGTCGCAGCCCTTGGCGGCGGCCTCGGCCTGGGCGAGGAGGGACGCGGCGTAGTTGCCGCCGGTCTTGGCGTCGCCCATGCCGCCGGGGACGGCGCGCACCCGGTCCTCGGAGAGCCAGATGGAGACCGGCTTCACACCGCCGGGGAAGTAGGCGCCGGCGGGCGAGGCGATCACGACGAAGAGGTACTCGTTGGCCGGCCGCACACCGAGGCCGACCTCGGTCGCGATCATGAAGGGACGCAGGTAGAGGGACTCCTCGCCGCCGTGCGGCGGCACCCACGCCTCGTCCTGGCGGACGAGCGCGTCACAGGCCGCGACGAAGGTCTCGACGGGCAGCTCGGGCATGGCGACCCGGTGCGCGGACGCCCGGAAGCGGGCGGCGTTGGCCTCGGGGCGGAAGGTGGCGACCGAGCCGTCGGGCTGGCGGTAGGCCTTGAGGCCCTCGAAGATCTCCTGGCCGTAGTGCAGCGTCATATTGGCGGGATCGAGCGCCAGCGGCCCGTACGGGACGAGCTGGGCGTCGTGCCAGCCGCGGCCCTCGGTCCACTTGATCGTCACCATGTGGTCGGTGAAGTAGCGGCCGAAACCGGGATTGGCCATGTACGCCTCGCGCTCCGCGTCGGACAGCGGGTTCGAGGAGGGCTTGAGCTCGATCGTGGGCGTCGTCATGAGTTGTCCTTCACCGTTTTGTGTGTGTAGGACCGCGTCCGCGCCCCTGACGGGGACAGGTGCTAGGACGTCCGAGCTTCACTGCGAACCACGGTCCCGTTCGATTATCGCCCGACGGGGGCCGTGCAGGAAATGGCGCGAATGCGGTCCAGGGTTCGATGGTGACACCCGGGGCCGCACAGGAGAAGCCGCCGGGTGCGTTGCGACCCGGCGGCTTCTGTGGGAGTCGTCGGATCAGCCCGCTACGCGTACCGCGAGGGCGTCGCCGATCTCGTCGGTGCTGCGAGCGGAACCTCCCCCAGAGCCCGAAGAGCCTGGGAGCTGCCCCCCTCGCTCCGCGAGGTCGGCGGAGACGGCGTCCTCGATGCGCGCGGCCTCGGCCTCGTAGCCGAGGTGGCGCAGTAGGAGGGCGACGGAGAGGATCGTGGCGGTCGGGTCGGCCTTGCCCTGCCCCGCGATGTCGGGGGCGGAGCCGTGGACCGGCTCGAACATCGACGGGAAGGCGCCCGTCGGGTTGACGTTGCCGGAGGCGGCCAGGCCGATGCCGCCGGAGACGGCCGCGGCGAGGTCGGTGAGGATGTCACCGAAGAGGTTGTCGGTGACGATGACGTCGAAGCGCTCCGGCTGCGTGACGAAGAAGATCGTCGCGGCGTCGACATGCAGGTAGTCGGTGGTGACCTGCGGGTATTCGGCGGCGACCTTGTCGAAGGTGTTCTTCCACAGGTGGCCCGCGTAGACGAGGACGTTGTTCTTGTGGACCAGCGTCAGCTTCTTGCGCGGGCGGGCGGCGGCGCGCTCGAAGGCGTCGCGGACGACCCGCTCGACACCGAAGGCGGTGTTCAGGCTGACCTCGGTGGCGACCTCGTGCTCCGTGCCGGTGCGCAGCGAGCCGCCGTTGCCGGTGTACGGGCCCTCGGTGCCCTCGCGGACGACGACGAAGTCGATGTCCGGACGGCCGGCCAGCGGGGTGTCCGTGTTCGGGAACAGCTTCGACGGCCGCAGGTTGATGAAGTGGTCGAAGGCGAAGCGCAGCTTCAGCAGCAGCCCGCGCTCCAGGACGCCGGAGGGCACGGACGGGTCACCGATCGCGCCGAGCAGGATGGCGTCGTGGCCCTTGAGGGCTTCGAGCTCCGCGTCGGGAAGGGTTTCGCCGGTACGGTGCCAGCGCCGGGCGCCAAGGTCGTACTCCTTGGTCTCCAGCTTCACATCCTGCGGGAGAACAGCGTTGAGGACCTTGAGGCCCTGGGCCACGACCTCCTGGCCGATACCGTCACCGGGGATCACTGCGAGATTGATGCTGCGAGACATGTCCGGCACCTTACTGCCCGTCCCACCCCATGACACGTCACGTCCACCATACGGACACATGGGCAGCTGTACGTGTACCGTTCACCTATTCGACGGGATCAGGTCAGGCGGCCGGTGGAGGTTGTCGGCCATGGACATCCCCCGTTTCGGTATCCCCGAGAAGCTCGCCGACCGCATGAGCATGGCCGAGCAGCACGACTACCTGCGCACCCGGCTGACCCGCCGCGGGGCGCTGCGGACCGGCGCGGCGACCGCGGCCGTCGTCGGCACCGGGATCGGCCTCGCCTCCTCCCCCGCCTACGCGGCGCCCACCGTGGTCACCTCGCGCGCCACCACCCGGGTCGACGGCTCGCTGGTCGCCCCGTTCGGCCGGCACCTGGCGTACGGCGCCGACCCGAGGACGCGGATGGCGGTCTCCTGGCAGGTGCCGTTCGCGGTGCGCCGCCCCTACGTCCGCATCGGGCTCAAGCCGTGGGCGCTGAGCCGGAAGATCGACGCCGAGGTGCGCCACCTGACGACGCCGCTGCTGAACGACGGCAAGATCGCGGCGGCCGAGCAGTTCTACGTACACGCGTCCCTGGAGCGGCTGAAGCCCGGCACGACGTACTACTACGGCGTCGGCCACGACGGCTTCGACCCGGCCGACACCCGCAACCTGGGCACGCTCGGCACCTTCACCACCGCGCCCCCGCACGCCCGGAACTTCACCTTCACCGCCTTCGGCGACCAGGGCGTCAGCTACCACGCGCTCGGCAACGACCAGCTGATCCTGGGCCAGAACCCGGCCTTCCACCTGCACGCGGGTGACATCTGCTACGCCGACCCGTCGGGCTCCGGCCGGACGAGCGACACCTATGACGCGCGCACCTGGGACCAGTTCCTGGCGCAGACGGAGACGGTCTCCAAGACCGTGCCGTGGATGGTGACGACCGGCAACCACGACATGGAGGCCTGGTACTCGCCGGACGGCTACGGCGGCCAGAACGCCCGCTGGACCCTGCCGGACAACGGCCCGGACCCGGTCAACCAGCCCGGCGCCTACTCCTTCGTGCACGGCAACGTCGGCGTGATCGCGCTGGACGCCAACGACGTCAGCTACGAGATCCCCGCCAACTTCGGAATCAGCGGCGGCAGGCAGACCAAGTGGCTGGACCGGCGCCTGGGCGAGCTGCGGGCCCGCCACGACATCGACTTCCTGGTGGTCTTCTTCCACCACTGCGCCTTCTCCACGACGAACGCGCACGCCTCGGACGGCGGGGTGCGGGACGCCTGGGTGCCGCTCTTCGAGAAGCACCAGGTGGACCTGGTCATCAACGGGCACAACCACGTCTACGAGCGCACCGACGCGATCCTGAGGAACACCGTGAAGCGCGAGGTGCCCATCGGCGGGCGCACCGACCCGAGGCGGGACGGCATCGTCTACGTCACGGCGGGCGGCGCGGGCAAGGCGCTGTACGACTTCCCGGCGCCCGACAGCTACGAGGGCCACGTCACGGACCTGGAGAGTGTGGACACCTACCACGTGGCCGAGGGCGGCGCGAAGAGCACCGAGACCGTGGAGTGGTCGCGGGTGCGCTACACGGGCTTCTCGTTCCTCGCGGTGGAGGTGGAGACCGGGCGGAACGCCCGGATGAAGGTCACCGCACTCGCCGAGTCCGGCGAACGCGTCGACCACTTCGAGATCAGCCGCGGCTGAGCGCGGCCGGCGGGCCGGTTCAGTGACCGGTGGCGCCGCCGTTGTCCCTGCGGTCGAGGGCGCGCTGGAGGGCCGCGGCGGCGGCCTTGCGCTCCGATTCGGCCGGGCGGTGGGCGTGACGGACGCGGCGGCGGATGGTGGTCTCGGCCATGGTGGATCGACTCCTTGAGATCGCGCGGATTTCGAGATCGAACAGCGTGAAGTGATGTCGAGATCAGTGATTTCGAGGTGCCGGAAGGGGCGGGGAGCAGGCGCCGCAGGGGTTGCCTGCTCAAGGGCGCGCGCTCACGACCGCCAGTCGCTTGATCGAGCGAGACGTTCGGCTTCTACAAAGCTAGAACAGCCTCGCCGGTCTGTCTCCATAATTACTCGGACTTCCTACTATCTGAGACGGAGGTTTACGGCGACTCACCCGCCGCTCACTCTCAGCTCCCGGATGAGGGCCCGCACGGCGGGGGAACGTGCCAGCTCAGGGGTGGTGACGTAGCCCACGGAGCGGGTCGGGCGCTCCGGTCCGAGTGCGGTGATCCCGACGGTGTCCGGTGCTCCATGGAGGGACAGTCCGGGCATGATCGCCATGCCGAGACCGGCGGACACCATCGAGAGCACCGCTCCGTCGTCCTCGGCCTCCACGGTCGCCCGCGGAATCCAGTCCTGCGCCGCCCACCAGTCCCGGGTGTACGAGGTGCAGTTCTCCGCCCAGTCCAGCAGCGGCAGCGTCCGGGGCGCCGGATGACCGGCCGGGTACACGAGGGCGTACTCCTCCTCCCGCAGCACTCCCCCGACCAGCTCATCGGGGACCGGCGCACTCGTCCCGATGGTCGCGATCCCCAGATCGGCGCGCCCGGCCAGGACCTCGCCCGCCGTGCCCCGCCCCAGCTCGCGCACCACCCGCACCACCGGTTCGATCCCCGGGTGGCGCGCCCGCAGCCGTTCCAGGGCGGGCGGCAGCAGATGCAGCGCGGCGCTGCGGAAGGCCGCGATCCGCAGTACCCCCGCCGGGGCGGCCGCCCCGGGCCCGGCCGCGGCCGCCCGCGCCTCGGCGCCCATCAGCTCCAACAGCCGCAGGACGCGCCGGGCGTACCCGAGTGCGCTCGCGCCCGCCGGGGTGGGCGTGGCACCCTTGCGGCCGCGCTCGAAGAGGACGGCGCCGATCCTGCGCTCGCTCGCCCGGACCGCGTGGGAGACGGCCGACTGCGTCATGTCCAGAGCCACGGCGGCGCCGGAGAAGCTGCCCGCGCTCTCGACGGCGAGCAGGATGCGCAGCTCGTGCGGGGTCAGGTCGGCCATCGCGCGGGTCCCCTCGATCCATTCGATCCGCCGATCCATGAAAGCTGTTCATGGAAACGGTCTTTCCATCGACGCAACCCGCTGCCGGGCCGGAAAGTTCCTTCCTACGGTCACTGCCATGACGACGACCCGCACCGCCCGCGCCTTCCACCTGACCGCCCGCCCCACGGGCTTCCCCACCCCGGATCTCTTCGCCCTCGCCGAGTCCCCGCTGCCCGCCCCCGCCCCCGGGCAGGCCCTGGTGGAGAACCTCTACCTCTCCGTGGACCCGTACCACCGCGAGGAGATGGACGAGGGCTGGGAGCTGAACGCACCGTTGGAGGGACGCGCGGTGGGCCGGGTCACCGCCTCCCTGGACCCGGGCCTCGCGGAGGGCGACCTCGTCTTCCACCGGCAGGGCTGGCGCACCCACGCCCTGGTCACGGCCGGCACCGACGGCACCCGCCTGCTCCCGTCGTACGAGGGGGTGCCGCTGACCGCCCACCTCTCGATCCTCGGCGGCACGGGGCTCACCGCCTACGTGGCCCTGACGCGTGTCCTGGAACTGCGGCCGGGGCAGGACCTGTTCGTCTCCGCCGCCGCGGGCGGGGTGGGCACGGCGGTCGGCCGGATCGCCCGGCTGCTCGGCGCGGGCCGGATCGTCGGCAGCGCGGGCTCGGCGGCGAAGGCCGCCCGGCTCACCTCGGAGCTCGGCTTCGACGCCGCGTTCGACTACCACGACGGGCCGGTCGGCGAGCTGCTGGCGAAGGCCGCGCCGGACGGGATCGACGCCGCCGTGGACAACGTCGGCGGAGACCACCTGGAGGGCACGATCGCGGCGATGCGCGAGTTCGGCCGGATCGCCTGGGTCGGCGCCATCGCCCAGTACCACTCGGCCCACCGGCCGCCGCCGGCCCCGCGCAACCTGTTCGACGTGGTGGGCAAGAGCCTGCGCCTCGAAGGCGTGCTCGTCCGCAACCACCGGGACGCGCAGGGCGAGTTGGAGGCCCTGCTCGTGCCTCGGCTGCGCACCGGCCGGATCGCGCCGGACGTCACGGTGGTGGATGGGTTCGAGCGGACCGTGGACGGCTTCCTGGGCATGCTGCGCGGCGAGAACACCGGCAAGATGCTGATCCGTACGACCGGGCAGTAGCCCATCCGTACGGCCGGGCAGTAGCCCCCCGCCCGGGTACTCAGCCGTACTTGAGTACCCGCCCCGTGCCGAAAGAACGTGCGTCGCACGAGAGTTGCAGCCATGAACGGCCTCTACGCTCTCAAGCCCTGGTACGCGGACCGGCTCTCCGGTGTCCGCGCCTCGCTGGCCCGCCGTGAGGTGTCGCCCGACACCCTCACCGCCGCCGGTGTGGCCGCCGCGGCCGGTGCCGCCGCCGCCCTGGCCCTGCTGCCCCCGGGCCCGGCCGCCCTGCCGGTCGCGGTCCTCCTCGCGGCGCGGCTCGCCTTCGCCAACCTGGACGGCGCGCTGGCCCGCGACACGGGCCGTACGACCCGGCGCGGCGCGGTCCTCAACGAGCTGGGCGACCGGGTCGCGGACCTGGTGGTGCTGGCCGGTTTCCTGGCGCTCGCCCCGCTCGGGCTGGTGGCCGTGGCGGCCCTCGCGGCCACGCTGCCGTCCTGGGTCTCGCTGGCCGGGGCCGCCGCCGGGGCGCCCCGGCGCAACGGCGGCCCGGTCGGCAAGACCGAGCGCTGCCTGCTGGTGGTGGTCGCCGCCGCGAGCGGCTGGGCCGTCCCGGTGCTGATCGTGATCGCCGCGGGCTCGCTGCTCACCGCGGCGCTCCGGCTGGCCGGACTCCGGCGGGAGTTGGCATGAGCGCCGTACTGATCGCCGAGGAGGCGGCCGCCCGCGCCCTGCCGCTCGTCGCGGGTGTGCTGGGCGCGGGCGGGGTCGCCGTCGCGGTCCTCCCCGCGCGGTTGCGGATGCGCGCCGAACTGCGCAGGCGCTGGCGGACCTGGGCGCTGGTCGCCCCGGTCTTCCTGGGGGCGTTCTTCCTGGGCGGCGGCGGAACGTACGCGCTGGCCGCCGGGCTCGGCGTGGTCGCGGCCGGCGAGTACGCCCGGATGGCGGGGCTGCGCCGGGGCGACCTGGCCGTGCTGGTGACGGCCTCGGTGGCCCTGCCGGCCCTGGCGTGGCTCGCCCCGCACCTGCTGGACCCGCGTGCGGCGGCCCTCCTCCTGGTCGCGGCGGCGCTGCCGTCCGTGCTGGGCGGCGACGACCGGTCGGGCTTCACCCGGACCGCCCGGACCGTGTTCGGCCTGCTGTGGATACCGGTCGCGCTGACCGGCCTGGTGACGCTCGGCGAGACGGCGGTCGCGGTGGGCCTGGCGGTGGCGCTCGGCGATGTCGGCGCCTGGTGCGGCGGTACGGCACTCGGGCGGCGCGGACCGCTGTCCCGCCCCCTGTCGCCGCTCTCCCCCAACAAGACCTGGGCCGGTGTACTGGGCGCGGGACTCGCGACGGCCCTGCTCCTGCTGGCGCTCGGCGAGTTCGGCCTCCCCCTGTGGGGTGCCGTCATCGGCGGCTGTGTCCTGGGTGACCTGGTCGAGTCGATGGTCAAGCGCGAGTCCGGGGTGAAGGACGCGGGCAGCTGGCTGCCGGGCTTCGGCGGGCTGCTCGACCGGATCGACTCCCTGCTGGTGGCCCTCCTCCTGGCGATGGTGATGACGTGATGACGACCCTGCTGCGCACCCCCGGCCACCGGGTCCTCCCGGTCCGCTCCCGCGTCGCCTCCGCGCTGCGGCGCGGACTGTGGTGGGGCGTGCTCAGCCTCACGGGCGGGGTCGAGCGGCGCGGCCGGCTGCCGCGCGGCGGCTGCGTGGTCGTCGCCAACCACACCTCGCACGCGGACACCGCGGCCCTCCTCGCCGCCCTCGACGCCCGGCACGGCCCGGCGATCGGCGCGGCGGCCGACTACTGGTTCGCCTCCCCCTGGCGGCGGCGGATCTGCCGCAGGCTGGCAGCCGGCTTCCCGGTGCGGCGGGCGGGCGGCGGCATGGCGGACCTGCTCTCGATGACCGGCGAGCTGCGGGAGGGCCGGGCGGTCGTGCTGTTCCCCGAGGGCACCCGGGCGAAGGACGGCGCCCTGGGCTCCTTCCACCGGGGCGCGCTGGTCCTCGCCGACGAGGCGGGGGTCCCGGTGGTGCCGGTGGGCATCGCGGGCACGGACCGGCTGCTGCCCAAGCACGGCCGGCTGCGCTCGTCCCTGGTCCGGGTCACGATCGGCGAGCCGCTGCCGTCCGGGGTCTCCCCCGAGGCCGCCCGCGACGCGGTGCGCGAGCTGCACGACCGCACGGCCGCCGAACCGCTCGGGGACTCCGCGGCGCGCAGGCGGGTGGCCGCCGTCGTCACCTCGCGGCTGGGGCTGCCGCTGGCGTTCTGCTGGGCGTTCGCGGAGGCGCTGAGCTGGCCGCTGATGCCGGAGCTGCTGCTGGGCGTGGTGTGCGTGGCGGTGCCCCGCGCGGCCCTGCGGATGTCGCTGGCCGCCCTGGCCGGCAGCCTCGCGGGCGGGCTGCTCGCCCTGCACCTGGCGGCGGCGGGCGTGCACCTGCCGGCCCCGCTGACCACGGACCGGATGCGCGCGCAGGTCCGCCAGGAACTGGCCCTGGAGGGCGCGGCGGCGGTACGCCACCAGCCGTGGAACGGCATCCCCTTCAAGGTGTACGGCGCCGAGGCGGGCCGGGCCCCGGTGCCCGCGAAGGACTGGCCGGCCGCTTCGGCGGCGGCGCGGGGTGCCCGGACCCTGACGGTGGGCCTGGCCTTCGCCGCGTTCGGCCTGCTGCTGCGCCGCCACCGTCGGCTGTACGGCCGCTACCTGGCGCTGCTGGGCGGCGGGTCCGCGGCCGGGCTGGCGCTGATCGTGCACGGCTGGGGCTGATCGTGCGCGGCTGGGGTTGGGGGGCGCCCATGGAAACCGCCCCCCGTCCGGCAGGGGAACCGAACGGGGGGCGGGACTCGGGGCGGGGCGCCGGGGTGGGGCGCCCCGGGGGTGTCAGCCCTGGTGGGGGTAGGTGTACTCGGTCGGCGGGACCAAGGTCTCCTTGATGGCCCGGGTGAGGGTCCAGCGCTGGAGGTTCTGCGGCGCGCCCGCCTTGTCGTTCGTACCGGAGGCGCGGCCGCCGCCGAAGGGCTGCTGGCCGACGACGGCACCGGTCGACTTGTCGTTGATGTAGAAGTTGCCCGCGGCGTACCGCAGCTTCTCCATCGTGTACGCGGCAGCGGCGCGGTCGTTCGCGATGACGGAACCGGTCAGGGCGTAGTCGGAGACCGACTCCATCTGCTCCAGCATCGCGTCGTACTTCTCGTCCTCGTAGACGTGCACGGCGAGGATCGGGCCGAAGTACTCGGTCGTGAAGACCTCGTTCTCGGGGTCGCTGCACTCGATGACGGTCGGACGGACGAAGTAGCCCACCGAGTCGTCGTACGTGCCGCCCGCGATGATCGTGCACGCCGGGTCGGCGGCGGCGCGGTCGATGGCGGCCTTGTTCTTCGCGAAGGAGCGGTCGTCGATGACGGCGCCCATGAAGTGCGACAGGTCGGTGACGTCGCCCATGGTGATCGAGTCGACCTCGGCCGCGAACGCCTCCTTGAAACCGGAGTTCCAGATGGAGGCCGGGACGTAGGCGCGCGACGTGGCCGAGCACTTCTGGCCCTGGTACTCGAAGGAGCCCCGGGTCAGGGCGGTCTTCAGGATCGCGTGGTCGGCCGAGGGGTGGGCGACCACGAAGTCCTTGCCGCCGGTCTCGCCGACGAGCCGCGGGTAGGTGCGGTAGTTGGCGATGTTGTTGCCGACCGTCTTCCACAGGTGCTGGAAGGTGGGCGTCGAGCCGGTGAAGTGGATACCGGCCAGGTCGCGGTGGTTGAGCGCCACCTCGGAGACGGCGATGCCGTCGCCCGTCACCAGGTTGATGACGCCCTTGGGCAGGCCCGCCTCCTCCAGGAGCCGCATCAGCAGCACGGCGGCGTGCGTCTGCGTCGGGGACGGCTTCCACACCACGACGTTGCCCATGAGGGCGGGCGCGGTCGGCAGGTTGGCCGCGATGGCCGAGAAGTTGAACGGCGTGATCGCGTAGACGAAGCCCTCCAGCGGGCGGTGGTCCATGCGGTTCCACACGCCCGGGGAGTTCGCCGGGGGCTGCTCGGCGAGGATCTGGCGCGCGTAGTGCACGTTGAAGCGCCAGAAGTCGATCAGCTCGCAGGGACAGTCGATCTCGGCCTGCTGGGCGGTCTTGCCCTGGCCGAGCATCGTGGAGGCGGCCAGCGTCTCGCGCCAGGGGCCGGAGAGCAGCTCGGCGGCGCGCAGGATGATGGCGGCGCGGTCGTCGAAGGACATCGCGCGCCAGGCCGGGGCGGCGGCCAGGGCGGCGTCGATCGCGTCCTGGGCGTCCTGCTCGGTGGCGCCGGCGAAGGTGCCGATGACGGCCTTGTGGTTGTGGGGCTGCACGACGTCGACGCGCTCGCCGCCGCCCATCCGCTTCTCACCGCCGATGGTCATCGGCAGGTCGACCGGATTCTCGGCGAGCTCCTTGAGCTTCGCCTCCAGCCGGGCACGCTCCGGGGAGCCCGGGGCGTAGGAGTGGACCGGCTCGTTGACCGGCACGGGGACCTGGGTCACAGCGTCCATGGTTCCTTTGCTCCTTCAGGTAGAGGGATGGAAGGGGCTCAGCCCTTGGTGAGGATGGAGCGGCCGAAGAACAGCAGGTTGGCCGGCTTCTCCGCGAGACGGCGCATGAAGTAGCCGTACCAGTCGGTGCCGTACGCGGTGTAGACACGCATCCGGTGGCCCTCCGCGGCGAGCCGGGTCTGCTCGTCGGTGCGGATTCCGTACAGCATCTGGAACTCGTACTCGTCGGGCTTGCGCCCGGCCTTGCGGCCCAGTTCCTGGGCGATGGCGATGAGACGGGGGTCGTGGGACCCGATCATCGGGTAGCCCTCGCCCTCCATCAGGGTCCGCAGGATACGGACGTACGCCTTGTCGATCTCGGCCTTGTCCTGGTACGCGACGGAGGCGGGCTCCTTGTAGGCGCCCTTCACGATCCGCACCCGGCTGCCGGCCGCGGCGAGGCGGCGGGCGTCCTCCTCGGTGCGGAACAGGTACGCCTGGATGACGCACCCGGTCTCCGGGTGGTCCTTCCGCAGCTCCTCGTGGATGGCGAACATCGAGTCCAGGGTGGTGTGGTCCTCGGCGTCCAGGGTGACCGTGGTGCCGATCGCGGCGGCGGCCTCGACGACCGGGCGCACGTTGGCGAGGGCCAGGTCGTGGCCGCCGGGGAAGGTGTCGGCGGAGCCGGAGGCATCTCCGTCGAGGGAGGCTGTGGACGACGGAAGGGCCTGGCCGAACATCGAGAGCTTGACGGACATCTCCGCCCGGGTGCCCAGACCGAGGTCCTTCAGCCGGTCGATCAGCTCCAGATAGGCGTCGCGCGCGGCGGCGGCCTGCTCGGGCGTGGTGATGTCCTCGCCGACCACGTCGAGGGTGAGCTCCAGGCCCCTGCCCGCGGCGTCCTCGATGACCGTGACGACCTGGTCGAGCGTCTCACCGGCGATGAAGCGGTCCACGACCTGCTTGGTGCCGGGCGCGGCCGAGACGAACCGACGCATCTTGTCGCTGCGGGACGCGGCGAGAATCACGGGACCCAGCACGGGGCACCTCCACGGAAAGAACGAACGAGGCCGCACCGCCGCATAAGCCCGGTAGGGAACATAAGCGGTACAGCACGGAGAACCACCGTGAAATCTAAGGATTGCTCCGATCCTCGGCCATCGACAGCTGTCACGCATCCGTGCCCTGGATCTCAGACATATGTCTGAAGGGGTGCGAGAATGGCCGGGTGAAGGGCGATTACCAGGAGCTGGTGGACGAGATCTCCGCGCTGCTCGGCGTCCCGGCGACGCTGGAGAACCGCGACTTCGGCCTGGTCGCCTTCGGGGCCCACGACAGCGACGACACCACGGCCATGGACCCGGTCCGCACCCGGTCGATCCTGACCCGCCGCTCCACCCCGGCGGTCCGCGCCTGGTTCGAGAACTTCGGCATCACCCGCGCCACCGGCCCCGTCCGCATCCCCGCCGCCCCCGAGGCCGGTGTCAACCGGGACCGGATCTGCCTGCCGGTACGCCATCGGGGTGTCGTGCTCGGCTACGTATGGCTGCTGGACGCGGACCCCGGGCCGACCGACCGGCAGTTGGACGCGGCCATGGAGGTGGCGGCACGGATCGGGGCGCTGCTCTTCGACGAGGAGCGGGCGGGCACCGGCCTGTCCCGGGAGTTCGGTGCGGCCCTCACCGCCGGGCGCGGCTGGCAGCGGGACATGGCGGTGGCCGCGCTCGGCGAGGCGCTCGGCCCGGACGCGGAGGGGCTGCACACCGTGGTGTGCGTGGCGCCGTGGCCGGACGAGACGCCCGCGGTGCGCACGGTCCCCTCGGCGGCGGCGCTGACGGGCGCCCCGCTCCCGGGCGGGTCCGGGCCGCCCGCGCTGGCCGCCCTGATCCGGCTGCGCTCCCCCGATGTGCTGGACCCCGCGCTCACCGCGGCCGGCCGGCTGCGCGCCGAGGCGGGGACGGCCGCCACCGCCGGGATCGCGGTCCCGCGCCGGGGCCTCGCGGAGCTGGCCGACTCCTGGCACGAGGCGTCGGCGGCGGCCCGCGCGGCGGCGGCGGAGAGCCGGTACGGCCCGGTCGCCGAGTGGCCGGCCATCGGCCCGTACCGGACGCTGACCACGCTCGCCCGGGGCGCGCCGCCCGACCATGCGGTGCGCCCGCTGCTCACCCCGCCCCACCGGGACCTCGCC
Organism: Streptomyces sp. ATexAB-D23; assembly: GCF_000373645.1. GTDB lineage: Bacteria > Actinomycetota > Actinomycetes > Streptomycetales > Streptomycetaceae > Streptomyces > Streptomyces castrisilvae. Next base: position 54,981 of record NZ_KB892018.1, on the reverse strand, counting down.
CGCACCGCAGAGGTGTTCCTCGACTGCGCCGGCCAGGCCTCGCGGACCGCCGCCGAGCTGGGCATCCACCGCCAGACGCTGTACTACCGCCTCTCCCGGGTCCAGCAGCTCACCGGCCTCGACCTGAACGACGGCGAGGACCGGCTGCTGCTGCACATGGCACTGAAGGCGGCACGGCTCTGATCATCGGACCCGCCCGCCCGGCGGACGGGCTCCCGGTGTCCCATGACAGCAGCGCACCCGGCATGCGGACGTCGCGCACGACGCGCGTCCGAATGCCGGGTGCGGAAGGTACTGCCGGGGCCGGAGGGCCGGGGCTCAGTCGGTGAGGTTCACCGAGCGGGCCGAGGCCGCGCCGATCTCCGAGGAGATCTCGGTCAGCACCGACGGCGGGACGTCGTCGTCGACGGTGAGGACGACCAGCGCCTCGCCGCCCACGTCGGCGCGGGAGACCTGCATGCCCGCGATGTTCAGCCCGGCCTCGCCGAGGATCTTGCCGACCGCGCCGACGACGCCGGGGCGGTCCTCGTAGCGCAGCACGATCATGTGGTCGGCGAGCGCCAGGTCCACGTCGTGCTCACCGATGGCGACGATCTTCTGGAGGTGCTTGGGACCGGCCAGCGTGCCGGAGACCGCGACCTCCTGGCCGTCGGACAGCGTGCCGCGGACGGTGACCACGTTGCGGTGGTCGGGCGACTCGGAGCTGGTCGTCAGGCGGACCTCGACGCCGCGCTCCTGCGCGAACAGCGGGGCGTTGACGTAGGACACGGTCTCGTCCACGACGTCCTCGAAGACGCCCTTGAGCGCGGAGAGTTCGAGCACCTTGACGTCGTGCTGGGTGATCTCGCCGTAGACCTCGACGTCGAGGCGGGCGGCGACCTCACCGGCGAGCGCCGTGAAGATCCGGCCGAGCTTCTCGGCGAGCGGCAGGCCGGGGCGCACGTCCTCGGCGATGATGCCGCCCTGGACGTTGACCGCGTCGGGCACGAGCTCACCGGCGAGCGCGAGGCGCACGGACTTGGCGACCGCGATGCCCGCCTTCTCCTGGGCCTCGTCGGTGGAGGCGCCGAGGTGCGGGGTGCAGACGACCTGGTCGAACTGGAACAGCGGGGAGTCCGTGCAGGGCTCCTTCGCGTACACGTCGAGGCCGGCGCCGGCGACGCGGCCCTCCTTGAGCGCGGAGGCCAGCGCCTCCTCGTCCACGATGCCGCCGCGCGCGGCGTTGACGATGCGCACGGTGGGCTTCACCTTGTGCAGGGCCTCGTCGCCGATCAGGCCGAGCGTCTCCGGGGTCTTGGGCAGGTGCACGGTGATGAAGTCGGAGACCTCCAGCAGCTCGTCCAGCGAGAGGAGCTTGACGCCCATCTGCGCGGCGCGCGCGGGCTGCACGTAGGGGTCGTAGGCGACGATCTTCATGCCGAAGGCCGACATGCGCTGGGCGACCAGGACGCCGATGCGGCCGAGGCCGACGACGCCGAGGGTCTTCTCGCTCAGCTCGACGCCGGTGTACTTCGAGCGCTTCCACTCGCCGATCTTCAGCGCGGTGTTGGCCTGCGGGATGTGGCGCGCGGTGGCCACGAGCAGACCGCAGGCCAGCTCGGCGGCGGTGACGATGTTGGAGGTCGGCGCGTTCACGACCATCACCCCGGCCTTGGTGGCCGCGGAGACGTCGACGTTGTCCAGACCGACGCCCGCGCGGGCGACGACCCTCAGCTTCTTCGCGGCGGCGATGGCCTCGGCGTCGACCTTGGTGGCGGAGCGCACCAGGATGGCGTCGACATCGGCGATCGCGGGGAGGAGCTCGGCGCGGTCCGCGCCGTTGCAGTGCCGGATCTCGAAGTCCGGGCCCAGGGCGTCCACCGTGGCGGGCGACAGCTCTTCAGCGATGAGTACGACAGGTTTCGAGCTCACGTGAGTCCTCACAGATCCATGGCGGACGGCCGTCCCGACGGCCGCAGGCGTGGAGGGGCTTGCCGCGTGGAAGACGCACGACACTGTGGGCCTGACGCGTGTATGGGGAGAAGTGTAGTCATGCGCGAGGACGCATTCCGCCGCCCCGTTGGAAGGATCACCCTCATGAGGCCGGTCGACTTGTACACCCGTACGACGCCGCCTCTTCCAGCGGTGGAGTGACCCCGGGGGCGGGCCGTGGCCCGCCCCCGGGGCGGCGGTGCTACGCGTCCTCGTCGTTGACCCAGCTCATGAGCTTGCGCAGCTCACGGCCGGTGGTCTCCAGCAGGTGGTCGCCGTCGGCCTTCTTGTACTCGTTGTACTTGGGCAGGCCGTTGTGGTACTCGGCCATCCAGTTCTTGGCGAAGGTGCCGTCCTGGATCTCGGCCAGAACCTTCTTCATCTCGGCCTTGGTGGCGTCCGTGATGATGCGGGGGCCGGTGACGTAGTCGCCCCACTCGGCGGTCTCCGAGATGGACCAGCGCATCTTCTCCAGGCCGCCCTCGTACATGAGGTCGACGATGAGCTTCAGCTCGTGCAGGCACTCGAAGTAGGCGATCTCCGGCTGGTAACCGGCCTCGGTCAGGGTCTCGAAACCGGCCTTGACCAGGGCGGCGGTGCCGCCGCAGAGAACGGCCTGCTCGCCGAAGAGGTCGGTCTCGGTCTCCTCGGTGAAGGTCGTCTTGATGACGCCGGCACGGGTGCCGCCGATGCCCTTGGCGTACGACAGGGCGAGCGCCAGGCCGTTGCCGGAGGCGTCCTGCTCGACGGCCACGATGCACGGGACGCCGCGGCCCTCCTCGTACTGACGGCGGACCAGGTGGCCCGGTCCCTTCGGGGCGACCATGCAGACGTCGACGCCCGCCGGCGGCTTGATGAAGTCGAAGCGGATGTTCAGGCCGTGGCCGAAGAACAGCGCGTCGCCGTCCTTGAGGTTGTCCTTGATGGACTCCTCGTAGACCTGGGCCTGGATCGGGTCCGGGACGAGGATCATGATGACGTCGGCCTCGGCGGCGGCCTCGGACGGGGTCACCACGCGCAGGCCCTGCTCCTCGGCCTTGGCCTTGGACTTGGAGCCCTCGTGCAGACCGACACGGACGTCGACACCCGAGTCACGCAGCGACAGCGCGTGGGCGTGGCCCTGGCTGCCGTAGCCGATGACCGCGACCTTGCGGCCCTGGATGATGGACAGGTCGGCATCGTCGTCGTAGAACAGCTCGGCCACTGGGTCTTCTCCTTGGTGTGCAGGTGTTGCGTCCCACCGTACGGCGGGGTGCGTCAGATACGTTTTCGGGTCTCGCCATACGAGCGGCGCGGCGGGGCCCCTGATGGTTACGCCGTGCGGTCCAGGGCGCGCAGGGACCGGTCGGTGATCGAGCGCGCGCCACGGCCTATGGCGATGGTGCCGGACTGGACGAGCTCCTTGATGCCGTACTGCTCCAGCATCTTGAGCATCGCCTCCAGCTTGTCGGCGCCGCCGGTCGCCTCGATCGTGACGGCCTCGGGCGAGACGTCGACGGTCTTGGCGCGGAACAGCTGGACGATCTCGACGATCTGGGAGCGGGTCTCGTTGTCGGCGCGGACCTTCACCAGGACGAGCTCACGCTGGATCGCAGCGGACGGCTCGAGTTCGACGATCTTCAGGACGTTGACCAGCTTGTTGAGCTGCTTGGTCACCTGCTCCAGGGGCAGGTCCTCGACATTCACGACGATGGTGATGCGGGAGATGTCGGGGTGTTCGGTGGTTCCGACCGCGAGCGAGTCGATGTTGAAGCCGCGGCGGGAGAACAGGGCGGTGATCCGGGCCAGGACGCCGGGCTTGTTCTCGACCAGGACGGAGAGCGTGTGCTTGGTGGACATGGGAGTCGTTCTCTCTCTGTCTCTCAGTCGTCTTCGTTGTCGCCGAAGTCGGGGCGGACACCGCGGGCGGCCATGACCTCGTCGTTGGAGGTGCCGGCGGCGACCATCGGCCACACCATGGCGTCCTCGTGGACGATGAAGTCGATGACGACCGGGCGGTCGTTGATCGCGTTGGCCTCGGCGATGACCTTGTCCAGGTCGGCCGGGTCCTCGCAGCGGATCGCGTAGCAGCCCATGGCCTCGGAGAGCTTGACGAAGTCGGGCACCCGGGTGCCCTTCGCCGCGTTGCCGTCCGTGTCGGCGCCGGAGTGCAGCACGGTGTTGGAGTACCGCTGGTTGTAGAAGAGGGTCTGCCACTGGCGGACCATCCCGAGCGCGCCGTTGTTGATGACGGCGACCTTGACCGGGATGTTGTTCAGGGCGCAGGTGGTGAGCTCCTGATTGGTCATCTGGAAGCAGCCGTCGCCGTCGATCGCCCAGACCGTGCGGTCGGGCATGCCGGCCTTGGCGCCCATCGCGGCGGGGACCGCGTAGCCCATCGTCCCGGCGCCGCCGGAGTTCAGCCAGGTGGAGGGCTGCTCGTACTGGATGAAGTGCGAGGCCCACATCTGGTGCTGGCCGACTCCCGCGGCGAAGATCGTGTCCGGCGGGGCGAGTTCGCCGATGCGCTGGATGACCTGCTGCGGGGAGAGGCTGCCGTCCTCGGGGAGGTCGTAGCCGAGCGGGTAGGTCTCGCGCCAGCGGTCGAGGTCCTTCCACCAGGCGGTGTAGTCGCCGGCGTTGCCCTCGGTGTGCTCCGCCTGGACCGCCTGGACGAGGTCGGCGATGACCTCGCGGGCGTCACCGACGATCGGGACGTCGGCCGCGCGGTTCTTGCCGATCTCCGCCGGGTCGATGTCCGCGTGGACGATCTTGGCGTACGGGGCGAAGCTGTCCAGCTTGCCGGTGACGCGGTCGTCGAACCGGGCCCCGAGCGCGACGATCAGGTCGGCCTTCTGGAGCGCGGTGACGGCGGTGACCGAACCGTGCATGCCGGGCATTCCCACGTGCAGCGGGTGGCTGTCGGGGAAGGAGCCGAGCGCCATCAGGGTGGTGGTGACGGGCGCCCCGGTCAGCTCGGCCAGGACCTTCAGCTCGGCGGTGGCGCCGGCCTTCATGACGCCGCCGCCGACGTACAGCACCGGGCGCCTGGCCTGGGTGATGAGCCGGGCGGCCTCGCGGATCTGCTTGGCGTGCGGCTTGGTGACCGGGCGGTAGCCGGGCAGGTCCATGACCGGCGGCCAGCTGAAGGCTGTCTTCGACTGGAGCGCGTCCTTGGCGATGTCGACGAGGACGGGCCCCGGACGGCCGGTGGAGGCGATGTGGAAGGCCTCGGCGATCGTGTGCGCGATGTCCTCGGCGCGGGTGACCAGGAAGTTGTGCTTCGTGATCGGCATGGTGATGCCGCAGATGTCGGCTTCCTGGAAGGCGTCCGTGCCGATGGCGCCGGAGGCCACCTGGCCGGTGATCGCGACCATGGGCACGGAGTCCATGGCGGCGTCGGCGATCGGGGTGACGAGGTTGGTCGCACCGGGACCCGAGGTGACCATGCAGACGCCGACCTTGCCGGTGGCCTGCGCGTAGCCGGTGGCCGCGTGGCCCGCGCCCTGCTCGTGGCGGACGAGGATGTGGCGGACCCGGGTGGAGTCCATCAGCGGGTCGTACGCCGGGAGGATGCAGCCGCCGGGGAGGCCGAATACCGTGTCGGCCCCGACTTCCTCGAGAGAACGGATGAGGGACTGCGCGCCCGTGAGGTTCTCAACGGAGGCGGCGGGCGATCCGCCGTTACGGGCCCGCGGCTGGGGATGGTGGGCCCCGGTGGCCTGCTCGGTCATCGGCATTCTCTTCTCGAAGCTGAGGTTTCTGCGAGTGTTTTACGACGTTTTGCGAGGTTCGGTGCAACAAAAAACCCCTCGTGCCGTGAGGCAAGCGAGGGGAGCGCGCCGGTGCGGTCTGCAGAGTGTCATGAGGGACTCTGCTTCAGCCGACGCGCTTTCCAAGTACGAGAATTCGGGTGCGCATGGCATTGACCCTCTCTCCGACGCCCGCGGAGTGTCAAGTGGGTGGGACGGGTGTCTCACCATGTGAGCCGGTGAGAGAGGGGACCCAGCCGCTCGTCAGGACCGGCTGCGCGGGCACCGTGCCCGGGACCGGGAACGTACCTCGGACCAGGGCGCGGCGCAGCCGGTACTCGTCGAGCGGCCCGGAGAAGGCCATGCCCTGGCCGTGCGTACAGCCCATGGCGCGGAGCGCGAGAACCTGCTCGGGGACGTCCACGCCGTCGGCGACGGACTGCATGCCGAGGTCGCAGGCGATCCGCAGCAGACCGCTGGTGATCTTGTGCAGCCGGGCGGACTCGACCACGCCCTCGACCAGGCCGCGGTCCAGCTTGAGCACGTCGATGGGGAGCCGGCGCAGGGCGTTGATCGCCGCGTAGCCGCTGCCGAAGCCGTCGAGCGCGATGCGCACGCCGAGGCGGCGCAGGGCGGCGAGGCGCTGCTCCAGGTCCTCGAAGGAGACCCGTGGGTCGCTGTCCGCGACCTCGATCATGAGCGCCTCGGAGGGCAGCCCGTACCGCGTGAGCAGCGCCTCGACGGAGCCGGCCGGCAGGGCCCGGTCGAGCAGCCGGCGGGCCGGGAGGCGGACGGCGACGGAGACCTGGTGGCCGGCCCTGGCCCGGTCGGCGGCCTGCTCGACGGCCTCTTCGAGGAGCCAGCGGCCGAGCTCCGCGGTGCGGTCGCCGTCCTCGGAGATCCGGAGGAACTCGGCGGGGGTGAACAGGATGCCCTGGGCCGAGCGCCAGCGGGCCTGGGCGGCGACGGCCGCGACCGTGCCGCTGGCCAGGTGCACCACGGGCTGGTGCAGGAGCGCGAACTCGCCGTCCCGCAGGGCGCTGCGCAGCCGGGTCGCCAGCTCGGAGCGGCGCACGACATCGGCCTGCATCTGCGGGGCGTACAGCTCGACGCGGTTCTTGCCGCCGGCCTTGGCGCGGTACATGGCGAGGTCCGCGTTGCGCATGAGGTCGTTGGGGGTGATGCCGGGCTCGGCGAAGGCGACGCCGATGGAGGCGGTGACCCGGACCTCGCCGGCCCCGATGCGGTAGGGCTCGGAGAGCGTGAGGCGCAGCCGGTCGGCGATCTCGTGGACCTGGCACTCGCGGGCGTCCTGCTCGCGGCCCGCGTCGCCGACGATGAGGGCGGCGAACTCGTCGCCGCCGAGGCGGGCGGCGGTGTCCCCGGCCCGGACTGCGTCCTGGAGGCGGCGGGCGGCCTGGATGAGCAGTTCGTCGCCCGCCTGGTGGCCGAGCCGGTCGTTGGCCGCCTTGAAGCCGTCCAGGTCGATGAAGAGCACGGCGGTGCCCGCGTCCCCGGCCCGGCGCCCGCCCAGCGCCTGGCGGACCCGGGTGGTGAACAGCGCGCGGTTGGGCAGGTCGGTGAGCGGGTCGTGCTCGGCGTTGTGCTGCAACTGGGCCTGGAGGCGGACCCGTTCGGTGACGTCCCGGCTGTTGAGGATCAGGCCGCCCTGGTGGCGGTTGACGGTGGACTCGACGTTCAGCCAGTCGCCGGAGCCGGAGCGGAAGCGGCACTCGATGCGGGTGGTGGGCTCATCGGCGGGCGGGGCTGCGAGGAAGCGGCGCACCTCGTGGACCACCCGGCCCAGATCGTCGGGGTGGATGATCGAGGAGAGCTCCGCGCCGACCAGCTCGTCCGGGTCCCGCCCGTAGACGCCGACGGCCGCGGGGCTGACGTAGCGCAGGACGCCGCTGGGGGCGGCGATCATGATGACGTCGCTGGAGCCCTGGACCAGGGAGCGGAAGTGGTTCTCCTTCTGGGCCAGTTCCTGGGTGAGGGCGATGTTGTCGACGAGCATGATGCCCTGGCGGACGACGAGCGCGAGCACCACCGTGCACCCGGTGAAGACGACGACGCGGTCGACGCGGCGGCCCTCGATGACGTTGTACAGGATGCCCAGCGTGCAGACGGCGGCGGCGAGATACGGGGTCAGCGCGGCCAGCGAGCCGGCGATGGGGCGGCTGGTGGTGCGCGCTCCGGTGGCCGCCGGGTCCTGGACGGCGTCGTCCGCCTCACGGGCGGCGCCCCAGGGGGCGTACGCGAGGAGCAGCGAGCCGGCGAACCAGCCGGCGTCGAGCAACTGCCCCGAGTGGTAGGTCTGGCGCAGCAGCGGCGAGGTGAACAGGGCGTCGCACAGGACGGTCAGGGCGAGCGCGGCGATGGCGGTGTTGACCGCGGCGCGGTTGACGCTGGAGCGGCGGAAGTGCAGTGCGAGCACCATGGAGACCAGCACGATGTCCAGCAGCGGGTAGGCCAGCGAGAGGGCGGCGCGGGCCACGCTGTCGCCCTCCACGTCCGCGACGTGCGCGGTGTGGGCGAGAGCGAGGCTCCAGGAGAGGGTCAGGAGCGAGCCGCCGATCAGCCAGGAGTCGAGGGCCAGGCAGACCCAGCCGGCCCGGGTGACGGGCCGCTTGGCGAGGACGAGGAGGCCGACGATGGCGGGCGGCGCGAAGCAGAGGTAGAAGAGGTCGGCGAGGGAGGGGCTCGGCACCGGCACCCCGCGCACGAACTCGTACCAGCCCCATACGGCGTTGCCGCCCGACGCCATCAGTGAGGAGAGCGAGAAGAGCAGCCAGGCGGGCCGGAGCCTGTTGTCCGCGGCGCGGGCGAACAGGAAGCAGGAGACGGCGGCGGCGAGCGCGGCGGCACTGAGGCCGAAGTCGCCCATGAACAGGGCGACCTGGACCGAGCCCCAGCCGGTGGCCGCACCCACCGCGTATCCCCCGCAGACGAGGCCGAGGACGAGCTGCGCGAGCAGCGCGGACGCGCGGCCCACCCCGGACTGCCCGGCGGTGAGCGCTCCGCGGGTGCCCGCCGGGGCGCTCACCGCGGTGCCCCCGAGGTGCCCGGCCGGCTGCGGCGCCGGTACACCGGCCCCCTGGCCGGTCGCCGGCCCCGCGGTGTCGGATCGTTCGCCCATCGGCCGTCCATCGCCCGTCGCCCCCCTCGCGTGTGGCTGGCTCCCCGGCGCCGTCCCTGCCACGGCGCAGCCCCCCTTTCGGGACGATACACCAGACTCGTCACTCAGGGACATAGTTCCTCTACTCTCCGTGACGACCTGTGGTGTTGCGGCCACGGAGCGGAGCCGGACGTGCTCGGTGCGTGCTCAGCCGGTGGTGCGTACGACGTTGTCCAGCGGCTCGCCCGCGGCGAACCGCGTGAGCTGTCCGGCGATCAGCCGCTTGGCGCGCGGCAGGAACGCCGAGGTACTGCCGCCGACATGCGGGGTGATCAGGACGTGGGGAGCATGCCAGAGGGGGTGGCCCGACGGCAGCGGTTCCGGGTCGGTGACGTCGAGAGCGGCGCGCAGCCGGCCGGATTCCAGTTCGGACAGCAGGGCCTCGGTGTTGACGACCGGGCCCCGGGCGACGTTGACCAGCAGCGCCCCGTCCCGCATCGCGGCGAGGAACTCCGGGCCCACCAGCCCCTGTGTGGAGGGGTTCAGCGGGGTGGAGAGGATGACGACATCGGCCTCGGGCAGCAGCGCGGGCAGGTCGTCGAGCGTGTGTACGGGTCCGCGTGCGGTTGTCCGCGCGGAGCGCGCGACGCGTGCGACCCGCGCGCACTCGAACGGCGCGAGCCGGTCCTCGATGGCCGAGCCGATCGAGCCGTACCCCACGATCAGCACGGACTTGTCGGCGAGCGACGGGTAGAAGCCGGACCGCCACTCCTCCTTGTCCTGGCCGTGCACGAAGCCGGGGATGCCGCGCAGCGAGGCGAGGACCAGCGCGAGGGTCAGCTCGGCGGTGGACGCCTCGTGGACGCCCTTGGCGTTGCACAGCCGTACGCCCGCGGGCAGTCCGGCGAGACCGGGCTCGACGTGGTCGATGCCCGCCGACAGCGTCTGCACGACCCGGACGCCGCTCATCGCGCCGAGCGGCCGGACCGCGACGTCCAGGCCCTTCATGTAGGGGACGACGTAGTAGGCGCAGTCGGCGGGGTCGGCCGGGTAGTCCTGCCCGCCGTCCCAGAAGTGGTACGTGAGGCCCTCGGGAAGCCCCTCGATCTCGTCGGCGGCGAAGGGCATCCAGACGTCGGGCCCGGGGGCGGAGTGCGTGGTGGAAGTCATGGTCAGGAGGCTATGCGAAGCCGGGCGGGAGGCAGAGGTTAGCTTTGGGGGGTGGTGCGAGGTCGTGTCCGTGAGGTCCCGTCGCACGCCCGCGGGCCAGGCGGGACTTTACGACACGGCCGAGGGAGGTTCGGGGAGTTGGAGCGCAGGAGTCTGGGTGCGGCGGCGCTCGCCGTGGGTGCGGTCGGTCTCGGCTGCATGCCGATGAGCTGGGCGTACAGCGCCTCGCAGCAGCGGGGCGACCGTGCGCTGCGGGCGGTGCACGCGGCACTCGACGCGGGCGTCGATCTGCTCGACACCGCTGACATGTACGGCCCGTTCACCAATGAACTGCTGGTGGGGCGGGCACTGAAGGGGCGCCGGGCGGACGCGTTCGTCTCCACCAAGTGCGGGCTGCTCGTGGGCGATCAGCACATCGTGGCCAACGGCAGGCCCGGCTATGTCCGACGGGCCTGTGACGCCTCGCTCAGGCGGCTCCAGACCGATGTGATCGACCTGTACCAGCTGCACCGGGCCGACCCCGAGGTGCCCGTCGAGGAGACCTGGGGCGCGATGGCGGAGCTGGTGGCCGCGGGCAAGGTCCGGGCGCTGGGGCTGTGCGCGGTCGGGGCGCGGGCCGCGCGGCGGCCGGGTGCGCGGACGCATGACGGAACGATCCGGCAGCTGGAGCGGGTTCAGCAGGTCTTCCCGGTCAGCGCGGTGCAGGCGGAGCTGTCGGTGTGGTCGCCGCAGGCGCTGGAGTCGCTGCTGCCGTGGTGTGCCGCCCGGGGCGTGGGCTTCCTGGCCGCGATGCCGCTGGGCAACGGCTTCCTGACGGGGACGCTGACACCTGGGCAGGGTTTCGAGCCGGAGGATCTGCGGGCCAGGCATCCCCGCTTCACGGCGGAGATGATGGCGGCGAACCAGCCCGTGGTGGCGGGGCTGCGGCGGACAGCCGAGCGGCACGGGGCGACACCCGCGCAGGTGGCCCTTGCCTGGGTCCTGCGCCAGGGGCCCCAAGTCGTTCCGGTGCCGGGCACCAAGCGGGAGGAATGGGCCGTCGAGAACGCGAGGGCGGCCGGCCTCGCGCTGACCGACCGGGACCTCGCGGAGATCGACCGGCTCCCGGCGGCGCGCGATTCCTGGGACTGAGCCGACGGGGGAAAGCCCCCGACGACCCGGGCCGGAAAGTGCCCGGGTCGGCAACCCCGAGGGCTGCCGCGGTGTAAGAACACATAGACAAGCGGCCGTCGAAGGGATCGGTGCGGTGTTCGGATCAGTGCAGGACCCGGTAGGGCGTCGTACGGGGCCCGGCGGGGGTGGCCGCGGGGCGCGGCGGGGCGCGGTGGCCGTGCTGGCGGCCGGTGCTCTGCTGCTCGCAGCGGGGTGCACCTCGCAGGACGACGCGGAGAGTCCGGCGGGCCGGGGCACCGGTTCACCGGCCGGCTCGCCCTCGGCCCCGTCCGGGACGTCCGCCTCGCCGTCGCCGTCCGCCTCGCGCACCCCGGCCGATCAGCCGCCCGCCAAGGGCTCGGTGACGGTGGTGTCGACGCTCACCAAGGGGCTGAAGTCGCCGTGGGGCCTCGCGGAGCTGCCCGGCGGTGACCTCCTGGTCGGTTCCCGCGACGAGGGGACGATCACCCGGATCGACGCGAAGAGCGGGAAGCAGACGCTGCTCGGCACCGTCCCCGGGGTGGCCCCGGCCGGTGAGGGCGGGCTGCTGGGCATCGCCGTGTCCCCGGACTTCGGCACGGACCACCTCGTGTACGCGTACTTCACCACGGCGTCGGACAACCGCATCGCCCGCATGCTCTACGACGAGAACGGCTCCACCCCCGGCCAGCAGCTCGGCGCCCCCGACACCATCCTGCGCGGCATCCCCAAGGGCACCATCCACAACGGGGGCCGGATCGCCTTCGGCCCCGACCGCATGCTGTACGCGGGCACCGGCGAGACCGGCGACGACGGGCGCGCCCAGGACAAGGAGTCCCTGGCCGGCAAGATCCTGCGGATGACACCCGACGGCGAGCCGCTGCACGGCAACCCGGAGGCGGACTCCGTGGTGTATTCGTACGGGCACCGCAATGTGCAGGGTCTGGCCTGGGACGCGGAGAAGCGGCTGTGGGCCTCGGAGTTCGGCCAGGACACCTGGGACGAGCTGAACCTGATCGAGCCGGGCGGCAACTACGGCTGGCCGGACGTCGAGGGCACGGCGCACGAGAAGGGGTTCCGCGACCCCGTGGCGCAGTGGAAGACCTCCGAGGCGTCCCCGAGCGGGATCGCCTACGCCAAGGGTTCGATCTGGATGGCCGGGCTGCGCGGCGAGCGGCTGTGGCGGATTCCGCTGTCCCGTGAGGACGGGGCGGACAAGGAGCCCCTGGCGGACCCGCAGGCGTTCCTGGAGGGCGAGTACGGCCGGCTGCGGACCGTGCTGGCGGCGGGCGGCGACAAGCTCTGGCTGGTCACCAGCGAGACCGACACCCGGGGCACCCCGAAGGCCGGCGACGACAGGATCCTGCTGATCGAGGTGGAGTAGGGCCCGGCGGCGGCAGGCTCACGGATTCTCCGGCATGCGGTACAGACGCAGCCGGTGGGCCAGGGCCGCCGCCTCGCCCCGGCCGGTCACGCCCAGCTTGGCGAGAATGTTGGAGACGTGGACGCTGGCGGTCTTGGGCGAGATGTACAGCTGCTCGGCGATCCTGCGGTTGGTGAGGCCCGCCGCGACCAGCCGGTGCACGTCCTGCTCGCGCGGGGTCAGGCCGAAGGACTCCACGGCGGCGGCCGCGGCCCGCAGCTGCTCCTCGGACGGGTCCCGGACCGGGGGCGGCCCGGTGGCGCCGGTCTCGTCCGGGACGACGACCGCCGCCGGTATCTCCTCGGCCGCCGCCTCCCCGGCGGCGGTGAGGGTGATGCGGGCGCGGCCCGCCAGCAGCTCGATGGTCTCGGTGAGCGGGCGGGCGCGGAGGCCCACGGCGGTGTCATGGGCCTCGCGCAGCAGTCCGGTGGCGGTGGCCCGGTCACCGGAGGCGACGAGCAGGGCCTCCGCCCAGCGGTGGCGGATCTGCGCCAGTTCGTACGGGCGGTGCAGCGGGGCGAAGGCCCGCGCGGCGCGGGCCCAGTGGTCGGGGGTGTCGGTGCCCTCAGCCCTGGCCAGCTCCGCGTCGATCAGCAGCACATGGGCGGCCCACACCGGGACGAGGGCCGGCAGCCGCTTGAGGTGGGTGCGGACCAGGTCGAGGATGGCGGGCCGGTCGGGCTCGGTGGCGGGCAGCCCCCGGGCGTCGGCCTCCGCGGCGGCGACGACGTGCAGCATCGGGAAGGCGTACCGCTGGGTGCCGGTGGGGAAGCCCTCGGCGGCCTGGGCCCGGAAGGCGGCGCGGGCCTCGGGCAGCCGGCCCTGTTGCACGGCGAGCTGGATGGCGTGCCGCACGGGGTTGATGAAGTGCTGCGGCTGTGGGTCGCTGGAGCCGAAACACCTTCGGGTCAGAGCGAGTTGGCGCTCCGCCTCGACGAGGTCGCCGCGCGCGACGGCCACTTCGGTGCGGCGGGCGGCGACGAGCCCCTGCGACTTGCGGGACAGCGACTTGCGGGCGGCCGCGTCGGTGGTGGCCACCGCCTCGTCCCAGCGCCCCAGCGCGAACAGGGACATCGCCTGGTTGGTGCGGACCCAGGCCTCCATGTCCGCGACGCCGTGCTCGTGGCAGATCCCGATGCCGTGGTCGGCGGCGGTCACCGCTTCCAGGGAGCGGCCCATGGCCTCCAGGGTGGAGGGGAGGTTGATGCTGGCGCGGCCCATGATGTCGATGAGGCCCAGCTCGTCGGCCCGGTCGCGGACGGCGTACATCTCGGCGATGCCCTCGTCGACGGCCCCGGCGTCCGCGTTGAGCCAGCCGCGGGTGAGCCGGGCGTGCAGCTCGATGTACTCGTCGCCGACCAGTTGCGCGTACTCCACGGCCCGGTCGGCGGCGGCCAGGGTGTCGGCGCCGGGGAGGTGCAGGGCGCCCCAGCCCGCCACCATCATCAGGACGTCCGCGTGCACCGCCGACGGGGGCAGGCCCCGCACCAGCCGTTCGGCCGTGGCCAGCTCCTCCCAGCCGTCGCCGCGGGTGAGGTCCTGGACCAGGCGGGAGCGCTGCACCCAGAACCAGGCGGCGCGCAGGGCGTCGTCCTCGCTCTCCAGGATGCGCAGCGCCTTCTTGCAGATGGCGAAGGCCCGTTCGCGCTCTCCGCCGAGGCGGGCGGCGACGGTTGCCTCGGCCATCAGGTCGAGATAGCGCAGCGGGGTGCCGCCGTCCCGCCCGCAGGCGGGGTAGACCTCGGCGTAGTCGATCGGGCGCAGGGTGGCGCGTACCGCCTCGGGGGCGTCGTCCCACAGCTCCAGCGCCCTTTCCAGCAGCCGCAGTTGTTCGGCGTAGGCGTTGCGGTGGCGGGCTTCGACGGAGGCCCTCAGGACGGCGGGCAGCGCCTTGGCCGGGTCGTGCGCCCCGTACCAGTAGCTGGCCAGGCGGGTGGCGCGCTCGCCGCCGGCCACCAGGCCGGGGTCGGCCTCCAGGGCCTCGGCGTAGCGGCGGTTGAGCCGTGAGCGTTCGCCGGGGAGCAGGTCGTCGCTGACGGCCTCGCGGACCAGGGAGTGGCGGAAGCGGTAGCCGTTGCCCTCCGGGGTCGTGAGCAGCAGGTTGGCGCCGACGGCGGTGCGCAGGGCCTCGATGAGGTCGTCCTCGGCAAGCCCGGCAACGGCGGCGAGCAGCTCGTACTCGACGGCGGAGCCGCCCTCGGCGACGATCCTGGCGATCTTCTGGGCGTCGTCGGAGAGCGCTTCGACGCGGACGAGGAGGAGGTCGCGCAGCGAGTCGGGCAGGCCGGCCCCGTCCCCGCACTCCAGGGTGCAGGCCAGCTCCTCGACGAAGAAGGCGTTGCCGTCGGAGCGCTCGAATATCTCGTCCACGAGGGCCGGTTCGGGGGTGTCGGCGAGGATGCCGGCGAGTTGGCGGCGGACCTCGGACCGGGTGAACCGGGCGAGTTCGATGCGGCGGACGGTGCGCAGCCGGTCCAGTTCGGCGAGGAGGGGGCGCAGCGGGTGGCGGCGGTGGATGTCGTCGGCGCGGTAGGTGCCGACGACGACGAGGCGGCCGCTGCTCAGGGTGCGGAAGAGGTAGGCGAGGAGGTGGCGGGTGGAGGAGTCCGCCCAGTGCAGGTCCTCCAGGACGAGGACGACGGCCCGGTCGGCGGAGATGCGCTCCAGCAGCCGGACGGTGAGTTCGAAGAGGCGGGCGGTGCCGAGCTCGTCGAAGCCGTCCCGGCCCGTCTCGCCCAGCTCGGGCAGGAGCCGGGCCAGCTCGCCCTCCTGGCCGGCGCAGGCGGCGGCCATCTCCTCGGGCAGCGCGCGCAGCAGGGCGCGCAGGGCGGTGGAGAAGGGGGCGTACGGCAGGCCGTCGGCGCCGATCTCGACGCAGCCGCCGACGGCGACGACGGCCTCGCGGCGGACGGCCACGGCGAGGAACTCCTCGACCAGGCGGGTCTTGCCGACCCCTGCCTCGCCGCCGATGAGCAGTGCCTGCGGTTCGCCGCCGAACCCCCCGGCGGCGCCGGAGGGTTCGGCGGTGGCTCGGGTGAGCGCGCCGGTGAGCGAGGTGAGTTCGCCGGTGCGGCCGACGAACACGGGGCTGACTGACCTGGTCTCCACGTGGCCGAGCATCGCACACGGGTCCGACAACGCGGCCGGAATTTCCCGGGCGCTCATGCCGTGCGGTCCCGGTCCATCGGGCCCGCCCTACGCGGCGTGGGTGAACCGTTCCCAGGCGCCGGCCGTACTCACCGGCCTCTCGCCGTCCTGGCGTGCGGAACCGCGGGCGGACCGGCGGGCGGACCGGGCCTCCCTGACGAGCCGCTGGTGGTCGGCGCGGCGGACCAGTTCGGCCTGCATGATCTTGTGGAGTTCGAGCTCGTACATGGGATGTCCCCCTGGATGACGGGCCCGTCAGGGCCTCGGCGGCGGCAGTTCATCCGCCGTGCCACCACTCTCGTCCCCCAGGGGGGGCGCCACATCGGGCGAGTTCCGCATCTGTGGGGTGCGGGGGCCTTAGGCGCGGGTCCGTACCACCGCAGAGGCCCGGTCGATCCGCCCCGCCATGCCTTAGGGCCGTGACCGGGGTCCCCTATCCCACCGTGGGAAGGGCGTTACCTATCCCGCCGTGGGAAGGGCGTTACCTATCCCGCCGTGGGAAGGGCCACGATGAGGTCGAAGTACATCGCCACGGAGATCAGCACGCCGAGGGTGCCGAGCGCGATGCCGCCCTTGGCCACCGAGCGGACCCAGCCGGCCTGCGGGTGCGTGGTCGGGGCGCCGAACGCGGGCCGGACCAGGACGTAGCAGCCGACCAGCAGGGCGAGCAGGCCGAACAGGCCGTTGACCAGGGCGGTGGCGTGCCAGGCGTCGCCGTATATCTCGGAGATCTGCTGGGCGGCCGAGCCGCCGGACGACGTCTTGATCTGGCCGATCAGGGTCTCGCGCTCGGCGGCGACCCGGCTGGTCCAGCCGCCCGTGAGCGAGACGACGCCGAGTCCCGCGGAGACGACGGCCGCCGCGCCGGCGACGAGCCCGGAGGACTCCTCGTTGTCGGTGTCGTGCTCGTCGGTGTCCTGCTCGTCGGCTTCGAGTTCCGCGCCCGCCTCGGCCCCCCGGCCCGCCTCGTCGGTGTCCTGCTGGTCCGCGTCCTTCGCCGCGGTGTCGGTGACGTTCTCGGTCGTCTTCTCGCCGTCGCCCTCGGCGACGGGGGCTGCGGGAGTGGTGGGAGTCGTGGGGTTCATGGGACGCACGCTAGGTGGCGCAGATGAGAGGCCGCTTAACGGACGTCGGCGTCCCGGCGCGCGGTCAATGGACGCGCTCGGCGATGGCCTCCTCGCGGGCCGGCGCCCCCGGGGCCGGTACGCGCGGCACGGCGCGGTCGGGCGGTTCGACGCTCAGGCGGGGCAGCCGCCGCTCCAGCCAGCCGGGCAGCCACCAGTTCGCCCCGCCCAGCAGGTGCATCAGCGCCGGGACGAGCAGGGTGCGCAGGACGAAGGCGTCCAGGGCCACGGCCGCCGCCAGGGCGATGCCGAACATCGCGATGACCCGGTCGCCGCTCAGGACGAAGGCGAGGAACACCGAGATCATGATCACCGCGGCCGAGTTGATCACCCGGCCGGTCTCGGCGAGGCCCACCCGGACCGCGCGCCGGTTGTCGCCGGTCTCCAGCCACTCCTCGTACATCCGGCCGACCAGGAAGACCTGGTAGTCCATGGAGAGGCCGAAGAGCACCGAGACCATGATGACCGGGAGGAAGGGCTCGATGGGGCCCGCGCTGCCGAGGCCCAGCAGTTCGCTGCCCCAGCCCCACTGGAAGATCGCGACGACGACACCGAACGACGAGGCGACCGCCGCGACGTTCATCGCGGCCGCCTTGAGCGGAATGCCGATGGACCGGAAGGCCATCAGCAGGAGCAGGCAGCCGAGCCCTATGACGACGCCGATGAAGAGCGGCAGTTTGCCGATGATGATCTGCGCGAAGTCGTCGTAGCTGGCGGTCACCCCGCCCACATGGGTCTCCAGCGAGGTGTTGTCCGCCGCCTTCGGGAGCACGTCCGTGCGCAGCCGCTCGACCAGGACGCTGGTCTCGCGGGACTGCGGCGAGGAGTCGGGGACGACGGTGACGTACGCCGTGTCGCCGCCCGCGTTGTACGTGACGGGGTGGACCCGGGCCACCCCGTCGACGGCCCGCAGGGTGGCGGGCAGGGCGTCCATCGCGAGCCGGTCGTCGGCGCCGTCCAGGTGCGCGGCGATGGTCAGCGGCCCGTTGACACCGGGGCCGAAGCCGTCGGCGAGCAGGTCGTACGCCTGCCGGGTGGTGGAGGACCGGGCGTTGTTGCCCTGGTCGGAGCTGCCGAGGTGGAGCGAGAAGGTGGGCAGGGCGAGGACCAGCATCACGACGACGGCGAGGGAGCCCAGCAGTTTGGGGTGCCGTTCCACGAAGGCGGACCAGCGGGCGGCGAGGCCGGTGGGCGATTCGGGCTGCGGCCCGTGGGCGGCCAGCCGGGCGCGTTCGCGTCGGCTCAGCGCCCGCAGCCCGATGAGCGACAGCAGGGCCGGCAGCAGGGTCACCGAAGCGGCGACGGTCAGGACGACGGTGACGGACGCGGCGACGGCGACGCCGTTGAGGAAGCTCAGCCGCAGGATCAGCATGCCGAGCAGCGCGATGCAGACGGTGGCTCC
This sequence comes from Streptomyces sp. ATexAB-D23, assembly GCF_000373645.1. Taxonomy (GTDB): domain Bacteria; phylum Actinomycetota; class Actinomycetes; order Streptomycetales; family Streptomycetaceae; genus Streptomyces; species Streptomyces castrisilvae. Next base: position 36,764 of record NZ_KB892018.1, on the reverse strand, counting down.
GGCGAAGACGACGGCCCGCCCGGTCGTCGCGACCGCGTGCTGCGCGGCCTCGGGAACGGTCAGCCCGCGCCGCAGCCCTCTGCGGTGCCGGGTGACGATGAACAGCGCGTAGTCGATGCCGACGCCGAGCCCTATCAGCATGCCCAGCATCGGCGCGAAGTCGGCGACGGTCATGATGTGGCCGAGCAGCACGATGCCCGCGTAGGCGGTGCCGACAGAGACGAGCGCGGTGGCGATGGGCAGCATGCTCGCGGCGAGCGAGCCGAAGGCGAGGAAGAGGACGACGGCCGCGACGGCGACCCCGATGGCCTCGCTGAGGTGCACGGCCGGTGCCTCGGTGAGGGCGACGGCCGAGCCGCCCAGTTCGACACGCAGGTGCGGGCTCTCGGCGGCCTTCGCGGTGTCCACGACCGCCTGGGCCTGCCCCACGGGGACGTCGTCGGCGCGCTGGTGGAAGGTGACGGTGGCGTAGGCGGTGCGCCCGTCCGCGCTGATCTGCGCGGCGCCGGTCTCCGTGTACGGTCCTTCGACCGCGCCGACGCCCGGCAGCCGCTCGACGGCGTGCAGGGTCCGGGTCATCTTCTGCTCTACGTCGCCGGCGCGCACGGTGGAGTCGTCGGTGTGCCAGACGATGGTGTCGGTGTCGCCGCCCAGATCGGTGAAGCCGCTCTTCAGCAGTTCGGCGGCCCGGCCGGACTCGGTGCCTGGCGCCTCGTAGTCGTTGGAGTAGGCCGACCCCGCGAACCCCGCGGCTGCGGCCGTGCCCCCGAGGGCGAACAGCCAGATGAGGACGGCGAGGAGGCGGTGCGTGACGCACCAGCGGGCGATGGCAGCCAAGGGACGTACTCCCTGCGGGTTCGTGCCTCCCCGGGGGCTCGACGAGCCGACCGCAGGAAAACGCATGACCTGAGAACGGCCACTCTTGCAGCCATCTGTGATCATTTGCCCGTTTCGTGGGGAGGGTCACAGGGTGCGGATCACGCTATGGGCGACATCGGCACCCCCGTACGAGGGACCCGGCACGGCGAAGGGGCGGCGCCACCGGTCCGTACCGGAAGCACCGCCCCTCGGGGCTGGGAAGGGCTCAGCCCTCGACGCCGAGCTTCTCCAGGATCAGCTCGCGCACCCGGGCCGCGTCCGCCTGGCCACGGGTCGCCTTCATGACCGCGCCGACCAGCGCACCGGCCGCCGCGACCTTGCCGCCGCGGATCTTGTCCGCGATGGCGGCGTTGCCCGCGATGGCCTCGTCCACGGCCGTGGACAGCGCGCCCTCGTCGGAGACGACCTTCAGGCCGCGCTTCTCGACGACGGTGTCCGGGTCGCCCTCGCCCGCGAGGACACCCTCCAGGACCTGGCGGGCCAGCTTGTCGTTGAGGTCGCCCGAGGCGACGAGCTCGGCGACCCGGGCGACCTGCGCCGGGGTGACGGGCAGCTCGTCCAGACCGCGGCCGGTCTCGTTGGCATTACGCGCCAGCTCGCCCATCCACCACTTGCGGGCCTGGTCCGACGGGGCGCCCGCCTCGGTCGTGGCCACGATCAGCTCGACCGCGCCCGCGTTGAGGATGGACTGCATGTCGTGCTCGGAGACGCCCCACTCCTCCTTGAGCCGGGCGCGGCGCAGCCGCGGCAGCTCGGGGAGCCCCCTGCGCAGCTCCTCGACCCACTCGCGGGCCGGGGCGACCGGCACGAGGTCGGGCTCGGGGAAGTAGCGGTAGTCCTCGGCGTTGTCCTTGATGCGGCCGGCCGTGGTGGAGCCGTCCTCCTCGTGGAAGTGCCGGGTCTCCTGCACGATCGTGCCGCCGGAGTTCAGCACCGCGGCGTGGCGCTGGATCTCGAAGCGGGCGGCCCGCTCGACGGAACGCAGCGAGTTCACGTTCTTCGTCTCGGAGCGCGTACCGAACTTCTCGGTGCCGTTCGGGCGCAGCGACAGGTTGACGTCGCAGCGCATCTGGCCCATCTCCATGCGGGCCTCCGAGACGCCGAGCGCCTTGATCAGCTCGCGCAGCTCGGCGACGTACGCCTTGGCGACCTCGGGGGCGCGTGCGCCCGCTCCCTCGATCGGCTTGGTGACGATCTCGATGAGCGGGATGCCCGCGCGGTTGTAGTCGAGCAGGGAGTGGGACGCGCCGTGGATACGGCCGGTGGCGCCGCCGACGTGCGTCGACTTGCCGGTGTCCTCCTCCATGTGGGCGCGCTCGATCTGCACCCGGAAGATCTCGCCGTCCTCCAGCTGGACGTCCAGATAGCCGTCGAAGGCGATCGGCTCGTCGTACTGGGAGGTCTGGAAGTTCTTCGGCATGTCCGGATAGAAGTAGTTCTTCCGGGCGAAGCGGCACCACTCGGCGATCTCGCAGTTCAGCGCGAGGCCGATCTTGATGGCGGACTCGACGCCGATCTCGTTGACGACCGGCAGCGCGCCGGGCAGCCCGAGGCAGACCGGGCAGGTCTGCGAGTTGGCGTCCTGCTTCAGCTCGGTGGAGCAGCCGCAGAACATCTTCGTCTTGGTGCCGAGCTCCACATGGACCTCAAGGCCCATGACGGGGTCGTACGTCGCGAGGGCGTCCTCGTACGACTCCAGGTCGATGACAGTCACGGTGAAAACTTTCCCTCTCAGCCCAGCAGAACGTCGTCGTCGCCGAGACGCTTCAGTTCGCGATAGAGGATCGCGAGGCCCGTGACGATGGCGGCGGCGGACACCGCGGCGTCGACGAGCCGCAGCATGTCGTTGTCGTTGCGCGCGAGCTTCGCCTGCTTGGCGACGCTGATCGCGCCGAACGCGGTCGAGCCGAGCGAGATGTACAGCCCGGTCTTCGACTTCTTGAAGTTCTTGGCCTGCTTAGCCATGGCACTCACAGCGACGGAGCCTCCTCAAGCAGTGGGTGCCCCCACTTTTCCACGAATGCGGCCTCGACGGCGGCTCCGACCTTGTACAGCCGGTCGTCCTTCATGGCGGGAGCGATGATCTGCAGTCCGACCGGCAGACCGTCCTCGGGCGCCAGGCCGCAGGGCAGCGACATGGCGGCGTTGCCCGCCAGGTTGGTCGGAATGGTGCACAGGTCGGCCAGGTACATCGCCATCGGGTCGTCGGCGCGCTCGCCGATCGGGAAGGCGGTGGTGGGCGTCGTCGGGGAGACGATCACGTCGACCTGCTCGAAGGCCTGCTCGAACTCCCGCGTGATCAGGGTGCGGACCTTCTGCGCCGAGCCGTAGTACGCGTCGTAGTAGCCGGAGCTGAGCGCGTACGTGCCGAGGATGACGCGGCGCTTGACCTCGTCGCCGAAGCCGGCCTCGCGGGTGAGCGCGGTGACGTCCTCGGCGGACTTGGTGCCGTCGTCGCCGACCCGCAGGCCGTAGCGCATGGCGTCGAACCGGGCGAGGTTCGAGGAGCACTCGGAGGGAGCGATGAGGTAGTACGCCGAAAGGGCGAGGTCGAACGTCGGGCAGTCCAGCTCGACCACCGTGGCGCCGAGCGACTTCAGCAGCTCGACCGATTCCTCGAAGCGCTGGACGACACCGGCCTGGTAGCCCTTGCCGGAGAACTGCTTGACGACACCGACGCGCATGCCCTGTACGGAGCCGCTCCGCGCGGCCTCGACGACCGGCGGGACCGGGGCGTCGATCGACGTGGAGTCCATCGGGTCGTGCCCGGCGATGGCCTCGTGCAGCAGGGCCGCGTCCAGGACCGTGCGGGCGCAGGGGCCGCCCTGGTCGAGGGAGGAGGAGAAGGCGACCATGCCGTAGCGGGAGACCCCGCCGTAGGTGGGCTTGACGCCGACGGTGCCGGTGACGGCGGCGGGCTGGCGGATGGAGCCGCCGGTGTCCGTGCCGATGGCGAGGGGGGCCTCGAAGGAGGCGAGGGCGGCCGACGAGCCGCCGCCGGAGCCGCCCGGGATGCGCGTGAGGTCCCAGGGGTTGCCGGTGGGGCCGTAGGCGCTGTTCTCGGTGGAGGACCCCATGGCGAACTCGTCCATGTTGGTCTTGCCGAGGATGACGACGTCGGCGGCCTTCAGCCGCTGGGTGACGGTCGCGTCGTACGGCGGGACCCAGCCCTCGAGGATCTTCGAGCCGACGGTGGTCGGCATGTCCTTCGTGGTGAAGATGTCCTTCAGCGCGAGCGGGACGCCGGCCAGCGGGCCGAGCTTCTCGCCGGCCGCCTTCTTGGCGTCCACGGCGCGGGCCTGCGCGAGCGCGCCCTCGCGGTCGACGTGCAGGAAGGCGTGGACCTTCTCGTCCACGGCCTCGATCCGGGCCAGGTGGGCCTCGGTGACCTCGACGGCGGTGAGCTCGCCGGAGGCGATCTTCGCGGCGGTCTCGGCCGCGGTGAGCTTGATGATGCTGCTGATGTCCGTCATGGCTGTCAGTCCTCCCCCAGGATCTGCGGCACCTTGAAACGCTGCTGCTCCTGGGCCGGGGCCCCGGAGAGCGCCTGCTCGGGGGTGAGAGACGGGCGGACCACGTCCGCCCGCATGACGTTCGTCAGCGGCAGCGGGTGGGAGGTCGGCGGTACGTCTTGGTCGGCGACCTCGGAGACGCGGGCGACCGCGCCGATGATGTCGTCGAGCTGGCCGGCGAAGTGATCGAGCTCTTCGCCCTTCAGCTCCAGACGCGCCAGCCGGGCGAGGTGGGCGACCTCCTCGCGCGTGATGCCAGGCATGCAGCGATCCTCAGGGGTTGGTGTGTGGTTTTGGCCCAATCCTATGGGGTCGCCGGCACCGCCCACGGCCACCTGCCTGATTCGCCGCCCGGGACGGTCCTACGGCGTCGAGGGCCGTGAGCCGGCCGTCCGCCCCGAGGGGCGCTGCTCCAGCTCCGGCGTCGGCGCGGCGGCGGCCACACTCGCCGCTGCCGCGGCGGCGGCTGCCGCCGCGGCAGCCAGCTCGGCCGGGCGGCGCCAGCCGTGCTCGCCCCGGGCCCGCAGCCACGCGGTCGTCTCCTGGGGCGGCATCGCGGCCGCCACCAGCCAGCCCTGGACCGCGTCGCAGCGCAGATCCCGCAGCCGCTCCCAGGTCTCGTCGTCCTCGACGCCCTCGGCGACGACCAGCAGCCCCAGCGAGTGGGCCAGGTCGATCGTGCAGCGGACGATCTCCGCGTCCTCGTGGTCGATGGCGAGCCGGGCCACGAAGGACCGGTCGATCTTCAGCTCGCTGACCGGCAGCCGGCGCAGATGGACCAGGGAGGAGTACCCGGTGCCGAAGTCGTCCAGGGACATCTTCACGCCGTGTCCGGTCAGCCCGGCCAGGGTGTCGGCGGCCCGCTGCGGGTCCTCCAGGAGTACGTGCTCCGTTATCTCCAGCTGGAGCGCTCCCGCGGGGACCCCGTGCCGGGCGAGCCGGGCCGCGACGCCGCCCGCGAACCCGGGGGTGTGCACGTCGCGCGGGGAGACGTTGACCGCGACGGGCACGAAGAGGCCCTGTGCGCGCCACCGGGCGACCTGGGCGAGCGCCGTCTCCAGGACGTACTCCGTCAGGTGCGGCATCAGCCCGGAGGACTCGGCGATGGCGATGAACTCGTCCGGGGGGACCCGGCCGCGCTCCGGGTGCACCCAGCGCACCAGCGCTTCGAGCCCGGCCACCTGGCCGTCGAAGCGGACCTTGGGCTGGTAGTGCAGTTCCACCTCGCCCGCGTCCAGCGCGCGGCGCAGGTCGCCGAGGAGGCCGAGCCGGTCCGGGGTGTTGCTGTCCCGCTTGGACTCGTAGACCTCCACGCCCGTGCGGTCGCGCTTGGCCTGGTACATCGCCACGTCCGCCCGGCGCAGCAGCCCCTCCGCGTCCAGCGCGTGGTCCGGGAAGACGGCGACACCCGCGCTGGCCTCCAGGACCAGGGTGAGCCCGTCCAGGTCGAGCGGCGAGGACAGCTCGGCGACCAGGTGGCGGGCGACGCGCTGGGCGCTGGTGGTGGAGTCTGCGGTGGGCAGCAGGACGGCGAACTCGTCGCCGCCGAGCCGGGCCGCCTCCGCGCCGCGCGGCAGGGCGAGCCGCAGCCGCTCCGCTATCTGGAGCAGCAGCCGGTCGCCCGCGAGATGGCCGAGGGTGTCGTTGACCGCCCGGAAGCGGTCGAGGTCGATCAGGACCAGGCCGGTCCGGCTGCCGACGCTCTCGGCCTCCTCCAGCGCCGTCCAGGTCCGCTCCAGCAGCCACTGCCGGTTGGGCAGCCCGGTCAGCGGGTCCTTCAGCTGCTCCTCGGCTCGGGCACGGGCGATCCAGAGCGTGGAGTCGAGCGCGATCAGCGGCACCGCGAAGAGCGGCAGCAGGATGGGTCTGGCCATCGCGACGACGCAGATCAGCGGGGCGATGCCGAGCAGGGCGACGGCGACGAGGCCCTGGCGGAGCATCGCGGTGCGGGCGACGGTGGGCAGGCCGCCGCCCGGCTGGGCCCGGGAATACCACAGCAGGACCCGGGTGACGAGCAGATAGGTGGCGGCGGCGAGCAGCACCTCGGGGACGGCGGCGATGCCCCAGTCGAGTGGCTTCCACGGCATCTCGACGGACTGCACCTCGCCGAACGCGGCGAGCACCAGCGCCGCCGCACCGACCCCGAGGATGTCCACCGCTCCGTGCAGCAGCCCCTGCCACCAGCGGTGCCGGCGGGCGACGCCGACGAGGACGACCACGACGAGGCTGACCAGACCGGCGGGCACCCAGCCGTAGAGCAGCAGGACGGCCAGGGTGAGGGCGGCGCCGGAGCCGGTGCCGCCCCACCACCGGTCGCGGCCGAGCGCGACCAGGTGGCCGACGACGATGCCGGTGAGGACGGCGAGCGACCAGCCGGCCTTGCCGTCGGGGAAGAGAGCGTGTCCCCGGCTCAGGGCACGGTAGAAGCCGGTCGCGAGCTGGACCGCCGCGAGCGCGACGACGACGGCACCCACTTTGGGGGTGAGGCCGGCGAAACCCTGCAGCCGCGCCACCGGTGCGGCGCTCTCGGTCGGTTTCATTCCGTCCCTCTCACAGCCGGCGATGCCGATGTCACCCGATGATTCCGTGCCCGTGCCACCACGCCCCGGTCCTCGCCCGGTGGCGCATCTTCCAACAGTAGGCCGCGGAAGGCTTCTGCGGGCAGCGGTCTGCCGCTCTTGCCCAAATGCGAACCGACTGTTCGTCAGCATCTGCTATGCGCTGATCGGGTGACGTGGACGGTGTGTCGGTGACCCTTCACTCTCCGGGTGCGGCGTCCTCCTCCGGCGCGGGCTCCGCGGCCCGGCCCTCGGCCGGGACCGCTGCCTCGCGGGCCGCGTCCGGGCCCTGGTCGAGCAGTACGGCGAAGCCGGTCTCGTCCAGCACGGGGACCTTCAGCTGCACCGCCTTGTCGTACTTGGAGCCGGGGTTGTCGCCGACCACGACGAAGGCGGTCTTCTTCGAGACGGAACCGGTGACCTTCGCGCCCCGGCTCTGGAGGGCCTCTTTCGCACCGTCCCTGGTGTGGCCGGTCAGTGTGCCCGTGACGACGACGGTGAGCCCTTCGAGCGGCCGGGGCCCCTCGTCCTCGCCGGCCCCCTCGTCCTCCATCCGGACTCCGGCCTCCCGCCACTTGCGCAGGATCTCGCGGTGCCAGTCCTCGGCGAACCACTGCTTGACCGAGGCGGCGATGATCGGCCCGACCCCGTCCGCGTCGGCCAGCTCCTGCTCGGTGGCCTCCTCGATGCGGTCGATGGACCGGAACTGACGGGCCAGCTCACGGGCGGCGACCGGGCCGACGTGGCGGATGGAGAGCCCGGTGAGGACGCGGGCCAGCGGGGCCTGCTTGGCGGCGGCGATGGCGTCCAGCATGGCGAGGGCGTTCTTCTTGGGCTCGCCCTGCTGGTTGGCGAAGACCAGGGCCGTCTTCTCCTCGCCGGTCTTCGGATCGCGCTTGGGCAGCCCGCTGTCCTGGTCGAGGACGTAGGCGCGGATCGGCAGCAGCTCCTCCACGGTCAGCCCGAAGATGTCCCCCTCGTCACGCAGCGGCGGCTCGGCGGGCTCCAGCGGCCGGGTGAGGGCCGCGGCGACCACGTATCCGAAGTGGTCGATGTCCAGGCACTTGCGGCCGGCGAGGTAGGCGACGCGCTCGCGCAGCTGGGCCGGGCAGGAGCGGGCGTTGGGGCAGCGGACGTCGACGTCCGCCTCCTTCATGGGCTTCAGCTCCGTCCCGCACTCGGGGCAGTGCGTCGGCATGACGAACGCCTGCTCCGTGCCGTCGCGGAGGTCGACGACGGGCCCGAGGATCTCCGGGATGACGTCGCCGGCCTTGCGCAGCACCACCGTGTCGCCGATGAGCACGCCCTTGGCACGGACCACGTTCTGGTTGTGGAGGGTGGCGAACTCGACCTCGGAGCCCGCCACCACGACCGGCTCGACCTGGGCGTACGGGGTGACGCGGCCGGTGCGGCCGACGCCGACGCGGATGTTGACCAGCTTGGTGTTGACCTCCTCCGGGGCGTACTTCCAGGCGATGGCCCAGCGCGGGGCGCGCGAGGTGGAGCCCAGCCGGCCCTGGAGCGGGATCTCGTCCAGCTTGACGACGACGCCGTCGATCTCGTGTTCCACGGAGTGCCGGTGCTCGCCGAAGTACGCGATGAACTCCCGTACCCCGGCGAGGGAGTCGACCACCTTGTTGTACTTGGCGGTGGGCAGGCCCCACTCGCGCAGCAGCTCGTAGGCGTGCGAGAGGCAGTCGATGTCGAAGCCCTCGCGGGCGCCGATGCCGTGCACCACCATGTGCAGCGGGCGGGTGGCGGTGACCTTGGGGTCCTTCTGGCGCAGCGAACCGGCCGCCGCGTTGCGCGGGTTGGCGAAGGGCTTGTCGTCGGCCTCGACCAGCCGGGCGTTCAGCTCCTCGAACCCCTCCATCGGGAAGAAGACCTCGCCGCGGATCTCGACCAGCGGCGGGACCCGGTCGCCCTTCAGCCGGTGCGGGATGTCGGCGATGGTGCGGACGTTGGGCGTGATGTCCTCGCCGGTGCGGCCGTCGCCCCGGGTCGCCGCCCGGGTCAGCACGCCGTTCTCGTAGGTGAGGTTGACGGCGAGGCCGTCGATCTTCAGCTCGCACAGGAAGTGGTAGCCGGGGCGGCCCACGTCACGGGCGATGCGCTCGCCCCAGGCGGACAGCTCCTCGTCGTCGAAGGCGTTGTCCAGGGAGAGCATCGGCTCGCGGTGCTCGACGGAGGTGAACTGCGTGCGGTAGGGGCCGGCGACCTTCTGGGTCGGCGAGTCGGGCGAGCGCAGCGAGGGGTGGGCCTCCTCCAGGCCCTCCAGCTCGCGCATCAGCCGGTCGAACTCGGCGTCGCTGACGACCGGCTGGTCGTTCACGTAATACCGGAAGCGGTGCTCCTCGATCTGTTCCGCGAGGAGATCGTGCCGATCCCGCGCCTCCACTGGCACCGCTGTCTGCTCTTCGCCGGCCATCGTCCCGTCCTCCCGTTACCCAACGCCCCGTTACTCAGGGTTGTCCGCAAGCGATTTGGCGGCCCGGCCGCAATGGGCGAGCGCGGCCCGTGCGTACGCGGGCGACGCGCCCGCGAGACCGCACGAGGGGGTGACCGTCACGGACTCGGTCAGAGTCCCCGGATTCAGCCCCAGCCTGCGCCACAGCGTCCTGACACCCATGACGCTACCGCCCGGGTCTGACAATTGGCCCGAGGCCGGGTCGGTGCCCGGCACCACCCCGAGGAACAGCCGGGTGCCGCCCTCGACGGCTTCCCCGACCGCCTCCTCCTCACGCTCGGTGAGAAGGGAGAAGTCGAACGAGATCCCGCCCGCCCCGGCCCGGCGCAGCAGCGCGAACGGCACCTCGGGGGCGCAGGTGTGCACGAGCGTCGCGGCCCCGCCGGCCACGGCGAGCACCTCGCGCAGGGTGTCCTCCACGACCTGGCGGTCCACGGCCCGGTAGGTGCGGTAGCCGCTCGCGGTCCTGACCCGGCCGCGCAGCACCGCGGTGAGGGAGGGTTCGTCCAGCTGGAGGGCGAGGCGCGCGCCCGGCACCCGGCGCCGGACCTCGGCGAGGTGGCCGCGCAGCCCCTCGGCGAGCGACTCCGCCAGGTCGCGGCAGGCGCCGGGGTCGCCGAGGAACGCCTCGCCGCCCCGGCGCTCCAGGGCGGCGGCCAGGGTCCAGGGCCCGACGGCCTGCACCTTGAGCGGGCCCTCGTAGCCCTGGGTGAACTCCTCCAGGGCGTCCAGGTCCTCACCGAGCCAGGACCTGGCCCGGCGGGTGTCGCGGCCCGGCCGGTCGCTGATCCGCCAGCCGCTCGGCTCGACGTGCCCGTAGATCTCGGCCAGCAGCCCGATGGTCCGCCCGATCATGTCCGCGCCGGGCCCGCGTCCGGGAAGTTCCGCCAGGTGCGGCATGCCCCCGCCGTCCGCGAAGGAGCCGGTGACGGTCTTCGCCGCCTCCCGGGCGTCCCCTCCGGGCATCGAACCGATCCCGGTGGCCGGGCAGTCCCTGAACTCGCTCTTCTCGCTCACGCGGGAAGCCTACGGGCGTGCGCCGGGGGTCAGCGGCCGGGGCGCACGGTGAGGTCGTTGACCTCGGCGTCGCGGGGCAGGTCGAGCGCCATCAGGATCGTGGTGGCGACGGACTCGGGGTCGATCCAGCGGGCGGGGTCGTACTCCTTGCCCTCCTGCTGGTGGACCCTGGCCTGCATGGGGCTGGCGGTGCGGCCGGGGTACACGGACGTGACCCGGACACCGTTGCCGTGCTCCTCGTGGCGCAGCGAGTCGGCGAGCGCCTTCAGCCCGTGCTTGCTCGCGGCGTAGGCGCTCCACTCGGGGCTCGCGGAGAGCCCGGCACCGGAGTTGACGAACAGGACGTGCCCCTGGGCGACGCGCAGCTGGGGCAGCAGGAGGCGGGTCAGCTCGGCGGGCGAGACGAGGTTGGCGTTGAGGTGGAGGTGCCAGGCCTTGGGCGTGAGTTCGCCGACCGGGCCGAGTGCGACGACGCCCGCGATGTGCAGCAGCGAGTCGAGCCGGTCCGGCATCGGCTGCTGGGCGAAGGCCCAGGAGAGCCGGTCCGGGTTGGACAGGTCACCGACGAGGGTGCGGGCGCCGGGGTGGAGCGCGGCCAGCTCCTTGGCGCGGCCCGCGTCGCGGGCCAGGAGGAGGAGATCGTCCCCGCGCTCGGTGAGACGGCGGGCGACCGCTGCGCCGATGCCGGAGCCGGCACCGGTGATGAGGTGAGTGGACATGGCCCCATCGTCGCACCCGGCGCCCCGGTCACTGCAGGCCGGCCGACTCCTCCAGGTAGGCCATGGCGCCGACCCCGTCCTCGGCGAAGAACACCAGCTCGGTCAGGGGCAGCGGCAGGAAGCCCTCGTCCTCCATCCGCCGGAACTGCTCGCGCAGCCCGTCGTAGAAGCCCGCGGTGTTGAGGAGGACGACCGGCTTGGTGTGCTTGCCATGCTTCTTCAGCTCCAGGATCTCGGTGGCCTCGTCCAGCGTCCCGGTGCCGCCGACCATGATCACGACCGCGTCGGCCTTCTCCAGGAGGAGGGCCTTGCGCTCGGCGAGGTCGCGCGCGATGACCATCTCGTCGGCCCCGGTCCGCGCCTTGGCCGCCAGGAAGTCGACCGAAACGCCGACGAGCTTCCCGCCCGCCTCCTCGACGCCGTCGGCGACGACCTTCATCAGCCCGCTCTCCGAGCCGCCCCAGACCAGGGTGTGGCCGCCGCGGCCGATCAGCTCGGCGAATTCACGGGCGGGCACGGTGTAGCGGTCGGGGAGGTCGGCGGCGGAGAGGAAGACGCAGATGTTCATGGCTGCCACGGTAGAGCCCGCCGCCGGCGGACCGGCAGCCGGGGAAGAAACCCGCCCCGGGAACGGCTGAGAGATACATGACTGCCACCCGAGGACACCACATCACCGTCGAGCCCGGCACCGAGCATGTGCGCGTGGTCCGCGACGGTCTGCTGCTCGCCGAGAGCCGGCGCCCGCTCGTCCTGCGCGAGACGGGCTGTCCGGTCCGCTACTACCTGCCGCCCGAGGACGTCCGTACGGAGCTGCTGACGCCTTCGGACACCCGCACGCACTGCCCGTTCAAGGGGGACGCCTCGTACTGGTCGCTGCCGGGCGCGGCCGATCTGGTCTGGGCGTACGAGGAGCCGAAGGCCGAAGTGGAGGCGGTCAAGGACCACTTCTGCTTCTACGACACCGAGCTGGTCGCCCGCTGACGGGTCGTCAATAAGTCTTTCCCCGGGCGCCGATGAGTTTCCGACGGCCCGGCGGTCCACCCTCCCATGGACATGATTCCCTCTCGCGACGGCACTCCCATCGCCTACCGGCGCCGGGGCGACGGGCCGCCGGTGATCCTGGTGGGCGGGGCGCTGGCCACGGCGGACACCGAGGCCCCGCTCGCCCGGCTGCTCGCGCCGCGCTTCCAGGTCGTCACGTACGACCGGCGCGGCCGGGGCGCCAGCGGCGACGGGGCGCGGTACGCGGTGGAGCGCGAGATCGAGGACCTGGCGGCGCTGGCCGCCGTGACGGGCGGCTCGCCCTCGGTGTTCGGTGTCGGGGCGGGCGGCGCGCTGGCCCTGGAGGCGCAGGCCGCCGGGCTGGGTGCGGCCCGGCTCGCGGTGTACGAGCCGCCGTACACGCCGGGTCCTGCCGGGCCGCCGCGCAAGGCCGACCGCACGGCCCGGCTGCACCGGCTGCTGGCCGCCGGGGACCGGGGCGGGGCGGTGGAGCTGTTCCTGACGGCCACCGGGGTCCCGGCCGACCTGGTCGCCAGGATGCGGAGGGCGCCGCTGTGGCGGACCCTGGAATCCGTGGCGCACACACTGGCCTACGACGACGCGGTGCTGGGCGACGGCTCGGTGCCGGCCACCCGGTTCGCCCCGGTCAGGACGCGGACCCTGGTGGTCTGCGGCGGTGCCGGTCCGGCGGCCCCGTGGACGGCGACCCGGCAGCTGGCGGACGCGCTGCCCCGGGGCCGCCACCGCACGCTGACGGGCCAGACCCGCGAGCCGGCACCCCAGGTGGTCGCCCCGGTGCTGGCGGAGTTCTTCGGCCGTGAGGTGTACGTCCGCCAGGCGTCCTGACGAGCGCCGGCGGGACCGGGGGCCATGGGCTCCCCGCACGGCCACGCCCGTACTGGGGTCGGGCGCGGCCGTGCGGGGTCCGGGCGTGCCGGGACCCCGCGGGGTCAGGGGCACAGGGCCGGTGGGCTGGGCGGTCGGGCGCATCGCGGCGTCCGTGCCGCCGTCGACGTACAGCCGAGCCGGGGGCCTGGCGCGCGTTTCGCCGCAGCCCCGGCATCGCCCCTGCGGCCTTCCCTCCTGACCGCCCGGTCAGGAGGCGGGTGCCCCCGCCGTCTCCCGTCGCACCGTCGTCGCGATGGTCGCGGAACCGACCACGCGCGTCCCGTCGTAGAGCACGACCGCCTGGCCGGGGGCCACGCCCCGCACCGGCTCGGTGAACGTGACGTGCAGGGTGCCGTCGGTCAGCTCGGCGCTCACCTCGGTCTCGCCGCCGTGGGCGCGCAGCTGGGCGGTGTACGTCCCCGGGCCGGAGGGCGGGGTGCCGCACCAGCGGGGCTTGATCGCGGTGAGCGCGGTGACGTCGAGGGCCTCGACCGGGCCCACGGTCACCGTGTTGTTCACCGGGGAGATGTCCAGGACGTAGCGCGGCTTGCCGTCGGGGGCCGGGTGGCCGATGCGCAGGCCCTTGCGCTGGCCGATGGTGAAGCCGAAGGCGCCCTCGTGGGTGCCGAGCTTCGCACCGGACTCGTCCAGGATGTCGCCCTCGGCCCGGCCGCCGAGGCGGTCCGCGAGGAAGCCCTGCGTGTCACCGTCGGCGATGAAGCAGATGTCGTGGCTGTCGGGCTTCTTGGCGACGGCGAGGCCCCGGCGCTCGGCCTCGGCGCGGATCTCGTCCTTGGTGGTGAGGGTGTCGCCGAGCGGGAACATCGCGTGGGCGAGCTGGCGCTCGTCCAGGACGCCGAGCACATAGCTCTGGTCCTTGGCCATGTCCGACGCGCGGTGCAGCTCGCGGCTGCCGTCGGCGCCGGGGACCACCGTGGCGTAGTGGCCGGTGCACACCGCGTCGAAGCCGAGCGCGAGGGCCTTGTCCAGCAGCGCGGCGAACTTGATCTTCTCGTTGCAGCGCAGGCACGGGTTGGGGGTACGGCCCGCCTCGTACTCGGCGACGAAATCCTCCACGACGTCCTCGCGGAAGCGTTCCGCCAGGTCCCAGACGTAGAAGGGGATGCCGATGACGTCCGCGGCGCGGCGGGCGTCCCGGGAGTCCTCGATCGTGCAACAGCCGCGAGCGCCGGTCCGGAAGGACTGCGGGTTCGCGGAGAGGGCGAGGTGCACACCGGTCACGTCGTGGCCCGCCTCGGCGGCACGGGCCGCGGCGACGGCGGAGTCGACACCGCCCGACATGGCGGCGAGCACACGGAGGGGGCGCTGGGGAGTCTCAGTCATAGCTCCCCCAGGGTACGTGGGGGCGGGAACCGAAAGCTCGCGGATAAGCGTTGTCCCTGACATGGGGACCAAGGGGACGGCGGGGTCCGGCACCGGGACCGGCATCAGCCGGCGCTCGGTGCTGATCGGCGGCGCCGTCACGGCCGTCGGTACGGCGGCGCTGGCGCGGGATCAGCTGAAGCGGGCCTGGTGGCGGCTGCCCGGCGTGGAGAAGCCGCGCACACCCGGCGCCGTGGACTACGCGCGGGCCGAGTGGGCGGCCGCCTCCGAGGCCAACTGGCGTCGCGCCGACCGCCCCGACGACTACGGCATCGACCGCGTGGTCATCCATGTCACGCAGGGCAGTTTCAGCAGCGCGGTCCGCGCCTTCCAGGACCCGGGACACCGGGCGGCCGCCCACTACGTGGTGCGCAAGGACGGCCATGTGACGCAGATGATCCGCGAGCTGGACGTGGCGTTCCACGCGGGCAACCGCTCGTACAACGAACGCAGCGTGGGCATCGAGCACGAGGGCTTCGTGGAGCGCCCCCAGGACTTCACCGCCGCGATGTACGGGGCGTCCGCCCGGCTCACGGCGGCGATCTGCGGGCGGTACGGGATCCCGGTGGACCGCGAGCACATCATCGGGCACGTGGAGGTCCCGGGGGCCGACCACACGGACCCGGGCCGGGGCTGGGACTGGGACCGCTATCTGAAGCTGGTCCGGCGCGCGGCGACGGCACCGGCGTCGGAGAAGGCGTAGACCGGCAAAAAGACGTGGCCCGGACGGAGCGCGTGGACCGGACGGAGCGCGTGGAGCGGACGGAGCGCGTGGAGTGAACAGGTCTTAGCTGAGTCCTGCCGTCCTGGCCCGTGCGACCGCCGGGCCGATCGCGTGGGCCACGTCCTCGACGTCCTGCTTGGTGGAGGTGTGGCCGAGCGAGAAGCGCAGGGTGCCCCGGGCCAGGTCCGGATCGGTGCCGGTGGCGAGCAGGACGTGGCTGGGCTGGGCGATCCCGGCGGTGCAGGCGGAGCCGGTCGAGCACTCGATGCCCTGAGCGTCGAGCAGCAGCAGGAGCGAGTCGCCCTCGCAGCCGGGGAAGGTGAAGTGCGCGTTGGCCGGCAGCCGCCCGCCGGGGGCCGGGTCGCCGCCCAGCAGGGCGTCGGGGACCTGTGCCAGGACGGCGTCGGCCAGCTGGTCGCGGAGCCCGCCGATCTCCCGGGCGAAGTCCTCGCGCCGGTCGGCGGCGAGCCGTCCGGCGACGGCGAACGCGGTGATGCCGGGCACGTCCAGGGTGCCGGAGCGGACGTGGCGCTCCTGCCCGCCGCCGTGCAGGACGGGCACGGGGGTGTACTCGCGGCCCAGCAGCAGCGCGCCGACGCCGGTCGGGCCGCCGATCTTGTGCGCGCTCACCGTCATGGCGGCCAGCCCGGAGGCGGCGAAGTCCACATCGAGCTGCCCGAAGGCCTGCACCGCGTCCGCGTGCATCGGCACGTCGAACTCGCGGGCCACCGCCGCCAGTTCGCGTACCGGCAGGACGGTGCCGATCTCGTTGTTGGCCCACATCACGGTGATCAGCGCGACGTCGTCGGGGTCGCGCAGGACCGCCTCGCGCAGCACCTCGGGGTGGACGCGCCCGTAGGCGTCCACGGGAAGGTATTCAACGTTCGCGCCCTCGTGGGTGGCGAGCCAGTCGACCGCGTCGAGCACCGCGTGGTGCTCGACGGGGCTGGCCAGGACCCGGGTGCGGCGGGGGTCGGCGTCGCGGCGGGCCCAGTACAGGCCCTTCACCGCGAGGTTGTCCGACTCGGTGCCGCCGGAGGTGAAGACCACCTCGCTGGGGCGAGCGCCGAGGGCGTCGGCGAGGGATTCCCGGGACTCCTCGACGGTACGGCGGGCCAGGCGCCCGGCGGCGTGGAGTGAGGACGCGTTGCCGGTGACGGCGAGCTGCGCGGTCAGCGCCGCGATCGCCTCCGGGAGCATCGGCGTGGTCGCGGCGTGGTCGAGGTAAGCCATGGTGGGCTCGATTCTACGAGCCCACGGCGGGAGCACGCCGGGCGCATGGGGTCCAGGGGCCTCGCGCCCCGGCGCGGCGGCGCCGGTCAGCCGCCGAAGTCCCAGGCGACGACGCCGTTTCCGGTGACCAGGAAGGCCAGGACCACCAGGTCGGCGACGCCGAGCGCGAGGCCGAGGAAGGCGCGGCCGCGCCGGGCGGTGGAGCGGGCCAGGGCGACGAGCGCCATGACGATCGCCGCGGGGCCGAGCAGGATGTTCATCACCAGCAGCCCGACGAGGCCCAGCACGAAGGAGGCGACGGCGAGCCCGTCGGCGTCCCGCGTGGAGCGCTGCGCGGGCGCGGCCCCGCCCTCGGTCCCGGTCCCGCTCTCGGTCCCGTTCTCGCTCTCGGTCCCGTTCTCGGACGTGGTGCGACGGGCGTACGCGGTGTGCGTCATGCTGCGGACTCCTTCGGGCATGGGGCGGTGCGGGGCGGTACGGGCCGGGGGCTGCCGTCACTGTGAGCGGCGGGTCCGCTCGCGTACGGCGAAGACGAGCAGCCAGCAGCCGATCAGGGCCCCGAGGACGAGGGTCAGCGGGAGAGGGATCTGGGCCACCGCGCCGAGCACGATCCCCAGCAGGAGCAGGGCGGCGACGAGGACGATCATGTGCGGCCTTTCCGTGTGCGCGTGCGAGCCGGACCATGCGGAGAGCGATACTTCGGAGAACAAGTGTTCACTGACTCACGAGTCTAAACCCGCACGACCCTTCCCCGCCCCGGAGAACAGTTGTTTACTGAATGGTGTGAGTCACACCGTCGGCACCCGCCAGAGCCAGAAGCTGAAGACGCGCCAGGCGCTGCTGGACGCCGCGCTCGTCCTGCTGGAACACCAGAGCCTGAGCAGCCTGGGCCTGCGTGAGGTGACCCGGGCGGTGGGCATCACCCCCACCGCCTTCTACCGGCACTTCGAGAGCGTCCCCGCCCTCGGCGTGGCCCTGGTCGAACAGACACTGGGCAGCCTGCACGGCATGATCGGCGCGATACTCGCCGAGACGGGCGACAGCGAGGTCCGGCTGGACCGGAGCGTGGACCTGATCACCCGTCATGTGCGGGAGCAGCCCGCCCACTTCCGATTCATCGCCCGCGAGCAGCACGGCGGGGTCGGCCCGGTCCGCGAGGCCATCGCGGCCCAGCTCCGGCTGTTCGCCGACGAGGTGGCGGCGGCCCTCGCGACGGAACCGGAGTCCCGGGGCTGGGCCGACGAGGACCTCCTGATGCTGGGCAGCCTGTACGTGGACCACATGGTGCTCACCGCGTCCGCGATGCTGGACGCGGGCCCGGACGGCGCCGCGCGGGTCGCCCGCGTCGCCCGGCGCCGCCTCCGCCTGGTCACGCTCGGCGCCCTGCACTGGATGGACGACGAACTGGACGACGAACGCGCGCCGCAGAGCTAGCGTCCTTCGTACAGCGCCACGACCGCCGCCGCGTGGGCGGCCAGCACCGCGCGGGCCTCCGGCGGCCGAAGGATCTCGACGTTCGGGCCGAACGAGAGCAGGGAGCGGGCCCACTCCACCGACTCCACGTCGAGTTCCGCGCGCAGCCACTCCCCCTCGCCACCGCCCTCCGGCGTCGGTTCGTCCGTGAGCACCGCCGCGTTCAGCCGGACGAACAGGTCGAGCCGGGAGCGGTGCACGCGGACCCGCAGGGTCACCCCGCCCCGCCGGTCCTCCACCCGCCGGCGCAGCTCCGCCCAGACCTGGGCCGGCTCCACGGGCCTGCGCACGACCGGCTCGTCGGTGAGGGTCGCGCCGCGCACCCGGTCGGCGCGGTAGAGCCGGGGCTCGCCCTCGTGGTCGGCGATCAGATACCAGGTGCCGGCCTTCGCCACCAGGCCGTACGGGTCGACGGTGTAGGTGCGCCCGGTCCGCGTACCGCTGTGCCGGTAGACCAGCCGCAGGCGCCGGTCCGCGAACACGGCCTCGTACAACTCGGCGATGTCCACGGCGGTGCGCGGGCCGCTCAGCCAGCGGACCGGGTCCACCAGGATGCGGCGGCTGGTCCGTTCGGCGGCGGGCCGGTGCGGGGCGGGCAGCGCGGCCATCACCTTGCGCAGCGCCGAGCCGATCGCCTCGTCGAGGCCGAGCGCGGCGTGGACCCCGTCGGCGGCCAGCACGAACAGGGCGCGCGACTCGTCGGCGGTCAGCCCGGTCACATCGGTGCGGAACCCCGGCAGCAGGGCGATGCCGCCGTGCCGGCCGCGTTCCGCGTACACGGGGACGCCTGACGCGGAGAGCGCCTCGACGTCCCGGTAGATGGTGCGTACGGAGACGTCGAGGCGCTCGGCCAGCTCGGTGGCGGGGACCAGACGGCGGGTCCGGAGCAGCAGCAGGATCGAGAGCAGCCGGTCGGATTTCACCGCACCAGCATCCCCCGGACCACCGCCGCCGTGTCGGCTGCGCGGGGCCGCCGTGTCAGCTGCGCGGGGCGCGGGCCAGCTGGCGCGACTGGGCGACCAGGCGGTCGGCGCTGTCCCAGACGTCCGCGTCCTCCTCCAGGAAGCCGCCCGCCAGGTTGCGGGTGGTGATGGAGACGCGGAGCGGTCCGGGGGCCGGGCGGCAGCGGATGTGGGTGGTGAGTTCGATGGTCGGGGTCCAGCCCTTGAGCCCCAGCTCGAACGAGGTCGGCGGCAGCGCGTCCACGGTGAGCAGCAGGGAGAGCGGGTCGGGGTCACGGCCGTCGGCCAGGCCGAACCAGCCGCGCATCTCGCCCTTGCCGGAGGGCTGCCCGATCGCCCAGCCGATGGTCGCCGGGTCGAGCTTGATGTCGAGCCGCTCGGTGATGGCGGAGCTGCCCGGGATGGGGGCGGGGCCGTCGCTGGGGCCGAGGCAGTGCTCGCGGGGCGGGATGGCCGGAGGCTTGGCGGCGGTGCGGACGTCGTCGGTGAGCGTGTCCAGGTCGCCGTAGGTGGCGAGGACCCGGATGCGTTCGACCTCGGTGCCGTCCTCGGCGTACTGGAAGAGGGACGCCTGCCCGGTGGACAGGGTGCGGCCGGTGCGGACGGTCTCGGTGCGGATCACGGCGGGGCCGGGCACGGACGCGGTCAGGTAGTGCGCGGAGACGGTGAAGGGGTCCGGGTGCGGCAGGGCCTCGCCGAGGGCGCGGCCGAGCATCGCCAGCAGATAGCCGCCGTTGACGGCGTGGATGATCGTCCAGCCGGCCGAGAGCTCGGCGTCGTAGATGCCCTCTTCGCGAAGCGTGACGGTGGTGTCCCGGTCGAACTCGCTGTTCCCGATGGTTGCCCGCGCGGTCTGCGCCGCCGCCTGGTCTGCTGCCTGTGCCATGAAAAGCACCGTACACCGATTGTATTACCGGCCGGTAGCTTTTTGTTTCAGGAGGTCGTCACGCCTCGTCCGCCCGCGCCGAGCGCCGGTTGTAGGCGCGCGGGGCCCGCCAGTGGAAGCGGAGTGCCAGCAGCCGCAGCGCGAACGCGGTGATCACCGCCGCACCGCTGGTCAGGGCGTTGAGCGTGTCGAAGCGGATGCAGAGCGCGATCATGGCGGCCCCGACGATGGCGGGCACCGCGTACAGGTCACGGTCCCAGCGCAGCAGCGAGGGCACCTCGTTGGCCAGCACGTCCCGCAGCACGCCGCCGCCGACCGCGGTGGCTAGACCCAGCGCCGCCGACGAGGTGAGGCCGAGGCCGTAGTCGTACGCCTTCACCGTGCCGGTGACGCAGAACAGGCCGAGACCGGCGGCGTCGAAGACATTGACGCCGACCTGGATGCGCTCCACGTGCGGGTGCAGGAAGAAGACCAGGCCGGCGGCGAGCAGCGGGGTGGTGAAGTAACCCAGGTCCGTGAAGGCGGCCGGCGGCACCGCGCCGATGACCAGATCACGGAACAGCCCTCCGCCCAGCGCGGTCACCTCGGCGAGCACCGCGATGCCGAAGACATCGAAGTTCTTGCGTACGGCGAGCAGAGCGCCGGAGATCGCGAAGACGAAGATCCCGGCGATGTCGAGCGCATGCTGGACGGAGGGCGTGAACAGTTCGTTGAGCACCGGGCAATTGTGCCCGTACTACTCCTTCGGGCCGTCCTGGGGCGAATCCGGGGCCTCGGCGAGCACCTGCTGCCCGGGGGCCTGGTCCGGCGCGTTCTCCGGGTGGTGGCAGGCGACCTGGTGGCCGGTCCCCAGCGTGAGGAGCGGCGGCTCCTGCGTCTTGCAGATGTCCGTGGCCTTCCAGCACCGGGTGTGGAACCGGCAGCCGGAGGGCGGCGAGATCGGCGAGGGCACATCGCCCTTGAGCAGGATGCGCTCGCTCTTGAGCCCCCGGCGGCGCGGGTCCGGCACCGGCACCGCGGACATCAGGGCCTTGGTGTACGGGTGCATCGGCGCCGAGTACAGCGACTTGCGGTCGGCCAGCTCGACCACCTTGCCCAGGTACATCACCGCGATCCGGTCCGAGACATGGCGGATGACCGAGAGGTCGTGCGCGATGATCACATAGGTGAGCCCCAGCTCGGACTGGAGGTCGTCCAGCAGGTTCACCACCTGCGCCTGGATCGACACGTCCAGCGCGGAGACCGGCTCGTCGGCGACGACCAGCTTGGGGCGCAGGGCGAGCGCGCGGGCGATGCCGATGCGCTGGCGCTGCCCGCCGGAGAACTCGTGCGGGTAGCGGTTGTAGTGCTCGGGGCTGAGCCCGACCAGCGACAGCAGCTCCTGCACGTGGTTCTTGAGGCCGCCCTCGGGCTCGACCTTCTGGAGCCGGAAGGGCGCGCTGACGATCGTGCCGATGGTGTGGCGCGGGTTCAGCGAGGAGTACGGGTCCTGGAAGATCATCTGGACGTCGCGGCGCATCGGCCGCATCTGCCCCATGGACAGGTGCGTGATGTCGCGGCCCTCGAACTCGACCTTGCCGCCGGTCGGTTCGATCAGCCGGGTGATGAGCCGGCCCATCGTGGACTTGCCGCAGCCGGACTCCCCGACGACGCCCAGGGTCTCCCCCGGGTACACCTCGAAGTCGATGCCGTCGACGGCCTTGACCGCCCCGGTCTGCCGCTGGAAGAGGCCCTTGCGGATCGGGAAGTGCTTGACCAGCCCCTCGACCCTGAGCAGCGGCTCGCGCGGGCCGGTGGGCTGCTCCGGGATCTTCGCGTCCTTCTGCAGCACCGGGGCGTCCTTCTTCTCGCTCACATCGCTCACCTCACTCGCCTCGCTCACAGCTTCGGCGCAATCTCTTCGGTCCAGATCCGGGTCCGCTCCTCCGGCGCCATGTGGCAGGCCGAGAAGTGGCCGTCGCCGACCGGCTCCAGCTCGGGACGCGTCGTGCGGGTGAGGTTGTCCTTGGGGATGTCCGCGTACGGGCAGCGCGGGTTGAAGGCGCAGCCGCCGGGGACGTTGATCAGCGACGGCGGCTGGCCCTTGACGGGGATCAGCCGCTCGGTCTCCTCGCGGTCGATGCGCGGCATCGAGGTGAGCAGGCCCCAGGTGTACGGGTGCTGGGCCTCGTAGAAGACCTTCTCCGCCGGGCCGCGCTCCACGCACCGGCCGCCATACATCACGAGCAGGTCGTCTGCCATCTCGGCGACGACGCCCAGGTCGTGGGTGATCATGATGACGGCGGAGCCGAACTCCTTCTGCAGGTCCCGGATCAGGTCCAGGATCTGCGCCTGGACGGTGACGTCCAGGGCGGTGGTCGGCTCGTCGGCGATGAGCAGCTCCGGGTTGTTGACCAGGGCCATCGCGATCATCGCGCGCTGGCGCATGCCGCCGGAGAACTCGTGCGGGTAGGCGTCGGCCCGCTTGTGCGGCTCGGGGATGCCGACCCGGTCCAGCATCTCGACGGCCCGGGTGCGGGCGGTCTTCCTGCTGACCTTGTTGTGGACCCGGTAGGCCTCCACGATCTGCGCGCCGACCGTGAAGTACGGGTGCATCGCGGACAGCGGGTCCTGGAAGATCATGGCCATCTTGCGGCCGCGCAGCTCGCGCACCCGGTCGTCGGAGGCGCCGAGCAGCTCCTCGCCGTCCAGCAGGACCTCGCCGGAGATGCGGGCGTTGGGGGCGGTGCGGTGCAGGCCGAGGATGCCGAGCGAGGTGACGGACTTGCCGGAGCCGGACTCGCCGACGATGCCCAGGGTCCGGCCCGGCTTCACGTCGAAGCTGACGCCGTCGACCGACTTGACCAGGCCGTCGTCGGTCTGGAAGTGGATGCGCAGATCCCGTACGGAGAGGAAGGCCTCGTCGTCGCCGGCGCTCGGCGCGGGCGGCTGCCCGTCCGGCGTCGCGGTCTTGGAAAGCTCGGTCACGAGAGCCTCACCCTGGGGTCGATGGCGGCGTACACCAGATCCACCAGCAGATTGCAGATGACGATGAAGAAGGCGGCGACGAGCGTCACGCCCATGACGATCGGGAGGTCGTTCTCCTGCACGCTCTTGATGGCGTACTGGCCCATCCCGGGGAAGGAGAACACGGTCTCGGTGATGACGGCGCCGCCGATCAGCAGGCCGAAGTCCATGCCGAAGATGGTCACGATCGGGGTGAGCGCGGCCCGCAGACCGTGCTTGCCGATGACCCGGCTCTCCCTGAGGCCCTTGGCGCGGGCCGTACGGATGTAGTCCTCCCCCATCGTCTCCAGCATCCCGGCTCTGGTGATGCGGGCGTAGAGCGCGGAGTAGAGGAAGGCCAGCGAGCACCACGGGACGATCAGGTTCCAGGCCCAGTCCAGCGGGCTGTCCGTGAAGGGGACGTAGTTGATGCCCTCCCAGACGGGCCACTGCACGGTGAACACGCCCAGGGCCAGCATTCCGGTGAAGAAGATCGGCAGGGAGACACCGGCGAGCGCGACGCCCATGAAGAAGCGGTCCAGGAGCGAACCCCGCTTGAGCGCGGAGACGACACCGATCGCCACCCCGCTGAGCAGCCAGATCACGGCCGCGCCGACGGCCAGCGAGAAGGTGACCGGGATACGCGCGGTCAGCTCGGGCCAGACCTCGATGTGGTTCTTGAAGGAGTAGCCGAAGCACGGCACGCCGCAGTGCGAGACCTCGGGACCGAACGTGAAGTCGGCGCCGACGAAGATCTGCTTGAGGAAGTGCCAGTACTGGAGGTACAGCGGCTGATCCAGGCCGAGGTTCTCCTTGACCGCTTGGATGGACAGCGGGTTGGCGTCCTTGCCCACGTACTGGGCTGCCAGTTGATCCATCGTCTGCCCGGCGATCCGGGGGACGAGGAAGAAGATCGCGAAGGTGACTGCGCTGACGATCAGCAGCAGCAGCACCGCGCCGAAGACGCGTCGGATGATGTACGCAGCCACAGCTATCCGGCGCCGGTCTCCGCTCGCCGGGGGTGACCCCGGCGGTCGGACACGGTGCCTTCACCTGCCTTTCGGGACAAATCTGGGGGGTCCGGGGCCGCTCCCCGGGCCGTGCGTGCGCGCGGCCCGGGGAGCGGGACCGTTCCTACTTGGCGGAGCCCATCAGCACGTAGTCGTACATGCCGAGGTAGGCCTGGGTGACCGTGACGTTCGTCGCGGAGACCGGGCGCAGCAGCAGGTTCTTGCGGTAGATCAGCGGCACCGCGGTGGCGCCTTCGGCGACCGCCTTGTCGATCTCGCCCCACGTCTTCTCACGGGCGGCGGCGTCGGTGTTGGCGATGCCCTCGTCGAGCATCTTGTTGATCTTCGGGTCGTTCAGTTCGGCGATGTTGTTACCACCGGACGGCTTGATGGCCGAGCCGTTGATGATCTGGTCCAGGAAGCCGAAGCCGGTCGGCCAGTCCGCACCCCAGGCCATCATGATCATGCCGAGCTTGTTGGAGTGCACGTAGCTGGGGTTGCCCGCGAAGTTCTGGAAGTACTTGCCGGCCGGGAAGCTCTTGATGTCGGCGTTGATGCCGATCTTCTTGAGCGAGGCCTGCACCGCGGTGACCATGGCCATCTCGGCGGGGCGGTCGGAGCGGGCCGAGATCTTGGTGTCGAAGCCGTTCGGGTGGCCGCACTGCTTCAGCTCGTCCTTGGCCTTCGCCTCGTCGCCCTTGTGGCCGGCGGACTCGTACAGGTCGAACTTGCTGTAGCCGTTGACGGTCGGCGGCAGCAGCGTGGTGGCGACGTCACCCTTGGGGTCGCCACCCTGCGCGGCCTGGACCGACGCCTTGTCGATGCCCCACTGCACGGCCTTGCGGCAGTGGATGTTGTCGAACGGCTTCACGTTGACGTTCAGACCGAGGTACGAGGTGGCGCCCGCGTACGAGTTGTCGGTCTGCTTCTTCAGGTTCGGCTTGGTCAGCACGTCCGGCTGGGTCGCCGGGGCGACACCGGTGCCGGCACCGTCGACGGTGATGTTGTCGGCGATGAGGTTGCTGTCGACCGTCTCCTGCTTGACCTTGAAGCGGAGCGTGACCTTGTCCGGCAGGGCCGGGCGGATCGGGTCGGTCTTCTTGTCCCAGTTCGGGTTGCGCACGAGGGTCGCGCCGCGGCCGGCGTCGTACGACTCGAACTTGTACGGGCCCGAGGAGACGATGTGCTTGACGTAGTCGGCGCCCTTGTCCTTCGCGGCCGGCACGGGGGCCGTCTGCGAGTAGGTCGCCAGGTAGTCGAAGTCCGCGAAGGCGTCCTTCAGCTTGAAGATGATCGTGGAGTCGTCCGGCGTCTCGATGGAGGCGATGCCGTCCGGGTTCTTGTCCTTGTACGGGCCCTTGTACTTGTCGCCGCCCGCGAGGTGGGCCTTGAAGTACGTCGGGCCGTTGGACAGGGCCTCCGGCGCGAAGTTGGAGCGCTCGACGGCGTACTTGACGTCCTTCGAGGTGATCGGGGTCCCGTCCTCGAACTTGAGCCCCTTCTTCAGCGTGTACGTCCACGTCTTCGCGTCGGCGCTCGGCTTGCCGAGGCCCTCCGCGAGGTCCGGGACGATCTCCAGGCCGTCCTTGCCGGCAGCCGGCTTGAACGCCGTCAGGGTCCGGCCGTACAGGCGGGAGATGTTCTGCACCCAGCCGTAGTACGTGTTGCCCGGGTCGAGGGAGTCGGGCTCGTCCGACATCTCGATCTTGACGGTGCCACCCGCCTTGTCCGACGGGTTGACGATCGACGTCAGCGCGGCGTCAGTGGCACCCGAGCCGCCGTTGCCGCCCTTGCCGCCGCCGTTGTCGTCCTTGGAGCCGTTGCACGCGGACGCTCCCAGCATCAGGACCACAGCTGTGGCGACCACCGCTGTCGTTTTTCTGGTCTTCACCTGAGGACATTCCCCTCAATCGATGGTTGCCGTGACTTGTCGCCCGCCGTGGTGGCGAGCGCCCGGACTCTCCTACTTGCTACGGGGGTCGAGGGCATCACGCAGCCCGTCTCCCAGCAGGTTGAACGCCAGGACCGTGACGAAGATGGCCACGCCCGGCACGATCATGTACATCGGGTCGTTCCGGTAGAAGTCGATCGCGTTGGTGAGCATCCCGCCCCAGGAGGCCTGCGGCGGCGCGATACCGACACCGAGATAGCTGAGCCCCGCCTCGAAGAGGATGTTCGAGGGGATGAGCAGCGTGGAGTACACGAGGATGGGCGCCACCAGGTTCGGCAGCAGCTCCCGGAAGAGGATGAAGGGCCCGCGGGCGCCCAACGACCGCGCCGCTTCCACGAATTCGCGATTGCGCAGACTCATGGTCTGGGCGCGGACGATGCGGCCCATGTACGGCCAGCTGAAGAACCCGATCACGAAGATGAGGACCGCGATGCGCAGCGGCAGCCCTTCCAGGCCGAACGCCCCGTCCTGCAGCGCCGCCGAGATGGAGATCGCGAAGAGCAGCAGCGGGAAGGCGAGGAAGGTGTCCATCATGCGGCTGATGAGGGTGTCCACCCAGCCGCCGTAGAAGCCGGAGACGACGCCGAAGAAGACGCCGATCACGACGGAGAGCAGGGTCGCGCCGACGGCGACGACCAGGGAGACCCAGGAGCCCTCGATGACGCGGGTCATGATGTCCCGCCCGTACTGCGGCTCGACGCCCAGCGGGTGGCTCCAGCTGATGCCGCCCCAGTCGCCCTTGGGCGCGAGCAGCGCGGGGTCGATGAGTTCCTGGTGGAACTCGTTGGGATCCAGACCGAAGAGGGCCTGGATCGGCTTGGAGAGCACGGCGAGCAGGACCAGCAGGATGACAACGATGCCGCCGGCCACCGCCACCTTGTCGCGCTTGAAGCGCGACCAGGCGATCTGTCCGAGCGAACGGCCCTCGATCTGGCTCTGCTTGACTCCCGTGAGTACTGCCTCCGGCTGCGCCTCGGCAGCCGGTCCGGTGGTCTCGATCGGTGCGGTCACAGTGCCTCTGACCCCTCCCGCCGGCGGTGGCCGGCCCCTACTCGCCGCGGTGACGGCCTGGCGCGTGTCAGCCGCGGCGCTCGGTGCGGCTGAAGTGTTCGGTGTGGTGGACGCGTCGTAGTAAACGCGTTGACTCGTCCGCGAGATGTCCGCAGGGGCAACCCTGCACAAAAGACCGACGATCCTCACTAGCCGGGAGTCTTCAATGCCGTCGCGATCACCCGCCAGACCTGACGGGGAATGTTTGCTCAACCGTGATGCGGTCAGCGGGCTTCCGTTATCCGGACAGCCCTGCCGAGTGAGCGGACCACTCGGCCGCTAATCCACCAGAACGGACATGACGCCCAACAGGCGTGATGGGGTGGCTATTTGGGCGGTCCTGGACGTGACTTGTCCGGTCGCGGCCGCCTTTGTCCGCTCATGGCGGGGCGGAGGCGGGGGTGGTGACGGGGCGGGAGGCCGCTCAGTAGGCGTGCGGGGCCGGGCCCGGGGCCTGGGGGTATCCGTAGCCGGGCGCCGCGTGCGACTCCCGGTCGTAGAACGGCCGGGCGTTGGCGCGCAGCCACATCGTGACCGGGTCGTACTCGTCGGACATGGCGACCGTGGAGACGGGCAGCCCGTCCGGGACGGCGCCGACCGACTGCCGCATCATCGCGCGCACCGCGTCGACGGACGGCCGGCTCGTGTCGTACAGGTCGAGGCCGATGGCGAGGTACGGGACGCCGAGCGCGGGCTGCACCCAGGCGCGGCGCAGCGAGCGGATCGCGGGGGTGTGGTGGGCGTTCTGCGCGAGCTGGGCGTAGAACTGCGGGATCTCGACGGCGGGCTCGCTGATCCGCAGCGGCCCCGCGGGCATCCGGTCGAGGCCGGTGGCGATGCGGCGCAGGTCCAGCCAGGGGATGCCGACGCCGCCGCCGGGTGCGTGCGGGTTGAGCCAGATGCCCCAGTGGTCGGGGTAGAGAGTGCGGGCGATGTCGAGGCCGCCGACGATCTCGTGGTCCCGGTTCCAGCCACTGGCGGACAGCTCCTGGCCGGAGGTGACACAGGGGGCGTAGCCGAGGCCGTCGACCTCCATGTTGCCGTACTGGGCGTCGGGGGCGCCGGGGCGGCCGTGCCAGAGGAGCATCCAGACCCGGCCGGCCGCCAGCGCCTGGAGCAGTGCCTCGTACGCGTCGTAGCGGCCGGGCGTGACTTGGCGCAGCATGTGCTCCAACTGGCCCGCCGCCGCGGTGCCTGACGCACTCACCCTGGGTCCCGCCCCTCGTAGATCCTCTGTTTCGGCCTGCCGTCCCGGGGCACTCGGGTACGGCGCGGTGCCGTGTCGCCGGCCCTCGGCCACCGGACATCGGCCTTCAGCCATCAAACCAGCTTATGCGGCCGCACTGTCACCGGCTTGACGGCACGGGCCGCGTGCCCTCCCTCATCCCGTGAAGGCGCCGGGCTCCGGCGCTCCGGCGCGGGTGTAGAAGGGCCGCACCCTTTCGAGCATCCAGTCGGCGACCGGGTCCTGCGCCACGTCGAGCAGCACGAGGTTGACCGGCCAGGGCACCTCGACGCGGCCCAGCGCCCGGCCCAGCGCGTCCATGGGGGCGCTCTGCCCGGCGCCCTCCCAGGTGGAGAACTCGACGCCGACGAAGAGGACGGGGTCGCCGCCCTCGATGCTGGCGAGGGCCCGGCGGGCGGTGCGCACGACGCCGCTCTCCTCGAACTCGCCGGCCGCCGCGGCCAGGAAGTCGACGGGCTCCTCCTTCCAGTCCGGCTCGTACAGCCGGACCCTGCCGCCGCCGGCCGGGCCGTCGAGCGGGGTTCGTCCGGCCCTGCAGAGTTCGGCGACCGCGGGTGGAGGCAGTGGCATGCCGACGGCGCCGCCCGGGTTCACCGCGATGCCGAGCTGCGGGGGCAGGCCGCGGGCGAAGTCGCGGGCCGGGGCCACGGCGAACGACATGTGCGCGCCGACGCAGGCGAGGAACTGCTGCTCGGAGCTGAACACGGGGACGTACGCGGCGCCGTCGATCTCCAGCGTGGGCAGGTCGAGGTCGCGGGATTCGGGCCCGCCGCCGCTCGGCAGGGGCACCCAGACGCTGCTGCGCCCGAGCACCTCCACGAGGCGGCCGCCCGCCTCCGGGACGCCGAGCGAGGCGCCCAGGACCTCTTCGAGTTCATTGGCCGGCCATCCGCCCTGCGGCTGGCTCCCCGCCTGTGCCGGAATGTCCACTGGTTCCCTCTCTCGCCCCGATGCCGTGCAGCACGAGGTTAGGGCCTGTGCCGGGGCGCGCCGTCCCGTACCCCCCGCCGGGTGGCTACTGTCCGGCCTTTGGACGGTCCGCGCTCAGCCGTCGCTCTGTGCAGGTGCGAACGTGATCCGTGTCAGGAGCCGGGCCGCTTCGCGGTCCAGCAGCACGACGGAGGCGCAGCCGCGCGGCAGCAGACCGGCCCCGCTGTCCCGCAGCAGCCGGCCCACCGCCCCGCGGTGCCGGGCGAAGGCGTATCCGGAGACGCCGCGTCCCCGCGCGCGCTGCCCCTCGCGGGCGGTCTGCGGGGTGACGTCGAGCAGGATCAGGTGCAGGGCGCGGCCGCGCCGGCGGGCGTGGCGGGCGAGCCGGGCACGGACCCAGGCCTGGGTGCCGCAGTCGTGCACCACGACGGATGCCCCCGAGCGCAGCACCCGGCGCAGGCCCCAGTAGTGGGCGAGGCGGACGAGCGGGCGGTAGAGGAGGTAGGGCACCGCGCGGGGCAGCCGGGCCGCCCAGCGGTCCCGGGTGTCCTGGGAGTCGACGGCGCGGTCCGGGGCGGCGCGGGCGATCAGCGTGGTCTTGCCGCTGCCGGGCAGTCCGGAGACCACCACGATGTCCCCTTCGGCAAAGCGCAGGCCGCGCGGGGCGCGCCCGGCCCGGCCGCGCAGATCACGGACGACGGGGGCGCATAACGCCGCCGCGCGGCGGGTGTGCGGGCCCGGCTGCGCGGGCAGCGCGTCGTCCGTGAGCCCTGCGGTCGTCGCGTACCGCAACGTCATCGCCTCCCCCTGCCGAACGGCCGACGCGTGCACGGCCGGTACCTACCCCGGAAGTGTAAAGAAAAGGTAATGCGACACAACCGTGCGACCCGCCGGAAGGCATCGGGAAACGGCATCGGTCCCGGCGCCCCGTTCCTCCCGGACGCGTGCGATGATGACCCCGCCAACTGCATACAGGCCGCTTGAATCCGCGCGGGAGAGTCCCGGTCACCGTGCCGGGCGCCGAAGGAGCAAGATCCTCCCTTGAATCTCTCAGGCCCCGTACCGCGTGGATGAGGCAGATCTGAAAAGCGAGCCGCCCAGCGGCTCCACCCAAGGTGCAAGCCGAACCGAACCCCTGTGGGGTCTCTCGGCGAACCTCTCAGGTTCCGATGACAGATGGGGAGGATCGTCCTCGTCGTCATGCCCTGGGAGCCCCGTCCATGAGCACCACCCCTCGCCTCACCGCCCTCGACGTATTGCATCGCTCGCTGGGCGCCACGATGACCGACTTCGCGGGCTGGGACATGCCGCTGCGCTACGCCAGTGAGCGCGACGAGCACAACGCCGTGCGGACGAGGGCCGGCCTCTTCGACCTCTCCCACATGGGCGAGATCACGGTCACCGGGCCCGGCGCCGTGGCGCTGCTGAACCACGCGCTGGTCGGCAACATCGGCACCGTCTCGGTGGGCCGGGCCCGCTACACGATGATCTGCGCCGAGGACGGCGGCATCCTGGACGACCTGATCGTGTACCGCCTCCAGGAGGAGGAGTACATGGTCGTCGCCAACGCCGGCAACGCGCAGCTCGTCCTCGACACGATCACCGAGCGCGCCGCCGGCTTCGACGCCGAGGTGCGCGACGACCGCGACGCGTACGCGCTGCTCGCCGTCCAGGGCCCCGAGTCCGCCGCGATCCTCGCCTCCGTGACCGACGCGGACCTGGACGGCCTGAAGTACTACGCCGGGCTGCCCGGCACGGTCGCCGGGGTGCCCGCGCTGATCGCCCGGACGGGCTACACCGGCGAGGACGGCTTCGAGCTGTTCGTCGCCCCCGCCCAGGCCGAGGAGCTGTGGAAGGCGCTCACCGAGGCCGGTGCCTCGCGCGGTCTGATCCCGTGCGGGCTCTCCTGCCGCGACACGCTGCGCCTGGAGGCGGGCATGCCGCTGTACGGGCACGAGCTGACGACCTCGCTGACCCCGTTCGACGCCGGGCTCGGCCGGGTCGTGAAGTTCGAGAAGGAGGGCGACTTCGTCGGCCGCAAGGCGCTGGAGGCCGCCGCCGAGCGCGCCGAGACCGCCCCGCCCCGCAAGCTCGTCGGCCTGGTCGCCGAGGGCCGCCGGGTGCCGCGCGCCGGCTTCCCGGTCGTCGCGGACGGCCAGGTCGTCGGCGAGGTCACCTCGGGCGCCCCGTCGCCCACCCTGGGCAAGCCGATCGCCATGGCGTACGTCGACGCCGCGCACGCCGCACCGGGCACCGCGGGCGTCGCCGTGGACATCCGGGGCACCCACGAGCCGTACGAGGTCGTGGCGCTCCCGTTCTACAAGCGCCAGAAGTAGAACCGTAGGACGCGCACCGGGCGCCGCCCGACGTGACGCAGTCCCGTCTCACACCGTAAGACCACGTTCATCAGCACTCCCCCGCGTACAGGAGAATTCAGGTCATGAGCAACCCCCAGCAGCTGCGGTACAGCAAGGAGCACGAGTGGCTGTCGGCCGTCGAGGACGGTGTGGCCACGATCGGCATCACGGAGCACGCGGCCAACGCGCTCGGTGACGTCGTCTTCGCCCAGCTCCCCGAGGTCGGTGACACGGTGACCGCGGGCGAGACCTGCGGCGAGCTGGAGTCGACCAAGTCGGTCAGCGACCTGTACTCGCCGGTGACCGGTGAGGTCACGGCCTCCAACCAGGACGTCGTGGACGACCCGTCGCTGGTGAACTCCGCTCCGTTCGAAGGCGGCTGGCTGTTCAAGGTACGCGTCGCGGAGGAGCCGAAGGACCTGCTCTCCGCCGACGAGTACACCGAGTTCTCCGGCAACTAAAGACCCCAAGGGACCACCTGATGTCGCTTCTCAACTCCTCCCTCCACGAGCTGGACCCGGACGTCGCCGCCGCCGTCGACGCCGAGCTCCTCCGCCAGCAGTCCACGCTCGAAATGATCGCCTCGGAGAACTTCGCTCCCGTCGCCGTCATGGAGGCGCAGGGCTCCGTCCTGACCAACAAGTACGCCGAGGGCTACCCCGGCCGCCGCTACTACGGCGGCTGCGAGCACGTCGACGTCGTCGAGCAGATCGCGATCGACCGCATCAAGGCGCTCTTCGGCGCCGAGGCCGCGAACGTCCAGCCGCACTCCGGTGCGCAGGCCAACGCCGCCGCGATGTTCGCGCTGCTCAAGCCGGGCGACACCATCATGGGCCTGAACCTGGCGCACGGCGGTCACCTGACCCACGGCATGAAGATCAACTTCTCCGGCAAGCTCTACAACGTGGTCCCGTACCACGTGGACGACGCCGGTGTCGTGGACATGGCCGAGGTCGAGCGCCTCGCCAAGGAGTCCAAGCCGCGGCTGATCGTCGCCGGCTGGTCCGCCTACCCGCGCCAGCTGGACTTCGCCGCCTTCCGCCGCATCGCGGACGAGGTCGGCGCGTACCTGATGGTCGACATGGCGCACTTCGCCGGTCTGGTCGCCGCGGGCCTGCACCCCAACCCGGTGCCGCACGCCCACGTCGTCACCACCACCACGCACAAGACCCTCGGCGGTCCGCGCGGCGGGGTGATCCTCTCCACCCAGGAGCTCGCCAAGAAGATCAACTCGGCGGTCTTCCCGGGTCAGCAGGGCGGCCCGCTGGAGCACGTGATCGCGGCCAAGGCGGTCTCGTTCAAGGTCGCGGCGGGCGAGGAGTTCAAGGAGCGCCAGCAGCGCACCCTGGACGGCGCCCGCATCCTGGCCGAGCGCCTGGTGCAGCCCGACGTCACCGAGGTGGGCGTCTCCGTGCTCTCCGGCGGCACGGACGTGCACCTGGTCCTGGTCGACCTGCGCAACTCCGAGCTGGACGGCCAGCAGGCCGAGGACCGGCTGCACGAGCTGGGCATCACGGTCAACCGGAACGCCATCCCGAACGACCCGCGGCCGCCGATGGTCACCTCGGGCCTGCGGATCGGCACCCCGGCCCTGGCCACCCGCGGTTTCCGGGCGGAGGACTTCACCGAGGTCGCGGAGATCATCGCCTCCGCCCTCAAGCCGTCCTACGACGCGGACGACCTGAAGGCGCGGGTCGCGAAGCTCGCCGAGAAGTTCCCGCTGTACCCCGGTCTGAACTAGCCGGACCAGCACATTTGCGTGTCCGGGAGGGGCACCACGCACACTGAACAGTGAGCGCGGTGCCCCATCCCTTGTCCCCGCTCTTCGAGCCGCGATCCGGCCCGTACCGCACCACCCGGCAGACAACGGCGTCTACCACATCCTTAGGAGTCACCCGTGGCCATCTCGGTCTTCGACCTGTTCTCGATCGGCATCGGCCCGTCCAGCTCCCATACGGTCGGCCCCATGCGCGCGGCCCGTATGTTCGCGCGCCGGCTGAAGAACGAGGGCCTGCTCGCCCACACCGCCTCGGTCCGCGCCGAGCTGTTCGGCTCCCTCGGCGCCACCGGCCACGGCCACGGCACCCCCAAGGCGGTCCTGCTCGGCCTGGAGGGCGAGTCCCCCCGTACGGTCGACGTCGAGACGGCCGACGCCCGGGTCGAGGCGATCCGTTCCACCGGCCGGCTCAGCCTCCTCGGGATGCACGAGATCGACTTCGACGCGGACGAGCAGCTGATCCTGCACCGCCGCAAGGCGCTCCCGTACCACGCGAACGGCATGACCGTCTTCGCGTACGACGCCGAGGGCGCCCCGCTCCTGGAGAAGACGTACTACTCGGTCGGCGGCGGCTTCGTCGTGGACGAGGACGCCGTGGGCGAGGACCGGATCGTGCTCGACGACACGGTCCTCAAGCACCCCTTCCGCACCGGTGACGAGCTGCTGCGCCTCGCCCGCGAGACCGGCCTGTCGATCTCCTCGCTCATGCTGGAGAACGAGCGCGCCTGGCGCACCGAGGACGAGATCCGCTCCGGCCTCCTGGACATCTGGCGCGCCATGCAGGCGTGCGTCTCGCGCGGCATGTCCCGCGAGGGCATCCTGCCCGGCGGCCTCAAGGTCCACCGCCGCGCCGCGAAGACCGCCCGCCAGCTGCGCGCGGAGGGCGATCCGCAGACGCACGCCATGGAGTGGATCACCCTCTACGCGATGGCGGTCAACGAGGAGAACGCGGCGGGCGGCCGTGTGGTCACCGCCCCGACGAACGGCGCGGCCGGCATCATCCCGGCCGTCCTGCACTACTGGATGAACTTCGCCGCGGGCGGCTGCACGGAGGCCGAGAAGGAGGACGGCATCGTCCGCTTCCTGCTGGCGGCCGGCGCGATCGGCATGCTGTTCAAGGAGAACGCCTCCATCTCCGGCGCCGAGGTCGGCTGCCAGGGCGAGGTCGGCTCCGCCTGCTCCATGGCCGCCGGCGCCCTCGCCGAGGTCCTGGGCGGCTCCCCCGAGCAGGTCGAGAACGCCGCCGAGATCGGTATGGAGCACAACCTGGGCCTGACCTGCGACCCGGTCGGCGGCCTCGTCCAGATCCCGTGCATCGAGCGCAACGGCATGGCCGCGGTCAAGGCCGTCACCGCGGCGAAGATGGCGCTGCGCGGCGACGGCAACCACAAGGTCTCCCTCGACAAGGTCATCAAGACCATGAAGGAGACCGGGGCGGACATGTCCGTCAAGTACAAGGAGACCGCCCGCGGCGGGCTCGCGGTGAACATCATCGAGTGCTGACCGCACAGGCCCTGACCAGCGCGTTCGCTTCTTCCAGCACTGTCAGGGCCTGAAGTTGGCGACACTTGCGCAGCGATGGATACCCCCTCCGGCACACCCGCTCGGAGTATCACCCCCATCCATTAACAAGAGTTTTATTAAACTCGGCCCCATGGCTACCTATCAGGCGCCCGGCGCAGGGCCCGTCCGGCCCGTATCGGTCTCTCTCCACGAAGGCACCATCGCTGCCCTCAAGGCACGTACGGGCAAACGAGGCATGTCCGCCTACGTCGAGACCCTCATCCAGCGCCAACTGGAACGGGACCGACTCCGCGAGCTCATCGAAGACGCTGAAGCGGAACACGGCCCGGTCGATCAGGCGGCGGCCGACGCCAAACGTGCCATTCTCCGCGGCGACGCCGCGGGCTCGGTGGACGCTGCGTGAACGGCACGCTCGTCCTGGACTGCGAAGGCCTGTCCAGACTGGTTCGACGCACGCCCGAGATCACCGAGTGGCTGGCCGCGGCCGAAGCCGAGGACATCCGCGTCGTCATCAGCTCCGTCACCCTCGTCGAGGCACAAGACCCCAGGGTCAACCAGGCCCGCTTCGACTACGCAGTCTCCCGCGTGAACATCATCCCGCCCACCGAAGCCATCGCCCGCCATGCGAGCAAGCTCCTGGCCACGGCCGGGCTGCACGGCCACAAGTACGCCCTCGACGCCATCGTGGCCGCCACCGCACTCACCTCGGCGGCCCCTGCGACCGTCCTGACATCGGATCCCGAAGACCTCCTGATGCTCTGCGGCCCCAGCGTCCGCGTAATCAAGGTCTGACCCGAGGCCGCGACTCGGCCCACCTCTTGTGCGAATCAGAGCGCTGCGCGGAAGACCTCGGGCGGCAGCCCTCCTCGGCCGACGGGGACCTGCTTTGAAGCGCGATCGCTTCTTCCAGCGCCGTCAGGGCCTTCCCCGCTCACCCAACGGACAGTCCCTGGGATCTCTGCGGGACGGTCACTGTTCCAGTTCCGCCGCGCGTTCCTTGAGTTCCTCGGCGAACGCGTCCCAGTCGGGTCCGAAGCACAGCAGGTCGGCGGCCGCTTCCCGGAGCAGTCGCGGGTCATCGGGACGTTGCAGGCAGGCCAGGCGGTAGGCGAGATTCCGCGCCCAGGGCGGCAGCGCCATCCAGTCCTCGGCCAGGAGCTCTCGAAGCATGGTGAGGATCTCGTCGGCCGTCGCGAAGGTGAGCTTCTCGACGAAATCGCGGGTGGCTTCGTTGATCTGCCGGCTGTCGGCGCTGTCGATGGCCCGGCTGAGGCTCCTGGCAGCGAGGGTCGGGTCGGGCACTGTGCGCTTCTCCTAACGGGTTTCACCGATGTTCCGGACGGCGGCGGCGTCCGTTGGCGGGACAGGCGCCCAGACCTTAGCAGTCAGTTTGCAACTCGATGAACCGCTCACTACGGGTTCAGCCAGTAGGTGGACAGCTGATAGGCACCGTCGGGCCGGTGAATGACCCGATAGCCGAAGTTGTGTCCGTCCAACTGCACGGACCTGTCGAGCGGGCCGGTGAACTCGGGGGTGCCGGGACGAGGGACGCTCCCGCCGTCTCTCATGTACGCGTACACATCGGAAACGATCGCTCGTTCGATCCGGTCCGGGCCCAAGTTGGTGGAGCTCGGAGTGTTTGTAATCCCGCCCGGCCCAGTGTGCTCACGGGCATAGCCGTGACCGGTATTGAAGTGCCATTGGTCGTCGCCGACCATCGCCGAGCGTTTGAGGTCCTGTCCCTCACCCTTGGATGTGTACTCGCCAACGGCCGGACCGTCGCCCGGGTAGTCCGGCGCCAAGCCCAAGGAGTCGGCCCAGGTGCAGGGGTTGTCCACGTATGTGACGGGGTTGGGCGCCGGCGCCAGCCCCAGCGGGTCCGGGGAGGCGT
Source organism: Streptomyces sp. ATexAB-D23 (assembly GCF_000373645.1). Taxonomy (GTDB): domain Bacteria; phylum Actinomycetota; class Actinomycetes; order Streptomycetales; family Streptomycetaceae; genus Streptomyces; species Streptomyces castrisilvae. The sequence goes on along the minus strand of NZ_KB892018.1, from coordinate 340 downwards.
AGCGGCCGGTCTCCGGGTCGTAGTGGCGGAAGACGTTGTAGTGGAGGCCGGATTCCGGGTCGTAGTACTGGCCGGGGAAGCGGAGGGGGGTGTACGTGGTGCTGGTGCGGGGCCAGGCGGTGGTGCCCCAGAGGGTGGCGCGGGCGCGCCAGGCGGTGTGGCCGGTTTCGTCGATGAGTTCGGTGGGGGTGCCGATGAGGTCGGTGGCGATGGCGAAGAAGCGGCGGTCGATCTCGGTCTGGCGGTCGTCGGCGGTGAGGATGCGTTCGGTCTGGGACAGCGGGGCCGGGCCGTGGTGGTCCCAGGTGAGGGCGACGGTGTGGGGGGTGTCGGGCTGGTG
>NZ_KB892017.1 GCF_000373645.1 Streptomyces sp. ATexAB-D23 | reverse complement strand
CGGTATGCCTGGTAGCGGGGGTCGAACCAGGACTTGGGGGTGAAGTGCCAGACCCACTTGCCGCTCTTGTAGGTGTAGCCGGAGTTGCCGCCTCGGTCCTCGGACCAGCGGTCGTCGTTGTAGCTTGCGCCGCCGGCGGGGCCGTCGGGGCGGAGGCCGTCGGGGTCGGATTTGGTGAGGGGGTTGTTGTGGGCGTAGCTGTAGGCGTTCATTTGGGCGGGGTCATTGATGTCGATGACGGGGTCGACGCTGAGGAAGCGGCCGAGGGTGGGGTCGTATTCGCGGGCGCCGAGGTGGGTCAGGCCGGTTGGGTCGTTGGTTCCGCCGACGAAGCCGCGGTTGCCGAATGCTGTTGACTGTTCGGACCTGAGCTGACCGAAGGGGAGTTGCTTTCTTCGGGTGATAGCGAGGGTTCCGGCGGCGATGGCAGTCATCGCGGTGCCCTGGTGGTCGCTGATCAGGTAGGAAATGGAGCTGCCCGTGCGGACGGCGACGGTTTCGCCGTTGTGGGCGTAGTAGCGGGTGCCGGCCTTGGTGCCGTTCGCGGCCACGTTCAGCTGATCGCCGTTGGGGAGCGTGAGGACGCTGGAGCCGTCGGCGTTCTTGGTGATGAGGCGGTTGCCGTCCGCGTCGTAGAGGTAGCTGCTGGTCTTGCCGGCCTCGGTGAGGGCGGCAAGGTGGCCTTCCGCGTCCCAGGTCAGGTTCTGGGCGGTCGCGCCGATGGTGCGCTTGGTGGTGTTGCCGGTCTCGTCGTACTCGAAGGTGCTGGTCCGGCCGTTGTCGGGGCCGCCGCTGACGTTGGCCTGCTGCACGCCGTGCGGGAGGCCCGTGCCGGGCGCGGGCTGGGTGTAGGTGGTGGTCGCGTCCGTTGTCGCGGTTGTGGTGGCGTGGTCGGTCTGCTCAGTGCGGTTGCCGAGGGCGTCGTAGGCGAAGCTCTGCCAGTAGGCGTCCGGGCCCCCGACCGAGGTCTTCGAGGGGGCGGTGGCGCAGTCCGTCTTCGCGGTCCAAGCCTCGGTGAGCCGGCCCAGGGCGTCGTTGGAGAAGCACTGGGTGTCGGTGGACGTCTGCGCGTCCTGGCCGCTGGCCGTCGTCACTCCAGTGACGTTACCGGCGGGGTCGTAGGAGTACGAGGTGCTGTCCACGCGCTGCGGAGCGAGATCCCGGTCGGTGATCTGCTGGGTGACGCGTCCGGTGTGCTCGTCGTAGATCTGGGTCTTGTATGCCTTCTTGCCCAGCGTGGCCCCGTATTCGAGTCGCTGGGGCCGGGAGAACGCGTCGTAGGAGGTGTTGGACACCAAGGCACCGAGTGCGCCGCTGACGCGGAAGGGGAGGTCGTCACTGTTGTAGTTGGTGGTGACCCGCTCGGCGGGGATGTTGCCGATCGCGGGGTTCAGCGTCCAGAGCGTGGCACCGGTCTCCGGGCTGTATCCGTAGGTCCAGGTGTACGTGCCGGCGAGTCCCGTGGCTTCGGAAGGGATCGTGGTCGTGGTGGAGGTGGGCTGGTAGCGGTCGTTGAACGCGCCGGTCGCCGTCGTGTATGCGATGCCGTCGACGTATCGGGTGCTGCTGGTGAGCTGCCCCTTGGCCAGAGTGTCGTACGTCCACTTGGCCAGTACGGTGTCGCCCTTCTTGAGGGCGGTCTTGCGGCCGAGCTTGTCGTACTCGGTGGTCAGGGTGACGTTGCGGTCATCGGAGACCGCGGTGACGCGGCCGACGGCATCGTAGGTGTTACGCACCTTGCCCTGGTCCGGGTCATCGGCCACCGTCTTCTGGCCACGGCTGTCGAAGGTGTACTTCCAGACGTTGCCGTCGGGGTCGGTGACCGACGTCGGCTCGTCGTACTTGCCGTAGGCGTACGTCGTCCTCTGAGACATGGTGCGGGCCGCGTCGGTGTACTGCAGCAGCGCGGTTGTGCGGCCGCGGGCGTCGGTCACCGTGGTCGACGCGGTGCCGCCGTTCGGGGGGATCACCGTGGTGCGGTCGCCTTCGTAGACCGTCTTGGAGCGCCACTGCTCGTCGCCGTACTTCAGCGACAGGGCATCGGTGACGCGCCCGACGCCGTCGAAGAGGTTCTGAGTGGCGGCCGGGACCTTGTTCACCGTCGTGGACGCGAGCTGCGCCGAGGGAAGCCCGGACGCGTAATAGGCGGCGAAGGACTGCCAGGCCCATCCCCGGGTGTCGTACATCGTCTCGGTCATGATCCGGTCCTGGGTACCGGAGGCCGGCGCCTGCGTCTGGCGTTCGCGCAGGAGACCGTCGTAGAGCTGGTAGGTGGTGCGGTAGTCGCCGTTCTGCTTGAGCGTCTTGGTGGCGACGGCGTTCGCCGCCGTACGGGAAATCGTGTAGGCGTACTCGACGGACGGCTTGTCGCCGTGGTCGGCCTTGGCCCACCCCGGCTGCCATACCTTCAGTAGCCGGCCGAGGCCGTCGTACGTCGCATCGGTCCGCTTGCCGTTCGGATCGACCTCGGCGAGGGCGACGCCGCGGGCGGGATCGTAGGACGTGGTGCTCTCGTGCTTTGCCGCGTTGGTCACCTTGACGGAGGTGGGTGCCTCGGTCGTGGCGGGCGTGTACGCGGTGGTGGTGGTGCTCTGCAGGGCGTCGGTCGCGGTGAGTTCGCGGCCGTGCTGGTCATAGGTGTGCGTGGCGGTGGTGAGGTAGCCGGTGCCCTGGGCATCCTGCTCGTCCAGCCGGGTCACGTCGCCCTTGGTCGGCGCGGTGGCAAGGCTGGTCGCACCGTCGTAGTAGTTCCGCTGGGCCGAGATCAGGTCCGCAGGCAGGTCGGGCGGAGTTCCACATGCTTTGGCGACGGTCTTCGCCTCTGACACGAGAGTGCGGAGATTCGTGGCCGTGTTAAGGGCGTAGGTCGTGGTGGTGCATCGCTCGTCACCGCTCTTTGCGGTGTCCCCGAGCTCCGACTCGGTCAGGATCTGACCGACGGCGTCAAAGGTTCGTTCGATGCGGGTGGTGCGCCAGCCCTCGCCCACAGCTGTGCGGCTCGACTCGCTCCCGCCGCCCGTGGCATACGCCTTGAGTGCGGGCAGGCCCTCGGATCGGGTCTCGGTGGCCGTCGGCTCGGACAGCCACGGTTCGTAACTGGTGGTGGCCTCCAGCTTGCCGCCGTCCCCGTTGAAGGTCGCCTCTTCGCGGGTCATGCCGGCAAAGGCTTCCTTGTCGGTGACCGCAGTGCCCTCGTGGTCCTTGACGGCTGCTCCGTCGATGCCCCTGAAGTAGCGGTACTCCTTGAGCGTCCGCTGGTCGGGTGCGGCCCCGGTGCGGACCTGGACACGGCCGTAGCCCTTGCGGTCGCTGTAGGTCAGGTGCTTGGCCGTGGTGAACTCATCGTCCTTGGACTTGGCCCATGCCATGCCGTCCAGGTAGCTGTAGTCCGTCTCCTTGGCCGGTGCTCCTCCAGTGTTGTCGGTCTCCAGGATCTGAGTGACGACGTAGGAGTGGAACCAGTCCAGGTACGGCTCGTAGTTCGCGGCAGGCGCGTCCGGGGGTGACCATTTCACGGGATAGCAGCGTCGCTTGTTGCTCGTCGGGGTCGGTACGTCCCCGGCCTTGCAGTCGGCCGGGGAATAGGTGATGCCGAGAGTGCCCCCGGTTTCCGTGCTGATGCCGTAGACGCGGTAGCGCCACATCGCCGGCACCGGGTCGGGGTCTCCTCCGGTGGTTGCGCCCTCGACCCGGTTGGGCAGCGTCTGACCCTTGAAGGTCACGGCGGGCAGTTTGACGTCGCCGGTACCGGTATGCCCAGTGCGGGTGATGGAGGCCAGCCACAGAGCCGGGTCGCTCCCATCGCCGGTGGCCGGGAACTGCTGGTCCAGAGCCCAGGTGTCGACTGGCTTGTACGTGCCGCCGGTCAGTACTGAGGTGTCGATCTGGGTGACGCGCTTACGGCTCCAGAAGGACGGGGAGTACCGGTCCTTGCATTCGGTGCCGGAGGCGCAGTAGCGGTCGAAGGGAACGTCAGGCCAGTTCTTCGCGTGGGCCTTGTCGAAGGTGCCGCAGTCGCTCAGGCAACGCTCCGAGGTCGTGAACTCGACCTTGGCCGCCGGCTTCGCGTAGAAGCTGCCGGATCGCAGGCCGTACTCGATGCGCTTGAGGGAGCCGCCGCGGTCGTAGACGGTGGCGGTGGAGGCACCGGTCGACGTGTTGACGTTGCGGCCGTAGTAGTTGGACTCCTTGTCCCAGTAGTACGTCATGGCATCGCCGTGCCGGTCGATGACGACGTCAAGGTTCCAGCGCCATGCCTGCTGGCACCACGAGTCCTTGAAGGCGGTGGCGTGGCAGGGCTCGCCGGCCTGGTTCCCGTAGACGGGCACGGTCCAGGTGGAATTGGTCTCGTCCTTGCCGGTGGCCCAACCGCTGGGGCGGTTGTAACCGAAGTAGTAGTGGGTGCCGTCAGGGGTGGTGACGCGCCAGTACTCCCCGTCGTTGTCGCCGTTCTTCAGCTCCGCGTTGGTGAGCTTGACGACCCTCGTCCCGTCGTCGCTCTCCAGATGCCACTCGCCCGACTCGGTGTCCTTGATCAGGGTGTTGGACTGGCCGCCGAGATTGATTACGGCGTTGTCCTTCTTCCAGCACAGGTCGCCGACCTTGGCGGTGGTGTTGCTGTTCTTCGTGTCATCCGTACACGAGATGTACTGGCGCTCGATGTACCCGGGCTCCATCGACCAACCGTCGCCAATGCTGTTGGCCTGGTTGTTCGTCGAGGCGGTGCGTCCGTCCACTGCCTGCGAGGAGTAGGCGAGCTTCAGGTCCGGTGCCGTCCCACCGGGGACGTCCGGGACGCCGATCGGGTAGTTCCAGGAGAAGGCGCCGTTCGATCCGCCGGCGGCCCATGACGCGGAGGGGGCGAGAGACGTCGCCTTGAAGCTGCCCGAGGGGCCCGATTCAGCCGCGGTCGCAGCAAGGAGAACCGTTCCCTGGGCCACTGACAGATTCTGACTGGATGCCGACACGGGCGCCTCAAGCGGCTCCCTGGACTGCGCGGCAAGTGTGGGTGCGGCCGACGGCAGGTCCAACTGCGCGGTCAGCGACCCGGTCTTGGTGTCGTTCTCCGTCCGGAGTGTGCGTCCGACAGCGCACCCCTTCTCTCCAGGGGTGGTAGCGGCGCAAGCAGGCAGTTCGCGCAGCGTCAGGCGGGAAGCCCAGTCACCGCCGTAGGCGTTGCGAAAGCTGGAGTAGTCAACCTGGACGTCTACGGCGCCCTGCGTTCCCTTCGTGGGCCTCAGCGCAAGCACGATCCCGTCGACACCCAGATCCTCCGTGGCTGCGCGGTCGAGTACCTGGACTTGGACCGTGTCCGGCCCCGGCGTGGCTGATTCTCGCTGCTTACTTGAAACGGAGCCCAGGCGCACAGGCAGCGAACCCGCTTTGAGGGAACCGGATCGGGCAAGCTTCGCCGTGGCGGTACCGGGCTGCGGCCACGTGACTCTCGGGTTTTTCCACGGGTGCTGGAGCGTTGCATCGCGTACCGGGGAGGGCTGCTTCTTCACCTCGGATGTCGGTACAGGATCGCTGTTCCCCAGCTTCGCAAGGTGCAGCTCGGCGGCTGCCACGACAGGTCCGGCCAGCAGACTTGCAAAAAGAAACGCGGTCAGTGCGACGGCTATCAACCGCACCCGCCGCCCCATGCGCCTCGTGTCGACGCCCCCACCCCAGTGCATGCGCGAAACTCCCCCAACTGTTTGACGAAAGGAACACAGTCGGGCACGGAAGCTAGCAGCGCGTTCACACACCTTCCGTGCTTAAGGCGCAGATCAGTATGTATTTCAAGCCAACATGAGGCGCAATAGAATCCCATTTCGTGCACTTTCGATGAAAAATACCCGTTTTGCGACGACTAGTTTCAGCCAACCTTTACCCATCCCGGATGGCACGCTCATTCTCGACGCCAAAACCACACCCCTCACAGATCCTTCACGCTCTAGTGTGCGAACCGATCAGATCAGGGAGGGGATTTCTGTAATGGAATTTTTTAGACAAAGGCGCGAAAAGGGGGCGTCCGGGGTGATTGCGGTGGGTGTCACGGCATCGATCGCCGCTCTCGCCATGTGCTTGCCACTGCAAATGACTCCTGTCGCCGTAGCGGCGACAGGAAGTCAGTCCGAGGGGCAGGCGACGGCCCGGCAGCTCAGTGCCGACGAGAGTGCCTTGGCTGAGGCGGTTGATACCGGCCAGTCGGCCGAGGTGCTTGCCCGCCGCACGGAGGCGTCACAGGTGTTCGCCAATCCCGATGGGACGTTCACCCAGGACACCTATGTGCTGCCTCAGTTCACTCGGAAGGAAAATCAACTCGTTCCAATTGACACGGACTTGGAGGTGAACTCCGACGGGACGCTGTCTCCGAAGGCCACGGAGGTCGACGTACGGTTCTCGGGTGGCGGGGATGGGCCGCTGGCGACCATCGTGCGAGACGGGCGCAGCATGTCGTGGAGCTGGCCCCATTCCTTGCCGGTTCCTCAGGTCGACGGGGACACCGTGACCTTTGCGAATGTCCTGAATGATGTGGATCTCAAGCTGCGAGTCGGCTCGGCCGGATTCACCAGCCTGTTCGTCGTGAAGACAGCGCAGGCGGCTGGTAGCCCTTCTCTCAAGCAAATCCACTTTGATCTCGACACTGATGGAGTGGAGGCGAGCGCCGACGCCGACGGGAACCTGACCGCCGTCAACCCCGCCGGGCAGGAGGTCTTCACCGCCCCTACCCCCCTCATGTGGGACAGCGGCACAGTCGGCACACCCCAGGCGCGAATATCGGACAGCGATGAAGACTCTGGGCCGACTCCACCCACAGACCAGTTCGAACCGGGCTATGGCGCGCAGCAAGCCGCCATGGGTGTGGCGGTCGAAGACGGCAAGCTGAGCCTCACACCGGACCAGGACCTTCTGACCGGCGAGAACACTCAGTACCCCGTCCTGCTGGACCCGTCGGTGAGCGGTTCCCGGTATGCCTGGACCATCGCCTACAAGAAGAACCCCAACGCTTCCTACTACAACGGGGCGAACTTCAACAATGGCACCACGACGGCCAGAGCCGGCTACGAAGACGTGACGAATGGGCTGGCCCGTTCCTACTTCCGTATGAACACGGGCAACCTCTGGTCCACGGACAAGGTGATCTCCAGCTCCAAGTTCACCATCAAGAACACCTGGTCCTGGTCGTGCACGAAGAAGCCGATCGAGCTGTGGCACACCGAGTACATGAGCTCGGCCACCACCTGGAACCACCAGCCGACGAAGATCCGCACACTGGACACGGTCACGGACTCGAAGGGCTACGGATCGGGCTGCCCCGCCGGCAACCTCGCCTTCGACACCACCGCTGCCGCCAAGGATGCCGTTAAGGGACACTGGAACACCATCACCCTGGCGCTCAAGGCCGGCAGTGAGACAGACGTCTTCGGCTGGAAGAAGTTCGACGCCAAGTCGGCTCTGCTCTCCACCACGTACAACACCCGCCCGAACCTTCCCACCAGCCTGGACACCATTCCCTCCACCAAGAACAGCGCCGGCTGCGGCAGCACCGCACCTTATGGGCTGATCGGGAACACCGACCTCTATCTCACCGCGAAGGGGTCGGACCGGGACGGGGGCACCGTCAAGATCCGGTTCCGCCTCTGGGCCACTGGGCACCACCCGGTCGACGACCCAAACGGCGTACTCATCGTCGACAAGACGGTCTCCACGACCTCCGGAACCGTCGCCAAACTCAAGGTCACCAAGGCCCAGCTCACGCCCTACCTCTCCACGGCCAACGGAAACTTCTCCTGGAAGGCACAGACCGGGGACAGTTCGCTGACTTCCGACTGGGTACCCGCTACCGGTAAGCCGGGCTGCCGCTTCGTCTACGACCCCACCCGGCCCTCCACCCCGCCCGGTGTGGCCTCTGTCCAGTTCCCCGATGGCTCCGACGGCTGGCCCGCCACCACCGGTAACGCCCGAACCGAGGGCACCTTCACCCTGAGCAGCGGGGGAGTGGCTGACGTCGCCAAGTACGAGTACTGGACCGACTGGAGCAACAAGGTTCTCTCCGCCACCCCCTCTCAGCAGGGTGGATCGGTGAGCATCAAGCTCCGCCCACTCGCGGCGGGTAACCACACGTTGTACGCGAACAGCATCGACAGAGCCGGGAACGTCTCAGACCGGGCTGTGTACATCTTCTACGCCAACAGCCCCGGCATCACTGACAAGCCCGGTGACGTCAATGGTGACGGCAACACCGACAAGTACGGTGTCCGCACCGACGGGACCCTGTGGTTGTACCCCGGCCAGGGCAATGGCCAGCACGCCCCGTACACCGTCGCCAGCAGTACGAACTTCGACGGGGCCTCGGTCACGCACCGCGGAGACTGGACCAACGACGGCTACGAGGACCTCATCGCCGCCCAACTGGGGCCGGACAATGTCAAGGAACTCTACGTCTATCCCAATAACGGTCTCGGCTATGCCTGCACGACACGAGGTGAGGAAGCCGACGGCGCCTCACAGGAGTGCACCTTCGACCGGGTGCCGCTCAATGTCTACAGCCCCGAGAACAACCACTGGGCCAACGCCGACCAGATCCTCGCAATCGGAGACGTCGACGGCCCGCTCGATGTCGATGCGGACGGCACCCCCGATGTGCCGGGCCACACGGACCTCCTGGTCAAGGAAGGCGATCACCTCTGGCTCTACTACGGCTCGGACTCCTTCTACCTGGACGACGTCACCGACCCGATCCTCATCGGCGACGGCGCCTGGGCGAACTACGACATGATCGCCCCCGGCGACGTCAACGGAGACGACCGAGTCGACATGATCGCCAGACAGCGGAACGACGGACGCCTTCGCCTCTACACGGGAACCGGCCCAGCGGGTGAAGGCCTTGGCCATACCACCATCGACCTCAAATCCAGCGGCTGGGACAGCAATACCCACCCGCTGATCACTTCCGAGGGCGACAGCAACGGCGATGGCAAGCCCGACCTCTATGCCACGAGCCACGACACCAACAAGGGAATCTATTTCTACCCGTCCATCACCACGACCGGCCTAGGAGCACCTACCATCGCCGGCACCACCGGATGGCTCAACTTCCAAGCGCTGAGCTGAAGCAGCACGTCCACTGTGGGAGGGCTGCCGGCTGCTCTTGAGAGCAGCCCTCCCACGGTGGGTTCGACACCCGTTTCGGCACTGATGGTGCGCGGCGGGGCTGGAGCCGGTGGAGCTTGTGGGCCGGTCCGGGCCGCAGCGGGAACGGATGCACGTACGAGCGAAACCGATACGAGGTGCGGGGGGAGCCTTGAGCGACGGGGGCCGGGGGCTGGGTTGGGACTGCTGCGGGCATCGGCGGAACTGGCCGCGCACAGGCGTACGTGTGCCAACTGGGCAGCGGCGCGCATGTGGGGCTCGCGCGCCCCAAGATGCTGGTCATGTACCAGCACGATGGCGCGGGCCTGGTCTTCGGGGTCGACGCGGTCGAGACGGTGAACCAGCAGATCGACGGAACCCGCCCCGCGAGCGCCCGCACCCGCGCCATCGTGCGCGACGGTGAACGGCAGGACACCTTCGGGACACGCTGGACGATCTTCCACATCCGCGAGGCCGGCACGATNGCCAACATCACNCCGAGCATCAAACAGGGCCGCTACCTCCGCCTGGACGACGTCCTGGACGCCCTGACGACGGGCCAACTGACGGTGCCTACGCAGGACGAGGCGTTCCCCAGCCGAATGTGAGGGGGGGCGCGGGGACGCGCCGGGGCGTGGAGGGCTTCAAAAGGGCCCGTCATCCCTTGCCTTGCCTGCGAGGCGTCGTTGAAGGAATCGCCCCAAGAGGGCCGCCGATCCTATGGCGAAGGCGGGCGGCAGGATGACTGCGTAAAGACCACCGAGCCATCTGGCCCATGTCGTGACCGCCACTATCAGAATCCCCAGAGGGATCAGACGGATCAGGTATTTGCTGCGTGCCATACCCGCTCACCTCCTCTCATCCTGCCTACTGAGCCTTATCCATCTTGATGCAGGTGACGAGTTCGAGGGTGACGACGGCACGGACGACGGCGGTGACCCGGGTGGTACTGCAACGGAACTTCCGCAGGAGCCGCCAGCATTTGAGGGTGGCCAGGCGCGTTCGCCGAGGCTGCGGATCTTGGCGTGATCGCGGTTGTGACGCCGGCGCCAGTCGCGCAGTTTCTTACCTCGGAACGGGACGCGGACTGCAGGACCTGCGCCTTGATACGCCTTGTCCGCCCAGCACTTGATGTCGTCTGCAGTCAGGGCGGCGGGGATGCCGTGGGCCCGGGCTGCCGCGAGATCGTGCACAGCTCCAGGTAGTGCGTCCGAAGCCCACATGAGACGGCCCGCTGGGTCCGCGAGGACCTGGACGTTCATCCCGTGGTGCTTCTTCTTCCCCGAGTAGTAGGGCTGGTCGGCGGCGATGCGGTCGATCGGCAGCACGGTGCCGTCGAGGATCACGTATGCCTTCTTTCGTACGGTCTCCATGGCCTGTTCCAGTGTGGGCGCGAGGGCGGCCAGAAGGTCGACGGCCTCGCGTATGTAGCGGTAGACCGTCGCGACCCCGACGTGGAAGCCTACTGCGAGGCGGGCGTAGGTGTCGCCGCAGCGAAGGGTGGACAAGCACGCGAAAGCTCCTGGCGGACTGGTGATCTCGGTCGTGACCCCGTCTACCAGGAGCTTCGAGAATTTCAGCCAGTGCCAACGAAGACTCTGCGGTGTACAACGTCACCTCGACAACGGGTTCAGGACCGGATGGTAAGGAGCCGGCATCGCGACACCGAGACCTGCGATCAATATGTCGCAGCGGGTGGGCCAGGAACAGCGGCCGTAATATTTCGTCGCGCGCTGTAAATGTCATGCATCCCCTCCATTCCTGGCTGCGCGATGCCTGGGCAACTCGGCGACATCACGAGCCCAACCTCAGCAGTACCACTGATCCGACCACCACCCACCCTGTGGCGATCACAACCATGAGTGGCCTGCGCAGTCCGTATCCCTCAAGCTCGGACTTGAAGCCGTCCGCCCACCCTCCAGGATTCCAGAGAAAGAGCACCCCGAGCGGCAGGAACATTGAAAGTATTAGCGAGAAGAGCATTTTGCGAGCCTCACCAGGGAACGGAAGGAGGCGGAGTGGTTAGGGATGAGCGCGCGTATTAGTTCACCAAGTTCTTGATGGAGAGATATGCGAAACTCAGAAACATGGCGACGCCCATGCCTACAGCAACGCTTCCTGCGATCCTGGCTCCGTGCCACGACAATGAACTTTCGTGGGTCAATGGATTGTTTTTCACATGCTTACCCGAAAACTGATCTGCGATTCCCCACCAATTTCGCCTAAGAGCTCGTAACACGATCATGATTGGGCCTTCTTGAGTCGCCTCCAGCAGATCAAGCCGCAGGCGAGAGAGACGAAGGCGTCGTGGAGTTCGGTGCGGCGTTCCCATCGGACGGCGAGGCGTTTGAAGTGGTGGAGGAGGGCGAAGGTCTGCTCGACGACGTAGCGGAGCTTGCCGATGCCCTTGATGTTGGGTGATCCCTTGCGGGAGATGACGGGCAGGATTCGCCGGTGCCGCAGCTCGTCGCGGTTGGGGTTGGAGTCGTAGCCCTTGTCGCCGAGCAGGGCGTCGGGGCGTCGGCGGGGCCGGCCGGGGCGGCCCGCGACGGGTGGGATGCCGTCGACCAGGGCGAGGGTTTGGGTGACGTCGTTGACGTTGGCCGCGGTCGTGATGACCTTGAGCGGGGTGCCGCGGCCGTCGCAGATCAGGTGGTGTTTGCTGCCCGTCTTCCGCCGGTCGACCGGCGACGGACCGGTGTCGGCGCCCCCTTTTTCGCGCGAATGTGGGAGCCGTCCACGCACGCCCGTGACCAGTCGAGCTTGCCGGCCGCGTTCAGCTCCGCGAGCAGGACCCGGTGCAGCTGGTCGAAGACCCCCGCCTTCTGCCACCGGTCCAGGCGGCGCCAGCACGTCTGACCCGAGCCGAACCCCAGCTCCAGGGGCAGAAGTTGCCAGGCTATGTCGTTGTAGAGGACGAACAGGATGCCCTGGAGACAGCGCCGGTCCGACACCGGCCGCGGCCCCGGGGACCGCTCCGGCCACGGTGGCAGCAGCGGCTCGATCAGCGCCCACAACTCATCGTCCACGATCCACGGTCGAGTACCCACACCCTCACGAACGGCCGAATCATCACATCAGTCACGCCCGGCCAGCGCATCTCAACAAGATCGTGTTACGAGCTCTAAGCGTCAAACCGGCCGTAATGAATATGGCGGAGAATACAAGCAACATTCGAGTTCTCTCCGATCCGGGTGCGCCAGGTAAGCGACGGAGTGCGCCAGGGTGGGGCAGTCTCTCGATCTCCGTCGGTACGGCTCGTCATGACATGTGAAAGATGTATCTCAAGGATCCATACAGTAGCGCGTGAAGCGCTGCGACAGTCAGTGGGACTTTGAGAGAAAGGGAAAATGTCTGCACTATTCCTTCGTTTTCGCGGGGATTGGCACTGCTCACGAATGGGAGGATTTTGCGCTTGAGTAGCTTTGCTGATGGATAGCCGGCGAGTTGGCCAAGCATCGAGTTGCTTACTACCCGCCCCTTGATTTCTCTACCGTCTCTGAGTTTGAAGGTCAGCCCGTTACTGACGCCCACTCTCTTAATTTGCCCGTAGGGGATGATGCTCTCCGTTACGAAATTGCGCACCTTGATCGATTCGTCGGACAGTGTCACCTGCGGGCGGACGGTGAGTATCCACGCCATCCAGGCGATTGTCACGCTAATGGTTCCACCTGTGAGCGACCTATTGATCAGCGATTCCTCCACTTTCCCTGGAACTATCGCAAGGGAAGCTCCTACCCCGAACATTGCTACGGCTGCAATTAGTCCCAGGTGGCGAACCTTGCTGTAGAATGTTTTGTTTTTTTGTGTGACAGCTGTGAATTTCTTCAAGATGGTGGATTCTCGTTCCCTCTGGATTGGTTGGCTCTTGGGAGAGGTTGAGGCTAGAACCCAAAGAGTAGGATTTTCATGTTTATGAAAGCGAATATGGTGCCCATCAGTGCGGCGAATCCGGCCGTTAGTCTCAGGGCGATGTCATTGCGGTAGAAGGCCGAAAATATCCTCTCCCCCAAGAAGTCGGCGACTGCCTCGGCGCAGCCTCGAATGTTGAACGCAAGGAGCGAGCCGATCACGGCCACAAGAACTCCTGCGATGAGCTCTCCGTAGTTCACGGAGTGCGAGGTTCGAGCCGCAAGAATCATCTCGTACATTTTTGCCTCCGGGGCGTGCGGGGCAAAGCGCCCATGCGCCTCATTTGATCGCCGAATTCACCAGGTGGAGAGGCGTCTGATTATAGTGCTGTACGAGCTTTGCGCACCCACTTCGGCCCCAATGCCTGCTTCTACAGTCAAAGAGGTGATACTCGTGACTCTCCGGAGACTTCCACCCCTGGTCCAACGGAAGTATTAGCTCCGGTGCCGTTCGCGGCGAGGTCGAGATGGCGGTCAGTTCAGTGCATGCATTACGTTGAGGGTGAATCCGACGACACCACGAACGAGATCAGCCTCAGCAACGCCACTGATCCGACCACCACCCACCCCGCGGCGATCGAGACCATGAGCGGCCTGCGCAGCCCGTACTCCTCAAGCTCGGACTTGAAGCTGTCCGCCCATCTTCCTGGGTTCCAGAGAAAGAGCACCCCGAGCGGCAGGAAGAGCGAAAGTATCAGCGATGGTGACATTTCGTGGTCCCAGTCAAAGAGGGTGGAAATGGTGGTGCTATGAGGCAAGGGGGGGTGAGCTAATTTATAAAGTGTCGGATCGAGATGTATATGAAGGATAGAAACGCTATGATGCCCGCGCCTATGAAAATTCCTCCAAAGACCCTGGTTGCATGCCATGACCACGATCTGTCATGAACCAAAGGCGTGTGGCTCACGTGTTTACCGGAGAGCTGGTCCGTCACTTCCCACCAGTTTCGCCTAATCGCAAATCCGATGGTTGTGAATATGGCGGAGAAGACGAGTAGCATTCCAGTTCCCCCCGATTCATGGCCTTGCCTCGGCGTGTTTCCGAAGCGTCGCCACCTGGCGCGCGAAGACGCGATGCCCCCGGCGTGCCGCGACCGGAGCGGCTGGTGCCCCACGAGTCACGGAACGCGCGGTTCGAGCCGCACGGATCGTTTCCGTGCATTCTCGCCCCCCGAGGTGCGGGCCGGTAGGTCCGCGCATGCGTGAAGGCGTCCCGGGATGCGGGGGGGGGCATGGCGCGCGGGCGAATGTCGGGCCGGCGTGTCAGCTTCGGGCCGTGCGTACCGCCTGGACCGTGGGGCCGAGGTCGGGGCTGGCGCTCAGGTCGTTGAGAGCTGAGGACAGCGCCTCGGCGTACGTCGCGCGGGCGGTCTCGTAGCGTCGGCGGCCCTCGTCCGTGATGACCGCGTACACGCCGCGCTTGTCGGACGGGCACAGGTCCTTGTACGCGAAGCCGGATTTTTCGAGGCGGCCCACCAGGCGGCTGACCGAGGACGGCTCCAGGCTGACCCGCTCGGCCAGTTCCTGCATGCGCAGCTCGCCGTCCTCGGAGTGGTACAGGTGCTCCAGGGAGCGGAACTCCGACAGGCCCACGCCGTTGGCGCGTTGGAGCGCCGCGGTCAGTTCCCGCTCCACCTGGGCGTGCAGGGTGAGCATCCGGTTCCAGACTGCGTGGTCGGACGTGTGCGGGGGTGCGGCGGTCATGAGTGCGTCCTCCCGAAGCGGCTGTTGACAGCAGAGTACATGCTCATGCAAGCTTCTGGCGTCCCGGGGGCCAGTCACTGGGCATGTGCAGGGTGTTTTTAGTTGTATGAGCATGCAATGAATGTCCAGGATGTTTGTCGAATGAAGGGATCTCCCCATGCAGTGGGTCCACCTCGCCGTCGCCGTCGTCTTCGAGATCGGCGTCGCCATCGCGGCCGGCAAGGCCGCAGGCTTCACCAACCGCAAGTGGACGACCGTGACCCTGGTCAGCGGCGCCCTGGGCACGTACTTCCTCAGCCGGGCCCTGCTGACCTTCAACGTCGGTGTCGGCTACGCCCTCTGGACGTCCGTCTCCGGCGTCGGCATCACGCTGTTCGGCGCCACGCTCTTCGGCCAACGCCTCGACTGGCGCAAGGGGCTGGGCATCCTCGCCATCATCGCCGGAGTGGTCGGACTGCAGCTCAGCGGCGCCGCCTGAGCGCGTGCCGCCGTGCCGCCTGAGCGCCGTGCCGCCGTTCCGACCTGCCGCCGTTCCGACCTGCCGCCGTTCCGACGCGCCGCCGTACCGCCTCGCCAAGTGAGAACTCGTGATCCGATTCCCTCGAAAGGGCCTTTCTGCCATGTCTTCGACCAGCCCCTCCACCGCCAACTCCTGGTTCATGCTTCTGCTCGCCGGCGTCTTCGAGATCGGCTACGCGCTCTCCGTCGGTGGAAGCCACGGCTTCACCCGCCTGACGTGGTCCCTGGTCGCCGTCGTCTTCTTCCTGCTGACGCTGTGGGCGCTGAGCGTGGGCCTGCGCACCATCGACGTCGGCACCGGCTATGCCGTCTGGGCGGGGATAGGGGCGGCCGGGGCGGCGGCGCTCGGCCCCGTCTTCTTCGACGAGCGCCTCACCCTCGCGCAGTCCGCGTGGCTCGGCCTCATCATCGTCGGCGTGATCTGGCTCAAGCTCGCCGACAAGACGCGGAGCGCGGGTGACGGCTCCGCCGACGGCGCCCAGCAGGTCCAACGCGCCACGGTTTGAAGGGCCTTGGCAAGCGGGGAGGCGGTGCCGGACACGATCTGGGCCGCCGCACCCGCATGCGTCCTGACCCGCACGCCTGGTGCATCGCGTCCGCGGTTTCTCCTGGTTGATCCGCCGGCCATATATTCCGCTCGTGTACTTCTGCTACGCCGATGACTCCGGGGCCGATCAAGGTCGCACCCTCACCGGCCTTCTCATCCCGGAAGAAGGCTGGAGCGACCTGCTCCACCACTGGCTGGAGGGGCGACGCAAGCTGGAAGAGGAGTGGGGTGTCCCCAAGAACACGGAGCTGCATGCCAGCCAGTTGGTGAAGGGGCGTGGCCGCCCCTGTGTGACCGAAGAACAGAACAACCGCTTCAGCCGTTCCGCGCGCATGGCTGCTCACGGCCTCATGCTCAAACAGCTTGCTCGCTGCGAAAGTCTTCGCGTTCTCACCGTGGCCGGCCGCACCGCGCAGGTGGCAGAGGTGTACCAGTCCTTCGTGAACCACCTCGAAGCGTGGGCCTTGGACCAGGACACCCGGGTCATGATCATGTTCGATGGCTTGTCCGGGCCCCTCGACGCCGACGCTCTGACTCCTGAGGACGCCCGGGGCGCGTGGGAACAGGCCATCCGCAACGCCAAGCCTTACCGTGACGCACACCGCGGTCTCCCTCTGGCCTCTCGGCGGGTACTGGAAGACCCCGTCATGCAGGACAGCAGGTACAGCCAGTTCATTCAGGCCGCTGACCTGGTCGGATACGCGGCCTTCCATCACCTGGCGCTGAAGCAGCCCGAGGTCTGGCCGAAGATGAACCCCGTGGGCTACATGTCGAAGGCGTACAAGCGACTGGCCGGACACTGGCTGCCTGGCCACGGAACCGATGGCATCGTCTGGGCCGACAGCGACACAAGGGCCTGAAACGCAGAAACCCCCGGCAAAAACCGGGGGCCCACGAGAGCGAGATCCCCTGGGCATCCTTGATCGGAAGCATGGGACCTCGCGAGAGTCAAGGATGCCAGGAGCAGCCCACGAAAGCAACAGATACAGGCGGCCGGGCCAGTCGGGAGTGCTGGAGAAACAGCAGGTCAAGGCGGTTTCCGGGTGGGCGGTGACCTCAGCGGCTCCCTGAAGCAGCTGCCCCGGCAACCGGCCGCCCCACCGCCGCCCCCGCGTACGCCCCGCCCACGCCCCACGCCTGGTGCATCGCGTCGGCGAAGGCGGCGGCCAGGTGGTGTTCGCCGGTCGGGCCCGGGTGGGTGCCGTCGTACGTGTCCGTGTGGATGTCGTACGCCGGGGGGTGGGAGGCCAGGAGGAGGGGGGAGGCCGGGGTGTCCAGGTCCGCCACCGCTTTCGCGAGGAGTTCGTTGAAGCGGGCGCACTCGGCGGCGAACGGGGCGTCCGACTCGGCGCGTATGTTCGGGATGACCGGGAGCAGGACGCACCGGATGCGCGGGTTCGCCGTGCGGGCGGCGGCCAGGAAGGCGCGGGCGTTCCGCGCGGTCTGCTCGCTGTTCGTGTAGAAGCCGAGGTCTATCAGGCCGAGCGAGACGAGCAGGACGTCCGGGCGGTGCGCGGCGACCGTCTCCGCGATCACCGGGGCCATGTGCAGCCAGCCCTCGCCCCAGCCGGCCAGGTGGCGGCGGGCGGGGAGCGGGAAGTCATCGGCGGCGTACGCGGAGGAGGCCGCGGCGCCCGTTTCGGTGTCGTACAGCTCCGTGCGCGGGCCGACGAGCGCGAAGGGGCCGTCGAGGGACGCCGACAGGTGCTGCCACAGGCGGTAGCGCCACGTGAAGTCGCCGGCGCGCCCGATGGTCATGGAATCGCCGACACACATGAAACGCATGGCGCCATCATGGCGGATCTTGGCTACGGCCCGGTACGTGACGATGGACACTTGTGCCATGCGTTCGTACCGACTGACTGCCCTGGGCCGTGTCTGGGGCGCCGCCGCCCTGCTCTCCCTCGCCGTGGCGGCGCCCGCCGCGGCCGATGACGACGGGGCCGACCGGACCTTCACGATCGAGGACCCCCGGATCACCGAGTCCAGCGGCCTCGCCGCGAGCCGCGCCCATCCGGGGATCTACTGGACGCACAACGACAGCGACGACGGACCGTACGTCTTCGCCGTCGACTCCCGCACCGGGAAGACCGTCGCGACGATCACCATGCAGGGCGTCGGCGCCCCGCGCGACGTGGAGGCGATCTCGCTCGGGCCCGACGGGAACCTGTACGTCGGCGACATCGGCGACAACCTCAACGGCAGCTGGGACCACGTCTGGATCTACCGGTTCCCCGAGCCGAAGGTGCTGAAGGACGCGACCGTCCGGGCCACCCAGTTCGACGTCAAGTACGCCGACGGCCCGCGCAACGCGGAGGCCCTGATGGTCCACCCCAGGACCGGACGCGTCTACATCGCGTCGAAGAACGAGGAGGGCGGCGGGCTGTACGAGGGGCCCGCCGAGCTGAAGACCGGCTCGGACAACGTCTTCCGGCGGGTCGGTGAGGTGCCGTGGGTGACGGACGGGGCGTTCTCCCCGGACGGCAAGGAGCTGGTCCTGCGCTCCTACTTCAGCGCC
This sequence comes from Streptomyces sp. ATexAB-D23, assembly GCF_000373645.1. GTDB lineage: Bacteria > Actinomycetota > Actinomycetes > Streptomycetales > Streptomycetaceae > Streptomyces > Streptomyces castrisilvae. The sequence goes on along the minus strand of NZ_KB892017.1, from coordinate 112,865 downwards.
CGCGGCTACGCCTTCGCCAACGGCCGGCTCGGCAAGGACTACCCCGTCGAATCACCCCTCCTCCCGCAGTCCGAGTCCGTGACGTACACGGCGGACGGCTCCGCCCTGATGTACGGCTCCGAGGGCGAGCGGAGCCGTGTCGTGCGGGTGGACCTGCCGAAGACCGGGGACGGCGGCGGGGGCGGGGCCACCCACCGGGCCGGGGGGATCAAGGAGTCGGCGGACTCCGACGGGGACGGGGTGCCGGTGAAGGGCACCACGCTGACCGGAGTCGCCGTGCTGGCCGGGATCGGGCTGCTGCTGTTCCTGGGCCGGCGGCGCCGCAAGGGGTGAGCGCGCTCAGGTCTCCAGCGGCCGGATCTCGTAGTGCAGGGTCCTGTCCCGTTTGACGCGGTGGGCGAGCGGTACGAGCACGCCCTGCATCGCCGGGTACTTCCGGGACAGCATCCGGGACGCGTGCGTGTTCTCCTTCGAGCCGGCCGGGAGGAGGCGCGCGTGGGCCTCGATCTGCGGCCCCGTCGGGCGCCCGCGTACGGTGCACGGGCGGATCCGCACCCTCGGGTGGTTGCGCATCCGCTCCACCTTCCACGCCGAGGAGAACGTACGGATGTAGGCGTGGTCGCCCTCGACCGCGATGTGCACCGGGGTGTCGGCATGCGTCCCGTCCTGCCGCTGCGTGCTCAGCAGGACGGTGTACTGCTTCACGTAGGGCTTGAGCTGCGGGATCGTATCCATACCTCCATGGTGCGCCGGTACGAGCCGGTGTCATCCCGGCAGCCGCCGGGCGACAGGCGTTTCGCGTAAGGTCCCCGGTCCATGACGACCGATCGCGGCCCTCGCGGCCCCGCCCCCTTCGCCACGCCCCGCCTCGACGCCCTGCCCCTGCGGGTGGCGCACGCGGACGAGATGGCCGCCGTGCTGGCCGACCCCGCCCTGCACACCTTCACCGGAGGCGCCCCGGAGACCGCCGAGGCCCTGCGGGCGCGGTACGCACGCCAGACCGCCGGTTCGCCGGACCCCGCCGAGCTGTGGTGGAACTGGGTGCTGCGGGAGCGGGAGACCGGCCGGCTCATCGGCTATGTGCAGGCCAGTGTGCGCGGCGGGCTCGCCGAGATCGCCTGGGTGACCGGCGTCCCGTGGCAGGGGCGGGGATACGCCCGGGAAGCGGCCCGGGGGCTCGTCGGCCACCTTCGCGGGACGGGGATACGGGCCGTCGTCGCCCACATCCACCCCGAGCACACCGCGTCCGCGGCTGTGGCCGCCGGGGCCGGTCTGGAGCGGACGGGGGAGTGGGAGGACGGCGAGGAACGGTGGCGGCTGGGCGAGGGGTGAGCCTCAGGCCTCAGGCGTACGGGGCTTGGCCCGGCCCGCCTGGACCAGCTCGGCGACATCGAGACTCACCTCGGCGCCGATCGAGGCGGGCAGTGGTGCCTGCTGGCCGGGGGCGTACACCTCGTGGCGGTCGTACGAGCCGCCCAGCGGCTCCGTCAGGACGTGGACGCGGCCGTGTTTCCGGTCGAGGATCACGTAGACGGGGACCTTCGCCTCGGCGTACGCGGCGACCTTGTGCCGCAGGTCGCTGTTGTAGTTGCTGGAGGTGACCTCCAGGACCAGGCGGAAGACGGCCGGGTCGTAGCAGTTGTACTCGATCGGACGCTCGTCGAAATCCGCGTCGACCAGGGCGAGATCGGGGATCGCGTAGTCCTCCGGACCGCCCGGCAGCCACAGGCCGATGCCTTGGAGGACTCTCGACTCCGGGCCGTGCAGTCCTGCGGACAGGAACGGGATCATGAGTGTGGTCAGCGCGTCCGCGTGCGGGCCGTCCGGGGGTGGAGCCACGGTGATGACGCCTCCGATGATCTCGACGCGATAGCCGGGATGCTGCTCGGCGAGCCGGGTGGCGGTGACGAGCAGGGGCTCCGGTCCATCGTCACAGGGGTGCTCGACTGCTGCTGCAGACATTGCGGGCCTCCTGGAATGGGCTGGTGTCGAGACCATCATCGTAGGGCGGAACGGCCGCGGACCGTGTTTCTGGCATATGCCACTCGGTGGAGTGAAGTCGCCGGGTGAAGCAGAAACGGCCCTGAGCACCTCGCGGTGCGCAGGGCCGTTTTGAGGCGTACGCCCTACAGCTTCTCGATCACGTAGTCGATGCAGGCCGTCAGGGCCTGGACGTCGGACGGGTCGATCGCCGGGAACATCGCGACGCGCAGCTGGTTGCGGCCCAGCTTGCGGTACGGCTCGGTGTCCACGATGCCGTTGGCGCGCAGGACCTTGGCGACGGCCGAGGCGTCGATCTCGTCCGCGAAGTCGATCGTGCCGATGACCTGCGAGCGCTTCGCCGGGTCGGTGACGAACGGGGTCGCGTACTTGGAGTCGTCGGCCCAGCCGTACAGGTGGCCGGAGGAGGCGGCCGTGCGGCCGGTCGTGAAGGCCAGGCCGCCCTGGGTGTTCATCCACTTCAGCTGCTCGTCCAGCAGGAAGAGCGTGGCGAGCGCCGGGGTGTTGTACGTCTGGTTCTTCAGGGAGTTGTCGATCGCCGTGGGCAGCGAGAAGAACTCCGGGATGTGCCGGTCCGAGGCGTGGACGCGGGCCGCGCGCTCCAGGGCCGCCGGGGAGAAGACGCCGATCCACAGGCCGCCGTCGGAGGCGAAGGACTTCTGCGGGGCGAAGTAGTAGACGTCGGTCTCGGCGATGTCGACGGGCAGGCCGCCGGCGCCGGAGGTGGCGTCCACCAGGACGAGGGAGCCCTCGTCGGCGCCCGCCACGCGCTTGACCGGGGCCGCGACACCGGTCGAGGTCTCGTTGTGCGTGAAGGCGTAGACGTCGACGCCCTCCTCTGCCCGCGGGTCCGGGTGGGTGCCCGGGTCGGAGGCGATGACGGTCGGGTCGGCCAGCCACGGGGCGAGCTTGGCGGCCTTCGCGAACTTCGAGGAGAACTCGCCGAAGTTGAGGTGCTGGGACTTCGACTCGATCAGACCGTGCGTCGCGATGTCCCAGAAGGCGGTGGAGCCGCCGTTGCCGAGGATCACCTCGTAGCCCTCGGGGAGGGAGAAGAGTTCGCGCACACCGTCGCGCACCGCGCCGACCAGGTTCTTCACCGGGGCCTGGCGGTGGGACGTACCGAGCAGAGACGTTCCGGTGGCGGCCAGCGCGTCGAGCGCCTCCGTCCGCACCTTGGAGGGACCGGCGCCGAAGCGTCCGTCGGCGGGCTTGATGTCAGCGGGAATCTGGATGTCGGCCACGAGTCGGAGCGTAGCCCTTCCGTGCGGCGGCTACGCACCCTGTCCGTCGGATGAGACAGGGTTCCCGACTCGTGGTCGTAGGAGGAACATCCGTACGGGCGGCTGTCAGCGCAGCGTGACCGGGAGTTCGTACAGGTCGTTCTGCGTGACGATCGGCTTGTTGCGCAGCTCGCCCGCCGGGACGGCCAGCGCCAGGTCCGGGAAGCGGGCGTACAGCGCGGGCAGGGCGACGGACGCCTCCAGGCGGGACAGCGCGGCCCCCGGGCAGACGTGCGGGCCGTGGCCGAAGGAGATGTGGCGGTTGGGGGAGCGGGTGACGTCGAACTCGGTCGCCGTCCCGCCCCACTGCCCCTCGTCGTGCGCGATGGCTGCGAAGGAGATCATGATCCCCTCGCCCTTGGGCAGCACCCGGTCGCCGACCTCGATGTCCTCCGTGGCGAACCGGATCAGGATGTGCGAGGTCGGCGCCGACCAGCGCAGCGTCTCCTCGATCACCCCGTCCCAGCTCACCTCGCCGGCCAGCACCGCGCGCCGCTGCTCGGGGTGGCTCTGGAGCGCCACCACCGCGTTCACGATGAGGCTGATCGTCGTCTCGTGACCCGCCGCGATGATCAGCTTCAGGGTGTTGAGGATCTCGTCGTCGGTGAGGTGGTCCCCGTCCTCGGACGCCACCAGCAGCGCGCCGGTCAGGTCGTCGGCCGGGGACTCCTTCTTCTCGTCCAGGATGCGCGAGAACAGCGTGTGGATGTCCGCCATCATCTGCGGCACCTCGGAGCGGGGCGTCATGTTGGAGAAGAACTTGTCGAAGAGTTCCTTCATCCGGGGCAGGTCGGCGGAGTCGATGCCCATCAGCTCGCTGATGACGTTCATCGGCAGCGGGTAGGCGAACTCCGCCTTCAGGTCGACCGTTTCGCCCGCCGTGTGCCGCTCCAGGCGGTCCAGCAGCTCGTTCGTACGCGCCTCGATGCCGGCGCGCAGCCGCTCCACCCGCCGCACGGTGAGCGCCTGCGCGACCAGGCCGCGCAGCCTGCGGTGCTCGGCGCCGTCGGCGGTGAGCATGGTGCGGCCCGGGTTGACCAGGCCGATCAGCGGCCAGTCGAGCGGGATCTCGCCGCGCTGCCAGGCGCCCCACACGTTGATGTCCTTGACCAGGCGGCTGTCGGTGAGCAGCGCCTTCGCCTCGGCGTAGTGGGTGACGCTGTAGACGGGTACGCCGCCCGGCAGTTCGACGCGGGCGAGCGGGCCCGCCGCGTACAGCCGCGCGCTCTCGCCCGCGAGGTCGGCGACGAACGGGTCGAGGACGATGCGCTCGGGGTCGCTGCCGGTGCCGGTCGGTTCGGTGGTGGTGGCGGTCATCTGGGGGCTCCAAGGGGGTGTCTTGTCGTTCAGGACCGGATCAGGCCGAGGCGTCTGGTGCGGTGCATCGCAAGGCGCCGGAGCGTCCTCATCGCGGAGCGATTAGGGCGTTTCGGCAACGCCGCGAGGTGCCGTGCCAGGCGTCGCGGACCCGGTCCTGAACGACGAGCCACCCCCAAGGGCCGGGGTGGGCGTGAAGCTGACCGGGAGATCGGTGAGGCCACGCAGCCAGGGGGAGGGGCGCCGGGTCAGCTGTTCGGCGGGGACGGCGAGGTCGACGTCGGGCAGCCGGTCGAGGATGACCTCGATGGCCGTACGGGCGATGACCTCGGCGATCTCCTGCGCCGGGAACGGGCAGCGGTGCTCGCCGTGGCTGAAGGAGAAGAAGGCGTTGTTGCCGCCGGTCAGCGTCGACCCGTCGGTGCGGACCTGGGGGTCGGCGTTGGCCCCGGCCAGGCTGAGGACGAGCAGGTCGCCCGCCTTGATGTGGTGGGCGCCGAGGCGTGTGTCGCGGGCCGCCCAGCGCCCGGCGATGTTCTGCGAGGGGGTGTCCTCCCACAGCACTTCGTTCATGGCCTCGGCGACGCTGTGCCGGCCGCCGGAGAGGGAGGCGGCGAAGCGGTCGTCGGTGAGCATGAGGCGCAGCGAGTTGCCGATCCAGTCGGAGGTCGGCTGGTGCCCGGCGGCCATCATGACCATCAGGTCCCGGGCGACGTCCTCCTGGGTGAAGCCGCCGGTGTTGGCGAGCATCCGGGTCGCGACGTCGTCGCCGGGCTCGGCCTGCCGCTCGGCCAGCAGCTGGTACATGGACGTGGCGATGTGCTTCTGGCCGGCCAGCGCGCTCGCCCCGCCGTTGATCATGTCGTTCATCGCGGTGACGAGGGCGGGGCCCTTGTCGTCGGAGAACCCGTAGAGCTTCGCCAGCACCCGTACGGGAAGCAGCATCGCGTACTGGGCGATCAGGTCCGTCGAACCGGCCGAGCAGAACGCGTCGATCAGCTCGTCGGCGAACTCCTCGGTGCTCTTCTTCAGCTCGAACGGGTTCGCGGCCTCCAGCGCCTCGCCGATCATCCCGGCGCGGAGGCTGTGGCGTTCGCCGACCGTGTAGAGGATCGAGGGCTGGGTCCGGCTGATCATCGGCATCAGCGGCCAGTCCTCGGGGATCGCGTCCCACTGGTTCCACAGCTGCGAGTCGCGGGTGAACAGGACCGGGTCCCCGGTGACCTGGTGCAGCTCGCGGTAGCCGAGCACGAGCCAGGCGGGGATGTCGCCGGGCAGCACGATCGGGGCGACCGGGCCGTGTTCGCGCCGGATCTCCCGGTACAGCTGGGCCGGTTCGGCCTGGAACCGGGGGCCGGAAAGCGGTACGGCACCGGCCGCCGCGTGGGGGCACTGGGTCACGGGGTGGGCTCCGAGGTCAGGGCGGCCGTCAGGGCCGGACCGTCGTCGGGCGCGGTGGGCCCGGCGGCGTCCCCGGCGCGTGCGGCGGACATCCGGTGCAGGTGCTCGACCAGGGTGATCAGCACGTACTTGCTGGAGGACCGGTCGCGCGCGTCGCACTCCACGAGCGGCACGTCCTGGGAGAGGTCGAGCGCCTCCCGGATCTGCTGCTCGGTGTGGAGCGGGCCGCCGAAGTCGTTGCAGGCGACGATGAACGGCGTGCCGTGGTGCTCCAGCCGGTCGATGGCGTACCAGGAGTCGGCCAGCCGCCGGGTGTCGACCAGGACGACGGCGCCCAGGGTGCCGGAGAACAGCCGGTCCCACAGGAACCAGAAGCGCTCCTGGCCGGGCGCGCCGAACAGGTACAGCACCGAGCGTTCGTCCAGGCTGATCCGCCCGAAGTCGAAGGCGACCGTGGTGGACGTCTTGGAGCCCACGCCGTCGAGGTGGTCGACCGCCTCGCCTGCGCGGGTCATCGTCTCCTCCGTGTTGAGCGGACGGATCTCGCTCACGGATCGGACCATGGTGGTCTTGCCGACCCCGAAGCCGCCGACCACGACTATCTTCAGTCCGTTGTCGGCCGTCGCCTGCAGGGCGGCGCGGTCAGAGGTTGCGGAGTCCAACGAGCACCTGTTCCAGGATGTCGGGGGCGGGAAGCCGGTCCGATACGCGTGCGGTACGCGGGTGGCGGGCGCTGATCCGGCCGGTGTCGAGCAGGTCGCACAGCAGGATGCGCACGATGCTGACGGGCAGGTCCAGGGTCGCCGAGACCTCGACCACGGCGGTGGGCCGTTCGCACATCCGCAGGATCGCGGCGTGCTCCGACTGCATGCCGGGGGCCGGCTCGCATTCGGCGACCACCAGGGTGACCAGGTCGAAGGCGGCGGAGTCGGACCGGGTACGGCCACCGGTGAGGGTGTAGAGCCGGTCCGGGCCGTCGTCCCTGCCGGGCCGGGGGCGGCGCGTCATACGGCCGTGCCCGGGGCGGAGGCGGCCTCGGCGGGTTCGCGCGGCGGGGCCACCAGGTGCTCGCCGAGCTGCTCGACGAGCTCGCTCATGTTGTGCCCGACGAGGCCCACGTCGGCGCTCTCGGCGGCGACGACCGCGAGATGGGCGCCGGCGCCGGCCTCCACGATGAACAGGATGCCGCCGTAGAACTCGGCCATCGCCGACCGTACGCCGCCGCCTCCGCTGCCGAACTCCACGGAGGCGCCGTGCGACAGGCTCTGGATGCCGGCGGAGATCGCGGCCAGCTGGTCCGCCTGGTCGACGGAGAGCTCGGGGGTGCGGCACAGCTTGAGGCCGTCCCTGGACAGCACGAGGGCGTGACGGGTGCCGGGGGTGCGCTCCAGGAGCCCCTCCAGCAGCCAGCTGAGCTTCTCGTCGGTGGTCGCGGTCATCGGGTGTTGCCTTCCGGGTCTGGGGAGTTGGGCCGTACGGCCTTGCGGAAGCTGCTGAAGCGGGCCGCCTGGGCGCGGGGGTCGGACGTGGGCCGGGGTACGGAGCCGTCCGCACCGGTCTCCGTGTTCTCGGCGCCGGAGGCCGACCGTGCGCGGGCCTCGGCGGCGGCCAGGGTGCGCCCGCGCGAGCGCTTGGGCAGGCCGCTCTCCCCGAACCTGGGGAGGTTGCCGGTGGTGTCGGACGCCGAGTCGGAGCGCATGGGCTCGTCGGCGGGTGGTGCGGCGGGGGCGCTGTGCCGGTCGCCGGGGGCGGCCGGTTCGGCGCCGGAGGTGTGGACGGGCTCCGGCTCGGCGGTCTGGGCCGGTGCCGGTCCGGTGCGGGCCGGGGTGCGGGTGATGATCTCCTGCGGGAGCATCATCAGGGCGCCCGTCCCGCCGCGCGCCGAGGGCCGGAAGGAGACCGTGAGGCCGTGCTTGCGGGCCAGCCGGCCGACGACGGCGAGGCCGAGACGGGTGCCGGTCAGGGCGGTGAGGTCGGTGTCGTCGGCGGACACCGCGCGCTCGGCCCGGCGCAGCTGCACGTCGCTCATGACGAGGCCACTGTCCTCGACGGTCACCACGATCCCGGCCGGGACCTCCTCCACGTACACATGGACCTCGGCGGTGGGCGGCGAGAAGTTCGCCGCGTTGTCGAGGAGTTCGGCCAGGGCGTGCATGACGCCCTCGGCGGCGTGGCCGGCGACGGCGACGTCGCTGGTGGAGTGGAGCCGGACGCGCTGGTAGCCGCTGATGCGGCCCATGGCGCCGCGCAGGACGGACTCCATGACGATGGGCCTGGCCCAGCGCCGCCCGGAACGGGCCCCGGTCAGTACGGCGATGGAGTCGGCGAGGCGGCCGGCCTGGGCGGTGCGGTGGTCCAGGTGCAGCAGGTCGGTCAGCACGTCCTCGGAGGTGTGCCGGTGTTCCATCTCGCGCAGGTCGGCGAGCATGCTCGTGGCCAGGGCCTGCATGCGGCCGGCCGCGTTGGCGCAGGAGGAGAGGGCCGCGGAGCGCTCGGTCCTGCTGCGCGCGGCGGCCGCCTTGAGCTTGGCGTTCTCGGTGGTGAGACGGGCGGTGGTGGCCTCGGTCTCGGCGGTGAGTCGGGCCGTGGCGGCCTCGGCGTCGGCGGTGATCCTGGCCGTCTCGGCGGCGGCGGAGGCCTTGACACGGGCGTTCTCGGCGGTGAACCGCTGGGCCTCGGCGGCGGAGGCCGAGACCAGGCGGGACACCTCGGCGGTGAACCGCTCGCTCTCGGCGGCATTCGCCGCCCGCAGCCGGCGGATCGTGGCGCGGGCGTGGACGGCGGTGGCGACGGCGGTGGCGAGCAGCACGGCGGCGGCACACGCGCCCCAGGCCACCGCGGTCCTGGCCGATTCGGGAGCGGCGACGATCGCCCACGCGCACAGCGGTCCGGTGAGGGCCACCGTGACCAGAAGGGCCAGTGCGGTCGGCCGGATTGAGGGGCTCAAAGCGGAGTCCTTGGGGGCGGACGGTGGCGGACGGGGCGGTTCGGGCGGGTCGGTGGCACTCGGGGTGAATCGGGACAACTGGAACAGCGAATTCCTGGATAAGTCTCAGTCACTATATGAGAATTGACGATCTGTTTGGGAAGAACTTGTGGTGATCTCTGTTCTCTTTCCGTTCGCATCCCTACCGATTTCCGACTGACTGACGTCGTTGCGGTGACCGCGGAGCTGTGGCGGCATTCTGGTCGAATGGCATCCGGCAATGCACCGCACGGCAGCAAGCCCACCAACACCGCGCCCGCCGCGCTGGCCCGCGACCTGCGGGCGGCCGTACGCGGCGAGGTCGCGTTCGACGTCACCGCGAGGGCGCTCACGACGATGGACGCGTCCAACTACCGGCGGGTGCCGCTCGGCGTCGTGGCCCCGCGCGACGCCGCCGACACCGCCGCCGCTCTCGCCGTCTGCCGCGCGCACGGGGTGCCCGTCGTGCCGCGCGGCGGCGGTACGTCCATCGCCGGCCAGGCCACCGGCACCGGCGTCGTCCTCGACCTCACCCGCCACCTGCGGTCCGTCGTCGAACTGGACCCCGCGTCCCGTACCGCCGTCGTCCAGCCGGGCGTCGTCCTGGACGACCTGCGGGCCGCCGCCGCCCCGCACGGCCTGACCTTCGGCCCCGACCCCTCCACGCACAGCCGCTGCACCCTCGGCGGCATGATCGGCAACAACTCCTGCGGCTCCCACTCGGTCGCCTGGGGCACCACCGCCGACAACGTCCACGCCCTGACCGTCGCCCGCTACGGCGGCGACACCCTGCGCCTGGAGCGCGGCGCGCCCGGCCCGCCCGGCGTCCGCGAGCTGGTCGCGGACCACCTCGCCCTCCTGCGCACCGGCTTCCCCGACCTCCCGCGCCGCATCTCCGGCTACGCGCTGGACGCCCTGCTCCCCGAGAACGGCCCCGACCCCGTTCGCGCGTTCTGCGGCAGCGAGGGCACGCTCGGTGTCGCCACGGAGGCGACCCTGCGGCTGGTCGAGGCGCCCGCGGCCCGCGCCCTCGCCGTCCTCGGATACGCCGACGAGTCCGCCGCCGCCGAGGCCGCACCCGGCCTCCTCCCGTACCACCCGCTGACCGTGGAGGGCATGGCCGCCGACCTCGTACGCGAACCGGCCGGGCTGCCGCGCGGCGGTGCCTGGCTGTTCGCCGAGACGGGCGGCGCGACCCCCGCCGAGGCGCGGGCGCACGCCGAACGCCTCGTACGGGCCGCGTCCGCCGACGCCATGGACACCGCCGTCGTCACCGACCCGGCCGGGCAGCGGGCGCTGTGGCGCATCCGGGAGGACGCGGCCGGCACGGCGACCCGGCTGCCGGGCGGCAGTGAGGCGTGGCCCGGCTGGGAGGACTGCGCGGTGCCGCCCGCCCGGCTCGGCGGCTACCTCCGCGACTTCCGGGCGCTGCTCGCCGAACACGGCCTGCGCGGCACCCCGTACGGGCACTTCGGCGACGGCTGCATCCATGTCCGGATCGACTTCGACCTGCTGAGCCCCGAGGGCGTGGCCCGCTTCCGCCGCTTCTCCGAGGACCTCGCCGCACTCGTCGTCGCGCACGGCGGCTCGCTCTCCGGCGAACACGGCGACGGCCAGGCCCGCGCCGAACTCCTCCCGAAGATGTACGGGGACGAACTCGTCGCGCTCTTCGCCCGGTTCAAGGACCTCTGGGACCCCGAAGGCGGCATGAACCCGGGCGTCCTCGCCCGCCCGGCCCGCCTGGACGACAACCTCCGCTTCGACGTCCTGCCCCGCCGGCCCGTCGACGTGGCCTTCGGCTACCCGCACGACGGCGGCGACTTCTCGGCCGCCGTCCGCCGCTGCGTAGGCGTTGCCAAGTGCCGTACGGAGCGGGCCGCGGGCCCGTCCGTGATGTGCCCCTCCTTCCGGGCGACCGGCGAGGAGGCCCACTCCACGCGCGGCCGGGCCCGGCTGCTGCACGAGATGCTGGCCGGGGACGCGGGCGGCGTGATCACCGACGGCTGGCGCTCCACGGAGGTACGGGACGCGCTCGACCTGTGCCTGTCCTGCAAGGGCTGCCGCAGCGACTGCCCGGTGGGCGTGGACATGGCCACGTACAAGGCGGAGTTCCTGCACCACCACTACCGCCGCCGGCTCCGCCCCGCCTCCCACTACGCGATGGGCCGGCTGCCGCAGTGGCTGCGCCTCGCCGCACCCTTCGCGGGCCCGCTGAACGCCCTCGCCCGCGTCCGCCCGCTCGCCGCCCTCGCCAAGCGGCTGGCGGGCATCGCACCCGAACGCGGGATTCCGGTGCTGGCGCGGGAGACGTTCACGCGGTGGCTGCTGAGGGACCGGGGCGCGGGGGCGCGGGTCTTCGTGGGCGGCGGCCGGCGGCGCCGGGGCGGGGGTGCGCGGGTCTTTTTCGGTGGCCGGCGGCGCAGGGGCGAGGATGCGCGGCTCCTTCCCGGCGAGGGCGCGCGGCCCTTCCCCGGCGAGGGCGCGCGGCCCCTTCCCGGCGACCGGGTCGCCCTCCTCTGGCCCGACACCTTCACCGAGCACCTCGCGCCCGAGGTGGGCCGGGCGGCGGTCCGGGTCCTGGAGGCGGCGGGACGCACGGCCCTGCTGCCCGGGAAGGGGCTCTGCTGCGGCCTCACCTACGTCTCGACCGGCCAGCTCGACAAGGCCCGTGCGGTGATGCGCCGCACCCTGGACCGGCTGGGCGACGACTTCGACCACCCCGTGGTCGTCCTCGAACCGAGCTGCGCCGCGACCCTGCGCACCGACCTGCCCGAACTCCTCCCGGACGACCCGCGCGCCGCCCGCCTCGCCGCCTCCGTCCACACCCTGGCCCAGTACCTGGAGGCGTACGCCCCCGACTGGACGCCCCCGCGCCTGGACGCGCCGGTCACCGGCCAGACGCACTGCCACCAGCACGCGGTCCTGGGCGACGAGGCGGACCGCAGGCTGCGCGAGCGGGCGGGCCTGACCGGCGACCTCAAGGGCGGCTGCTGCGGTCTGGCCGGAAACTTCGGCTTCGAGCGGGGGCACTGGGACGTCTCGGTGGCCTGCGCCGAGGAGCAGCTCCTCCCGGCGGTCCGGGACGCGGCCCCCGGCACCCGCGTCCTGGCCGACGGCTTCTCCTGCCGCACCCAGCTCTCCCAGCTGGGCGGGGTGCGCGGCCGGCACCTGGCGGAGGTGCTGGCGGAGGGGCTCAGGGACTGACCCGGACGGCCCCGGCCACGCCCGGGGCCGGAGGGGACTACTCCGCCGAATGCGCGGGGATATTCGCGAACATGTCAAAACTGGTGGGGTGGGCGTGCGTCATCGCCTTTGTGATCTGGAGCCTGGTCGCCGTGCAGTGGATGGACAAGGGGTGCGACGCCGTGGAGGCGTACACCGCGGTCTTCGAGTACGGGGTGCCGGAGGGTCTTGAGTTCCTGCCGGCCTGCAACTCGTAGAGCGCCATGGGCATTCGATGCCGCCGGGGCCGACCCCGGCGGCATTTCATTTCGTAAGCCCGGCGCGAGTCCTTACCGTGGACGGACGGGCCGCATCCGGTGAGTGCAGTACCGTGTATCGGGTAGTGCATCATGCTGCACTCGTGATGTTCATGGAACCAAGAAGGACAGGCCCCGGGTGAACGACCAGAGCACCGCCGCAGAGCCGGCCGCAGCCGCCGTAGCCGTGCCGGAGGCGGTCGCGGCCCCCGGGCTCGGCGGCCCGGACCGGACCGGCGGGCGGCGGGCCGCGCTCGCCCCGGTCGCGCTGGTGGTCGCGGGCGGTCTCTCCGTCCAGTTCGGCGCCGCCATCGCCGTGCTGCTCATGCCCAGGACCGGTGCGCTCGGCGTCGTCACGCTGCGGCTGGCCGCCGCAGCGCTGGTGCTGCTCGTCGTCTGCCGGCCCCGGCTGCGCGGCCACTCGCGCGCCGACTGGGGCACGGTGCTGGCCTTCGGCGTCGCGATGGGCGGCATGAACACGCTGTTCTACCAGGCCGCCGACCGCATCCCGCTCGGCGCCGCCGTCACCCTGGAGGTGCTCGGCCCGCTCGCCCTGTCGGTGATCGCCTCGCGCCGCCCGGTCAACGTCGTCTGGGCGGCCCTCGCCCTGGCCGGGGTCGTCCTGCTCAGCGGCGGGGGCTTCGACCGGCTCGACCCGGTGGGCGCCGCCTTCGCCCTCGCGGCGGGGGCGATGTGGGCGGCGTACATCGTCTTCAGCGCCCGCACCGGCCGCCGTTTCCCGCAGGCCGACGGGCTGGCCCTGGCGATGGTGGTGGCGGCCCTCCTCTCGCTGCCGCTCGGCATCATGGACGCGGGTTCCAAGCTCCTCGTCCCGAGCACGCTGGGGCTGGGCGCCGCCGTCGCGCTGCTGAGCTCGGTCCTCCCGTACACCCTCGAACTCATCGCCCTGCGCCGCCTGCCCGCGCCCACCTTCGCCATCCTGATGAGCCTGGAACCCGCCATCGCCGCCCTGGCCGGCTTCCTCCTCCTCGACCAGGCCCTCTCCACGACGGACGCCCTCGCCATCGCCCTGGTCATCGGCGCGAGCATGGGCGCGGTGCGCGGGCAGGTGCGGGGCGCCGGAAAGCGGTGACGGGGGCGGGCCGATGATCCTGCGACTCGGCGGACGCGAGGTGCGGCTGTTCTCCACGATCACCACGTTCGGTACCCCGATGGGCATCCCCCCCCCAGGGCGAAGCCGCGACCGAGCTGTACTGCCCGGCGGACGCCGGAAGCGCCGTGCACTTCGCGGATCGGCCACCGGAGCCGGGCCCCCGCTCCTAAGGTGATCACAAGATCCGATCGAGAGGACCCCATGACGGAACGTGATGACCTGCTCGCGCTCGCGACAGACCAGCGCGCCAACTTCCTCTTCACCGTCGCCGAGATCGACGACGAACAGGCACGCGCCCGTACGACGGTGAGCCGGCTGACGCTCGGCGGCCTCCTCAAGCACCTCGGCACCGTGCAGCGCATGTGGCTGTCCGTCGTCGACGGCACGGCGCCGGCCAAGGTCGAGTGGAGCGACCTCGACCCGGACGGCAGCCGGATGACCGATTCCGATACGTTGCCGGAGCTGCTGGACGCCTTCCACGCGGCGTCCGCCGCGTTCGACGGCGCGGTCCGCGACGAGGCCGACCTCGACCGCGAGATCACGCTCCCCACGTACCCCTGGTCGCCCCCGGACCCGGTCGTCTGGAGCGTCCGCCGCATCCTGGGGCACATCTTCCGCGAAATCGCCCACCACAGCGGCCACGCAGACATCATCCGCGAGGCGCTGGACGGCGCGAGCACGACGGCGAAGATGGCCGAGGCGGCGTCGAAGGGGCAGTAGCCCGCGGGCGGTCCGAGCCCGTCGGCGGCCGTCCGGCCCGGCAGCGGGCAACCGTCCGCCGCCGGGCCGGCGCCCCTCCTAGTGCCGTGGCGGCCAAGGTTTGCCCGGAAGGAGCGGCGTCCGGTGCGTGCTCTCGGCGTGCCGGCCGGAAGCCCTCGTACTGGACGTACTCGGGCTTTCGTCCGGTGCGGCGAGAGTGCGTGCCGGGCGTCGCGACGGGGCAAACCCTGGCTGCCACGGCACTAGCTCAGGTGGCGTGCGAAGAACCGTTCGGCGTCGTCCACCTCGAACCACGGGGTGCCCGCGTGCCCGCCCACGTTGGCGTGCAGGGTCTTCTCCTCGCTGCCGAAGGCGTCGAACAGGTCCAGGGCGCGTCCGCGCGGGTTGCCCTCGTCGTCCCACTGGAGCAGGAGCAGCAGCGGGGCGGTGACCCGGCGGGCCTCCTCGTGCTGGGCGCGGGGCACGTAGCCGCCGGCGAAGAAGGCGGCCGCCCGGATGCGGGGATCGGTGGCCGCGAGGCGGATGCCGACGGCGGTCCAGCCCGAGTAGCCGACGGAGCCGCCGATGCCGGGCAGTTCGAGGAGGGCGTCCAGGGTGGTCCGCCATTCCGGGACCGTCTTCGCGACCAGTGGGCCGACGAAGGCCTCGAAGAGTTCGTCGGCCGGTTCGCCCGCCCGCATCGCCCGGCGGAATTCGGCGCGGGCCGCGTCGTCGTCGGCGGAACGCGGCCGGTCCCCGTGTCCGGGGGCGTCGATGGCGGCCACCGCGTAACCGTGGGACGCGGCCTGCCGGGCCCGGCCCACCAGCCGGGATTCCCGTCGGTGCAGGCCGCCGTTGTGGGCCATCAGGATCAGCGGGGCCGGTTCGGCGGACGCGGGCGTCCACAGGGTGCCCGGGATCTCGCCGAGGGTGAATTCGCGTACGAGGACGCCGTTGTCGAGGCGTTGCTCGGAGGTGAAACGCATGGTCGTGCCTTTCGGGGAAAGCGCGTGGAACGGCGCTCCCGGACGACGACCTATCGCCCGACCGTGACCCCTGAGGGGAGCACCCATGTCGATACAACGTTCACGGGTACCACCTCCTCGGTCTTTCGCACGGCCTCCGGAAGGCTAACAGGGGCGGGCGGCCCCGGGCACGGCGATAAAAATCATGCAAGCATGCTTGATTGTTTTCCGTTCCGCTGGCAGGCTCCCGGGCACACCGCCACGCCCCGAGGGGAGCGCACCGTGTCCGATGCCTCAGCCGTGCTCGACGATCTGCGCAGCGAGAGCCGGGAGCTCGATCTGCTCGTCGCCGGGGCGAGCGCGAGACAGTGGGCGGGGGCGACCCCCGCCGAGGGGTGGAGCGTCGCCCACCAGATCGCCCACCTGAGCTGGACCGACGACGTCGCGCTGATCTCCGTCACCGACCCCGGGAGGTTCGGCGACGAGGTGGCGAAGGCGATGAAGGACCCCGAGGGCTTCGTCGACGTGGCCGCCGGGGAGATCGTCGCCGCGTACGCCCCGGACGCGCTGCTCGCCCGCTGGCGGGAGGGGCGCGAGCGGTTGCAGGAGGCCCTGCGGGCGGCGCCCGCCGGGGCGAAGTTCCCCTGGTACGGGCCGCCGATGAGCGTCGCGTCCGTCGCGACCGGGCGGCTCATGGAGACCTGGGCGCACGGCCAGGACGTCGCCGACGCCCTCGGGGCCACCCGCACCCCCACCGCCCGGCTGCGGCACGTCGCGCGCATCGGGGTCCGGGCCCGCGACTACGCCTTCCTCGTCCGGGGGATGCAGCCGCCCGGCGAGGAGTTCCGGGTGGAACTGACCGCGCCGGACGGCGAGTTGATCGCGTACGGGCCCGAGGGCGCCGCCCAGCGCGTCACCGGGCCGCTGCACGACTTCTGCCTGCTCGTCACCCAGCGCGCCCACCGTGACGACCTCGCCGTCCGGGCGGAGGGGGCCGACGCCGACACCTGGCTCTCCGTCGCCCAGGCCTTCGCCGGCCCCGCCGGTCCGGGCCGCCCCCCGAAGGCCCCCCGATGACCCCGCCCCCGGCGTCCGGGTCCCCGGCGTCCGCGTCCCCGGCGCCCGGGTCCCCGTCGGCCCCGTCCCCGGTGTCCGCGTCCCCGGTGTCCGCGTCCCCGGCGTCCGGGTCCCCGGCGCCCCCGCCCCTCCGTATAGGCAACGCCTCCGGGTTCTACGGCGACCGCTTCGACGCGGTGCGCGAGATGCTGACCGGCGGCCCCCTGGACGTCCTGACCGGTGACTACCTCGCCGAGCTGACCATGCTCATCCTCGGCCGAGGCCGCCTCAAGGACCCCGCGCGCGGCTACGCCACCACGTTCCTGCGGCAGTTGGAGGAGGGGCTCGGGCTCGCCCACGAGCGGGGCGTGCGGATCGTCGCCAACGCGGGCGGGCTCAACCCGGCCGGGCTGGCCGACGCGGTGCGCGAGCTGGCCGGGAAGGTCGGCGTGCCCGTGCGCGTCGCCCATGTCGAGGGCGACAGCCTGCCCGTACCGGAGGGGTTCCTCACCGCCAACGCCTACCTCGGCGGCGCGGGCATCGCCGCCTGCCTGCGGGCCGGGGCCGATGTCGTCGTCACCGGCCGGGTCACCGACGCCGCCCTCGTCACCGGGCCCGCCGCCGCCCACTTCGGCTGGGGCCCGGAGGATCACGACGCGCTCGCCGGGGCCGTCGTCGCCGGGCACGTCCTGGAGTGCGGGACACAGGCCACGGGCGGCAACTACTCCTTCTTCCGCGCCCACGACATCCGCCGCCCCGGCTTCCCCGTGGCCGAGATCCACGCCGACGGCACGTCCGTCATCACCAAGCACGACAGCACGGGCGGCGTGGTCGACCTCGGCACCGTCACCGCCCAACTCCTGTACGAGACCGGGGGAGCCAGGTACGCGGGCCCCGATGTCACCGCCCGGCTCGACACCGTACGGCTGTCGTCCGACGGGCCGGACCGGGTCAGGATCTCCGGCGTGCGAGGCGAGGCACCCCCGCCCACCCTCAAGGCCGGGCTCACCCGGCTCGGCGGCTGGCGCAACGAGGTCGTCTTCGTGCTCACCGGGCTCGACATCGAGGCCAAGGCACGGCTCGTGCGGGACCAGTTCGCGGACGCCTTCGCGCGCGCCGGACGGCAGCCCGACGAGGTGCGCTGGGAGCTGGCCCGTACGGACAGGCCCGACGCCGACACCGAGGAGACCGCGAGCGCCCTGCTCCGGCTCGTCGTCCGCGACCGGGAGCCGGACCCCGTCGGGCGCGCGCTGTCCGGCGCCGCGATCGAACTCGCCCTCGGCAGCTACCCCGGCTTCCACGTCACCGCCCCGCCCGGCAAGAGCGCGCCCTACGGCGTGTTCGAGGCCGGGTACGTACCGGCGGGGGAGGTCGAGCACGTCGCCGTGACTCCGGACGGGACGCGCCGGACCGTCGCGCACCCCGTACGGACGCGGCCCCTGGCGGACGTCGAACAGCCGCCGCTGCCGGCGCCGTTGGCGCCGGGGCCGACCCGCCGCGCGCCCCTCGGCCGGGTCGCCGGGGCCCGCAGCGGGGACAAGGGCGGGGACGCCAACGTCGGCGTGTGGGCCCGGGACGACGAGGCGTGGCGCTGGCTGGCCCACGAACTGACCGTCGAACGACTGCGCGCTCTCCTCCCGGAGACCGCCGGACTCACCGTCGTACGCCACGTCCTGCCGAACCTGCGCGCCCTGAACTTCACCGTCCACGGGCTGCTCGGCGAAGGGGTCGCCGCCCAGCACCGCTTCGACCCGCAGGCCAAGGCCGTGGGGGAGTGGCTGCGCTCACGCCACCTGGACATACCCGTGACCCTGCTGGAGCCGGAGGACCACGTATGACCGTCCTGCCCACCGGGCTCGACACCGCGAGCCCCGAATACGCGGCCAACCGGGCCGCCATGCTCGACAAGCTCGCCGAGCTGGACGCCGCGCACGCCAAGGCGCTGGAGGGCGGCGGCACGAAGTACGTCGAGCGGCACCGTTCGCGCGGCAAGCTGCTGGCCCGCGAGCGCATCGAGCTGCTGGTCGACCGGGACACCCCGTTCCTCGAACTGTCGCCGCTGGCCGCCTGGGGCAGCGAGGCCCCCGGATACACCGTGGGCGCCTCGCTCGTCACCGGGATCGGGGTGGTGGAGGGCGTGGAGTGCCTGATCACCGCCAACGACCCGACCGTACGCGGCGGCGCGTCCAACCCGTGGACGCTGAAGAAGGCGCTGCGCGCCAACGAGATCGCCTTCGCCAACCGGCTCCCCGTCATCAGCCTGGTCGAGTCGGGCGGCGCCGATCTGCCGTCCCAGAAGGAGATCTTCATCCCCGGCGGCGCGCTCTTCCGCGACCTCACCCGGCTCTCCGCCGCCGGCATCCCGACCGTGGCCGTGGTCTTCGGCAACTCCACCGCCGGCGGGGCGTACGTGCCCGGTATGTCCGACCACACCGTCATGATCGAGGAGCGGTCCAAGGTCTTCCTGGGCGGCCCGCCCCTGGTGAAGATGGCGACCGGTGAGGAGAGCGACGACGAATCGCTCGGCGGCGCCGCGATGCACGCCCGTACGTCCGGGCTCGCCGACCACTTCGCCGTGGACGAGCAGGACGCCCTGCGCCAGGCCCGCCGCATCGTCGCCCGCCTCAACTGGCGCAAGGCGCACAGCGATCCGGGCCCCGCCGAACCGCCGAAGTACGACGAGGACGAGCTGATCGGCATCGTGCCCGGGGACCTGAAGGTGCCGTTCGACCCGCGCGAGGTCATCGCCCGGCTGGTCGACGGCTCGGACTTCGACGCGTTCAAACCGCTGTACGGGACGAGCCTGGTCACCGGCTGGGCGCGGCTGCACGGCTACCCGGTCGGCATCCTCGCCAACGCGCAGGGCGTGCTGTTCAGCGAGGAGTCGCAGAAGGCCGCCCAGTTCATCCAGCTCGCCAACCAGCGCGACATCCCCCTCCTCTTCCTGCACAACACCACCGGCTACATGGTCGGCAAGGAGTACGAGCAGGGCGGCATCATCAAGCACGGCGCCATGATGATCAACGCGGTGTCCAACTCGAAGGTCCCGCACCTGTCGGTCCTGATGGGCGCCTCCTACGGCGCCGGGCACTACGGCATGTGCGGCCGGGCCTACGACCCGCGCTTCCTCTTCGCCTGGCCCAGCAGCAAGTCCGCCGTCATGGGGCCGCAGCAACTGGCCGGGGTGCTCTCCATCGTCGCCCGCGCCTCGGCCGCCGCGAAGGGGCGTCCTTACGACGACGAGGCCGACGCCGGACTGCGCGCCATGGTCGAGCAGCAGATCGAGTCCGAGTCCCTGCCGATGTTCCTGTCCGGGCGGCTGTACGACGACGGGGTCATCGACCCGCGCGACACCAGGACCGTCCTCGGGATGTGCCTGTCCGCCATCCACACCGCACCGGTCGAGGGCGCCCGCGGCGGCTTCGGCGTCTTCCGGATGTGAGGAGTGAAGTGATCACCAGCCTGCTCGTCGCCAACCGGGGCGAGATCGCCTGCCGGATCTTCCGCACCTGCCGGGCGCTCGGCATCGCCACCGTCGCCGTGTACTCCGACGCGGACGCCGGCGCCCTGCACGTCCGGGAGGCCGACACCGCCGTACGGCTGCCGGGTGCGGCCCCCGCCGACACGTATCTGCGCGGCGACCTCGTCGTGGCCGCCGCGCTCGCCGCCGGGGCGGACGCCGTGCACCCCGGGTACGGCTTCCTCTCCGAGAACGCGGGCTTCGCCGCCGCCGTGCGGGACGCCGGGCTCGTATGGGTCGGGCCGCCGGCCAGGGCCATCGAGCTGATGGCGTCCAAGACCCGCGCCAAGGAACTGATGGCCGCCGCCGGGGTGCCGCTCCTCGCCCCCGTGGACCCGGCCGCCGCCACCGCCGACGACCTGCCGCTGCTGCTGAAGGCGGCGGCGGGCGGTGGCGGGCGCGGGATGCGGATCGTACGGGAACTGAGCGCGCTGCCCGGAGAGTTGGCCGCCGCCGGGGCCGAGGCGCTGTCCGCGTTCGGGGACGGGGAGGTCTTCGCCGAGCCGTACGTGGAGCGCGGCCGGCACGTCGAGGTCCAGATCATGGCCGACGACCACGACGGGGTCTGGGCGCTCGGCACCCGGGACTGTTCGCTCCAGCGCCGCCACCAGAAGGTCATCGAGGAGGCCCCCGCGCCCGGCCTGACCGACGAGCTGCCGGAACGCCTCCACGAGGCCGCCGTCGCCGCCGCCCGCGCGGTCGGATACCGGGGCGCCGGCACCGTCGAATTCCTGGTCGCCGCCGACGGGCGCCCGTACTTCCTGGAGATGAACACCCGCCTCCAGGTCGAACACCCCGTCACGGAGGCCGTGTTCGGGCTCGACCTGGTCGCCCTGCAACTCCGGATCGCGGAGGGCGAGCCACTGCCCGCCGCCACGCCGCCCGAGCCCAGCGGGCACGCCATCGAGGCCCGGCTCTACGCGGAGGACCCGGCGCGGGACTGGCAGCCGCAGACCGGAGCACTGCTCTCGTTCGACGTGCCGGACGAGCCTGGTCTGCGGCTGGACACCGGCTACACGGGCGGCGACACCATCGGCGTGCACTACGACCCGATGCTCGCCAAGGTCATCGCCCACGCCCCCTCCCGCAACAAGGCCGTACGGCTCCTCGCCCGCGCCCTGGAGCGCACCCGTATCCACGGCCCGGTCACCAACCGGGAGCTGCTCGTCCACTCCCTGCGCCACCCGGACTTCCTGGCGGCCCGCCTGGACACCGGCTTCTACGACCGCCACCTGGCCGCCCTGACCCCCGGGCCCGACGAGACGTCCGCGCGGCACGCCGCGACCGCCGCCGCCGTCGTCGAGGCCGCCCGCAACGCCACGCTCAACGCCGGGGGGTTCATGCGATTCGGCGCCTGGCGCAACCTCCCCTCGCAGCCCCAGCTCCGGCGCTACCGCAGTGAACCGGACGGCCGCGAGTACGAGATCACCTACCGCCCCACCCGCGACGGCCTGGCCGTCGGCACCGAGGGCGTCCGCGTACTCTCCGCCGACCGGATCCGGGCCACGCTCGACATCGACGGCGTGACCCGCGTCTTCCACGTGGCCGTACGCGACGGCCGGGCGTACGTGGACACCGCCTCCGGCGCGTACACCTTCACCGCCCTGCCCCGCTTCACCGACCCCGCCGCCCGCACCGAACCCGGCTCCCTGCTCGCCCCCATGCCCGGCACCGTCGTCCGCCTCGCCGACGGCCTGGCCGCCGGGGCCACCGTCGAGGCCGGGCAGCCGCTGATCTGGCTGGAGGCGATGAAGATGGAGCACCGCGTCCTCGCCCCCGCCTCCGGCACCCTCACCGCCCTGCACGCCGCGCCCGGCCTCCAGGTGGAGGTGGGCGCCCTGCTCGCCGTCGTCACGGAATCCGCAGACTCTGCTGAGGAGCACGCATGAGCACGAGCACCGTCCTCGAAACCGAAGAGCACCAGGCCCTGCGCGCCGCCGTCGCCGCCCTCGGAAAGCGGTACGGCCGCGCCTACATGACCTCCCTCGTCAGCGAGGGCGCCCACCCGCGCGAGCTGTGGGCGGAGGCGGCGAAGGCCGGCTTCCTCGGCGTGAACCTCCCGGAGGAGTACGGCGGCGGGGGTGCGGGGATGGCCGAACTCTCCATCGTTCTGGAGGAGTTGGGGGCCTGCGGCTCGCCCCTTCTCATGATGATCGTCTCGCCCGCGATCTGCGGCACGGTGATAGCCCGCTTCGGCACCGAGGAGCAGAAGCGGCAGTGGCTGGCCGGTCTCGCCGACGGCTCCCTCACCATGGCCTTCGGCATCACCGAGCCCGACGCCGGCTCCAACTCGCACCGCATCACCACCACCGCCCGCCGCGACGGCGAGGACTGGCTGCTCACCGGCCGCAAGGTCTTCGTCTCCGGCGTCGACATCGCGGACGCCACGCTCATCGTCGGCCGCACCGAGGACGCCAGGACCGGCAAGCTCAAGGCCTGCCTGTTCATCGTCCCCCGCGAGACACCCGGCTTCCAGCGGTCGCAGATCGACATGGAGGTCCAGGCGCCGGAGAAGCAGTTCGAACTCGTCCTGGACGACGTGCGGTTGCCGGCCGAGGCTTTGGTCGGAGGGGGCCCCTCCCGTTCGAGCGGAGCCGAGAATGGAGGAGAGGATGCCGGCCTGCTCCAGCTGTTCGCCGGCCTCAACCCCGAACGCATCATGACCGCCGCCTTCGCCATCGGCATGGGCCGTTACGCGCTCGGCCGGGCCGTCGACTACGCGAAGACCCGCCAGGTGTGGAAGGAGCCGATCGGCGCCCACCAGGCCATCGCCCACCCGCTGGCCCAGGCCCACATCGAAATCGAACTGGCCCGCCTGATGATGCAGAAGGCCGCCCGGCTCTACGATGCGGGCGACGACTTCGGCGCGGGCGAGGCGGCGAACATGGCGAAGTACGCGGCCGGTGAGGCGTGCGTGAAGGCGGTGGACCAGGCGGTGCACACGCTCGGCGGCAACGGTCTCACCCGCGAGTACGGCCTCGCGTCCCTGATCACGGGCGCCCGGGTGGCCAGGATCGCACCGGTCAGCAGGGAAATGATCCTGAACTACATCTCCCACCAGACGCTGGGGCTGCCGAAGTCGTACTGAGCGCAGCTCCCCGCCGTACGGGCCGCGGCCACCGGCCGCAGCCCTTCGCCCCGCCCTCGAAGGGAACGACCATGGTGTTCCACAGCGAGTACGCAGACGTTCCGGTCCTGGAAGCGCCCATCCACGACGTGGTCCTCGGCGGGGCCGCGGCCCACGGGGACACCGTCGCCCTGATCGACGGCACCAACGGCATGAGCGTGACCTACGCCCAGCTGGACACTTTCCACCGCCGCATCGCCGCCCACCTGGCCGAGGCCGGCCTGCGCAAGGGCGACGTGCTCGCCCTCCACAGCCCCAACACGATCGCCTACCCGGCCGTCTTCTACGGGGCGACGCGGGCCGGAGCGGCGGTCACCACCGTGCACCCGCTGGCCACGGCCGAGGAGTTCGCCAAACAGATCGAGGACAGTGGCGCCCGCTGGATCGTGACCGTCTCGCTGTTCCTCGACGTGGCCCGCCGGGCGGCCGAACTCGCGGGCGGCGTCCAGGAGATCTACGTCTGCGACCGGGCGGAGGGCCACACCTCCGTCCTCGACATGCTCGGCTCCACCGCCCCGGAACCGGACATCGCGTTCGACGCCGGCGACGTCGCCGTGCTCCCGTACTCCTCCGGGACCACCGGCACCCCCAAGGGCGTCATGCTCACCCACCGCTCCATCGGCAGCAACCTGGAGCAGCTGCGCCCCTTCATCCCCATGGAGCCCGGCCGGATCATCCTGGCCGTACTCCCCTTCTTCCACATCTACGGCCTCACCGCCCTGCTGAACGTCCCGCTGCGCAGCGGCGCCACGGTCGTCGTGCTGCCGCGCTTCGACCTCGACCAGTTCCTCGGCGTGATCCAGGAGTACCGCGTCACCGGCCTGTACGTGGCCCCGCCGATCGTCCTGGCCCTCGCCAAACACCCGGCCGTCGACGCCTACGACCTGTCCGGCGTCGAGTACATCGTCAGCGCCGCCGCCCCCCTGGACGCCGACCTGGCCGCCGCGTGCGCCGCCCGCGTGGGCGTACCGGCCGTGCTCCAGGCGTACGGGATGACGGAGCTGTCCCCCGGTGCCAACGTCGTACCCATCGACGCCCCGGACGCCCCGCCCGGAACCGTCGGCAAACTGCTCCCCAACACCGAACTGCGCATCACGTCCCTGGACACCCCCGGCGAGGACCTGGGCATCGACACCGACGGCGAGATCCTGATCCGCGGCCCCCAGACCATGAAGGGCTACCTGGGCCGCCCCGACGCCACCGCCGCCATGATCGACCCGGACGGCTGGGTCCACACCGGCGACGTCGGCCGGGTCGACGCGAACGGCTGGCTGTTCGTCGTGGACCGCGTCAAGGAGCTCATCAAGTACAAGGGCTACCAGGTCGCCCCCGCCGAACTGGAGGCGCTGCTCCTCGGCCACGAGTCGGTCGCCGACGCGGCGGTGATCGGAGTCCCCGACCCCGACGGCAACGAGATCCCGAAGGCCTGCGTGGTCCGCACCCCGGGCGCGGACCTGACGGCGGACGCCCTGATGGCCTGGGTGGCGGAGCGGGTGGCCCCGTACAAGAAGGTGCGGGAGGTCGAGTTCATCGAGACGGTCCCGCGCGCGGTCTCGGGAAAGATCCTCCGCAGGGAACTACGCGAACCACGGGAGCGGGCGGACGGGCGGTGACGGGAGGCCGGTGAGCGGGCCCGGTTCTGCCGCCCGGATACTCTCCTCACGGGAAAGAGCTGTCCGTGGCGCGACGAGGGCCAGGAGTGCGAGGAGACCGGACGTGACGACGAGCGACACGGTGACGGGCGCGGCGTCGCCCACGCGCAGGCGCGCCTACCTGCTGTGGGCGATCGCGGCCCTCGCGTACGCCGTCGACCTGGGGAGCAAGCTGGCGGTGGTCGCGAGGCTCGAAGGCCGTACGACCGTATCCGTGCTCGGGGACTGGCTGGTCCTGCGCGTGCAGCGCAACCCCGGCGCCGCGTTCGGCATGGGTGAGGCGACGACGATCGTCTTCACCCTGATCGCCACGGCCGTCGCCGTCGTCGTGGTCCGCTACTCACGCCGCCTGGCGAGCACCCCCTGGGCCATCGCCCTCGGCCTGCTCCTGGGCGGCGCCCTCGGCAACCTGACCGACCGCCTCTTCCGCACCCCCGGCGGCCTCCAGGGCGCGGTGGTCGACTTCATCTCCGTCCGGGGCTTCAGCGTGATGAACCTCGCCGACTGGGCCATCACCTGCGGCTGCGCCCTGGCCCTCCTGCTGTCCTTCCGAGGCTCACCGACGACCGGGCCCGTGGCCCGTTCGTACGAGGCGGGGGGCCCGGAGGGGGAGGCGGCGTAGGGCGCACGGCCGCAGTGCCGTGTTGAGCGCGCGCGGCCGGGTCACCCGGGCGCCGGCAGGTCCCAGCGGGCACCGTCGGGGATGTACCGCGCGTACGCACTTCCGTCCGCCTCGCGGACGTAGCCGAACCGGTCGTGGGAGGGGCGGCCGGCTTCGTTCCACCAACGCCAGGCCTCCTCGATCCAGTCCCACTGGCCGCACGGATTCGCCTCCAGGAAGGTGAATCCGTGCGCCGTGCGGAGCCGGTCACGCCTACCGTGGCCCGGCACCCGCCGCGAACACCTCGTGCAAGGTCAGTCGGCGTACGGCACCTCCGCCCAGACGAACTTTCCGAGCGGCCGGTCACCGACGCCCCATCGCTCGGGGCACAGCGCGTCCAGAATCAACAGGCCACGCCCACGCGTGGGTTCATGCCCCGGCTCCGCCCCGCCCGCCCGGCGTCGGGGCAGGCGTCGTACGGGGTCGTGCACCTCGATACGGGTCCGGGCGTCGTCGATGTCGACGACGACGGCGATCAGGTCTCCGGGCTCGGTTCCGTACCGGTAGGCGTTGGTGACGAGTTCGCTGGTGATCAGGACGACGGTGTCCGTGTGGTGTTCCGTCGCGTGCGGTGCGTGGTGGCCGACGTGTTCGCGAGTGAACGCCCGTGCGTGGCCCACGGATTGGGGCTCGGCGGCGAGGAGCAGGGAGCGGGGTGGGCTGGCGAGGGGTGTGCAGACGGTGGGGTGAAGGGTGGCCTGGGGGAGGTCGAGCACGAGTTGTCCTCAGGGGAATTGCCGTACGCGGCAGGCGAAACGTGCGCGTCGGCACAGCTGTCTCGCCCACTCGACGCTCACGGAGAGTGGTTCTCAGACTGCACAGCGGTGCAATCTCCGTGCAAGACTTCATAGCGATGTACCGCTGATAAAGCATCGAACAGATGACTTGTACTGCGAAACGAGCATCAACCTGCTTTCATCGCGAGGGGCGAAAGTCCTTCATACTGAGGTGTGTAAGGGGAGTTGAGATGGCTGAAGGTCCGACCGGGTCGACCGTTCCGCGGCGTCAGCTGGGGAGAAACCTTCGAGAGCTGCGTAACCGAGCTCGCCTGACCGTGCGCGCGGCGGCGGCGAAGCTGGAGTGGTCCGAAGCGAAGATGTGGCGCATCGAGACTGGCCAGACAGCGTTACGGAGCCTGGACGTCCAGGCCATGTGCCTCGTGTACGGGGCGCCCCCGGATCTCACGCAGGCGCTGATGGGACTAGCCAAAGAGACCAAAGCGCGCGGCTGGTGGCATGCCTATGGTGACTTGATTCCGGAAGGGTTCGACGTCTACGTAGGGCTGGAAGAGGCTGCGTCGACTCTGTCGATGTACGAGAGCGACATTGTTCCGGGGCTCCTTCAAACCGAGGGATACGCGCGAGAGATCATCCGCACACACATCCGGGACATCGGTGAGGCGGATCTCGACGGGCGCGTACGGCTACGCATCGAACGGCAGACGTTGCTCACCCGCGTCACTGACCCGCCGGTGTTCCGAGCGGTGCTGGGCGAAGCGGTGCTGCGTCGGCCTGTCGGGGGGCATGACGTGATGGCGCAGCAACTCGCGCACCTGATCTACGTCTCGGAGCGGACGAACATTTCCATCCGGGTGGTTCCCTTCGCGGCCGGTATGCATGCCGGGGTGGTGACGGGGCCGTTCGTGATCCTTCGCTTCCCGCTGACTGGTGAGGGGGTCGCCACGGAGCCGCCGACGGTTTACGCGGATGGGTACACCGGGGGGCTGTATCTGGACAAGGAGCGGGAGGTGCAACAGTACGACGCGGCCTTCGACAACGTCTGGAACGCATCGCTGGATGAGCAGGCGTCGCGGCGCCTGATCGGTGAGGTAGCAGGGAGCTATGAAAAGGGTTGACGACGCTGAGTGGTTCAAATCGAGCCACAGCAACGGAAACGGCAACTGTGTCGAGGTGGCGCACCTCGGGGCCGGGGTCGCCGTGCGGGACAGCAAGGTGCAGGCAGGCCCGGTGTTGACCTGTGCCGCAGGTGGATGGCGCGCGTTCATTGGAAGCGTGGTTCGGGGCGAACGGTAAGTGCCCGCGTACAAGCGGTACTTCGCCCGTGGCGGCCGGCGCCACGTTCACGAAGCCTTCGTGCGGTGGACCCGGGCCGCACGTACGGCTGTCGGAGGTGTCCACCGCCGAGGGATAAACGGCGAGCATCACCATCAGGCTTCGCGATCCGGCCGCGCTCCTCGGAGGGTGAGACCGGCGATGACGGCGGCGTCGGGGCCGGCTTCTCGTAGCGGCCTTCGGGAGCACCCGGTCGGCCGCTGGCTCCTACCCGACGTCAGGGCGTGTCATCAGTGGCGCACGCACGTGCAATTCCAGGCTGGGACCGGTCAGGGGCACAGTGCTCCAGGTCGCCGTCGCGGTCCTCGTCTCGGCGTCGAGGACCAGCCGAACGCGGTGCGGGGTGGTGATGACGTAGAGATCGGCCACGAAGGTGCTGCCCTGCCAGGCACCGGCCGCGACGAGAGGCCGGCCGAGCGGGGAGCTTTCCCGCCAGTCGCCGTGGCCGGCCTCGACGTCGAGGAGCGACTCGAACCGTACGAGCCATCCACCGTCCACGGGATCGATGAGCACCGTCGTTCCGTCGGGCAGGGCCGAGCCCTCGGCGGAGGAGTCGAGCGTCGCACGGGCCGAACGCCCGGGGTCGGCGGTACCCCGCACCGGCGGCAGAGACAGTTGCCGCAGTCGTGCTGCGAGGATCTCGTCCTCCTCGGCGCTTCCCGCGTGGCCCACGCCCGGTGTCAAGGACTCCAAGCACTCCCACAGGGCGTCGAGCACCTTCTGGGACACTCCTTGGGCGGTCACGGCGACCACGAGATCGTGCGCGGGGACCACCACGCACTGCTGCCCGAAGGAGCCATGACCGTGGTAGCCGTGACGCGACATCCAGAACTGATAGCCGTAGCCGGAAGCGAAGTCCGCCTGGTCCGATCCGTCCAGGATCCACTCACTGTCGATGTGGCGGCTGGTCGCGAGCTCCACCCATTCGCGCGGGACGAGTTGCCGGTCGCCGAAGCGCCCGCCGCGCAGCAGTAGTTCACCGAAGGCGGCAATGGCCTCGGTCGTGAGGTGCAGTCCGTGGAATCCGAAGGCGGCACCGCTCTTCACCCGGTCCCACTCGGCGTGGTCGATGCCCATCGGCTTGAAGAGGCGCTCGTCGAGGAACTCCGGGAGCCCGCGACCCGTGACCCGTTCCACCATCCGGGCCAGGATGAAGGTGGTTGAGTTGTCGTAGGTGTGCCGCGTTCCCTCGGCCGTGGCGAACGGCAGGCCCAGGAAGCCCTTCACCAAGTCGTCGGGCTCCTGCTGCCAGGCGTCGGCGAGGCTGTCCGTTCGGTGCCCGGCCGTCATGGACAGCAGGTGGTGAACGGTGATGCGGCTTGCCTGCTCCGAGACGTCGGCCGGGACGTGGTCGGGCAACACCCGCACCACCCGATCGTCCAGCGAGAGGAGTCCGTCGGCGACCGCGAGCCCCACGGCGATCGACGTGAACGACTTGGTCAGCGAGTAGAGGAGATGCGGGCGTTCGGCCGAGTACGGGGCCCACCAGCCTTCGGCGACGACGTGACCGCGGTGCACGACCATGATCGAGTGGCACTCGACCGATTGCGCTTCGAGCCGGTCCAGCAGCGCGGTGATCGAACGGGACGAGATCCCCGAGGCAGCCGGTGCCGAACGTGGAAGCAGCGCGCGTTGAGCAGACATTCCGACTCCCTGACAGATGCACGAGGATCTGGTTCGGCCTTTGGGCTGGAGGTGGGGCGATGACAGCGATGCGCATGGAGCAGGGGCTGCCGGCCTGGGCATGTTATGGCCAGGCCGAGTCACGGAGCCATGAGGTTTTTCTTCGTCGGGCGATGGAGGTGTCCGACAACTCCGCACGCAGGGGGTCGAGCGGCACCTGCGGGCCGCCGAGGTGTCGGGTGGGTCCCGGCCGGTTCTCGGACGTTACGACGTGGCTGTGTTCTCGGGCTCCTGACGGGGGAGGGAGAAGGCCCCGGCGGCAGCCGCGAGGACTGCCGCCCGCGCGGCCCGTTCCGGCAGGCGCGGGTCCGGATCGGTGCGCAGGAGCACCAGTTGGTGGTAGAGCGGCGCCGTGGCGGCGATCAGCAGGCCCCGCGCGTCCGTGTGCTGTGCGGCGGCGGGGAGTTCGCCGCGCCCGGCGGCGCGTGCGACGAGGATCTCGCACTGGGCGTACCGGTTGGTCCACAGCTGTGTCTGGGCGCGCGCGGCCTGTTCGGAGTGGTACGAGGCCGCCATCAGGGCGACGGCGAAGGACGGCTGTACGACCAGGGATTCCTGGATCTCCTGGTTCAGGGCCGTCAGATCGCCGCGCAGCGAACCGGTGTCCGGCGGCTGCCAGTCCATCTCGCCGGCCGCGTCGATGACGTCGGCGAGCAGGCCGCCGACATCGCGCCAACGCCGGTAGACCGTGGCGCGGTGCACCCCGGCCCGCGCCGCGACACCCTCCACCGTGAGCCCCTCGTGCCCGCTCTCGGTGAGTTCGGCGCGCACCGCGTCGAGGACCTGGGCGCGGACGCGGGCGGTGCGGCCGCCCGGACGGCGGCCCGGTGTGGTGTCCGGTGGATCGTCTGTCATCGGCTGTCGGTATCCGGTTGATCAAGGCGGCTGGGCTGTGCCAGCATCTTAACGCGACAGTCGTCGCTCCAGGTCACTCCGCCGGAGAGGATCCGCCTCCGTGACGCCGCCCGTGCCCGCCGACCCCACCGTGCTCCACCCGATGCCCGAGCACCCGCGCATGGTCCTGCTCAAGCCGCTGGTGACGTCGCCGCTGATCGAGGTCGGTGACTTCACGTACTACGACGATCCGGACGACCCGACCGCCTTCGAGACGCGCAACGTCCTGTACCACTACGGCCCGGAGCGGCTTGTCATCGGCAAGTACTG
This sequence comes from Streptomyces sp. ATexAB-D23, assembly GCF_000373645.1. Classification (GTDB taxonomy): domain Bacteria; phylum Actinomycetota; class Actinomycetes; order Streptomycetales; family Streptomycetaceae; genus Streptomyces; species Streptomyces castrisilvae. Next base: position 82,706 of record NZ_KB892017.1, on the reverse strand, counting down.
CGCGCTGGGGACGGGCACCCGGTTCATCATGAACGGCGCCAACCACCGTATGGACGGCCCCTCCACCTTCCCGTTCCCCACCATGGGCGGCTCCTGGGCGGAGCACTTCGACCTGATCACCGGCCTGCCCGGCCGGGGAGACACGGTCGTCGGCAACGACGTGTGGTTCGGCCACGGCGCGACGGTCATGCCCGGCGTACGCATCGGCCACGGCGCGATCATCGCCGCCGGTGCGGTGGTCACCGCCGACGTCCCCGACTACGGCATCGTCGGAGGCAACCCGGCCCGCCTCATCCGCACCCGCTACGACGCCGCGGACGTCGCCCGGCTCCTCGCCGTGGCGTGGTGGGACTGGCCCGTGCGACACATCACCCGGCACGTCCGGACGATCATGTCGGGGACGGTCGCCGACCTGGAGGAGGCCGCCGCGCAGCTCGGCCGGGCCTGACACCGCGCCCTCGCCACGGGGGCGCCCACGGTCGGGCGGTTCGCGGGTTCACCGGCTCGGCCGGTACGTCTAGCGTGGTCCCATGAACGATCACGACGCCCCGCACGGTTTCACGTCCGTGGACACGCAGGCCCGGCCGGCCGACTGGGTGCGGGTCCTGGACCGGCTGAGCGCGGAACCGTTCTACGCCGCCTACAAGCGGCGGTTGCAGGAGCTTCTGCGTCCGGCTCCCGGCGGGCTGTTCCTGGAGGTGGGAGCGGGGGTCGGGGACGCCGCCATGGACCTGCGCTCGCGCGGTGGCGCCGAGGTCGTGGCGGTCGACAGCTCCCTGACGATGATCGCGCGGGCACGTGACCGAGGGCTGGTACGTGCCGCCGTCGCTGACGGGCACCGGCTGCCGTTCGCGGCGGACCGGTTCGACGGCGCCTGGGCCGACCGGGTCCTTCAGCACGTCGCCGAACCGGGCCGCGTCCTGGACGAGTTGCTTCGAGTGGTCCGCCCCGGCGGCCGGGTCGCCCTGGCGGACCCGGACTACGACACCCAGGTGCTCGACATCGACGACCAGGAACTCGCCCGCCGGGTGCTGCGGTTCAGGGCCGACAGCGGACTGCGCAACGGGTCGCTGGCCCACCGGCACGCCGGACTGCTCGCGGCACGGGGTGTCCGCGACGTCGAGGTGGAAGCCCGGACGCTCGTCGTGCGGGACTCGACGGCGGCCGACCACGTCATGGGCCTGCGCACCTGGGCGCACGCCGCCGCGGCCCGGGGCCGGCTCGCTGCCGCGGACGCGGACCGGTTCGTGGCCCAGTTCGACGACGCGGTGCGCGCGGGGCGCTTCACCTACGCCGTCACGTTCTTCCTGACCGTGGGGACGCTGCCCTTGTCGGGCTGAGAGCCGGGGCGGCGGCTAGGAGGTGTGAGGGGAGTGGGAGTGGTTGGGAGTGGTGGAGATGAACCGGGCCGAAGCGGTTGCGGTCGTGCGGCGGATCATGGATGGGGACTACGACTCCGAAGCCGAGCTGGATGTGTGGCTGCACAGGCTCGACAGGGCCCTGGGCTGTCCGTCCGGCTATGTCGGCGACTTGGTCTTCTGGCCGCCGGAGCGCGAGCTGTCGGCCGATGAGGTGGTCGATCAAGCCTTGGCCTATCGGGCGATCGCCTTGTGAGGCCCTTCGTCAGGGAGTGACGCTCTCCCGGTGCTCGCCGATGACGAGTGGAACAGCGTTGCTGCCGATGTGCTGGGGCGCGATCCGGGATGGAGCGCCGGACCGGAGGCCGAGACCGTGGTCCGGACGCCCTTCGTGTCCGGCCGTATCGACCTGATCCTTTCCTCATCGGTGGTCGGCGATCCAGTCGTCGGGAGGAGGGGCTGCCCGCCAGGGATTACGGGACAGCCGGCGCTGCCTCGACGACGAAGAACAGGAAGAAGGTCTTGGCCGAAAGGTCACGGAAGGCGTCACGGAAGGCGTCGGGGAACAGTTCGCGGGCGGCCGGGTCGGGCTGGGGTTCGGTGATCGCGGGTGGGGGACATGACGACCCGTGCGTACGTCCGAATTTGGGTTCCATCGTGGTGACATGAACCAAAAAGTATAGTGATCGGCATGCAGCTTCGGTACAGCTTCCGGGTGTACCCGAGTGCCGGTCAGCGGATGGCGTTGGCGAGGGCGTTCGGGTGCGCCCGGGTTGTCTTCAACGACGCCCTTCGGGCCCGTGAGACTGCCCGCGCTGCCGGTCTGCCGTTCATCCCGTCCGGAGAGTTGTCCAGGCGGCTCACCGCCTCGAAGAAGACGCCCGGGCGGGCATGGCTCGCCGAGGTGTCGTCGGTCGTGTTGCAGCAGTCCCTGCGTGACCTGGACACCGCGTACAAGAACTTCTTCGACGGCCTCAAGGGCAAGCGCCCGAAGATGGGACCGCCCCGGTTCAAGTCCCGCAAGGACACCCGGCAGTCGGTCCGGTTCACCGCGAACGCCGGGTGGAAGATCACGACCGGTGGGAAGCTCAGGCTCCCCAAGGTCGGCGACCTGGCCGTGAAGTGGTCGCGGGCCCTGCCGTCCGTTCCGTCGACGGTGACCGTGGTCAAGGACTCGGCCGGTAGATACTTCGCCTCGTTCGTGGTCGGGACCGGGCCCGGGACACTGCCCGCCACGGACAACGTCGTCGGCATCGACCTGGGCCTGACCCACTTCGCGGTCCTCTCCGACGGTACGAAGATCGACAGCCCCCGCTTCCTGCGCCGGGCCGAGAAGAAACTGAAGAAGGCGCAGCAGAATCTCAGCCGCAAGGCGAAGGGGTCGAAGAACCGGGCGAAGGCCCGGATCAGGGTTGCACGCGCCCATGCACGGACCGCCGATGCGCGGCGTGAGTTCCACCACCGGCTCTCAACCGAGCTGATCCGCGAAAACCAAGCGGTCGCGGTGGAAGACCTGGCGGTCAGGGGACTCGCCCGCACCCGCATGGCCAAGTCCGTGCACGACGCCGGATGGTCGGCGTTCACCACAATGCTGGAGTACAAGGCCGCCCTGTGCGGGCGCGCCTTCCACCGCATCGGACGCTTCGAGCCCACGTCACAGGTGTGCTCGCAGTGCGGCGTAAAGGACGGCCCCAAGCCCCTGCACATCCGTGAGTGGACGTGCGGGGCCTGCGGTGCCCACCTGGACCGGGACATCAACGCGGCGGTCAACGTCGCCAGGGCGGCCGGACTGGCCGTATCAGCCTGCGGAGCGCGGGTAAGACCAGGACGTCTCGTCCCGGCACAGCGCGAAGAAACAGGAACCCACCCGAAGCCCAAGCCGGTGACCACCGGCAGACAGGCGGGAATCTCCGTCCTTCGGGGCGGAGAGGACGTCAAGAGCATTCCAACTACGTCGGGTGCATGTTCTCGGTGAAGCCGGGCGGGTCCGAGGCGGCCGTGGCGTCCCACTTCAACGACAAGATGACCTCATTGCGCGTCGGCAGCGGCTGCTGACCCGAGCCGAGTTCACGCGCCCCGGTCCCGCGTGGACCGGGGCGCGCCCGCGGGTGGCCCCGGTCGTGGGAGGGATCAGCTCCCCGCCGCACTCCCCAGCACCGCCGTAACGGTGACGACCCGCTTGCCGCACGGGAGACGGCCTTCAGGGGTCACGAGTGGGGCGGAGCCATGGATGAACTCCTCGCGCAGTTCCTCGGTCCGGTCTTCGTCCAGGACCGTCATGTCGTAAAGGACCCCGGTGACGGACTCCCAGACCTCGGCCGGGGTGCCGCCCATGTCGAGAGTGACGGGTTCCCAGGAGACCGGGGCGAAGCCGGCCGGTGCCAGGGCAGGGCGGGCGGCCCTGCGGCGGTGTCAGAATCATGCAAGCGCGCTTGATTGTTCTTGTTCCTGCTGCCACGCTCGACGCGACGGCCCGCAGAGAAGCAGAGGGAGCGCGATCCATGAGTCAGCTCGCCCCGCCCGCCCACGCGCGCGGCATCACCACCCTCACGCTCGACTCGCCCGCCAACCGGAACGCCCTCGGCGCCGGGCTCGTCGCCGAGTTGGCCGAGGCCCTGGCGGGCTGTGCGGCCGACGACTCCGTACGGGCCGTCGTCCTCACCCACACCGGCAACACCTTCTGTGCCGGCGCCGATCTCAAGGCCCCGGCCGACCCGCACGATTTCGTCGCCCTCATGCGGAGCATCGTCGCGCTGCCCAAGCCGGTCGTCGCGCGGGTCACCGGGCACGTCCGGGCCGGCGGGCTCGGGCTCCTCGGGGCGTGCGACATGTCCGTGGCCGGGCCGGAGGCCACCTTCGCGCTCACCGAGTCGCGGCTCGGCCTCGCGCCCGCCGTGATCTCCTTGCCGTTGCTGCCCCGCATCGACGCACGGGCCGCCGCCCGGTACTACCTCACCGGGGAGAGGTTCGACGCGGCGGAGGCCGCCCGCATCGGGCTGGTGACCCTGGCCGCCGAGGACGTGGACCTCGCGCTCGGGCCCCTGCTGGACGGGCTGCGCAAGGCGTCCCCGCAGGGGCTGGCCGCGTCCAAGGAGCTGGTCGCGGCTACTGTGCTGGACAGCTTCGACCAGCACGCCGAAGACCTCATCGCCCGCTCCGCACAGCTCTTCGCCTCCGCCGAGGCGCGGGAGGGGATGACGGCCTTCCTCGAACGACGGGACCCCGCATGGGCGTTGTGACACCGGGCGGCAGCACGGGCCCCAAGCAGGACCGCAGCCGGGCCACCCGCCGGCGCCTCCTGGAGGCCGCGGTGGCCTGCCTCGCCGAACACGGCTGGGCCGGTTCCACCGTCGCCGTCGTCGCCGAACGCGCCGGGGTCTCGCGCGGCGCCGCCCAGCACCACTTCCCCACCCGCGAGGACCTGTTCACCGCCGCCGTCGAGTACGTCGCCGAGGAACGCTCCGCCGCCCTGCGCGCCGTCCCCGACCAGGACCGCGCCGCCGTCGTCGCCGCCCTGGTCGACCTCTACACCGGCCCCCTCTTCCGCGCCGCCCTCCAGCTCTGGGTCGCCGCCTCCAACGAGGAGCAGCTGCGGCCCAGGGTGACGGAGCTGGAGGCCCGGGTGGGCCGCGAGACCCACCGCATCGCCGTCCACCTCCTGCGCGCCGACGAGGCGAAGCCCGGTGTGCGGGAGACCGTGCAGGGGCTGCTCGACATGGCCCGGGGGCTGGGCCTCGCCAATGTCCTCACCGACGACACCGCCCGCCGCCGCAAGGTCGTCGCCCAGTGGGCGGAGCTGGTGGACGGGGCACTGGGCTGAGAGCGTTCTGCCGACCGCGCGGGCAGGCCGGCGGCGAGCGACCTGATCGCGCTGTCGTACCAGGTGTCCAGCGGACCGCGCGGGCAGGCCGGGGCCGGGCCCGGACGGTGTCCGTGTCCGGGGAGCCGGAGTGCGGCGCGGAAACGCCTTGGTGTCGGCAAAGTCGCGCGTATATGGTCCGCAGCATGAGCAGCAGCACCACACCTCCCTTTCCCGACCACGTCGAACTCACGGGTGAGGGGCTCGTGCTGCGCGACTGGACGGAACAGGACCTGGCCGCGATGCCGGAGCTGTTCGACCACCCCGACATCGCGCACTGGACGCCGATCGTCTCCCCCTTCGACGCCGGGGCCGCCCGCGAGCGGCTGGTGAAGGCCCGGCAGCTGCGGGCGGACGGCACGGCCGTGCTGCTCGCCATCACGCTCGACGGCGGCGCCCCGCTCGGTGAGGTGATGCTGCGCCGCGCCCCCGAGGGCACCGAGATCGGTTACGCGGTCGGGCCCGCCCACCGCGGGCAGGGGCTCGCCGGGCGGGCGGTGCGGGTGATGGCCGCGTACGCCTTCGGGGAACTGGGCGTCGACCGGGTGATCCTGGAGCTGGAGCCGGAGAACGCCGCCAGCGTCGCCGTGGCCACCGCCACCGGCTTCCGGCTGCTCGGCGTCCCGCTCATCGAGGGCGTCGAGAAGGGGCGTCCGTACGCCCTCCAGACCTGGGCGCTCGACCGGCCCTGACGGCGGGCCCGTCGCACGCCGTCACCCGGTGTGCGACGGCGTGGACGCGAGGACGTTCATGAGCAGCGGCGCTCGACCGGCCCTGACGGCGGGCCCGTCGCACGCCGTCACCCGGTGTAAGACGGCGTGGACGCGAGGACGTTCATGAGCAGCGGCGCTCGACCGGCCCTGACGGCGGGCCCGCCGCACGCCGTCACCCGGTGCGCGACGGCGTGGACGCGAGGACGTTCATGAGCGCGGCCACCATCGCTGCCGGGTCGGCGTGGGGGTAGTTGTGGCCGCCGGGCAGCAGCGTCAGCGAGAAGTCGGAGCCGGCGCAGGCCCGCCACTCGGGCAGTCGGCCGGGCGGCGTCACCTGGTCGTCCGTGCCGCCGAACACGTGCAACGGGCCCGGCAGCGGCGCCGGTTCGTCGAGCGAGTAGCTCTCGGCGATCCGCAGATCGGTGCGTATGTACCCCATGATCTGACGCACGAACGCCTTGTACGCGAGCAGTTCCTCCGGCATCCCGCCGTTGCGGATCAGCCAGTCCAGCAGCTCTTCGTCGGACGCCTCGTACACGGCCGTCGTGGGCGGGGTGTGCGGGGCCCGGAAGCCCGATACGACGGTGGCCACCGGGGCGGGCAGCCCCCGGGCCTCGATCCGGCGGCTCAGCTCGTAGACCAGGGCCCCGCCGAAGCTGTGCCCGAACAGCACGTACGGCATGCCGAATTCGGGGGTCAGGCCGGTCAGCAGCCTGTCGGCCAGCGTGCCGAAGTCCGCCGGCATCGGCTCGGCGTCCCGGGTGCCCCGGCCCGGCAGTTCGACCGGAGCCAGCTCGTACCCCTGCGGGATGTACTTGCGCCAACCCGCGAACGCCCCGGCGCCGGCCCCCGACTGCGGCACGCAGATCAGCCGGGTACGCGCGGTCCCGACAGCCATCCGGCCGACGATCCAGCGCTCGTTCTGCGGCCGTGTCGACACACTCATGCGGTCCACCTCTGCTTCACCGCCGACGGGGCCGGCGTTCTGTCCGGGCACGGTGGACAACATTGTGGCAGCGCGGCGCCGGCCCCCTCCGGGCGAGGGCGAGGAGGGGGCCGGCGCGCCTGCGCTGTCGCGGCGCTCTCAGTTCCCCAGATCCGCCAGCTCGCCGAACCCGTCGATCTCGCGGGGGCTGCGCGGGCCCGGTCCCACGTACCGCGCCGACGGGCGCACCAGGCGGCCCGTCCGCTTCTGCTCCAGGATGTGGGCCGACCAGCCCGCCGTACGGGCACACGTGAACATCGACGTGAACATGTGCGCGGGGACCTCGGCGAAGTCCAGCATGATCGCCGCCCAGAACTCCACGTTCGTCGCGAGGACCCGGTCCGGGCGCCGGGCGTGCAGCTCCTCCAGCGCCGCCTTCTCCAGCGCCTGCGCCACCTCGAACCTGGGCGCGCCCAACTCCTCGGCGGTGCGGCGCAGGACCCGGGCACGAGGGTCCTCGGCCCGGTAGACGCGGTGGCCGAAGCCCATCAGCCGCTCGCCCTTGTCCAGCGCCTTCTTCACGTAGGCCGTGGCGTCCCCGGTCCGCTCGATCTCCTCGATCATGCCGAGGACGCGGGAGGGGGCGCCGCCGTGCAGCGGGCCCGACATGGCGCCCACCGCGCCGGACAGCGCGGCGGCCACGTCGGCGCCGGTCGAGGCGATCACCCGGGCGGTGAACGTGGACGCGTTCATCCCGTGCTCGGCGGCGGACGTCCAGTACGCGTCCACGGCCTTGACGTGCCGGGGGTCCGGCTCGCCGCGCCAGCGGATCATGAACCGCTCCACGACGGACTCTGCCTTGTCGATCTCGCGCTGCGGGACCATCGGCCGGCCCTGCCCGCGCGCCGACTGCGCCACGTACGACAGGGCCATCACGGCGGCCCGCGCCAGGTTCTCGCGGGCGGTCTCCTCGTCGATGTCCAGCAGCGGCTTCAGCCCCCACACCGGGGCGAGCATGGCGAGCGCGGACTGCACGTCGACCCGGATGTCACCGGAGTGCACCGGGATCGGGAACGGCTCGGCGGGCGGCAGACCGGGCTTGAAGGCCCCGTCCACCAGCAGCCCCCACACGTTGCCGAAGGACACGTGGCCGACGAGATCCTCGATGTCGACGCCCCGGTACCGGAGCGAACCGCCCTCCTTGTCGGGTTCGGCGATTTCCGTCTCGAACGCGACGACTCCTTCGAGTCCGGGTACGAAGTCGGACATCAGGCGGCTCCCTCGGATCGACGGCTTGCGGGCGGGCCCGGAGGCCCACCCCCGATACTGGCGGGTTCCGACGGGCCCGGGAAGCGTGACATCCGGCACAGCCGCCCCTTCCCCGTCCAACGGCGGGCGGACCTGCTTCGTGCCCGTCCGCTGCGGCAGGATGGGCCCGTGCCCACCGCAGACTCCTCCTCCGATTCCACCACCGATCCGGCCGCGATGCGCGAGCAGTACCGTTCCGAGAGCTTCACCGAGGACGGCCTCGCCCCCGACCCGATGGACCAGTTCGCCCGCTGGTTCCGGCAGGTCGCCGCCGGCGGGATGCTCCACGAGCCGAACGCCATGGTGGTGTCCACGGCGACCCCCGAGGGCCGCCCGTCCTCCCGCACGGTGCTGCTGAAGATGTACGACGCGCGCGGCTTTGTCTTCTTCACGAACTACGAGTCCCGCAAGGGCCGCGAGCTGGCCGCCAACCCGTACGTCTCGCTGCTCTTCCCCTGGCACCCGCTGGCCCGCCAGGTCATCGTCACCGGCACCGCCTCCCGCGTCCCCCGCGAGGAGACCGTCGCCTACTTCCGCACCCGCCCGCACGGCTCCCAGCTCGGTGCCTGGGCGAGCGACCAGTCGACGGTGATCGGCGACCGCGACGAACTGGTCCGGCGCTACGAGGAGCTTGCCGCCCGCTACCCCGAGGGCGAGAAGGTCCCCGCGCCCCCGCACTGGGGCGGATTCCGGGTCGTCCCCGACACGATCGAATTCTGGCAGGGCCACGAGAACCGGCTCCACGACCGGCTGCGCTACGTCCGCGAGGGCGGCCGGGACGGAAAGTGGCGCGTCGAGCGGCTGTGCCCGTAGCCCGCTCCGGAAACGCGGAAACCCGCAGGCTCTGGTCCCTCCTTGCGGAGGAGCCGGCCGGATCTACCGGCGAGCCTGCGGGTCGGTGACTGCTTGGGTTTCGGCAGACAGTCCGCCGAGGTGCACGTTGTGCGACGACGGGCTGTCAGCCCGCAGCCACCTCACGAATCCGATAAGACTGCACTTTTCGGATCACCTCCTTTCAGCGTGTACGCACAGCCTAGGAACGGCCCGCGCGGCCCCACAACCGATTTATCGGGGGGATCGATTTCGGGGAAGTCGCTGTGTGCTGGGTCACGTTCGAGTTCAATGGTCTGACGTGCGGCAATGGCGGACACGTCCTGCAGGGGGTCCGGGATGAGCGCTTCCACGAGCAGGGGGACGACCGACGGCGCGGTCGGCCCCGAGCCGGTTCCGGGGGCGGAGCTGCTGGCGGCCCTCCTCGACGGGATGGACGCGGCGCTCTGCGCGTTCGACGCGGAGGGCACCGTCACCCACTGGAACCGCGAGGCGGAGCGCATCCTCGGCTGGTCCGCCGAGGAGGCCGTGGGGCGGCCCGGATTCGCCGGCTGGGCCGTGCGCCGGGCCGACGCGGACGAGGTGCGGGGCCGGCTCATGGCCGTCATGGACGCGCCGGGCCGGCAGGTCCACGAGTTCGCGCTGCTGCGCAAGGACGGCGGCCGGGTCCTCGTCCGCACCCAGTCCGCCGGGGTGCGGGGCGCGGACGGCGGACCGGCCGGGGTGTACTGCGCGTTCAGCGAGGTCCACGCGCAGATCGACCTGGAGCGGGCCATCGCCCTCAGCGAGGCGCTGTTCGAGGACGCCTCCTGGGGTGTGGTCCTGGTCGACGTGGACCTGCGCCCCACCGTCGTCAACGCGTACGCGGCCCGCGCCCTGGGCGGCGGCCGTACGACGCTGCTGGGGCGCCCGCTCGGCGAGCTGATCGACCAGGGGGTGGAGGAGCTGGAGGGCGCGCTCCAGCACGTGCTGGCCGAGGGCGCGCCGCCCGCCCCCGCCGAGCTGTGGGTGACGCTGCGGGGTGGCGAGGGCTCACGCCGGCGCTGCTGGCGCAGCGGTTTCCTGCGGCTCGCCTCGCCGCTCACCGAGGAGCCGGTCCCGCTGGGGGCCGGCTGGGTCTTCCAGGACGTGACGGCGGCGAAGCTCGCGGCGCAGGAGGCGGACCGGGTGCGCTTCCGCGCCAACCAGCTGCACCGCGCCTCGCGGTCGGCCGCCGAGTGCGAGGACCCCATGGAGGCGGCGACGACCTCCCTCGACTACGCGCTGGCCGGGTTCGCCGACCACGCGCTGATCGACCTGGTGGCGGGGGAGCGGTTGGTACGGGCCGCCGCCACCCCGGCCGACGCGCCGGGGCCGTGCCTGCCGGTGGCCGGCGGCGGCATCCCGCTGCGGTACGCGCCGGGCCACCCGGCCCTGCGGGCGGTGGACCGCACGGGCTCGGTGCGGGCGTCGGCGGGGGCCGCGCGTACGGACGGGGAGTGGGCGAAGCAGCGGCAGTGGCCCGCCGACGCGGTGCACGCGCTGTGCGCGGTGCTGCGCAGCCGGGGCCGGACCCTGGGCGTGGTCACCTTCCTGCGCTCCGCCCACCGGGCCGCCTTCGAGCGGCCGGACGCGGTGTACGCGGAGAGCGTCGCGGACCGGGTGGCGGCCTCGGTGGACCTGCACGGGGCGACCGGCCCGTCCGGTGGCTGAGGACCGGACCGCTTCGGTCCGGCTGGTGCGGTCCCCGAGCCTGCACGGGGCGACCGGCCCGTCCGGCGGCTGAGGAGGCGACCGACGCGCGGGCGGCCCGCCGCTCAGTGCCGGTAGAAGATCCGGTCCGCGTACTGCGCCATCACGCGCCCGTTCCACTCGTGCCCGCCGTCCACGTTCCCCGACCGCAGCAGCGGCGGCTCCACGCCCCGCTCCAGCAGCCCTTCCGCGGCCGCCGCCATCATGCCCTGCATGATCGCGCTGGTGACCACGGTGGACGCCGGGGCGAACGGCGCCTCGATGCCGTCCACCTCAAGCTCCGCGTCGCCGACCGCGATCTTGCTGTCGAGGACGATGTCGCAGTGGTCCCGCAGGAAGCCGCCCGAGCTGTGCCGGGACCGGGTCCCGGTGGCGTACGCGACCGAGGTGACGCCGATGACCTTCAGGCCGAGCGCCCGCGCGTTCATCGCCATCTCGACGGGCAGGGCGTTGCGCCCGGAGAGGGAGATGATCACGAGGACGTCGCCCGCCTTCGCGGGGCTGGAGTCCAGGACCGCGCCCGCGAGACCGTCCACGCGTTCCAGCGCGGAGCCCAGGGTCGCCGGCATGACGTCGACGCCGAGCGCGCCGGGGACGGCCATCAGGTTCATCAGGGCGAGCCCGCCCGCACGGTAGACGACGTCCTGGGCGGCGAGCGAGGAGTGCCCGGCGCCGAAGGCGAAGAGCCGGCCGCCCGCGGCGACGGTGTCCGCGATGGCGGCGCCGGCGGCGGCGATGCTCTCGGCCTCCTCGTCGCGCACCCTCCCCAGCAGGCCGATCGCTGCGTCGAAGAACTGACCGGCGAGCTTGCTTTCGCTCATCGAGGAGGACCTTTCCGGCGGGGTGAGATGTCCATGGGGCGTCCGTACCGCCGATCACGTTGCGGTCTGGACCAGTGACATGTCAATACCGCAGCGTGCTGGGGGCGGCCGGCGAGGCACGGTTACCCGCGCGATGCGTCAGAATTGGTGGAGGGCCAGCGCACGACTGCATCTGAGGGGCACGAATGTCCGGACTGATCGACACAACGGAGATGTATCTCCGCACCATCCTCGAACTCGAAGAGGAAGGCGTGGTCCCCATGCGCGCCCGGATCGCGGAACGGCTGGACCAGAGCGGTCCCACCGTCAGCCAGACCGTGGCGCGGATGGAGCGCGACGGCCTGGTGCAGGTCGCGGGTGACCGGCATCTGGAGCTGACGGAGGAGGGCCGCCGGCTGGCGACCCGCGTCATGCGCAAGCACCGGCTGGCCGAGTGCCTGCTGGTCGATGTGATCGGCCTGGAGTGGGAGCAGGTCCACGCGGAGGCATGTCGCTGGGAACACGTGATGAGCGAGGCGGTGGAGCGGCGGGTGCTGGAGCTGCTGCGCCACCCGACGGAGTCGCCGTACGGGAACCCGATCCCGGGCCTTGAGGAGCTGGGCGAGAAGGCCGAGGCCGACCCGTTCCTCGACGAGGGCATGGTGAGCCTGTCCGAGCTCGACCCGGGGAGCGAGGGCAAGACGGTGGTGGTCCGCCGGATCGGTGAGCCGATCCAGACGGACGCCCAGCTGATGTACACGCTGCGGCGGGCGGGCGTGCAGCCCGGTTCGGTGGTCAGCGTGACGCAGTCGCCCGGCGGTGTGCTGGTCGGCAGCAGCGGTGAGGCGGCGGAACTGGACACGGAGATCGCCTCGCACGTCTTCGTGGCCAAGCGGTAGGGCCTGTGTTGAGTTGCCCGTCGTCGCCCGGAGGGCGGCCTCGCGGCGTCCGGTGCGGCGAGATGCCGTGCCAGGCGTCGCGAGGCAGGCGGGGAACTCCAATACAGGCCCTGGGACCCACGGGGTTCCGGGGAGACCGGGCATCGGCGGCCGTGGCCGCCGATGCCCGGTTTTTCTTTTTCCGTCCGGAACCGCAGCGCGTCGGCGCCCCGCGTGCCAGGCTGTGGTGGAGGGGTAGCTGAGAGTGTCGGCTGCCGGGCCGCGGCCGGGGAGGGGAGCCTGGATGCACCCGTCGTACGAGCGGTCCCGGCCTGCGGTGGAGGCGCCCCGGAAGCGGCCGGGCCGGGAAACGGATGGCCCCGGCGCCGCAAGGCGCCGGGGCCTGTCCTCCCCTGTGTCCGACCTGGAGCCCCGAGCTCTCAAGGTCGGTCCCGTGGGCCCTCATCCCCGAGTGGCCCGCCTCCCGCAAGAGGTCTCCCCGCAGCTGCGGCCGTCAATCCTGGGAAGCAGTCACTCGAACGAGCGGTGTTGGTCGGCAGATCCCGGTTTTCGAATAAGAGTTCGATAGTCTGGCCGAGACGACCACCCGGTGACCGAGGGGACAGAAGGGGGTGCCTGAAACTATGGCGCGGCGCATCGATGTGACCGGAACCGACGGCGTACGCCTCGCGGCCTGGGAGTTCGCCGGCCCGCCCGAGGAGAGCCCGGCCGGTGACCGGGCCCCCGGCGTCTTAATGCTGCACGGCCTGATGGGCCGCGCCTCGCACTGGGCGGCCGGCACCCGCTGGCTCGCCGAGCGCCACCGCCCGGTCGGCCTCGACCAGCGCGGCCACGGCGCCAGCGGGAAGCCGGCCGAAGGCCCGTACACCCGGGACGCCTACGTGGGGGACGCCGAGGCGGCGGTCGAACAGCTGGGCCTCGCCCCCGTCACCCTCATCGGGCACTCCATGGGCGCCCTCACCGCCTGGCAGCTCGCCGCCAAGCGCCCCGACCTGGTCCGTGCGCTGGTCATCTGCGACATGCGGGCCTCCGCGCTCGGCGCGGCCTCGCAGCGCGAGTGGGCCGACTGGTTCGACACCTGGCCGCTGCCGTTCGCCTCGCTCGACGCCGTACGGCAGTGGTTCGGCGAGGACGACCCCTGGGTGGAGCGCCCCAATCCGTCGCGCGGCGAGTTCTACGCCCAGGTGATGACCGAGCACGCCGACGGGTGGCGGCCCGTCTTCTCCCGCCGGCAGATGCTCGAATCCCGCGCCACCTGGGTGTTCGACGCGCACTGGGAGGAGCTGGCCCAGGTCAGGTGCCCGACGCTGGTGCTGCGCGGCCTGGACGGCGAGCTGGGCCGGGCGGAGGCGCAGGAGATGGTCCGGGTCCTGCCGCGCGGGCAGTACGCCGAGGTGGCCGACGCCGGCCACCTCATCCACTTCGACCGGCCCGATGAGTGGCGCGCCGCGGTCGAACCCTTCCTGGAGCAGCTGGCCGAGGACGCGAAGGGAGACCGGGAGCCGGTCTCTCCGTAGGCCCCAGGCTCCGCCCTCACCCCTTGCTGACCGCCCCCAGGATCTCCGGCAGCCGCTCGACCATGCGCGGGGCCGCCAGCCGCAGCCCGCCCCAGGCGATCAGTGCCCCGTACACGGCTCCTACCGGCACCACGAGCCACAGCAGGTCCTCGGAGCCCGAGACGTGCAGGCCGATCGTCAGGGCGATCACCGGGGCGCTCAGCAGCGCCGCCGACACCATGCCGCCGAGGATCGAGATCCAGGCCAGCCCGGCCTGCCCCGGCGCCACGTTCTTGAACGCGCCCTCCTGCGGGACCGAGTACGGGTAGTTCACCGAGGCCACCGCGCCCGTCGCCAGCATCGCGCCCAGCAGTGCGAGCGACAGGCCCATGACCCCCGGCAGCCGCACCCAGTCCTTCAGCAGCGCCGACGTCACCACCGACACGAGCACCGTGTACGGCAGGGTGATCAGCAGCAGCGCCAGCGCCCGCGCCCGCAGTTCGAGGTACGCGTCCCGCGTGGACGAGATCGTCAGGGCCACCATCCAGAACGCGGAGGTGTCCTGTCCGAACTGGTTGTACATCTGGATGCCGAGCATCCCGGCGCAGAAGCACGCGAAGTACACCGAGCCCGTGCCCTGCATCGCGTTGAGCACCGGCACGATCAGCCCGACGGCCAGCGCGGTCACCCACGCGGCCTTGGTCTTCGGGTCCCGTGCCACGTACCGCAGGGTCCGCTGCATCACCGTGCCGGTGCGCCCCTCGGGGAACAGCGCCCACAAGCCGTCGCCGCCCCGGCCGGACTTCTTGCGCTCCGGGTCGGCGGCGGCGACCGTCGAGCCGTCGGGCGCGGTCATCAGCTTCGTCAGGGTGCGCTGCCACAGCCACAGCAGCAGGACGAGCGCGGCGACGGTGAGCAGCAGCTGCACGACGGCCCGCCCGTACGCCCCCTGGGAGGCGGAGTGCACGGATCCGATCGCCGACGCGGGCGGCAGCCAGCGCACCACGTCCGCCGTCGGGTCGAGCGAGGAGAGGCCGCCCGTCCGGCCGAGGCGCTGCACGCCGAAGTTCACGACCTGGATGCCCACCGCGATGACCAGCCCGCTGAGCACCGCCAGGTCGCGGCCCTTGCGGGAGGAGAGGAGGCGGGAGTTGGCGGTGGTGACACAGCGGGCCAGGGCCACGCAGACGAGCAGGGCCAGCGGGACGGCGAGGACGGCGAAGACCACCGCGCCCGCCCCGTGGGCCACGGCGGCCACCGAGCCGGCCGCCAGGCACACCGTGAACAGCGGCCCGATGCCGATCAGCGAGGACACCAGCAGCGCGACGATCAGCGGCCGGGGCCGCAGCGGCAGCATGACGAGCCGGGTCGGGTCCAGGGTCTCGTCACCGGCGCCGAGGAACAGCGGCATCACGGCCCAGCCGAGCGCCAGGATCGCGATGAGCAGCACGGTCACGGAGCTCGCGTGGGCGTTGCCGCGCAGCAGGACGAGCCCGAGGACCTGGCCCAGCGCGATCAGCACGGCTCCGGCGACCGAGGCGATGTAGGCGGCCCGGCGCCCGGCGGACTGGCGCAGCCCGTTGCGCAGGAGGGTCAGCTTGAGCCGGGCGAAGACGGGGACCAGTCCCGTGCCGAGGTCCGCGGCGCGCGGACGGGGGCCGGTGCCGGCCGGGGCGTCGAGCACGCTCATCGGTCGCCGCCCAGCCAGTCGAGGGTCTCGCCGGTGTCGCGGTCGCCGGCGCCGACCAGCTCCAGGAAGGCGTTCTGGAGGGAGGGCGCGTCGCCGCGCACCTCGGCCAGGGTGCCCCGGGCCCGGATCGTTCCGGCCGCCATGACGGCCACCCAGTCGCAGAGCGACTCGACCAGTTCCATCACATGGCTGGAGAAGACGACGGTGGCCCCGGAGCCGGTGTAGCGCTCCAGGACCTGGCGGATGGTCTGCGCGGAGACGGGGTCGACGCCCTCGAACGGCTCGTCCAGGAAGAGGACTTCGGGATTGTGCAGCAGCGCGGCGGCGAGCCCGATCTTCTTCCGCATGCCCGTCGAGTAGTCGATGACCAGCTTGTGCTGGGAGCCCGCCAGGTCCAGCACGTCCAGCAGCTGGGTGGCGCGGCTGTCGACCTCGTGGCCCGGGAGCCCGCGCAACCGCCCGGTGTACGCGAGGAGTTCGCGGCCGGAGAGGCGTTCGAAGAGGCGCAGGCCCTCGGGCAGGACACCGATCCGGGACTTCACCTCGACCGGGTCGCGCCAGACGTCGCGTCCCCCGATCTCGATCCTGCCCTGGTCCGGGCGGAGCAGGCCGGTGACCATGGAGAGCGTGGTGGTCTTCCCCGCCCCGTTGGGGCCGACCAGCCCGATGAACTTGCCGGCCGGCAGTTCCAGGTCGATCCCGGCGACGGCCGTCTGTTCGCCGAATCGTTTCCACAGCCCCTCGACGCGCACCGCGGGCGGTGCCGCCCGAGGTGCGCCGGGCCCGGCGGTCCGGTCCGTTACGTCGTGTTGCGCCCGGTCTGGCATGTGCACGCCTTTCGAAGTCCCCGTACGTACGTGGGGGCCACCCTACGAAAGGCTCTCCCGGGCGTCCGCCGCCGCCCGTCCGCAGGCATAGGCCAGCGGGCTGATCAGCTCCTCCACCTCGGGCAGCCAGCGGTTGGCGGTCGTGGGCGAGCGGGCCCACTGCACCGCTCCCGCGCCGCCGACCCGGGTGGGCGGCGCGGTGACGTAGCCGCCCTCGCCGATCCCGCGCAGGCCGATCGCCGCCGCGTTCCACCCGGCCCGGCGCACCAGGTCCTCCACCTTGGGGGCGGCGCCGGGCAGGACGAAGAACTGCATGCGGCGGTCGGGGGTGCGGGTGACGGGCCCGAGCGGCAGGCTCATCCGCTCCATCCGGGCGAGCGCCAGGAACCCGGCCGACTCCGGCACGTCGACCGCGTCGAACGCCCGCCCGGCCGGCAGCAGGACGGCCGCGCCCGGGTGCCGCGTCCACATCCGGCGGGCCGCCGCGCCGCTGCCGGTGGCGCCCTCCGCCCAGTCGGCGCGGGCCGGGTGCGCGCCGGGCGAGGCACAGCCGGCCTCGCCGCACGAGCACCGCTGGGCGCCGTCGACCGTCTCCAGCCAGGTGCCGGGGCACACGTCCCAGTGCCGTTCCTCCGTGTACCGCACGGCGGCGTCGAGCAGTTGCCCGACGCGCTGCCGGGGGACCTGTGCGGTTTCCATGACTCCGATGGGCTCTTCCACGTTCAGCTCAACTACAGGCTTCACGAAGAGTTACGGGCGCGCCGGGCGCGGACGCGGGCGCCCGCAACCGCATGCGGGGCGCACGGATGCATCGGCGGGGGCGCGTGGGAGAAGTCCGGGCCGGGGATGGGTAACTGCTTACGGGACATTCGGACGACCGGGTTCGCGCGGCATTTTAGGGGGTTGTCGCGGTGAATCGGGGTGAGTCGCGATGAAAGTGACCAACACGATGAATCGGCGCATTTCTCAGGCATATGTCGGGCAGTGATCGCATCACCGATCACTGCGGCCTCAGGGGGACACACATGGCAGCCAGGCCTCTCGTCGCACGCCAGCCGAACGAACGGCTCCAGGCGCTCATCCAGGAAGCCGGATGCTCCAACGCGGGCCTGGCCCGCCGCGTCAACATGGTCGGGACCGAGCGCGGTCTCGACCTCCGCTACGACAAGACCTCCGTGGCCCGCTGGCTGCGCGGCCAGCAGCCGCGCGGCCGGGCGCCGGGCATCATCGCCGAGGCGCTGGGCCGCAAGCTGGGCCGTACGGTCACGATCGACGAGATCGGCATGGCCAACGGGAAGAACCTGGCCTCGGGCGTCGGCCTCCAGTTCGCCCCCACGGTCGTCGGGGCCATCGAGCAGGTCTGCGAGCTGTGGCGCAGCGACGTCGGCCGCCGCGACTTCCTGTCCGGCTCGACGGTCGCCTCGTCCGCGCTGGTGGAGCCCAGCCGCGACTGGCTGATCACGGGCGCGGACCCACAGGTCGCGCGGGCGTCCGGGTCCCGGGTCGGGATGTCGGACGTGGAGGCGGTGCGGGCGACGACGTCCGCGCTGGTCGACCTCGACCACCGCTTCGGCAGCGGACATGTGCGCCCGGTCCTGGTGCACTACCTCAACAGCGTGGTCTCCGGGCTGGTTTCGGGCGCGTACCGTGAATCGACGGGCCGTCAGCTGTTCGCGGCCGTCGCCCGGCTCACCGAACTCGCCGGATACATGGCGGTCGACACCGGCCAGCCGGGCCTGGCCCAGCGCTACTACATCCAGGCCCTGCGCCTGGCCCAGGCGGCGGGCGACCGCGCCTACGGCGGTTATGTGCTGGCCGCCTCGATGAGCCACCTGGCGGCGCAGCTCGGCAATCCGCGCGAGATCGCGCAGCTGGCGCGGGCCGCTCAGGAGGGCGCGCGCGGCCGGGTCACGCCGAGGGCGGAGGCGATGTTCTACGCGGCGGAGGCCCGCGGTCACGCCCTGCTCGGCGACGGGCGCACCTGCCAGGAGGTGGCGGGGCGGGCCCGGACGGCGCTGGAGCGGGCCGAGCCGGACACCGGGGACGACCCCGACTGGATCGCCCACTTCGACCACGCCTACCTCGCGGACGAGCTGGCGCACTGCCACCGGGACCTCGGCCAGGCCGAGGCCGCCGCGCGCCGGGCGAAGGAGTCCCTGGACGGCCACCCGGAGTCCCGGGCCCGCCGCCGGGGCATCGGCCTCGCGCTGCTGGCCACGGCCCAGGTGCAGTTGCGGGAGGTGGAGCAGGCCTGCCACACGGGGACGCGGGCGATGGAGCTGCTGGGCACGGTGCGCTCCAGCCGGGGCGCGGAGTATCTGGACGACCTCCAGCAGCGCCTGCTGCCGTACGGGGACGAGCCGGCGGTCCGGGAGTTCGGCGCCCGTCTGGAGCTCCAGGCGGCCTGACGGCGCCCGCTCCGGCGCGAACGCCCCCTTAACTGCGTCGTGAGGGGGCGGGGCGTTACACCCCGGGAGGCGGGGTACGCGAGGGACCACGGGCACTTGGCGAACGGCGGCTGCCACCCGATAGCGTGAGCCGACGATTCCATAGTTGACACGTAGGAGTCCCGGTGACGCAGAGCGGACAGGGCGACGAGCAGCAGCTCCCTGCTGTACGACCCGCACACGAGGGTGTCGTGCTGCCCTCGGACGGCGGCGAACCCTGGACGCCGGGGGGAGCGGCGGACGGCAGGGCCGTACCGGCCGGCGGTCAGCCGTGGGGGCAGCCGTGGGGCCCGCAGGACGGCGCCGGCCAGGACCCGTACGGGCAGGGCAGGCAGCAGCCCCCGTACGACGCCTCCGGGCAGCAGGGCCAGTACGGCGGGCAGGACGGCTACGGCCAGGGCGGGTACGACCAGGGACAGCAGCAGCCGCCCGCGTACGGCCAGGGACAGCAGCAGCAGCCGTACGCCCAGCCGTTGCCGCCCGAGGCGGGCCACGGCGCGGCCCCCGGCGGCGACGCCGACGCCACGCAGTACATCGCGCCGATACCCGCGGGCCCGGCGCCCGGCGGGCTGCCGCCGGAGAACCCCGCGGAGTCCACCCAGTTCCTGGGCCACGCCCCGCAGCAGGGCTACCAGCAGCCCGGAGCGCACGCCGCGCCCCCCGCGCAGGGCGGCCCGGACGCCGACGCGACCCAGTACATCCCCCCGGTCCCCGGCGGCGCCCCGTACGGCATCCGGCCCGGGGCGCCCGGCGAGCGGCAGCCCCCCGCCGAGTTCGACAACCTCTTCCGCAGCGACGCGCCCGAGGGCGCCACCCAGCAGATGCCCCGGTTCGACCCGGCGCAGCAGCACCAGGCGCCGCAGCAGCCCTATCAGGCGGGCCCGCCGCCGCAGCAGCCGTACCAGGCGGGCCCGCCGCCGCAGCAGTCCTACCAGCAGCAGCCGCCGCAGCCCCCGTACTCCGGCCCGGAGGACGGGCTGCCGCAGGACGGGGACGGGGACGGCGGGCGGCGCAAGAAGTCCGCGGCGGTTCCGCTGATCGCGGCGGTCGTCGTGGGCTGCGCGGTGATTGGGCTCGGCGCGGGCGCGCTGATGAGCGGCGGCGACGATGACGACAAGGACGCCAAGCAGCCGGTGGCGTCGGCGAGTTCGCCGGCCGCCTCCGAACCGGCCAAGGAGGAGCCGGCGCCCGACCCGGCCAAGCCGCAGGCGGAGGAGCTCGACAAGCTCCTCGCGGACAGCAACAACAGCCGGGCGGCGGTCATCGGGGCGGTCGAGAAGACCAAGTCCTGCACCGACCTGGACAAGGCCGTGTCCGACCTGAAGGGCGCCGCGCAGCAGCGCCGCGACCTGGTGACGCGCCTGGAGGGCCTGACGCTCGACAAGCTGCCGAACCACGACCGGCTGACCGCCGCGCTCACCAAGGCGTGGAAGGCGTCCGCGTCCGCCGACGACCACTACGCCGCGTGGGCCAGGCAGGCCAAGAGCAAGAAGGTGTGCAAGGACGGCCACGCCCGTACGACCTCGCACACCCAGCAGGCGACCGTGAAGAGCGGCGAGGCGAGCACGGCCAAGCGGCAGGCGGCCACCCTGTGGAACGCCATCGCGGCCAAGTACGACCTGACCAAGCGCGAGGCGACCGCGCTCTGAGCGGCCGGGTCAGCGGGTCGCGCTGGCGTCCGCGAGGGTCCGGGTGACGTCCACGAAGCCCTTCCTCGCGGCGACCAGCCGTCCGTCGCGCACGACCTGGAAGGTCACCTTGCTGTTGACGATGCGCGGGTACGCCTCCGAGCCGAGCGTGTCCTCGTAGCGCCAGCGCAGCCGGGGTGTGAGGCCGCCGGTGTCGACGCGCAGGCCCTTGACGAGGGCCTGGGTGACCTTCCCGGCGGTGATCCGCTCCTCGTGCAGCGACTCGACGACCGACCTGAGCGCGGTGTACGCGATCCAGGTGGTCTGCACGCCCGTGTCGTCCGGGTCGATCCGGTTGTCGCCGAAGGCGTGCTCGCGGATCACCTTCCGCATGGGGTCCCACCGCTTGTCGCCCGGGGCCGGGTACCAGCCGGTGACGTACGCCCCCTCGAACGGGCTGTTCCGGCCGCCCGTGCGGTCGATGAGCGGCTGCCCGACGCTGCCGAGCACCGAGGAGACGCGCACCCGCGCACCGGCCGGCTCCAGCCGCCGGAAGGAGTCGAAGAACGTCTCCGTGCGGTCCCCGAGCACCGACGTCACACAGCCGCCGCCCGTGCCCGCGTCCGACAGCGCCCGCCCGGCCTCCTTGTCGTAGGAGGTGGCGCCCTCGGCCGCCGGTATGTCGAGCGGGGCGGGCCGGCCGGCCCCGGTGAGGCCGGTGCGCAGCAGCCACGCCTGGCTGTCGCCGCTCAGCGTGTCCGGGCGCACCAGCGCGACCCGGTCGCAGTCGCCGGAGAGCTGCTCGGCGTTGCCGGCCATGAGCGCGGACTGGCCGCCGGTCAGCGGGTAGGCCATGTAGCTGCGGAACTCCTCGTCGGAGGCGCCGTAACCGCCGATGTACGGGATTCCGGCGGCCTCCAGCGGGGCCATGAACGACCGCCCGTGCCGGCTGTAGGAACCGAGGACCGCGACGGCCTCCTCCTCGACGGCCCGGCGCGCGCAGGCCGCCGCGCCGCGCGAGGTGTCCTGTTCGTCACAGGTGACGACGCGCAGCTCGTGCCCGTCGATCCCGCCCGAGGCGTTGACCCAGCGGCCGTACGCCTGCGCCATCGCGGTCATCCCCGCCATGTTCGCCGCCTCCGGGGCCGAGTCGCCGCCCGGCGCCCAGGTGACGACGGTGACGGGCTCCCTGGAGTCCCCCGATCCCCCAGGGAGCGCGCCGCAGCCGGACAGCAGCAGGGTCCCCGCCGCCACCGCACCGGTGAGTGTTCTGAAAGGGCGGGAGGAAGGGGGGCGTCGCCGTCCGGTCATGGACCCAGACCCTTCCCGGCCCCGGGTAACGCCACGGTGTGCCGTCCTCAACGCTCGGTGACGTCACGGTGAACGGCAGGGGGCCGTACGGAAGGCCGGAAAGGGAACGTACGATCGACAACCGTGCAGCAAGGTTCCGAGAACTCTTCCCGTCGCGGCCGTCGCTCCTCCACCATGGGCGGCATGCCGCTCAACGACCTTCCGTGGTGGCGCTGGCGCAGCAACGTGCGCTCGGCGCTGCACATGCTCTCCGACCCCGTCTTCCACCACGAGTGCTGGCTGGCCGGCCGGGAGGGATACGGCGACGTCACCGACGCCGTGTACCGCCTGGTCGAGGACACCTGGCTCGACAACTGGTCCGCCGAGAAGTACGTCGGCACCATATTCAGGGACCCCGGCGAGGCCGCCCTCGTCGACGCCGCCGTGCTGCGGGTGCTGCGCATCATGCACCAGGTCGGCGCGGACGCCCCCGTCTCCGCCTACCTGGAGCACCACGGCTGGCCGGAGGCGGTCAGGGCCGCCCGCGAGGCCCATGTGCTGCTCGCCACGAACGACGGCGAGGACCCCGACGTACCGCCGCACTCCCTGGACGTGCTCCGCATCATGACCAGGACCGCCTGAACCGCCGACGGTGTGGCACGCTACGGGGATGACCGCGCCGCAGCCTGCTGACACCGTCCCCGAGCAGTACGTCCTGACCCTGTCCTGCCCCGACAAACAGGGCATCGTGCACGCCGTGTCGAGCTATCTCTTCATGACCGGCTGCAACATCGAGGACAGCCAGCAGTTCGGGGACCACGACACGGGTCTGTTCTTCATGCGCGTCCACTTCTCGGCGGGCAGCCAGGTCACCGTCGACAAGCTGCGGGCGAGCTTCGCCGCGATCGGCGACTCCTTCGCCATGGACTGGCAGATCCACCGGTCCTCGGAGCGGATGCGGATCGTGCTGATGGTCAGCAAGTTCGGCCACTGCCTCAACGACCTGCTCTTCCGCTCCCGGACCGGTGCCCTGCCGGTCGAGATCGCCGCAGTCGTCTCCAACCACCCCGACTTCGCCGAGCTGGTCGCCTCGTACGACGTGCCCTTCCGGCACATCCCGGTGACCCGGGACAACAAGCCCGAGGCCGAGGCCGAGCTGCTGGAGCTGGTCCGCGAGGAGAACGTCGAGCTGGTCGTCCTGGCCCGCTACATGCAGGTCCTCTCGGACGACCTGTGCAAGCAGCTGAGCGGCCGGATCATCAACATCCACCACTCGTTCCTGCCGAGCTTCAAGGGTGCCAAGCCCTACCACCAGGCGCACGCGCGCGGCGTGAAGCTCATCGGCGCCACCGCGCACTACGTGACGGCCGACCTGGACGAGGGGCCGATCATCGAGCAGGAGGTCGAGCGCGTCGGCCACGGCGTGACACCGGACCAGCTCGTCGCCATCGGCCGCGACGTGGAGTGCCAGGCGCTGGCGCGCGCGGTGAAGTGGCACGCGGAACGCCGCATCCTCCTCAACGGCCGCCGCACGGTGGTCTTCGCGTAAGGGCTGTCCCGCAATTCCTGGCGGGCGCACGACGTCAGCTACGGCACCTCGCCGCGTTGTCGAAACGCCCGAATACATCCAGTATGCGGGCGCCTCTCCGCCTTGCGATGCACCGCATCTGACGCCGCGCGCTGATCCACCAGGAATTACGGGACAGCCCTTGGCCGGTCTCACAGCCGGCTGAGCGAGGCGGCAGCGAACAGCACGTCCTGGATCGCGTCGCGGTCCCCGTGCTGGCCGGCCGCCGCCTCCACGGGCGGCACATGCCCGGCCACCAGCCGGCAGAACTCCACCCCGTCCAGCGCGACCTGCGCCACCGTGTGGTCCGGGGAGCCGAGGGCGGCGGGGGAGTCCAGCGCGACGTACCAGTCGCCGCCGCCCGAGCCCTCGATCTCCAGATGCAGCGAGCGCCCCGGGGACCCCGCCGTCACCAGCTGACGGGCCGGCCCCGCGAGCCCCGACCGGCGCCGCCCCGCCAGCGCGGCGGGCAGCATCCGGACCGCGAGGTCGATCATCCGGTGCAGATGTCCGGCGGACGGCGGCTCGTACGGATAGTCCACCGCCTGCGCGATGTCCCCCGCGTGCACCCAGCACTCGAAGGCCCGGTCCAGCAGGGCGTCCTGCAACGGCAGCGCGAAGTCCCCGTACGACACGGACAGCTCCGAGACGTCGCGCCCGGCGAAGGACACCGTCCGGATCAGGGTGTGGCTCTGCTCGCGCCACGGCTCGCGCACCGCGCGTGTGGGCGGGACGGGGGCACGGGCCCAGTACGACTCGGTGCGCGGTGTCGGTGCGAGCGGCACCCCCTCACCCCCGCGCGGGCGGCTCCCGGCGAGCGGGTCGTCCAGCCCGAGCGCCGCGCTGACCAGGCCGTCCACGGTCATCAGGTGCCCGATCACCCCGGCGACCGTCGTCCTGCGCTGCACCCCGCGCTCGCCCTCGAACCACTTCAGCCGCACCGGCGCGTGCCACTCCGAGCCCCCGATGTCCCGCAGCAGCGCGTCCAGCCGCGCCGTCTCCGCGTCGTACGGGGTGGCCCAGTCCGGCACCGGGATCCTGGCGGGGCGCCGGCTCAGACAGCTCTCCAGCACCCGCGACCTGAGCAGCGGGTCGAGATCCAGGGACCGGTCGGTGTGCAGCAGCCCGACCGCGTCCCGCAGCCGCAGCGCCTCGTCCGCACAGGGCGCGCACTCCGTGAGGTGCGCCTCGACGGCTTCGGTCTCCTCCGCCGAACACGCGGTCAGCGCCCAGGCCCCGAGCAGCGCCTGAAGCACGCGGTGCGGCAGCGGGGCCGGCGCCTCGGCGCCGTCCCCCGACGGCTCCGACACGGGCTCACACTCCGAAACGGGATCGGGATCGGGCTTCGGCACCCGCGGGCGGCTCAGCTCGGCGAAGTCGTCCGCGGCGGCCCGTGGCCCCGGTATGCGCCGGGCGCCCCGTACCTCCTCCTCGCGCCCGCCCTCGTCCCGGTCATCGGTGCCGCCGCT
This sequence comes from Streptomyces sp. ATexAB-D23, assembly GCF_000373645.1. Lineage (GTDB taxonomy): Bacteria > Actinomycetota > Actinomycetes > Streptomycetales > Streptomycetaceae > Streptomyces > Streptomyces castrisilvae. Next base: position 57,868 of record NZ_KB892017.1, on the reverse strand, counting down.
CACAGGGCCCGCCCGTATCCGGGCGGCGGGGCGCCCTCCAGCGGCCGGGTATGGGCGGTGGACAGCAGTTGCAGCCCGAGCCGCAGCCGGCGCCGCGCCTCGTCCTCGGTGACGCCGAGGTCCGTCGCGGTCTGCCGGTAGTCGCGGCGCTGGACGTACGCCAGCTCCAGCGCGGCCCGCAGCGGGGCGGGCATGGAGGCCACGATGTAGTCGGCGCGGGCCGCGGCGGTGGCCCGGCGCACCCGCTCCTCCAGCTCGTCCGGATCATCGGGATCGTCCGCGTCGCCCCGGTCCCGCAGCCGCCGGACGGACGCGCGGAGCGTGAGGTGGGCCAGCCAGGACCGCATGGAGCCCTGCTTGGGGTCGTAGGCGTCCGGGTTCTCCCAGACATGGCCGAAGACCTCGCGGGTGACCAGGTCGGCCGCGTCCTCGTCGTCCAGCATCCGGTTGGCCTGGCTGTGGACGAGGGCGGCGAACCGGTCGTACATCTCGCCGAGGGCGGCCGCCTCACCGCGGGACAGCCGCTGCTGCATCTTGCGGTCCCAGCGGGGTGGTGCGTTTTTGGCCATGCGACCCCCAGCCCTCTGCCGTCGAAACCTCGCGCTTGTCCCCCTCGTCCCGTCCGAATGTAGTCGGCCGCCCCCGCCGGGCACGCCCCTTTACGGCAAGTACGTCCCTGCGGAGGCCCGGGATGGTAGGGAGCGAGTCCGCGCGCGCCGACGGAACCGGGCCCGAAATGATCACTTCCTCCGGAATCGTTTCCGGGCCGTCCTGACGAGGCCGGGGTTTCGCGAGGCCCACTCGGGGGCAGCCGCGAGAGGAGGAACGCAAACTTCCGGATCACCGGGTTCCCCGGTATCCCCGGAACGAGAGGCCCAGTGGCGTGACCCTGAAAGTCTCGGAGACCGAGCAGGGCGGGTGGACCGTGCTGCACATATCCGGTGAGCTGGACCTCCTGACCTCACCCACCGTGCGTCAGTCCGTGCACGACGTGGTCGCCGTGGGCCGCCACGACGTCGTGCTCGACCTCTCGGGGGTCCAGTTCTGCGACTCCAGCGGCGTCGGCGTGCTCATCGCCCTGCGCCGCCTGATGCGTTCCTGCGGGGGCCGGCTGCGGCTGATCCTGCCCGCCCGGGGCGCGGAGGAGGGCTCCCACGTCAACCGCGTGCTCGCCGCGCTCGGCGTGCGCCGGCTGTTCGAGGTCTACCCCGACTGGGACGCCGCCGTCGACGAGGAGGCCGAACCGCTCACGGCCTGAAAGAGCCGCCAGGGGTGGACCGAACCCCAAAGTGACACGTGACGCCTCCCGGCGTCGTACGCTCCCCGCATGGACAGCGCAGAGTATGAGCGCAAGATCGCCTTCCGCTTCGCCGCCTTCGACCAGGACGGCAACGGATACATCGATCGCGCGGATTTCAACGCCGCCGCGGCCCGTCTGCTCACCGAGTTCGGTACGACGGCCCGCTGCGACAAGGGGCAGGCGCTCTACAGCGGGGCAGAGGCGTTCTGGCAGGGCATGGCGGGCATCGCCGACGTCGACGGCGACCAGCGCGTCACCCGCGAGGAGTTCGTGGGCGGCGCGGTGAAGCGGCTGCGGGACAACCCGGAGCGGTTCGCGGAGATCGCCCGCCCGTTCCTGCGCGCGGCGCTCGCGGTGGCGGCGGGCCCGTCGGACGACGGCCGCGCGTCCGTGCCATCGGTCGAACGGGCCCTCAGGGTCCTGGGCGCCGGCCCCGACGCGGCGGCCTTCGCCGCGCAGAGCCTGGACGTGGACCGGGACGGCGGGGTCGTCGAGGACGACGCGGTGGCCGCGCTCGCGGCGTACGTAACGGTGATCGAACCGGGCCCTTGAACGGGTCCCTTGGGCGGGCGGCATCCCCGGGGCGCACCCCGGTCCGGGGCCCGGGGTTCCGTCCTCAATCGCCGGACGGGCTTGAATGCGGCGCCGGCGCCCGCGGGTTTGCCCCGTCCCGGGCCGACCGGTTCCGTCCTCAAGCGCCGGACGGGCTTGAATGCGGCGCCGGCCCCGCGGGTTTGCCCCGGTCCCAACCGAAGGGTTCCGTCCTCAATCGCCGGACGGGCTGAAGAGCACGCCTGCGCGCCGTGGGTGGGGTCCGGGGTCCCTCCGGGGCGTCTCCTCAAACGACGAACGTTCCGCCGGTACGCAGTCGTACCCGGGTATCCGTTCGTCGTCCTGCGGGGACTCCCCTGCACGCCCCCGGACCGGCCGCCACGCGTCTGCACGCCGGTGGGACGACTGTCGCAGACGCATACGCGTCCGGGTGGGGGCGTGCAGGGCAGTCCCCGCAGAAAATGGCGTACGACCCGGGTACCTGTTCGTCGTCGGGTGAACACGCCATTTTTGAGGAGTCTGCCCGGAGGGACCCCACCCCCACCCACCGGACGGTGGGCGACCCGCACCCCACGGACGACGACGCCACCCCAAGCCCGTCCGGCGATTGAGGACGGAACCCCGCACCCCTCACCCCTCACCCCTCACCCCGCTCCCCGAACCGCTCCCGCAGCCGATACTTCAGTACCTTCCGCAACGCCCCGTTCCGCGGCAGCTCGGACACCAGCTCCAGCTGCTCCGGCAGCTTGTGGACCGCGAGCCCCGCACCCCGCAGGTACGCCGTCAGGGCGGGGAGGCCGAGGGGCGGCGCGGCGCCCCCGCGCGGCGCGGCGCCCCCGCGTGGGACCACGACCGCGCACACCCGCTCGCCCCGCTCCGCGTCCGGCAGTCCGATGACCGCCGCGTCGCCCACCGACGGGTGCGCCGCGAGCAGGTCCTCGATCTCCTTCGCCGAGATGTTCTCGCCCTTGCGGATGATGACGTCCTTGAGCCGCCCCGTGAGGACGAGGTGCCCGCTGGGCAGCAGGTGTCCGAGGTCGCCCGTGACGAGGAACCCCTCCGCGTCGAACGCCTCGGCCGTGGCGCGCGGGTCGAGGTACCCCCGGCAGACCGCCTCGCCCCGCAACCGCACCTCCCCGTCCACCCCGCACGGCACCACCGCACCGGACGCGTCGGTGATCCGGATCTCCATGCCCGGGGGCGGCAGCCCCTCCGTGCCGGCGAGGTGCTCCGCCGTGTCGTCGGGCGCGCCCATGGTGATCATGGGGACCTCGGTCATGCCGTAGCCGTGGGTCAGCTGGACGCCCATCTCGCGGACGACCGCGTGGTACAGCTCGGGCGGCTTGGGCGCGCCCCCGCCCGCGAGCAGCCGCAGGGTAGGCACAATCCGCACCCCAGGCACCCCAGGCGCCTCCGGCGCCCCCCGCGCCCCCGCCGCCTCCCGCTGCGCGGCGAGCAGCATCGAGTAGAACGCCGTCGAACCCCCCGCGACGGTCACCCCGTGCCGCCGGTACCCGGCCAGGGCCCCCGGCATCGCGAAGTGCTCGAAGAGCACCGCGGGCAGCCCGTACAGGAGGAGCATGACCGCGTAGTCGGGCCCGCCGACATGGGCGAAGGGGAAGGCGATCGACCCGACGTCGGAGGCGGACAGCCGCAGCGCGTGGGCGAGGCAGGCGCCGGCCGCGATGAGGCCGCGGTCGGTGTGGAGGACGCCCTTGGGGTCGGACGTGGTGCCCGAGGTCCAGTAGATCCAGCGGACGGCGCCCCCGTCGGACGGCGGCGCCGGCAACGTCGCGGGGTCGCCGTCGGGCAGCGTCCCGTACGCCTCGAAGACGTGGGGCGGGCGGTCGAGGCCGGCCGCGAGCCGGGTGGCCATCTCCGTGTGGTCGAACCCCCGCCACGTGCCCGGGACCGCGAAGAACTCCGCCCCGGACTCCCGCAGCGCGAACCCCGTCTCGCGGTCGCGGTAGAAGGGGATGACGGGGCTCTGGACGGCGCCGATCCGGGTCAGCGCGAAGGACAGGAGGACCGTTTCGAGGCGGGTGGGCAGCTGCCAGGCGACGACGGTGCCGGGGCGGACACCCGCCCCGTACAGCCCGGCCGCGACGCGCTCGGCGCGATCGCGCAGGGCGCCGAAGGTGAGGACGCGGTCGTCCTGGAGCAGGAAGGGCCGGCCGGGCGTCAGCGCGGCCCGGCGCTCGACGAGCTCCCAGAAGGTCCCCGAGGCGCTCAGGGCGTGTGCGGTGTCGTTCACGGCGAACCCCCATAACTGACGACCAGTCAGATTCAACCGAGAGCGTAGGGCTCCGCGCCTTGTCGGTCCAGGGGTGCGGGGCTAGCCTGAGGGCGACAACAATCTGACGGGTCATCAGAAAACGTGCCGCGTCGAAGGGGACACCATGACGGAACTGCCTCGGATCGTCAGCGTCGACGACCATGTGATCGAGCCGCCGCACCTGTTCTCGACGTGGCTGCCCGCCCGGTACCGCGAGCGCGGACCGCAGCCGCTGACGGCGGGCATCGGGGAGCTGGCGTACGTCGGAGGCAAGTACGTCATCACGATGGACCCGGACGGCCCGCCGGCCGACTGGTGGATCTACGAGGACCTCAAGTTCCCGTACAAGCGGAACATCGCGGCCGTGGGCTTCGACCGGGACGACATGACGCTGGAGGGGATCACCAGGGCCGAGATGCGGCGCGGCTGCTGGGACCCGGTGGAGCGGCTGAGGGACATGGACCTCAACCATGTCGAGGCGAGCCTCTGCTTCCCCACGTTCCCGCGTTTCTGCGGGCAGACCTTCGCCGAGGCGCACGACAAGGAGGTCGCGCTGGCGTGTGTGCGCGCGTACAACGACTGGATGGTCGAGGAGTGGTGCGGGGACAGCGGTGGCCGGCTGATCCCGCTGTGCGTCATCCCGCTCTGGGACATCGGCCTCGCGGTCGCGGAGATCAGGCGGAACGCGGCGCGCGGGGTGCGGGCGGTGACGTTCTCGGAGATCCCGACCCACCTCGGACTGCCGTCGATCCACACCGGGTACTGGGACCCGTTCTTCGCGGTGTGCGAGGAGACCGGCACGGTCGTGAACATGCACATCGGGTCCAGCTCGCAGATGCCCGCCGCGTCGCCCGACGCCCCGCCCGCCGTGCAGGCGTCGCTCTCGTTCAACAACGCGATGGCCTCGATGATGGACTTCCTGTTCAGCGGGGTCCTGGTGAGGTTCCCCCGGCTCAAGCTCGCGTACAGCGAGGGCCAGATGGGCTGGATCCCGTACGCCCTGGAGCGCGCCGACGACGTGTGGGAGGAGCACCGGGCGTGGGGCGGGGTGCGGGACCTGATCCCGGAGCCGCCGTCGACGTACTACTACCGGCAGATCTTCTGCTGCTTCTTCCGCGACAAGCACGGCGTCGCCTCGCTCGACGTCGTCGGCCGGGACAACGCCACCTTCGAGACGGACTACCCGCACGTCGACTCGACCTTCCCGCACACCAAGGAGGTCGCCCTCGACCACGTCAAGGGACTGGACGAGGAGACCGTCTACAAACTGATGCGCGGAAACGCGATCCGGATGCTCGGCCTGGACCTCGACAGGTAGGCCGGTCATGGACCTCGCGTACACGCAGGAGGAGCGGGAGTTCCGGGCGCGGCTGCGGGAGTGGCTGGCCGCCGTGCTGCCCGGCCTGCCGCCGGGGCCGGACCCCGCCGACTGGCCGGGCCGCCGGGCCTACGACGCCGGCTGGCAGCGGCTGCTGTACGACGCCGGGTACGCGGGGCTGCACTGGCCGGCCGACGCGGGCGGCCGGGGCGCCACCCCCACCCAGCACCTGATCTTCCTGGAGGAGACGGAACGGGCCGGGGCGCCCTACGTGGGGGCGAACTTCGTCGGGCTGCTGCACGCGGGCCCCACCATCGCCGCCGAGGGCACCCCGGAGCAGCGCGCCCGCTGGCTGCCGCCGGTCCTGCGCGGCGACGAGATGTGGTGCCAGGGCTTCAGCGAGCCGGGCGCCGGATCGGACCTGGCTGCGCTGCGCACCCGGGCGGTGCGCGACGGCGACGCCTACGTGGTCAGCGGGCAGAAGATCTGGACCTCGCACGCGGAGGTCGCCGACTGGTGCGAACTGCTCGTACGGACGGACGCGACGGCCCCGAAGCACCGGGGGATCAGCTGGCTGGCGATGCGGATGGACGCCCCCGGAGTCACCGTCCGGCCGCTGCGCACGCTCGCCGGTTCGACGGAGTTCGCGGAGGTGTTCCTCGACGAGGTGCGGGTGCCGCTCTCGCACCGGGTGGGCGCCGAGAACGACGGCTGGCGGGTCACCATGGTCACGCTCTCCTTCGAGCGGGGCACGGCCTTCGTCGGCGAGGTCGTCGCCTGCCGCCGCACCCTGGACGCGCTGGCCGCCGAGGCCCGGCGCTCCGGGCGCTGGGACGATCCGGTGCTGCGCCGCAGGCTGGGCCGGCTCGCCGCCGAGTTCCAGGCGCTGTGGCGGCTCACCCAGTGGAACGTGAGCGAGGCCCAGCGGTCCGGCGGTGTCCCGGGGGCCGGCGGCTCGGTCTTCAAGCTGCGCTACTCGCACGCCCGCCAGGAGCTGTACGAGGCGGCGGCCGAGGTGCTGGGCGCGGGTGACGCCCTCGATCTGGACCGCGAGTGGGTGCGCGACCGGCTCTCCTCGCTCTCGTACACCATCGCGGCCGGCACCTCGCAGATCCAGCGCAACATCGTCGCCGAGCGCATTCTCGGCCTGCCGAAGGGGCGGTGAGCGCACCCATGGACTTCCAGCTCTCGGACGATCAGCGGGCGCTGCGGGAGGGCGTCGCCCGGCTGCTGGCGGGCCGGTTCGGCCGGGACCGGATGCGGGCGGCGCACGACGGCGGCGGGGGCGTGGACCGGGCGCTGTGGGGGGAGCTGGGCGCGGCCGGGCTCTTCGCGCTGCGGCTGCCGGAGGCGGCGGGCGGGGTCGGCCTCGGCCTGCCGGAATCCGTACTTTTGTTCGAAGAGCTGGGGCGGGCCCTGCTGCCGGGCCCACTGGCCGCCACCGAGCTGGCCGCAGGCGCGGTGAAGGGTGCCGCGCGGGGTGAGGCGGTGGTCGCGCAGGCGGAGGCCGGGCGGCCGGTGGCGCACCTCGCGGACGCCGACGCGCTGCTCGTGCTGGCCGGCGACGAGGCGTACGTCCTGGCCGGCGGGCCGCTGCGGCGCGTCCTGGACGGGGCGCGGCCGGTGCGCTCGGCCGACCCGGGCACGCCGCTGTGGCGGCCGGCCACCCTGTCCGGGTACGCCGCCGAGGGCGATCCCGTGCCCGGCGGCGGGGCGCGGCTGCGCCGCGAGGGGGCCCTGCTGACCGCCGCCGAACAGCTCGGCAGCGCCGGCCGCAGCCTGGAGGAGGCGGTTCAACACGCCCGTGACCGCGAACAGTTCGGTGCGCCCATCGGCTCCTTCCAGGCGGTCAAACACCTGTGCGCCGAGATGCTGGTCCGTACCGGAACGGCCCGCGCCGCGGTCTACGCGGCGGCCGTGACGGGCGACCCCGCGGAGATCGCCGGGGCCAAACTCCTCGCCGACGAGGCGGCCGTCCACAACGCCCGCGACTGCCTCCAGGTGCAGGGCGGCATGGGCTTCACCTGGGAGGCAGACGTCCACCTGCGCCTCAAGCGGGCCTGGCTGCGGGCCGGGCAGTGGATGGCGGCGGCGGACGCGGAGGAGGAGCTGGCCGCGGGTCTCGGCCGGGCGGAGCCGGTGGGTGCCCCGCGCACGCACGTGACGCGTCCCACCCCTCGGCTTCACGCTGCGGAGTGACACAGCGCGATCGGTGTCCGGCGATACCGGCTTGTGTCCTTTGCGTGATTCGTCACGGGGTGGAGTCGGCGCCGGGCTCGGGTACGCTCCGTTGGATGCGAGTAGTTCTGGAACCTGGCAGTCCGGATGCGTCCCGTGCGGCGCCTCCGGTCCGCACGAGGTGCGCTGCTCGCGGTCCGCACAGAGGGGCCGGGCCTGCCGGGAAGAGGATTTCCCGGCGCGTACGGCACCGCTGTTCGACTCTCCGCAACGGGCGTCGCACAGTATGCACTACGCGTACTCCTTCGCGCTGGAATATGCCCGAAGCGCTTGTTGCGGTGACTGTACGTCAACCATGCTGTCTTGTAAGGGAATCACGTTCCGTGACCCTGAGGAGGCGCGAGGCGATGTGTCCGCCGGTTCGGATGGTGTGAGCGGTGCAGGTGCTTCAGGTTCAGTTGGAGGTCGGGCCCGACCCCGCGGAGGTCGGACGGGCTCGCAGATGGGCGCGCTCGCGGCTCGCCGGGTCCGGCGTGCGGGACGACGAGCCACTCGCCGAGACGCTCATCCTGCTCATCTCGGAACTCGTGACGAACGCGGTGGTGCACACCGGCTGTCCGGCCGTGCTGCGCATGCTGTTCGGCCCGACGGGCGCCCCGGGGGACGCGGGGACCGTACGGGTCGAGGTGGCCGACGCCAGCTGCCGTCCGCCGCAGCAGCGGCACGCGCGCGGTGAGGACACCGGCGGCCGGGGTCTGGAGCTGGTCGACGGTCTGGCCGACCGCTGGGGCTGGCAGCCGGAGGGCGCGGGCAAGCGCATCTGGTGCGAGGTCGACCGGAGCATCCCCGTCATCCAGGTCCAGATGCAGCCCGGCGCCCACGGCGTGGCTCAGAGCACGGCCACGGGCGCGACCGGGGTGCCCGTCGCCCCGGTGAACGGCTCGGGCATGGCCGAGAGCAGGAACGCGTAGCGCGCCTGGTCGGCGCAGGCGGTGGACAGTGCCTCCAGGTTCCAGTTCTGGCCCTGCGGCATGCCCATCTCGACCAGGTCCAGCGCGTGCACGCCCAGCCAGAGGTCCTCGATCTCCGGCGGGAAGATCTCGAAGGTCAGCGTGTCGTTGGCGACCGCCGCCACGTCGCGCGCCCGGAACCACTGCGGCGTACGGATCGAGAGCCCCGGTGACGGGTAGCCGTACCCGTTCTTGTCCCCGGCCAGATACACCTGCACCTGCCCGGTGCGTACGAGGACGACGTCCCCGGCCCGTACCCGCACCCCGGCCAGTTCCTCCGCCGCCTCCAGGTCCTCCGGCGTGACCGCGTGGCCGCCGGGCAGCCGGTCCACGCCGTGGGCGCGGGCCACGTCGAGGAGCACCCCCCGCGAGACGACGGGCGGCATCGTGCCGATCCCGCTGAACCGGGCGCCCTCGTGCGCGGTGATCGTGTCGGCGGGGCGGCCGTTGTAGATCCGCCCCGAGTGCGAGGCGTGCGTCAGGGCGTCCCAGTGGGTGGCCGTCTGGAGGCTCAGCACGGCGGAGTCGTCGCTGGTGGCGACGGTGCCGGGGCCGAACAGCTCCTGGTTGATCTGCACCATCGTGTGCAGCGGATTGATCCGCCCCGGTACGAGGCCGCTCTGCACTCCGTCCTGCTGGAGCGGCAGCGCGAGCGGTACGCGCAGCCCCGCGCGGACGGTCGCGGCGGCCTCCCGGACCACCTCGTCGGTGATCAGGTTGAGCGTACCGATCTCGTCGTCCGCGCCCCAGCGCCCCCAGTTGTTGACGCGCTGGGCGAGGTCGTGGAACTCGTCCGGCAGTGACATGGCGCCTCCTGGGGCTTGTGCCGGTGGACCTGATGACCCGTAGAATCTAACGGTCCGTCAGAAACCGCGGGAAGGGGCCGGGCATGGGGAACTTCTTGGCAGGCAAGGTCGTCGCCGTGACCGGGGCGGGGCGCGGCATCGGCCGGGCCGTCGCGCTCGCGGCGGCGGCGGAGGGGGCGAAGGTCGTCGTCAACGACTACGGCGTCCCCATCGAGGGCGGCGAACCGGTGAGCGGGATAGCCGAGTCCGTCGTCAAGGAGATCGGGGCGGCGGGCGGCGAGGCGGTCGCCGTCGCCGACGACATCTCCACGATGGCCGGCGGGCAGCGGGTCGTGGACACCGCGCTCGAACGGTACGGACGGATCGACGGCGTCGTCTGCGTGGCCGGCATCCTGCGGGAACGGATGCTGTTCAACATGTCCGAGGCGGAGTGGGACCCGGTCGTCGCCACCCACCTCAAGGGCACCTTCACCGTCTTCCGGGCCGCGTCGGCCGTCATGCGCAAGCAGGAGGGCGCCGGCACGCTGATCGGCTTCACCAGCGGCAACCACCAGGGGAGCGTGGCCCAGGCGAACTACAGCGCGGCGAAGGGCGGCATCATCTCGCTCGTGCGCAGCGCGGCGCTCGGCCTCCACAAGTACGGTGTCACCGCGAACGCGGTCGCGCCCGTGGCGCGCACCCGGATGTCCGCCAACGTTCCCATGGAGCTGAAGGAGATCGGCGAGCCGGAGGACGTGGCGGCGCTCGTCGTCTACCTCCTCAGCGAGCGGGCCCGCGCCGAGAGGATCACCGGCCAGGTGTACACGATCGCGGGCCCCAAGATCGCGGTCTGGGCCCAGCCGAGGGAGCTGCGCGCGGCGTACGCGGAGGGCGGCGCCTGGACCCCGGAACGCGTCGCGGACTTCCTGCCGGGGACGGTGGGGACGGACCCGATGCCGATGCTGGCGCGGCTGGAGGAGATGGCGGAGGCGGCGCGCGCGAAGTCCCGCCCCAACGCGTGAGCGCTGCGCTGCGCTCTTTCGGCGGTCGCCGAGAGCCCCTTCGGCGGTCACTTCCCGCTCCTCAATCGCCGGAGGGGCTTGGTTTTGTGCCCCGCTCCTCAATCGCCGGAGGGGCTGGCACTGCCCCTGAGGGGGTGGAGTCGCCCCGAGGGTGGAGTCGCCCCGACGGTGGAGCCGCCCCAGGAGTGGAAGCGAGCCCGGAAGGGCTCATCGCACCCCCAACCGAAGGAGCCGCACATGAGAGGCATCGTCTTTGACGGCAAGCGGGCCCAGGTCGTGCACGACCTGGAGGTTCGGGACCCCGCGCCTGGCGAGGTCCGGGTCGCGGTCGCCGCCGCGGGCATCTGCCACAGTGACCTGTCGGTGATCGACGGCACCATCTCGTTCCCGCCGCCCGTCGTCCTCGGCCACGAGGGCGCCGGCATCGTGGACGCGGTCGGCCCCGGCGTCACGCACGTCGTCCCCGGCGACCACGTCGCGCTGTCCACGCTCGCCAACTGCGGGGCCTGCGCGCAGTGCGACCGGGGGCGGCCCACGATGTGCCGGAAGGCGATCGGGCGGCCGGGCCGCCCGTTCACGCGGGGTGGCGAGCCGCTGTACCAGTTCGCGTCGAACTCCGCGTTCGCGGAGAAGACCGTGGTCAAGGCCGTGCAGGCGGTGAAGATCCCCGAGGACCTGCCGCTCACCTCGGCGGCCCTGATCGGCTGCGGGGTGCTGACGGGAGTCGGAGCCGTACTGAACAGGGCGAAGGTCGACCACGGCGAGAGCGTCCTCGTGATCGGGACGGGCGGGATCGGGCTCAACGTGATCCAGGGCGCGCGGATCGCCGGCGCGCGGTGCGTCGTCGCCGTCGACTCGAACCCGGAGAAGGAGGCCGCAGCCCGTCTGTTCGGCGCCACGCACTTCCTGACGTCGGCCGACGGGGTCAGGGACATCCTGCCGAACGGCGTCGACCACGCCTTCGAGTGCGTCGGCCGCACCGAGCTGATCCGGACCGCGATCGACCTGCTCGACCGGCACGGGCAGGCGGTCCTGCTGGGCGTACCGGCGGCGACGGCCGAGGCGTCGTTCCTGGTGTCCTCGATGTACCTGGACAAGTCGATCCTCGGCTGCCGCTACGGCTCGTCGCGCCCGCAGCGGGACATCGCCCTGTACGCGGACCTCTACCGGGAGGGCCGGCTGCTGCTCGACGAACTGGTCACCGCGACCTACCCGGTGGAGGACTTCGCCGCGGCGGCGGACGACGCGCACCACGGGCGGGTGGCCCGGGGGGTGCTGGTGTTCTGAGGGGTCCGGGTCACGCCCGGTGGCCGGCCGTCGAGCGGAACGTGCGGCGGTAGACCGTCGGCGAGACCCCCAGCGCCGTCTGGAGGTGCTGTCGCAGGGACGTGGGGGTGCCGAAGCCGGCGTCCCGGGCCACCTGGTCGATCGACAGGTCGGTGGACTCCAGGAGCCGGCGCGCCAGTTCCACCCGCTGCTGGGTCAGCCACTGCACGGGGCTGACGCCGACCTCCTCGCGGAACCGCCGGGTGAACGTCCGTACGCTCATGGACTCCTGCTGGGCCATGTCCCGCAGCTGGATCGGGCGTTCAAGCCGGCCCAGGGCCCAGGCGCGGGCGGTGGTCGTCGTGGCGAACTGCGTGTCGGGGACCGGCCGCTGGATGTACTGCGCCTGGCCGCCGTCGCGGTGCGGCGGTACGACCGTGCGCCGGGCCACGTCGTTGGCGACGGCGGTGCCGTGGTCGCGGCGCACCATGTGCAGGCAGAGGTCGATCCCGGCGGCGACCCCGGCGGAGGTCAGGACGTCGCCGTCGTCGATGAACAGGACGTCGGGGTCGACCCGGACGGCGGGGAAGAGCTGCTGGAAGTGGTCGGCGGAGGACCAGTGCGTGGTGGCGGGGCGTCCGTCGAGGTAGCCGGCGGCGGCCAGGACGTAGCTGCCGGTGCAGATGGACACCATCCGGGTGCCCGGCCGTACGTACGCCAGCGCGGCGGCCAGCTCCCCGGTCAGCCGGCCCTCGTCGTGGACGGGTCCCAGCTCGTAGCTGGCGGGGACGACGACCGTGTCGGCGGTGGCGAGGGCTTCCGGCCCGTGTTCGACGGTGATCGTGAAGTCCGCGTCGGTGCGGACCGGTCCCGGCGGACGCACGGAGCAGGTCACGACCTCGTACAGCTTCCGGCCCCGGCCCCGGCCCTGCGGATCGGCGGTGCGGGCGAGCCCGAATATCCTCTGGGGGATGCCCAGTTCGAAGGGGAGCAGCCCATCGAGGGCGAGGACGACGACCCGGTGCGGCACAACGGTCTCCCTTCGGGGCTGCTGGTCCCGGCGAAAAGTACCTAGCTGGTATAGACCATAAGCTGATACATGTCATCGGTGTGAAGGAAAAGCCAGCAGACTCCGTGTGCATTCCCACCACGGACCACAAGCGCACCCCGGGTGACCCGTCCCCTCTCGCGTCTTCTCTCCCGTTCCTGCCCGCGGAGCCCCCGCGGCTCTGGAACCGTAACTTCCGGTTGTTCTTCGTCGCCCGGACCGCGGCGCTGTTCGGGGACGGAATGATCCCCGTCGCCCTCACCGCGGGCCTGCTCGGGGCCGGGCGGCCCCCTGCGGCGGTCGGCTACGCGCTGGCGGCCTGGATGGGCCCGCTCGCGGTGTTCGTGCTCTTCGGGGGTGTTCTCGCGGACCGGTTCACCCCGCGCCGGATGATGATCATCGCCGACGCGCTGCGGCTGGTCGGCGCCTCGGTGCTCGCCGTCTCGTTCGCCACCGGCAACCCGCCGCTGTGGGCGGTGTACGCGCTGAGCGCGGTCGCCGGCGTCGGGGCGGCGCTGTTCCAGCCGGGCGTGGCGTCCACCGTGCCCAGGGTGGCGCCGGACGTCCAGCGCGGCAACGCCGTGCTGCGGGTCTCCGAGGCGCTGATGACCATGGCGGGCCCGGCCTTCGCGGGCGTGCTCGTCGGCCTGGCGAGCGCCGGGGCGGTCTACGCGGCCAACGCGTCCACGTTCCTGGTCTCCGGGGCCTGCCTCTTCCTGCTGCGCCTGGCCCCGGCCCCCTCGGACGACGCGCCGCGCGGCTCGTTCCTCGCGGAACTGGCGGACGGCTGGCGGGAGTTCACCGCGCGCAGCTGGCTGTGGGGCGTGATAGCCATCTGGACGGTGTACGGCTTCGCCGTGCTCGGCCCGATGCTGCCGCTCACCGCCGTCGAGGTCACCGAGGCACACGGCTCGGGCACGTACGGCGTGCTGATGGCCGTGAACGGCGCCGGCAGCGTCGTGGGCGGCCTGCTCGCGCTGCGGCTGCGCCCGCGCCGGCCCCTGGCCGCGGGGGCCGTCGCGCTGACCGGGGTGTGCGTGAACCTGATCGTGCTGGGGCTCGGGCTGCCCGTACCGGCGCTGGGGGCGGGGCAGTTCGTGGCGGGTGCGGCGTCCGCGTTCTGGCTGGTGATGTGGTCGACCACCGTCCAGACACACGTACCGCCGCAGGCGCTGAACCGGCTGCACGCCTACGACGTGGCCGGTTCGCTGCTGATGGTGGCGGCGGGCCGGGCGCTCGCGGGCCCCGTCGCGGACCGGCTGGGCACGGCCGAGGTGCTGATCGCCGGGGCGGTGATCAACATGCTGGCGGTGGGCGTCCTGCTGGCGGCCCGCCCGGTGCGCCGCCTGGAACGGATCGGCTGACCCGCCCGACGGGAGGGTGGGCGCGGCTACTTGTCGCGTGCCCGCTCCTCGGACTGCTGCATCTCGATGACCTGGAGGACGTGCGCGCTGGTCTGCCGGCGCACACTTCCGGCGACGAGCAGCCCCGTACCGGCCACCGACAGGGGCGCGGAGATCCCCAGCAGGGTCAGCTGCTTCGGCATGGTGGTGTCCATCTCGCAGACCGACGAGGCGCGGAAGCAGTACAGCGTGTCGTCCGTGTCCCACAGCAGGAAGCCCAGCCATCCCCACAGCGCACAGGCGATGAGCAGGAGCAGGGCTCCCCAGCCCTGCATCTGCGCGGACCGGTGGTGGAAGTGCCGGCGTGCGACCCACTGCATGAAGTCCCCCGAGGACGTGGACGAACGGCGTCCGCGCGGGTGCGTCCGCCGGGCGACGCAGATCGTACGCGCCCACGGACCACGACGGCCGGGGCGGGCGCCGGCGGCGTGGCCCGATCCTTGCGAACCATGTCCCTCGGGCCACTCGTGGGGAAAGGGCGCGCGACCGGATGCTGGGCGCGTGAATCCGACAACCGAGGGCGCCGCCCCCGCAGCCGCGCCGACGACCGCCCCCGCCGCGCCCCGTCGGTGGCGTGTCCACCGGGCGTGGATCGTCGCCGCCGTCACCTTCGTGACGATCATCGGCGGCGCCGCCTTCAACTCCCTGCCCGGCCTCCTCTTCGACCCGCTCCAGGACGACTTCGGCTGGTCGCGCGGCCAGATCGGGCTCGCCGTCTCCATCGACATGGCGCTGTACGGCCTCACCGCGCCGTTCGCCGCCGCGCTGATGGACCGGTTCGGCATCCGCCGGGTGGTGGCCGTGGCGCTGAGCGCGGTCGCGGCCGGGGCGCTGGCGAGCGTGTGGATGACGGCCGCCTGGCAGCTGATGCTCTACTGGGGCGTCCTCGTCGGGCTCGGCACCGGTTCGATGGCGCTGGCCTTCTCCGCGACGGTCACCAACCGCTGGTTCGTGGCCCGGCGCGGCCTGGTCACCGGCGTCCTCACCGCGGCCGGTGCCTCGGGCCAGCTGGTCTTCCTGCCGCTGTGCGCCTGGATCGTGGACCGGCACGGCTGGCGCCCGGCCTCGGTGACCGTCGCCCTCGCCGCCCTCGTCGTCGTCCCGTTCGTCTGGCTCCTGATGCGCGACCACCCGGCCGACGTGGGGCTCGCCCCGTACGGCGGGGAGTACGTGGCGAAGCCCGCGCCCGCGCGCGGGGCGGCGGGCCGGGCCGTACGGGTCCTGCTCGACGCGGCCCGCACGGGACCGTTCTGGCTGCTCGCCGGGTCCTTCGCGATCTGCGGAGCCTCCACCAACGGCCTGATCCGTACGCACTTCGTGCCCTCGGCGCACGACCACCACATGCCCATCACCGCCGCCGCGTCGCTCCTCGCGGTCATCGGGATCTTCGACATCATCGGCACGGTCTTCTCGGGCTGGCTCACCGACCGCTTCGACGCCCGCCGGCTGCTGGCCGTCTACTACGCGCTGCGCGGCGTCTCACTGCTCTTCCTGCCGTTCCTGATGCAGGCCACCGTCGAGCCGCCGATGGTCTTCTTCATCGTCTTCTACGGCCTGGACTGGGTCGCCACGGTCCCGCCGACCCTGGCCCTGTGCCGGGAGCGGTACGGGGAGGACAGCGCGATCGTCTTCGGCTGGGTCCTGGCCTCGCACCAGGTGGGCGCCGCGCTCGTCGCCTTCCTGGGCGGGGTGGCGCGCGACTACTTCGGCACGTACGACGTGGTCTGGTACGCGGCCGGGGCGCTGTGCGCGGCTGCGGCGCTGATGGTGCTGGTGATCCGCCGGACCGGTGAGCCGGTGAAGGCCGAACTCGCGGCGTGAACCGCCTCGCGGCGTGAACCGCCTCGCGGCGTGAAGCGCTTCGTGGCGCGATCCGCCTCGTGGCGTGAACCGCCTCGTGGCGTGAAGCGCTCAGCTCTCGAAGCGCCCGAACGTCCCCCGGTGGAAGAGGAGGGGCCCCTCGTCCCCCTCCGTCGCCCCCAGCGCCTCCACCCGGCCCACCACGATGAGGTGGTCACCGCCCGTGTGGACGGCCTGGATGCGGCAGTCGACCCAGGCGGGCACGGCGTCGAGCAGCGGGGAAGCGGTCGCCGGGGCGGGGGCGTACCCCACCCCGGCGAACTTGTCGGCCCCGCTGACCGCGAACCCCCGGCACAGCGCGCCCTGGCCCGCGCCCAGGATGTTGACGCAGAAGGCCCCGGCACGGGCGATGCGCGGCCAGGTCGTCGACGTACGGGCGACCATGAACGCGACGAGCGGCGGGTCGAGCGACAGCGAGGCGAACGACTGGCAGGCGAAGCCGGCCGGCCCGTCGGGGCCATGGGCGGTGACGACGGTGACCCCGCTGGCGAAGTGCCCCAGCACCTGGCGGAAGGCGCCCGGGTCGACGGGCGGCCGCTCGTCGTGGGCGACGGCCCGCAGATCGGGGCGCGGCAACGGATCGACCGCCCCCGGTGCGGCGGTGGCCGTCGCGGCGCCGACGGACCTGAGGTAGCGGACGGCGGTCGCTGCCATGCCTGCGTGTCCCATCATCCCTCGATTAGAACTGACGCTACGTCAGATGTGAAGTCCCGCGCGAGGGGCGGACCGCATGCCGACGGGCTCTCACACCCCCCGGTAGGTCGGCTTCCGGCGCTCCACGAAGCTCGCCACGCCCTCCTGGGCGTCGTGGGTGGTCATGTTGATCTCCTGAGCCATGGCCTCGGCGGCGAGCGCCGTGGTGCGGTCGGTGTCCAGGGAGGCGTTGACGAGCTGCTTGGTGAGGGCGATCGAACGGGTCGGGCCCGCGGCCAGCCGTTCCGCCCAGGCGCGTGCGGTCGCGGCCAGTTCCTCGTCCGGGACGGTCCGGTTGACCAGGCCCAGGCGTTCCGCCTCGGCCGCCGGGAGCGCGTCGCCGAAGAACATCAGCTCCTTGGCGCGCTGCGGCCCGACCAGCCGGGGCAGCAGATACGCCCCGCCGCCGTCGGGTACGAGGCCGCGCCGGACGAACACCTCGATGAACTTGGCCGATTCGGCGGCCAGGACCAGATCGCAGGCGAACGCGAGGTGGGCGCCGATGCCGGCCGCGGTGCCGTTGACCGCCGCCAGGACCGGTTTCTCGCAGTCCAGGACCGCCGTGATCAGCCGTTGCGCGCCGAGCCTGATCGTGCGGGCGACATCGCCCGGCACCCGGCCCGTGGTGGCCGGGGCGCCGCGCAGGTCGGCGCCCGCGCAGAAGCCGCGGCCGGTGGCCGTGAGGACGACGGCCCGGACGGCGGGGTCGGCGGAGGCGTCCGCGAGCAGCGCGATGACGTGTTCGCGCTGCTCCCAGGTGACGGCGTTCATCGCTTCGGGGCGGTTGAGGGTGATCCACGAGACCCCGTTGGCCGTGGCGTGGAGTATCAATGGATCAGCCGGCCCGGAGGGGGCGGCGTGGTCGGTGGTGTCTTCGGGGGAGGACGACATGAGGCAGCTCCTGAGCAGGTGTTCGGGCGGGCCGTTTCAGCCCGTCCGGCGATTGAGGACGGAACGCCGCGCCCCGGTCCGGTCCGGTCCGGGCCGGTCCGGCCGGCCGGGGGCCCGCACCCCGGACCGGTTCAGGCGAGGGGCGAAGGAACCGCGCCCCGGTCCGGTTCAGGCGACCGGCCCCCCGGAAGGCCCGCTCAGCGGCAGACCGCCAGTGCGTCCAGGGCCACCGCTCCCTGGCCCCGGCCCAGTACCATCAGTGGGTTGATGTCCAGCTCCGCCAGGTCGTCGCCCAGTTCGAGCGCCATCCGCTCGACCCGCAGGACCACCTCCACGAGCGCGTCCACATCCACCGGCGGCCCGCCGCGCACCCCTTCGAGCAGGGCCCGGCCGCGCAGCTCGCCGAGCATCGCCCGCGCCTGCTCCTCGCCGAACGGCGGCACCCGCACCGCCGCGTCGTGCAGCACCTCCACGAGCACGCCGCCCAGACCCACCGTCACCGTCGGTCCGAACAGCGGGTCCCGGGTGACGCCGACCATCATCTCGACGCCGCGCTCCACCATCTGGCAGACCAGGATGCCGTCGAGTTCGACGTCCTCGTAGCGGGCGATGTCGGTGAGTTCCCGGTAGGCGTCGCGGACCTGGCTGGCCGAGGTCAGGCCGACCTTGACGAGGCCCAGTTCCGTCTTGTGGGCGAGCCGGGCGCCGGACGCCTTCATGACGACGGGGTAGCCGACGAGCCCCGCCGCGCGGACCGCCGCGGCGGCGCTGGTCACCAACTGCTCGCGGGGAACCCGGATCCCGTACGCCCGCAGCAGCTGCTTCGCCGCGTGCTCGCTGAGCTGCTGCCCCGGGCGCATCAGCGCCCGCGCCTTGCGGAAGGAGGGCGAGGGGGTGCGCGGGGCCTCGTCGAAGGGGGAGCGGTACGAGGCGACGAAGCGGTGGTGGTCCAGGTAGGCCTTCACGGCGGTGACGCAGTTGCCGAAGGTGCGGAAGGTGGCGACGCGGGACGAGCCGAGCAGCGTGGTGCGGTAGGCCTCCTCGGTGCCGACCGGCGACCCCCACACCACGCACACCAGCTTGTCCGTGGCCTCCGCCGCGTCGACCAGGTCCTGCGCGAGCCGGTCGCTCATCGGCGGGAAGGGGCCGGTGATGGGACAGATCAGCACGCCCACCGAGGGGTCGGCGAGGATCGCGTCGATGATCTTCCGGCCGCGCCAGTCGCCGACCGGGTGCCCGCCGTTGTCGACCGGGTTCGTCACGTTCAGGTAGTCCGGTATCCAGGTGTGCAGCTCGGCCTGCTTGTCCGCCGGGAGTTCGGGGAGGTGGAGTCCGGCGCCCGTGGCCAGGTCCGCGAAGTGCGCGCCCGTGCCGCCCGAGATCGAATAGACGACGACGCCCTCGGCCTGCGGCTTGCGGGCGCGGGCCAAGAGGGCGGCGGTGTCCTGGAGTTCGTCCAGGCCGTCCACGCGGATCACGCCGAACTGCCGCATCGCCGCGTCGACCACCTGGTCGGCGCCGGTCAGCTTGCCGGTGTGTGACGCGGCCGTCCTGGCCCCCGCCTCCGTCCGTCCCACCTTGACCGCGACCACGGGGACCCCGGCCCGCGCGGCCCGGTCCGCCGCGAGCAGGAAGGAGCGCCCGTCCTTGAGCCCCTCCACGTAGCAGGCGATGGCCCCGACCTCGGGGCGCTGCGAGAAGTACGCGATGAAGTCGGCGGTCTCCAGATCGGCCTCGTTGCCCGTGGGCGCCCAGTGGGAGAGGCGTACGCCCAGCTCCTGGAGGGTGTAGACGGGGCGGCCCTGGTGGCCGGACTGGGTGATCAGCGCGATCGCCGGGCCTTCGAGGTCGTCGCGGAACTCCTCGAAGGCGTTGAGGTTGGTGTTCGGGCCGAGCAGCCGCAGCCCCGACCGCTCCACCGCGGCGGCCAGCCGGGCCTGGGCGGCGGCGCCCTCCTCGCCGGTCTCGGCGAACCCGGAGGCGAAGGCGACGGCGAACCGCACCTTGGCCCGGTCCAGTTCCTCGATCACGGGGAGCGGGTCGCTGACGAGCAGCACCGCGAGGTCGACCTGTTCCGGCAGGGCGGCGACGGAGGGGGAGCACGCCCGCCCGAAGACCGACGTGCGTGTGGGGTGCACGGGATACAGCCGCGCTCCGACGCGCTCGGCCCAGGTGGTGAGCTGGCGGGTGATGCCGGTGTTGGGGCGCCCCTCGGTGTCGGACGCCCCGATGACGGCGACGGACTCGGGCCGGAAGAACCGGTCCAGGTCCGGGACGGGGGCGTGCAGCGGCCGGCCGCTGACGTCGAGGTCGCCCTCCGGGGCGATGGTGGCCCTGCTGTGGACGGCGGCGCGTGGTTCCTCGCCGCAGGCCACCACCCTGGCGCGGAAGTCGGTGGTGAGGGTGCCGTGAGTCGATCCAAGCATCGTTCCGCCCACTCCTGCTCGAAGGTCCGCCGGGCGCGTGGAGCCGCCAGGCCGGTGTCCGAAGCTGACACTCTGTCAGGTTACTGAACTGACGGCCCGTCAGGAATGGGTGTGCGCGTAAATGATGGAGGGGGCGCCCGGATGAGCGCCGGACGGGCGTGGCGGGCGTGGCGGGCCGGGCGAGCCGGACGGGCGTGGCGGGCCGGACGGGCTGGAGGGGCGCCCGGCCGTCAGGGGGTGTGCGGGGAGCGGTGTGTGGGACGTGTGTCCGGCCGTCACCGGGTGTGCGGGGAGCTGCGGTGTGCCGGTGTGCCCTCTTCCGTGAGGTGGGTGTCCATGGTGGCGTTCAGGTCGGCCATGAACGCCTCGAACCGCTCCAGGAGTTCGGGCGGGTAGTGCGCCATCGTGGCGTCGAGCCGGCGGGCCAGTGGCCCGAAGAATTCGTCCGCCCGTTCCTGGATGTGCCCGCCGCTGCGCAGGGTGATGACGCGCCGGTCGGTGTGCTCCCGGACGCGGGTGATGTGCCCCGCCGCTTCGAGGCGGTTCAGCAGGGCGGTGGTGGCGCCCGTGGACAGCGGGATGCGCTCGCTCAGCCGGGCCGGTGACAGGGGGGTGCCGCGCTCCTCGGCGGCGGCGATCTCCAGTACCGCGGTGGCGTCGGTGGAGTGCAGGCCGAGCCAGGCGGCGAAGCGCCGGCTCAGCTCGGCGTAGTGGCCGCCGTGGACCCGCAGTGCCTCCATGAGCCGCTCGCGCCGCTCCGCGACGCCGTCGCCCTTCACGTCCTCCATGCGTGCCCCTTCACCTCTCCTCCGCCGCGCGGGCCGCGTCGGCGGCCCGCTTTGACAACCTACCGCCACCACTTTACCTTCACCATAGAACTACTTCACACTGGAACTACTTCATGATGGAGGTACTGAGCGTGCGTGACCCGTCCCCCACCCCGGGCGCCCCGCCCCAGCCGTACCGGTGGCTGATCCTGGCGGTGATGATCGTCGCCGAGGTCATGGACCTCCTGGACGCGTCGATCGTCAACGTCGCGGGCCCGGACCTGGAGAGATCCCTCGGTGCCGGTTCCATCGGCCTCCAGTGGGTGATCGGCGGCTACGCCCTGACCCTGGGCGCGGGCCTGGTGCTGGGCGGCCGGCTCGGTGACCGCTACGGGCGGCGCCGGATGTTCCTGATCGGGCTGGCGGCCTTCACGGCGAGCTCGCTGCTGTGCGCGCTCGCGCCCGGCATCGGCTCGCTGATCGCCTTCCGCCTGCTCCAGGGCACCGCGGGGGCGATGCTGCTCCCACAGGGCCTCGGCCTGCTGCGGGAGAACTTCTCCGGTCCCGAGCTGACCAAGGTCTTCGCGATCTTCGGTCCCGTCCTCGGCCTCGGCGGCATCATCGGCCCCGTCCTCGGCGGCTTCCTCATCGAGGGCGACTTCTTCGGCCTGGGCTGGCGGTCGGTGTTCCTGGTCAACCTGCCCATCGGCCTCGCGGCGCTGATCGTCGCCGCGAAGTTCGTGCCGAGGAAGCCGGGCGACCGCGCGGTGCGGGTCGACATGGCGGGCGCGGCCCTGGTGGTGGCGGCCTGCGCCCTGCTGGTGCTGCCGCTCAACCAGGGGCAGGAGAGCGGCTGGCCGCTGTGGACCTGGCTGTGCATGGCCGCCTCGGCGCTCGGCTTCGCCCTGTTCGCCGCCCGGCAGCGCCGTACGGCCGCGGCGGGCCGCGCCCCGCTGGTGACCCCGGGCCTGCTGCGCAAGCCTGCCTTCACCGTCGGGCTCGGCGGCATCGCCCTGTTCTTCGGCGGACTGATCGGCACGCAGCTCGTGCTCACCCTCTACCTCCAGATCGGGCGGCAGTTCACCGCCGGCGAGGCCGGACTCGGCAACCTGCCGCTGGCGGTGGGGACCGCGATCGGCGGGGCCGTCAGCGGTGCGTTCCTCGCGGACCGGATCGGCCGCAAGGTGCTCCAGATCGGACCGCTGGTCCAGCTGGCCGGCGCGGCCGTGCTCTGGTTCGAGCTCGACGGACTCGACGCCACCTCGTTCTCGATCTGGGACATCGTCCCCGGTGTGACGGTGGCGGGCATCGGCGCCGGCATGGTGATCGCCGCCCTGTTCAGCTTCATCCTCGCCGCGGTGGACGACGACGAGATCGGGTCCGCCTCCGGTGTCCTGTCGGCGGTCCAGGCGCTCGGCGGCTCCATCGGCGTCGCGGTCTTCGGCTCGGTGTTCTTCGACCGGGCCGGGTCCGGTGACTTCACCGGCGGCTTCCACCGCGCGCTGATCGTCCAGGCGTGCCTGCTGGTGGCCTTCCTCGCCATCACCTTCCTGCTGCCCGCGAAGGGCCGCCCGGAGGACGAACAGCTCGGGATCGCCCCGGAACCGGCCGCCGACGGCTCCGGCGCGGAGCGGCAGCTCACCCGGTGAAGCCCGGTCGTTCGCGCTGGTGGCCCGCCGGGAACGGTCCGGCTCAGTGGCGCGTCCGGCTCGCCCTCCTGGCGATCTTCTCGGCGTCCCGGGCCAGTTCGCGGAGCATGCCGCTGATGGGGTTGGTGAAGCCGGTGAAGTACAGGCCGGGTGCCTGCTTCGGGGTGCGCCGGCCGTGTGCCACCGGGCGGCCCCGGGCATCCAGCACGCCGAGGTGGCCGACCAGCGGTTCCAGGGCCCGCCGGTAGCCCGTCGCGGCGATCACCGCGTCCGGGGTGAGCCGGGTGCCGTCCGCCAGGACCACCGCGTCCTTCTCGAACGACTCGACGGCCGCCACCGGCACCACCCGGCCGCGCTTCACCGCGTCGATCAGCCCGACGTCCTGGACCGGGATGGCGCCCTCCTTGACCCGCGAGTACAGGCCCGTGTCCGGTCGGGGGAGCCCGTGCTCGGCGAGGTCGGGGACGGCGATACGGGACATCAGGCGCCCGGCCCGGTCCACCAGGGCGACGGGGAGGCGGCGCACCAGGATGCCGGTCGCCTGCGCGGGCCACCCGGCCGTGGAGCGGCGCACGATGTGCGGGACGGTGCGCACCGCGAGCCGTACGCGTTCCGCCCCGCCCTCCACCAGGTCGACGGCTATCTCGGCGCCCGTGTTGCCGACGCCGACGACGAGGACGTCCTTGCCCGCGTACGGGGCCGGGGCGCGGTAGTCGGAGGCGTGCAGCAGCTCGCCGGTGAACGTCTCGCGGCCGGGCCAGTCGGGGAGGCGCGGGGTGTGGTTGAAGCCGGTGGCCACGACGACGGCCCGGCCGGTGAGTTCGCGGCCGCCGCTCGCGCTCAGCCGCCAGCCGCTGCCGTCCGCCGCCCGGTCGATCCGGGAGACCTCGACGCCCGTCACCACCTCCAGCTCGTGGTGTTCGGCGTACTTCTCCAGGTAGCGCACCACGTTGTCGCGGGAGACCCAGCGCCCGAACCTGCGGGGCATGGGCAGTCCGGGGAGCGCGGACCAGCGCCGAGTGGTGTGCAGGTGCAGCCGGTCGTAGTGCCCGCGCCAGGACGCGCCGACGCTTCCGGACTTCTCCAGGACGACGGCCCGAACGCCCCGCGCGCGCAGGGCGGAAGCGGCGGCGAGCCCGCCCGGACCGCCCCCGATGACGTAGACGGGGCGGTCCTCGGTGAGGTCGGTGGGGGCCGGGGCGGTGCTGCCGGCGGTGGATGCGCTGTCGGACATGCTTCGGAGCGTAATCGCGTGACTCCTTGATGGGTCTCGGTCAAGACCGGAATCGATTGCGAATTGATCACGCTCTCGAACGGGGGTGCGGGGCGCGGTCGCGCTCCTTGCGCCGCGCCCCCGCCGGGCCGTGCGGCCGTACCTCTTGCGCCGTGCGCCCCCATCAGGTGAACTGACGTACCGTCAGATTCGGTGTATCGGGAGGCGTCATGCGGACGGTCTGGCTCGACGGGGCCCAGTGGCTCGCCGTACTGCGCGTCGGGCTCGGCCTGTGGTGGCTGGAGAGCTGGCGCCACAAGGACCGGAAGGCGTGGTTCCAGCGCGGCACCGGCATCGCGTGGGCGGCGGACGTGGCCGGGAAGCACCGCTGGCCGGTGGTCCGCGCCGGCTTCGAGAAGACCGTCGCCCCGCACCCCAGGGCCATGGCGTACGTCGTCGTGTACGCGGAACTCGCCCTCGGGCTCGGCCTGGTCACCGGCTTCCTGACCCCGGTCGCCCTCGTCGGCGGCCTCCTGCTCAACCTCCTCTACCTGGTGCTGATGATCCATGACTGGGCCGAGCAGGGGCAGAACGCGATGATGGCGCTCATCTCGCTGGTCGCCCTGTTCGCGATGTCCTGGCAGACCTGGTCCCTCGACCACGCGATCGGACTCTTCCTGTGACGAGCGCCCCGCCGCCCCCCGCCCCCCGCCACGACCTCCCCGAACCCGACGCCTTCACCCGCCCCTACTGGGACGCCGCGGCCGAGGGGCACCTCCTGCTGCGCCACTGCCGGGCCTGCGGCCGGGCGCACCACTACCCGCGCGAGTTCTGCCCGTACTGCTGGAGCGAGGACGGCGTATGGGTCCGCGCGAGCGGCCGGGCCACGCTCTACACCTGGTCCGTCGTCCACCGCAACGACCTGCCCCCGTTCGGCGCCCGCGTCCCGTACATCGCCGCCGTGGTCGATCTGGCGGAGGGGCCGCGCATGATGACGCAGGTGGTGGAGTGCGAGGAGGGCGCGCTCGCCATCGGCATGGAGCTGCGGGTGGCGTTCCGCCGGGAGGAGGGGTGCGAGGCGGTGGCGGTGTTCCGGCCCTGAACCCGGCCCTACGGCTTCGTGGCGGCGGGCGCGGGCACGCAGTCCGAGCCGTCGCCCCGGGCCATCCCCGCCGCGATCTTCTCCAGGGAGTGCCGGCGCGCGGCGAGGCCGATGACCAGGGTCTGGTCGGCGGGGATGAGGGAGGGGGACACGACGAGGGTCGGTTCGCCGTCCCGGGGGCTGCCCAGGTCGAACGGCGGTTCTGCCCCGGGCTTCGAGCGGGACGGGTTGGCGCAGTCGGGCTCGCCCAGCAGCACCTTGGCCCGTACCCCCAGGGCCGCCAGGTTCCGCTGCATGGTCTCGACGTCGATCTCCCCGGACGGGTCCACGATGGCCAGTCTGACCCGGCCGGTGGCCCCGTCCTTCTCCAACGTGTAGGCGGCGTTGGTGACGCGCGTGGACGAGCCCGGGGCCGAGGACGCGGACTGCCCGAGGCCGAGCGTGCCGACCAGCGCGGCGGCCGCGGCACCGGCGGCGAGGGTGAGGGGAACCCGGCGGGCCCAGCGCCCGCCGGCGGATCGCGTACGGACCGCCTCGGCGGTGCCCGCCCGGTGGGCGTTCTCCGCCACGTGCTCCTTCAGCGCGTGCAGCAGACGGTCTTCGAAGCGTTCGGTCTTCATCGGGCCTCCACGGCGAAAGACGAGGGGTGCGGAAGGGATTCCGGGGGAGCGGGCGTCAACGTGTCCCGCAGCGCGCGGCGGGCGCGGTGCAGGCGGACGCGCGCGGTCACCTGCTTGATGCCGAGTGCGGCGGCGGCCTCGGGGACGGTCAGGCCGTCGACCGTGACGAGTTCGAGCACGGCCCGCTGACCGGCCGGCAGCGCCGCCATGCCGGCCAGCAGCGCGGAGCTGTCGCGTTCGGCGTCGATACGTTCTTCGAGCCGCGCGATGTCGTCCTCGTCCAGCAGCCGGCGCCCGGCGATCCTGCTCTCGGCGTTCCACGTCCGGGCGGCCCGCCGCCGCTCGGACGCCACGACATTGCGGGCGATACCGTGGAGCCAGGCGGAGGGGCTGCCCAGCTCCTCGCGGTAACCGGGAGCGGCGGCGATCGCCGCCAGGAACACGTCGGCGGTCAGGTCGGACGCGGCGTACGCGTCCCGGCTGCGCCGGGTGGCGTAGCGCAGTACGGCCTGCACATGCGCCCGGTAGAACAGCTCGAACGCCTCCGGGTCCTCGCCGATCTTCGCCACCTCGTAGGTGGCCGGTGGATGTCTCATGGAAGCTCCTCGGATCGACTGCTCTGGCCTCATCCCCTCTTGGCGCCCCGCGGCCCATGCGTTACATGTGTCACGCCGGGCCCGGCTACCGGCGGACACACAGGCGGTGTCAGGCTGTTGTCCCCCGATCCGCACGGCCGCGAGGGAAGCATCCGTTGAACACCGGCAGCTACTACGAGCGCATCGACGCGCACCACTACAAGCCCACCGCCCACGCGAGCGGTGCGTGGAGCACGGACGAGGTGCACTTCAGCCCGCTCGGCGGCCTCCTCGTCCACGCCATCGAGCGCCACCTCGAAGAGCGGCCGGGCGAGCGCCTGCTGCTGTCGCGGGTCGGCTTCGACATCCTCGGCCGGCTCGCCCTGGACGAGTGCGAGATCCGGGTCGAGACCGTCCGGCCCGGCCGCACCATCGAACTCGTGGAGGCCGTCGCCCTCATCGCCGGCCGCCCCGTCGTACGGGCCAGGGCCTGGTCGCTCGCGCCCGTCGACACCACCGCCGTCGCCGACGGCGAGGCCGGGCGGCTCACCCCGCCGGAGGCACTCGCGCCCTGGCCGATGGCCGACCTCTGGCCCGGCGGCTTCATCGCGTCCCTCGACGTCCGCCCGCTCGCGCCGCCGCTGCCGGGCCGCACGACCGCCTGGATCTCCACACCGCTCGACCTCGTCGCGGGCGAGACGGCGGGCCCGCTGGCCTCGTACGTCGCGCTCGTCGACACCGCCAACGGCATCGCCGTACGCGAGCAGCCCACCGAGTGGATGTTCCCCAACGTCGACCTGACGATCCACCTGCACCGGCAGCCCGAGGGCCCCTGGACCGGCCTCGACACCACGGTCGTCTTCGGCCCCACCGGGCAGGGCCTCACCAGCACGGTCCTGCACGACGTCAACGGCCCCGTCGGCCGGGCGGAACAGATCCTCACCGTCCGCCCCCTGTAGAGGCGGCGCCTCAGCGCCTCAGCGCCCCAGCTCCTTGCGCTGCCTGCGGCGTGCGCGGAAGCCGGGGTGGCGCAGGCGGACGCCGCCCATGCCGCAGGTGCCCGTGATCCTCAGCAGCGGCGCACCCGGTGTCCGCGTGCCCGAGGTCCGGTCCCGCAGGCCGCCGAGCCCGAGGTCCAGCGCATCCGTGTCCACGGCCCAGCCTTCCGGCACCACGATCCGCACCCCGCCCATCTGCGCGTCCACCTCCAACTCGACCTCGCGCAGCCGGCACTCCGCCTGGCTGAAGTCGAGATGGGCGCCGCCCATGCCCGCCTGCACGACGATGAGTGGCGGCACCTTCCAGGCGCCCGCCCGCTTCACGCCGTGCATGCCGCCCCGCAGGGTCAGCGGCTCGCCCGTGTCCGCCACGACCGGGACCAGGTCGTCGGTGAGCGGCGCGAGATCGCCGTACGTCTTCGCCGTGAGGGCCAGATTCAGCCGGACGTCCAGCTCGTCCAGGTCGATGCGCCCCTCCGCCGCCGCCTCCCGCAGCTGCTCCACCACCGCTTCGCGGTCGGCGTCGGAGGCCCGCATACGGGCGGCGGATCGCGAGGGCTCGGCAGTCATGCACCTGATGATACGGAGTCCGGTGCGCGAGGGGAGGGCCGGATGCTCCGGCGTCCGTACCCCCGTACCCGCTGTCAGGACGAGGTCCAGAGGAAGTCGACGGCACGGCGCACCACCTGGAAGTCGAGGGGGGTGCTGTCGGAGAACACGGCGTCGAATACGGCGTTGCCCACGGCGATGCCGTCGGCCTGCGCGGCCGGGTGATTCCTGTCCGCGGGGTCGTCCGTCTCCAGGGACCGGATGACCGTGTCGACGGTGAAGTCCCTGAACGCGGCCATGATGCGCGCGGTGTTCGCGGTGTTCGCGCCCGCGAGCGCCCGCAGGTCTGCGTTCATCCTGGTGAGGAGGTTGTGCTTCGCCCGCTGCGCCTGCGGGGAGCCGGTCGGATTGTTCTCCAGGTCGGCCTTCCACACGGGCAGCTGGAAAGCGGTCAGGTCACGGAGCCTTCCCTGCAGCGACCTGCTCAGTGAGTTGATCTCCGAGTTCTCGCTCCCGTTGCCCACCCACAGGTTGTTTTGGGAGCTGTTCATCACATAGGCGGCGCGCATCAGGGTCTCCCCGGCAGCGCGGTCCCCGGTTCCGAACTCGGCCCTCGACATTCGCTCGACGGACTTGTCCGACTCGTCCTTCATGTCCGGATGTACCTGCCCGCGGTCGAGCTTGTTCTGAAGGTAAGGAATGAGAAGGCGGGGGTGGGCGGCGTACGAACGGTTCAGCAGGGACCGGATGTTGTGCCAGGCGATGTAGTGGCGGCGGTGCTGTCCCGGCGCGACCGCGAGAGCCTTCGCGGTCACGCGGGCGAAGCCGGGGCGGCCCACGAGTTCGGTGCCCGACATGGACATGGTGCTGAAGCCGCCGATGCCCGGAGCGGGTTCCGAGCCCCCGAGGGCGTAGTTCAAGGTGCGTAGATGCAGACCCCCGTCGGGGTTGTTGTTCGTCACCTCGGTGTACTTGACGATCATCTCCTGGCTCATTTGGAGAAGATCACCGCCCTTCGTCACCTCGATGGTGGTGTCGAGAGCGTCGGTCACCTTGGCGAAGGTCAGGTCGAAGTCGGAGACCCAGCGCTCCATGAACTTGCTGCGCTCCTTGATCGCGCTGACCAGGTCCGAGGGCGCCACGGTGTCCATAGGGGCGGGAGCACTGCCGCGCAGCCTCGCCCGCTGCACGCTGGGGGACGCGTACGAGGCGGGCCGCCGCGCCATTTCCCCCCGCAGCTCCGGATCGAGGGGGCGGCCCGGTGACCGTAGGGCCTCGGTGCCGGCAGAGCGCTGTACCGTCCGCCCGGCCCCGGACAGCATGCGGCTGACCGCGGCATTGCCCATCGTGGACTGGAGGACGTCGAGCGTCAGCGGGCTCGTGGCCCGTGTGGCCGTCCGGGCGTCCAAGGGCTTGCGCCGGTCGGCTTTTGACGCCTGGTCGGTCTCGTTGCTGTGCACGCGGGTGATCCCTTCGTATAGCGGATGGCTCTGCGCTGATCCCGCACGCCGCCCGAGCGGATGGACGGGAGCCGGACACTCCCGGCCCCCCCGGAGCCACCCCGAGGTCAGTCCCGGCGCCGGGCCCGCTCCAGCCACGGGCCGAACTCGCTGTCCAGGACCAGCCGTCCGAGCTTGCGGTACTCCGCCAGGACGGCCGCGACCAACTGTTCCGTGTCCAGCGGGCGGCCCGACTCCGCCGCCTGGTACGCGGCGGTGACCGCGCAGGCGCGGATCGAACCGCCCGTCAGCTCGAAGCGCTCCGCACAGGTCGGCAGATCGAGGCCGGGGTCGCGGGGGACCTCCGTGCCCAGGCAGCGTTCCCACAGGGCCAGCCGCTGCTGAGCGTCCGGTACGGGGAAGTCGGCGACCACGTCGAGCCGGCGGGTGAACGCCTCGTCCAGGTTGGCCCGCAGGTTGGTGGTGAGCACGGCGATGCCGTCGAAGGACTCGATGCGCTGGAGGAGATAGGCCGACTCCACGTTGGCGTGCCGGTCCTGCGCGTCCTTGACCTGCGAGCGCTTCCCGAAGACGGCGTCGGCCTCGTCGAACAGCAGCACCGCGTTGACGTCGGACGCCTCGGCGAAGATCCGCTCCAGGTTCTTCTCGGTCTCGCCGACGTATTTGTCCACCACGGACGACAGGTCCACGACGTACAGCTCCATGCCCAGGTCGGCCGCGACGACCTCCGCCGACATGGTCTTGCCCGTCCCGGACTCCCCGGCGAACAGCGCGACGATGCCCCGCCCCCGGCCCCCGCCCGGCCGCATCCGCCACTGCCCGAGCACCTGCTCCCGGTGGCGGGCGCGCAGGGCCAGGTCGGACAGCTGACGGCGGGTCGACGGGGGCAGCACGAGGTCGTCCCAGCCGACGGCGGGCTCGATACGGCGGGCGAGCCGGGCGAGCCCCGCCCCGTTCTGGGCCCGGACGGCGGTCCGCAGGTCCCCGGCCTCCACCGGGCGGCCCTCCAGCGCGGCCAGCCGGGAGGCGACGGCGGCGGCGCGGCGGATCTGGCCCGAGTCCAGCCGGTAGGCGCGGGTGGCGTCGGCGAGATCCGCGTCGGCCGTCGCGGTACCGGCGGCGAGCCCGGTCCGGGCACCGGCCCCGGTGAGCGCGTGACGCCACCGCCGTGCCGCGTCCGACGGGTCCGGCGGCGGGACGGGGACCGCCACCGGGCTGTCACCGGCCCACAGCGGGTCCCAGTTCTTCTTGCCGTACAGGATCAGGGGCGAGCCGCCGCCGACCGCCGCACAGAGCGCGCCGACCAGGGCGGCGCCCTTGGGCTGCTCGGGGACGAGCGTCTCCAGCGGGCCGACGACGAGACCGCCGCCGCTCAGCCGCGCCTCGGTCGCCAGGAGCCGCACGGCCGTCACCGGCTCCGGGGCGGCGGCGAGCGCGGCCGCGTCCACCACCAGCGGGTGCAGCCCGGCCGTGACGAGCGCGTCGGCCGCGAGGCCGCCGGGGTCACCGCCGCGGTCCAGCAGATGCACGAGGCCGCTGCCGGTGCCCGCCGCCGCCGCGATCCGCAGGGTGGCCTCGCAGGGCTCCGGGCGCTCCCGCGGCGGCCGGGCTGCCCGGACCAGGCCGTGCAGCCTGCCGTCCACCCCGTCGTCGCCGAGCAGATGGGCGGTGATCCGGTCCGGTACCCGCAGGACCCGTGAGAGCAGCGGGCGTTCGGTCTCCGTCACCTCCACCAGGCCGGCCGCGACGAGCGGGGCCGACGGCGAGAAGCGGAAGCGGCCGGGCCCCGCGGCGGGCAGGCCGCACAGTTCGAGGGCCAGGCCGATCGTCGCCCGGCGCCGGGTCAGGTCGTCGTTGAGATAGCCGTACAGCCGCTCGAACCGTGCGTCGATGTCCGGGGCCATCGCGACCAGCAGGAGATCGAGGTCCGGCGCGACCAGGCCGAAGCGCTCCGCGAGCGCCGCGATCCGGCCCCGCTCCGGGGACTCCTCACCAGCGCCGTGCGCGGGGACGGGGCGGAACGCGTCGCGGGACTCCAGAATGCGGTCGGCCGCCGCGGCGGTGAGGTACTGGCCCCGGTACGGGTCGTCCGGCTCCGGGTCGGCGTCCCGGCGCAGCGCGACCGCGATCCGTACCCGCTGCTCGATGCGGACGAGCCGTTCCCAGAGGTCAGCGACGGGCGGCGGCGAGGCGCCGTCCGGCTCCCGGAGGCCGGGCGGCGCCTGATGCGCGGTGGTCACCTGGCCGTACCTCCACGCCTGCGCCGGCCCGGCGGCAGCTGCCGGTCACGCTCGGCCGCGAAACCCTTCCCCGCCGGGTCCGACGCGCCCTCGTAGCGCAGCCGCCGTCCCGGTTCCGTCGCCTGGCCGTCCCGGGCGGGGACCGTCTGCACCAGCAGCCCTTCGGTGACCGGCGGCCCGGCCGCCTCCACCTCGCCGGCCAGCGGCGCCCACACCCGCAGGTCGATCGCCGCCTTCAGCTCGCCGCCCAGCGCCGACCACACGTCCACGGTGGACGGCCGGTCGCCCGTACCGGCCGACGCCGCCTCCATCTCCACGGTGAGACCGAGGTCGGCGAGGCTGCCCGTGAGCATCCGCACCGGCAGCACGCTCGTGCGGATCAGGCAGCGCAACACCTCGGAGAGCAGCCGGTGTTCGTCCTGCGGGCGGTTGGTCCACGCGGTCACCAGATAGGTCAGCTCGAACCAGCGCGGCGGCGTGCGCCGTCCCGTGATCACGCCCTCCTCGTCGTACTCCTCGGCGGTGCCGGTACGGCGACGGGTCGCGTCCTCGCGGATGCCGTAGAGGAAGACGCTCACCGTGGGGGCGTTGCGGCGCGCGGACCAGTCCTTCGTCGGGGCGTCGAAGACCAGCTCGACCCCGCTGTCCTGGAGGCCGGCGTCGACCAGCAACAGCCGCAGCCCCTCGTCCACTTCGTGGATCACCGGCGGCCCACCTCGTCCGGCGGCACGATGTTGCCGCTGACCACCAGGAAGTCGGTGGAGACCGGGGAGAAGCCGGGCCCGGACGCGGTGATGGTGCGCGGCCCCGTCTGGTCCTTCACCAGGATGAGCAGCTGGGCGATGAACGTGCCGTCGCCGCCCGGCCGGGTGGGCGGCGCGGTCGCCGTGATCCCGGGCTTCCAGGTGAGCTTCACCGCCACGCCGGGCGGGAAGTCCTTCCCCCGCACCGAGGTGACGAATCCGGGCTTGCCGACCTCCGGCACCGAGACGATGCGCGGCTGGAGGATGCGCAGCGGAGCGCGGGAGACGTTGTCACCCAGGTCCGCGTCGGTGCCGCTCGTGGTCAGCGTTCCGGTGATGGTGGTCCGCAGCGCGCGGTCGGGGGCGAGGACCACCCGCAGTACCGAGGACGCGCCGGGCGCCAGATCGGGGAGCGTGCACGCCCCGGCGGCGGTGCAGCCGGCCGGGAGCGTCTCCACGGGGACCCGGGCGGGCAGCCCGAGCCGCAGGCGCAGACCGGTGGCCAGGGCGTTCTTCCCGTTGCGCACGGTGTACGTCACCACGACCCGGCCGCCCACGTATCCGGGGCTGGGCTGCGCCCGTACGACGACCCCGGGGCCCGCCTCGGGTGCGGGCGGCAGCGGAGCCGGCGGCTGGGCGGGCGGCTGCGAGGCCGGCGGCGGGAGGGTGTGGGGCGGGGTTGGGACGGGGGACGCGGGCGGGTCCGGGAGCTGGGGGATCTCGCGGACCCGGATGTCCGTCCCGGTCGCGTTGTCCGTGGGGTTCGGGTCGATCACCGAACCGGTGACCGACCAGCCCAGCTGCCAGGGCCCGGTCGTGACACCCGTCAGCCGCGCGGTGACCTGGACCTCGTCGCCGGGCTTGAGGACGCCCAGGTCACAGCTCGGCGATCCGGCGGCGCAGGTGCCGGCGGTGCTGGTCAGCTCCTCCAGGCGCACGCCCTGCGGGACGTCGGCGACGAAGGTGGTGCCGGGCGAGGGGGCCGGGCCGTGGTTGGTGACGGTCACCGTCACCGTCACCGACGAGCCGGTGTCCACCGGGGGCGTGGTGGGCGGTGCGGTCACCGCCAGGTCCACCTGCTGCTGGTAGGCGGGCTCCTTCTGCCGGCCCCGCAGCCGCGCGGTCAGCGGGGTCACGGTGCCGGTGGCGAGGTCGAGTTCGGACAGCTGCTCGGGGGAGCTGGGTGCCCTGTCCCGGCGGTGGCTGAACACCAGCCGCCCGGCGTCCGACGACCACGCCACGTCACGTGGCTGGTAGGGGCCGGTCTGTTCGACGTCCGGGATCTCCTCGCCGCAGGCGGCGGGGTCGTCGCGGCGGTCGGTGGGCAGGACGACCCGGCAGTTCCCGCCGTCCGGCGAGATGACGACGACGCTCGCCCGCTGGTTGATCTGGTCGGCGCGGTCCTTGCGGTTGAAGGCGACGGACGCGCCGTCGGGGGAGAACGCGGGGCTGTCGTCGATCACCTTGCACTCGCCGGGGCAGCCGTGGACGCTGAGGTCGTCCTGCTGTCCGAGCTCGTCCGCCGGGGCCGTCCAGACGTGCTTGATGCCGCCGAGGCCCCGGATCACCTGGTTGCGGGTGAAGGCGAGCATGGTGCCGTCCGACGACCACGCGGGCTGGGCGTCACCTCCGACCACCTCGCCCTCGGGCGGGACCACCTCGCCGGTGATCTTCCCGGTGTCGGCGTCGGCGACGAGCACCCGGCTCGTCCACGTGGGGTTCTCGCCCTCGCCGGGGGTGGACCGGGTGAAGGCCAGCCGGGTGCCGTCCGGGGAGAACGCGGGGTCGGTGTCCCGCTCCTTCGGGGCCCGCCCCTCCAGGTTCAGCAGCTTCTTGTTCTGCCCTTCGGTGTCGGTCAGCCAGATCTGCTGGACCCGTTCGCCCTCGTCGTCCACGAAGCGGGTGACGGCGATCTTCTGTCCGTCGGGCGTGTACGTCTGCCGCTCGGTCCAGGGGTCGTAGTCCGTGCCCGGGTGGAACAGCGGGTCCAGGGCGGGATCGTCGCTCTTGTTGTCCTTGGCCGCCGGGTCCTCGCGCAGCACGTCGAGCCTGAGGTCCCGGGGGTCCGCGCCGTCCTGCCGCATGTCCTGGAGCGTGACGATCTCGTCGTCCTCGGTGGTGCGGCGGGTGACGACCGTCGTCCAGGTGCCGCCGCCCGTTCCGAGTACGGCGGGTGTGTCCACCTCACGGTTCTCGGTGAGCTGGATCTGCGGGGCCGGGTCTTCGAGGGAGGGGATCCGGTACACGTGGTCGTAGGGGGCGCATCCGCAGTCCCGGTTGGGGCTGAGGAAGAGCAGACCGACGCCGTCCGGGAGCCAGGCCGAGGACCGGGTGCCCCAGTCCTCATTGGGGTCGGTCAGCACCGGCCGGACCTTGCCCGGCCCGTCGGTGACCCGCAGCCGGAAGCCGGTGTCCGTCGCGTTCTTCGGCGTGACCGCCAGTGTGTACGCGATGCGGGAGCGGCGGGTTTCGTCGCCCACCGGGTTCCACTCGGGCTCGCTCGCGTCGCCCTCGGTGCTGTCGCTGACGCAGGTCACCGCCCCGCCGTCCAGGTCCCGTGCGTAGATCTGGGTGCCCGGCTCCGGGCCGCCGTCGCTCGCGTACGCGATTCGGGTGCCGTCGGGGGAGAGCGTCGGAGAGGTCTCGTCGGCGTCGGGGGTGTCCGTCAGCTGCCGCAGCCCGTTGCCGTCGACCCCGATCGACCACAGGTCACGCTGGGCGCCCTCGCCGGCCCCCGCCACGGACGAGTCGAAGACCACCGTCCGCCCGTCGACGGAGAGTTCGGGGTGGGCGGCGTCCATGCCGAAGGTGAGCCTGAGTACGTTGCCGTCCGCGCCGCGCACGTACACCTGCGGCCGGGCCTCGTCGCGGAGGCTGGTGAAGACCAGCACCTCACCGCGCCCGAAGGCGTCCTGGTCGTAGTGGGCGGGTTTGTCGCTGTCGAACAGGTCCTCGGTAGCCGTCCCCGAGACGGCCCGCCCCAGGCTGCGGTGGCCCGTACCGGCGAAGACGATGCGCCCGGTGTCCGCCGGGGCCGCCTCCGCGGCGGCGACCGCCTGGTGCGGATCCTGCGGGGCGGATACGGAACCCGCCACCAGCAGGGGTGTCAGCAGCACCAGGGCGCCGCTCAGCCGACGCAACCGGGCACCCCTCGCCGGGCCAGCAGGACCGCTCACGGTCCACCTCACAGTCTGGTCGATGGTTCTCCACGCTGAGCATCCCGCGTACGGGGGCGCGGGGACAGGGCCGGGAGTACCCGGGACGGGGTAAGAGCGGGTGCCCTTTGCGGCTGCCCGCCCGGCGGGAACGCCCCGGCCCGGACGCCCGGCACCCGTCCGCCGGGCCACCGCCCCGTTCCGCGGGTGCCCGGCAGCCTCTTCCCACGGACCCCGGGACACCGCGGAGGCAACTCCGGTTGCCCCCGCGGGCCCGTCAGATGAGCCCGTGCCGCATGGCGTAGCCCACCGCGTGGGCCCGGTTGCGCAGGTCCAGCCGGGTGGCGACCTCGTGCAGCACGTTCTTGACGGTGCGTTCGGAGTACGAGGTCTTCTGCGCGATCTCCGCGGTGCCGTAGCCCTCCGACACCAGCCTGATCATCTCCGCCTCCCGCGTCGTGAGGGTGGACAACGAGAGGCCCCTGGGGTCCAGCACCGTGCGGTGCAGGCTGCTGACATGGTCGAGGAGCTTGCCGAGGAGATCGCCCGGCAGCACGCCCTCCCCCTTCGCGATGGCCGTGACGAGGTGGACGAGACGGTCCTGGTCGGCCTCCCCGCGCCGCAGCACGGCGGAGACCCCGTACTCGATGAGGGTCTGGAGGGCACCCGCCTCGAAGTAGCCGACGACCAGGCCGGTGCGGGTGGAGGTGTTGCGCTGGAGGCGGTGCAGGAGCTGGACGGCGGACTCGTTCACCATGTCCACCACTACTAAGGAGACCTGGGCGTTGTCCGCCTCCTCCTCCGGCATCAGCTCGATCTCCGGCCGGGGGCGCAGCTGTTGCACCACACCGGTCTGGAGGATCAGGTCCTCCGCGTACACCGCCACCGAGACCCGGCCCGGCGCCGGTGTGCTCCTCGTGCGCTGCTCGGGCGCGGAGGGCACACGGCCGGGGCCGCCCGCAGCCCCCGTCTTCGATATGTCTGTCGTGGTCGTGGTCATGCGCTCGTCCTTCTGGGCCGCTTTCGCCGATATCCGATACGTCGGGTGTGCCGTGCTCGCTCGCCCGGCGCCCCGCAGGGCGACCTGGCCCGGGGATGCGGTGCGGGCACCCGGCACGGGTGTGCCGCCGGGGCACCGCCCCTGCCCGGACGTTGCCCTCCCGCCCCTGCTGCGGGGACGGTGGTGCGGCCTAACGTCGCATCGTGACCACATCTGCCGAACTCGACATGCCCACGGTGACGGTGTCGCCCGGCACCGAAGCGACGACCACGCTGACCGTGCGCAACGACGGCGACATCGTGGAGGCGTACACCCTCGAAGTGGTCGGCGACAGTGCGCCCTGGACCACGGTGGAACCGGAGCGGGTCTCGCTCTACCCGGGTACGTCCCAGACCGTGACGGTGCGGTTCGCGCCGCCCAGGTCCCACGAGGTCAGGGCGGGCGAGGTGCCCGTGGGCATACGCGTACTGCCCGCCGAGCACCCGGAGTCGGTCGCCGTTCCCGAGATGACGGTGGTGGTCGCGCCCTTCCGTGAGCTGCGGGCGAGGCTGGAGCCGGGCCGGCGCAGGGGCTGGCTGGGCGCCCGCTTCCGCGCCTCGGTGCAGAACCGCGGGAACGCTCCCACCGAGGTCGTGTTCGGCGGCAGGCAGGCGGGCGAGGAACTGCGCCTCGCCTTCACCCCGGAACGCCGGACGCTCGAGCCCGGCGAGTCCGCCGAGGCGGGCCTGCGGGTCCGGGCCCGGAAGCTGATCTGGTTCGGCGCCCCGGCCACCTGGCCGTTCGAGGTCGCCGCCGCCGAGCCGGAGACCGAGGAGGCTGCCACCGAGGACGGGCGGCAGCAGGTCCCGCCGGAGCCGTTGCCGGGGGAGTTCGTCCAGCTCCCGGTGCTGCCGAAGTGGCTGCTGATCGTCCTCGCGGCCCTGATCGCGCTGCTCCTGGCGTGGTTCGCCCTGGTGCGGCCCGCCGTCCAGAGCGCCGCGAAGGAAGCGGGGACCAAGGCGGCCCAGGAGGAGAACCGGGCGCCCCAGGGCGGCACGGCTGCCGGCGGCGCCACGGACGACGGCAAGGGCCAGGGGGAGGCGAAGGGCCAGGGCACCACGTCCGGGGCGGACGGGAGCGGCGGTGCCGGTACGGGCGGTGGCTCCGGTTCGACCGGGGGCGGCGGCGGGGGCGACGGCGCCCAGAGCTCCGAGACCATCGACGTGCAGACACGGGCCGGGGAACAGGGGGTCGGGACCTACGTCGTCGAGGACGGAAAGACTTTCGGAGTCACGGACATCGTCGTGGCGAATTTCCAGGGCGACGAGGGGGTGCTGACGATCTCCTTCGGGAAGCGGAAGATCACCACCATTGCGCTGGAGACGTTCCGGAACCAGGACTATCACTGGGTCACCCCCATTCAGGTACTGGAGAAGGACGCGATCACTATTTCTGTGACGTGCTCCAAGCCTGGGACTCCGGCAACCGGAACGCAGGCCTCGAAGTGCCATCAGGTACTCAATGTCAGTGGCCGGTTGAGCGACGTCGCACGATAGGAACGATAGCCCCGGATTCATGCCCGTCTGTTCCATTGACGTGAACAGGCGGGATTCCGACCTGCGGTGGCGTGACCTGGGAGTTCACCCGGGTGTGGCGTTTCGCACACCCGGGCGCCCTGGACCCGTAAATCGGAGAGGTACCGGCCGACTGGTGAATACCCGGCCTCTCGCGCTGATTACCGGTCAATTCCGGTGGTAATGCACGGCGTGAACGGCGGACCCCCGCGCACATTGGTGTGGACCACGGCTTTCCAGTGCGCCGGAGCGGACACCGGAATCAGTTGGCTTCGTCACACCCGACTCCCGGCCTTCTGGCTGGAATCGATCGGACCGCCCGGCGGGATCCGGGCGGTCCGTCGGCCGCACGTCCGCCGGGGTGGCCCGGCCGGCGTCCTGCGGCCCGGAAAGTGCAGTGGCCCTGCCCCCCGGCCAGGACTTTGAGGCCTACTGCCCGCGCACGCCCCGGAGCAAGACTGAGCAACTGAGCAGGCGAACGACTGACCAGCCGAAGGAGCGAGCATGCCGTCGTACCTCACCCCAGGTGTATACGTGGAGGAGGTGCAGTCCGGAGCACGGCCCATCGAAGGAGTCGGCACCGCGGTCGCAGCCTTCGTCGGCTTCGCGGAGAAGGGCCCCTTCCACCGGCCGACGCTGGTGACCAGCTGGGACCAGTACGTTTCGGCGTTCGGCACCTTCACCCCGGACACCTATCTGACGCTCGCCGTCCACGGCTACTTCAGCAACGGCGGCGGCGCCGCGTACATCGTGCGCGTCGGCGGCCCCTCCGAGGACGCGCCCCGGGGCGCGGCGCCCGCGGCGGCCCCGTCCGTCGCCATCGGCGGCTTCCTGGTCTCCGCCCGGCCGGGCGCCGGTGACGGCCTCTCCATCGAGGTCACCGACGCCGAGGGCGAGAACCCCCCGGAGGACCGCTTCCGGCTGCTGGTGCGTCAGGGCGGCAAGGTGGCGGAGACGTTCGACACCTCCGTCCGCAAGAACGTCAAGGGCTACCTGGTCACCCAGGCCCGCCAGTCCAAGCTCATCGAGGTCACCGAGCAGCCCGGCACCGCCCAGACCCGCCCCGAGAAGCAGAGCCTCAGCCTCGCGCCCGCCGCCCCGGAGAACGCCGGCCAGGCCGGGACCGGGCCGGTCGAGTTCGTCGGCGACGCGTCGGCCCGTACGGGCATCGCGGCCCTGGAGGCGATCGACGAGATCACCATGGTCGCCGTCCCCGACCTGATGAGCGCCCACAAGCGCGGCGACATCGACGACGAGGGCGTCAGGGCCGTACAGCTGGCCGTGATCGCGCACTGCGAGCAGATGGGCGACCGGGTCGCCGTCCTGGACACCCCGCCCGGGATGAACGCCCAGCGCGTACGCACCTGGCGCAACGACGACGCCGGATACGACTCGCGTTACGCGACGGTCTACTACCCCTGGCTCAAGGTCCTCGACCCGGCGAGCGGGCAGCAGACGCTGATGCCGCCGAGCGGCCACGTCTCCGGTGTCTGGGCGCGCAGCGACGGCGAGCGCGGAGTGCACAAGGCCCCCGCCAACGAGGTCATCCGGGGCGCGCTCGACCTCGAACTGCGGCTGAGCCGGGGCGAGCAGGACCTGCTCAACCCGATCGGCGTCAACTGTGTACGCGCCTTCCCGGGCCGGGGCATCCGGATCTGGGGCGCGCGGACGCTCTCCTCCGACCCGGCCTGGCGCTACCTCAACGTGCGCCGCCTCTTCAACTACCTGGAGGAGTCCATCCTCCTGGGCACCCAGTGGGTGGTCTTCGAGCCGAACGACGACCGCCTCTGGTCGAGCATCCGGCGCAACGTCACCGCCTTCCTCACCGAGGAGTGGCGCCGGGGCGCGCTCTTCGGCCGCACGGCGGAGGAAGCCTTCTACGTCAAGTGCGACCGGGACAACAACCCGCAGGAGTCCATCGACCTCGGCCAGGTCGTCTGCGAGATCGGCGTCTCCCCGGTGAAGCCCGCGGAGTTCGTCGTCTTCCGCCTCTCGCAGTTCTCCGACAGCACCAGCCTCGTGGACGAGTGACCGTCCTCGTCCCGGAGTGACCCAGCAGGCAACGAACGGAACAGGTGACACACAGTCATGGCAGAGGGCGACGCTCTTTCCACCCACGTCTTCGGCGTGCAGCTCGGCGGCTATCTCGTGGAGTCGATCCAGGAGATCAGCGGTCTGACCGTCGAGGAAGAAGTAGTCGAGGTCAGGCAGGTGACCGCCGAGGGCAAGCAGATCATCCGCAAGCAGCCCGGCGCGCGCCAGGCCGGCGAGGTGACGATCACCCGCGGGCTCGACAAGAGCAGCGAGTTCACCAAGTGGATCAAGGAGACGCTGAACAACGGTGCCGTCGACACCGCGCGTCAGAACCTCACCATCGAGATCAAGGACTCGAAGGGTGACACCGTCCGCCGCATCCAGCTGATGCAGGGCTGGGCCAGCAAGTGGGAGGGCCCCTCCCTGAAGGCCGGCGAGTCCAGCGCGGCGACGGAGTCGGTCACCATCACCTTCGAGGAGATCGTGGTCGAATGAGGCGCAGGACCGTTTCCGGCGGCGGGCTCGAAGAGGTCCTCGACAACCTCGCCGCCGCCGCGCCCACGCAGCGGGAGGCCGCCCCGGCGCCGCCTCCCGCCCGCGAGCCGGACCGCTCCGACCTGCGTACGGAGTTCGACTTCGAGCTGCCGCGCGGTTACGTGGACGACGAGGGCCAGGTGCACCGGAGCGGGTCGATGCGGCTCGCCACGGCCCGCGACGAACTGCGCCCGCAGATCGACCTGCGGGTCAAGGAGAACCCGGCGTACCTGAGCGTCGTGCTGCTCAGCCAGGTGATCACCCGGCTGGGCACGGTGACCGATGTGCACGCCGGGGTGGTCGAGCGGATGTACGCCACCGACGTGGCGTTCCTCCAGGACTTCTACCGCCGCATCAACAGCGAGGGCCACACCCACGCCGCGGTGACGTGCCCGCTGTGCCACGGCTCCTTCGAGGTGGACCTCTCGGGTGAACGCCTGGGGGAATCGTGACGTACGCGCCTTCCCGGCTGCGGGAGGAGCTCGCGTACATCGCCTACCACTTCCACTGGCAGCGTGAGGAGATCCTCGACCTCACCCATGGTGAGCGGCAGGAGTGGGTGAGGGAGATAGCGCGGATCAACACCCGCGTCAACGAGAGCGGGTGAGGGCGTGGAGTTCAGGGACTTGTTCCGGCGGCGGGCCCGCGCGGCGGCGGCAGGTGACGGCGGCCCCGACGCGGGACCGGCACCGGCTCCGACCCCGGCACCGACTACGGAACCGGCACCGGCCGGGCCCGCAGCCCCGTCCGGCGCGGACTGGGACGGAGGCTGGCGGCGGGTCGCCCCGCCCGCGGTGACCGTCGCCCGGTCCTCGATCGGGGTGAGCGACGGCCTGCGCTTCAGGTCCCGGCTCGCCTCCTGGCAGAACGTCGCGTACGGCGGCGAGCTGGGCCATGCCGTGCTGCCCTCCGCGCCGGTCGGCCTCATCCACGGCGTGGCCCGGCCCGGCGCCGCCCGGCCCGCGTCCTCCTCCGGAGCGGCGCCCCTCGTCCTGCGGGCGGCCGGGACACCGGAGGAGCCGGTGGCGCCTTCCGCAGCTGGCACCCCGACCGCCGAGCGGCGGCCCGGCACCACGCGGCCCCGCACCGGCAGCGGCCCGGCGGCCCGGCAGCCCGGCGCCGACGGGGCGGGCGGATCGGGCGCCCGCGCGGATACGGACGCGGGGAGCGGGAGTACGCGTACGCCCGCCCTTCCGGGCCGGGGTCGTCCGGGACGGGTGGTCACAGCTGTGTCCGGCTCCGCGTCGCCCGCCGCCCCGGCGCCCCGCGCGCCCGGGGAAAGCGGCCCCGCCGTACCGGTGCAGACCCGGCCCGCCCCGGTCCGGGCCCGGCGCACCGCAGCTCCCCTGATCATCGCCCGGCGTCCGGCGACGCCCCTGCGGAACCTGGCCGCCTTCGTGCCGGCCGCGCCGCCGGTCACGCCCGGCCGGGGGCCCGCCGAGGGCCCGGCTGTCGACGGACCGGACGCGGCTTCCGTGCGCCCTGCTCTGGGCGAGCCTCTGCGTGAACCGGCGCCCGGCGTAAGCCCGTCGGTGCTGCCCGCTCCCGGGGGCGGGGGTTCCTCTGCGGGGCCCGATCTGCCCGTGGTTCAGCGGCAGGTGGATGTGTCCGGGTCTGCCGGGGCGGCGGGGGAGTCCGGTCGTGGGGCGGCGGAGAGCGGTCCGTCCGTGGTGCAGCGGCGGGCGGACGCGTCCGCGCCCGTGGTGCCCGGTCCCGGTTCCGGTCCTGGTTCCGGTCCCGGGTCCGGTTCCGGTCCTGGTTCCGGCACGCCCGCCGACCGGGCTGGGTCAACGGAGCGCCCGCCCGTGGTCGCGCCGGAGCGTTCCGCGAGGCCGTCCGCCGCGCCGGCCGTGCGCCCCGCGCTGGGCGAGCCCCTGGGCCAACTGCCCGCCGGCGTCAGCCCTGCGGGCCCGGCCGCCCTCGATGGCGGGGGTTCCTCTGCGGGGCCCGATCTGCCCGTGGTTCAGCGGCAGGCGGATGTGTCCGGGTCTGCCGGGGCGGCGGGGGAGTCCGGTCGTGGGGCGACGGAGAGCGGCCCGTCCGTGGTGCAGCGGCGGGCGGACGCGTCCGCGCCCAAGGCGCTTGGCCCTGGCCCCGGTTCCGGCCCTGGCCCTGGCCCTGGCCCTGGCGCTA
The DNA here is from genome assembly GCF_000373645.1 of Streptomyces sp. ATexAB-D23. Classification (GTDB taxonomy): domain Bacteria; phylum Actinomycetota; class Actinomycetes; order Streptomycetales; family Streptomycetaceae; genus Streptomyces; species Streptomyces castrisilvae. The sequence continues at coordinate 15,516 of NZ_KB892017.1, read as the reverse complement.
GCCCCGGCCCCGGTCGCACGCCCGCCGACCGGGCTGGGTCAACGGAGCGCCCGCCCGTGGTCGCGCCGGAGCGTTCCGCGAGCCCGTCCGCCCCGTCCGCCCCGCCGCCCGTGCGCCCCGCGCTGGGCAAGCCGCTGCGTGAACTGCCCCCCGAGGCGGCCCCCTTCGTCACGCCCGCCGACCGGGACGGCGGTTCCGGTTCCTCGTCGGGGCCCGCCCTGCCCGTGGTCCAGCGGCAGACGCAGGACGCGGCCACGCCTTCCGCCCCTTCCCCGCAGCGGGCCGGCGGGCAGCCCGAGCGGGGCCCGGCGGAGCACCGGGCGACGGAACGTCAGCGGTCCGCCCCCGGCACCGCCCCGACGCCGGTCCAGCCCGCACCCGCGTCCCCGGTCGCCCCGTCCGCGCGCCCGGCGCACGCCCCCGCGCCCCGTACCCCCGGCGCCCAGGCGCGCATCCGGGGCGGGCTCGGCGCGCCCCTCTCCGCGCTCCCGCCCACCGCCGGCACCGCGAGCGACGCCCCGCTGCTGGGCGACCCGCGCCGCGTACGGCCGGGCCCCGCGGCCCCGCAGACGCCGCACCGGCCGGGCGCCGCGCCCGCCACCCCCGCCACGCCGGCGCCCGCAGCCATGCCCCTGCGCGCCCAGCCCGGCACCACGCCCGGCGCCCAGCCCGGCCAAACGCCCGCCGGACCCGCCGGGCCCTCCGCATCCCCGGCCCAGCCCGCAGCCGTCCAACGCGCCGCCGTGGACACGGGCGGCGCCTCCCCGCCCCCCGGCGCGGTGGCCCCCGTACGCGTCCGGCGGATCACCTCACGCGGACCGGGCGGACAGGCGCCGGGACCCGCCACGCCCGGTACGGGTTCCGGCCCCGATCCCCTGATCGTCCAGCGGTCGCGCGCCCTGCTCGCCGGGCGCACCCTGGCCGTGCGTACCGGCGCGGCCGAGGGCTTCTCGGCGCCGCCGTCCGCCGCCGCCACGCGCCCCGTCGTACCCGCGACCTGGCGACGGGACACCCCGCGCCCGGCGGACACCCCGCGCCCGGAATCGCACCAGGACACCCGCACCACCCCGGCCGCCCCACGCACGCGGGCGACCCCGCCCGCCCCGGTCGCCCGCCACACCACCGTGCAGCGGGCCACCCACCCCGACGTACCGGCCCACGCCGGCCCCACCACCCCCGGCGCCGCCCAACCACCGCTCGCCGTCCGCCAGTCCGCCCCGCCCGCACCGGCGCCCGTCCCCGTCGTGCGCCCGCACCCGCCCGGCTCCCCGCGCCCCGGGGGCGCCGCCGTGCCGGTGCAGCGCCTCGCGATGCCGGTCGTGCCCGAGGCGGGCGCCCCGGCGGCCGGGCCCGCGCCGGAGGACGACCCGTTCGGCGCGTCGCCGCCCCTCGCCGTACGCGCCTCGCGCCCCGCACCGGACCGGCAGCCCGAGAACCGGGCCGGACGCTCCCCGCAGCCCGACCCCCGAGCCCAGGCGGTCCAGCGGGCGGTGGCCGAAGCGGGGCTGGCCGGGGTGCCCGTCCGGGTGGTCCAGAAGAAACCCGCCCCGGGCGCGGCGTCCACCGGTCCCGCCGCCCCCGCCGCCCCCGCCGTGCCCACCGCGCCCCGCCCGGACGAGGCCGCCGGGGTGGACGTCGAAGACCTGGCCCGGCGCCTGATCGACCCGGTCAGCAGGCTGCTCCGGGCGGACCTGCGCCGCGGCAGGGAACGTTCCGGACGCCCCTACGACGGCCGCCGCTGAAGAGAGAAAGCAGCAGATGACGGACAACATCTTCGCGACGAGCGTGTTCTTCAAGCTCGCCATCGGCGGAAGCGACCTCGGGCAGTTCCACACGTGCTCGGGGCTCGGCGCCGAGGTGGAGCTTGAGCAGTACGCCGAGGGCGGCAACAACGGGTTCACCTGGCAGCTGCCGGGCCGGATCACCTGGACCAACATCACGCTGACCCGCCCCGTCACCACCGACACCCTGAAGATCGCGCGCTGGCTGAACGAGACGACCCAGCGGGTGGAACGCAAGGACGGCGAGATCGTCGCGCTCCGCCCCAACCTGACCCGGATCATCAGCTGGCAGATCCAGGGCATCGTGCCGGTGCGCTGGCAGGGGCCCTCCTTCGACCCGTCCAGCTCCGAGCCGGCGATCGAGACCCTGGAGATCGCGCACGAGGGCCTGGTGCCGTCCTGATGAACCACCCGCACCCCCGCCACGCCCACCGCCCCCACCGGGACGGACACGTGCAGGAAGGAGGAACCCCATGCCCGCCGCTTCCCGGACGAGCCGCGCACGCGCTCAGCTGACCCTCATGGAGCCGCCGCCGGACGTCGGCCTCAAACCGGGCGGCACGCTCGCCCAGCTCACGTTGCAGTTCAACCCGGCGTCGCTCTCCCTGTCCAAGTCCACCGAGTGGCGCCGCACCCCGTCCAGGACGGCCGAGGAGTCCGCCCTGCCGGAGTTCGTGGGCAGCGGGCCCAGGTCGCTGTCCCTGGACGTCTTCCTCGACGCCACCGCCACCCACGACAACTCCGTGGAGGCGGCTGTGGAGCAGCTGATGACGGCCTGCGTGCCCACCGCGAGCAGTCTCGGCCGCAAGAAGCCCTCGACGCCCTGGGTGCGCTTCGACTGGGGGACGTCGAAGACGACGTCGTTCGACGGCATCCTGTCGAGCCTCTCCGTGTCGTACACGCTGTTCGACGTGGACGGGAAGCCGCTGCGCGCCTCCTGCTCGCTGACCATCGAGGAGGCGAGCGTCGACCTGGCGGGCCAGAACCCGACGTCCGGGTCGAAGGAGGCACGCCGGATGCACGTCGTCGTCGCGGGGGACAGCCTGCCGCTGCTCGCCTGGCGCGAGTACGGCGATGCCACCGCCTGGCGCACGATCGCCGAGGCCAACGACATCGACGACCCCATGCAGCTGGCCCCGGGCACCGAACTCCTGGTGCCCGCGCTGGAGGACCGTGCCGCCGAAGACCGCTCCCCGGAGGCAGCCCGGTGACCGGACCCGCCCGTTCCTTCGCCGCCGACCCGATCGTGGAGGCCCCCGGCGAGCTGCCCCAGGCGTGGGCGGCCCAGCTGGTGCGCTGCGAGGTCGACGAGAACGTCGGCCTCCCGGACACCGCCGTGCTGACCTACCGCGACCCGTACCACACGCTGCTCACCGCCACCGGGATCACGATCGGCACCCCGCTGAAGATCTCCGTGGTCACCGTCCAGGAGCAGGCGCGCGAGCGGCTGTTCACCGGAGAGGTCACCGCCCTCGAACTCGACAGCGACACCACCGGCTCCTTCACCGTCGTCCGGGCCTTCTCCAAGGCGCACCGGCTGCGGCGCGGGCGCAAGGTGGTGGCCTTCCGCAACATGAAGGCCGCCGACATCGTCCGCAAGGTCGCCGCGGGTGCCGGGCTGGCCTGCGGGAAGGTCGAGGCGGCCCCCGTCATGTACAAGCAGCTCACCCAGCCGAACATCTCGGACTGGGACTTCCTCCAGTACCTCGCGGGGGAGTGCGGCGCGCACGTACGGGTGGACGAGAACGGCGTGTTGCAGTTCGTGAAGCCGAAGCCCGCCGCGTCGGCGCCCTCCCCGTCCACCTCCGCCACCAAGCACCCGATGGTGCTGGAGTACGGGCGCAACCTGCTGGCGCTCAGGGCCGTGCTGACCGGCGCCGAGGGGGCGGACAGTGTGGAGGTGCGCGGCTGGGACGTGGAGACCAAGACGAAGCTGGTGGCCCGCGAGCAGTCCGTGCGCAGCACGACGGTGGTCCCGGGCACGAGCCCGTCCGTCGCGGCCGGGGCGTTCGGGTCGAACGCCCGGATGACGGTCGCCGACACCCCGTACCGGACCCAGGCCGAGGCGGGCGCGGTCGCCGGCGCGGTCGCGGCGCGGGTCTCCGCCGGCTTCGGGGAGATCGAGGCGGTCGTCGAGGGCAACCCCAAGCTGCGGGCCGGTGAACCGGTCGCCCTCGGCAACGTCGGCCCCGCCTTCGCCGGCCGCTACACCGCCACGGCCGCCCACCACGTCCTCGACCCGCACGGCGGCTACCGCACGACGCTCCTGGTCAGCACCGCCCCCGACCGTTCCCTCTCCGGGCTCACAGCGGGCGGCACGGCCCCGCCGGGCCCCCGCATGCCGGGCCTCGCGATCGGCGTGGTCACCGACATCCGCGAGGGCCGGGGAGGCGGCGAACGCGGCTCGGTGAAGCTGAAGTTCCCCTGGCTGGACGACACCTACGTCACCGACTGGGTCCGTACGGTGCAGTGGGGCGGGCAGGGCGGCGGCGGGGTGTTCAGCCCCGAGGTCAACGACGAGGTGCTGGTCGGCTTCGAGCAGGGGCTGCTGGACAGCCCCTATGTGCTGGGCGGCCTCTACAACGGCGTCGACAAGCCGTCCCCGCACGACGTCCCGCTGGTCGACGCCACCAGCGGCAAGGTCAACCGCCGCTCCCTGGTGTCCCGTTCGGGCAACCGGATCGAGCTCCTCGACACCCCGCGCGGCCCGTCCGGCGTGCGGCTCGCCACCGGGGACGAGCAGTTGGAGGTCATGCTCGACGAGCGGCGGGGCGAGATCGCGCTGAAGGTGTACGCGCGCGGCACGTCCCGGGTGCTCAGCTCGCTGTCCCTCGACCGGTCCGGGATCACGCTCGACGCGGGTCTGGGCGACGTCCATGTGAAGGGGGCGTCGGTGACCGTCAACGGCAAGACCGGCGTCACCGTGGACGGCGGCCTGCTCGCCGTCCTGAAGGCGGCCCTCGTCCGGATCAACTGACCGCAGGCAGACGGACAGACAGATACAGACAGATACAGATAGACAGACACAGCAAGGAGACCAGCAGCCATGCCCCCCGCAGCCCGTACGGGCGACCCCACCGTCCACGGAGGCGTCATCGGCACCCCGCCACCGGGTGCGGTGGCCGTCGCCACCGTGCTGATCGGTGGCAGGCCGGCCGCCGTCACCGGAAGCCTCCACGTGTGCGTCATCCCCCCGCACGCCCTGCTCGGCCCGGGGAACGTCGTCATGCCGAACCCGGCGGCCCTGGTCGGCGGAGCGGTGATGATCGGCGGGCTGCCGGCCGCCCGCATGGGCGACACCACGAGCTGCGGCGCCAAGATCGTCGCCGGGGCGCCGAACGTCCTGATCGGAGGCCCGATGTGAGCGAGGGCGGATTCATCGGACGCGGCTGGGGCTTCCCGCTGCGGGTCGGCGCCACGGGCGGCATCGGCATGGTCGAGCGCGAGCAGGAGATCGAGGAGGCCATCGGTCTGGTGCTGGGCACCGCGCCCGGGGAGCGGCCGATGCGCCCCGAGTTCGGCTGCGGCATCCACGACTACGTCTTCGCGCCCGGCGACGGCGCGACGGCGGGGCGCATCGCCCACGAGGTGCGGGTGTCGCTGGAGCGGTGGGAACCGCGCATCGACGTACGGGACGTGGTCGTCGCCTTCGACACCGTCGAGGAGGGCACCCTCTACATCGACGTGCACTACACCGTGCGGTCCACCAACAACCTGCGCAACCTCGTCTTCCCCTTCTACACGATCCCGTCGTCCGGCGGCGTCGCGGAAACGGGAGCCCGCTGATGTCCCTGCCCCCGCCCAACCTGGACGACCGGCGCTTCCAGCAGCTCGTGGACGAGGCCAAGCGTTATGTCCAGCAGCGCTCGCCCGAGTGGACCGACCACAACGTGTCGGACCCCGGGGTCACACTGATCGAGACGTTCGCGTACATGGTCGACCAGCTGCTGTACCGGCTGAACCGGGTGCCCGACCGGAACTACTTCGCCTTCCTCGATCTGCTGGGCGTGCAGCTGTTCCCGCCGACGGCCGCCCGCGCCGACGTCGACTTCTGGCTGTCCGCGCCGCAGCCGGACACCGTGCGCCTCCCGGCCGGCACGGAGGTCGCCACCGCACGCGGCGAGACCGAGGAGGCGGTGGTCTTCTCGACCGAGGATGACCTGGCGATCGTGCCGAGTTCCCTGATCCGGCTGGTCACCGTCCCGGCCTCCGGCGAGCAGACCGACCGCACCGGGCCGCTCGGCGAGGGCAAGGACATCCCCTGCTTCCAGCCCCGGCCCGCGCCCGGTGACGCCCTGCTGTTCGGGCTGCCCACCGCCGTCCCCCGGTGCATCGTCGCCGTACGCCTGGACAGCCGGGTGGAGGGCGTCGGCGTCGACCCCCGGCAGCCGCCGCTGGTGTGGGAGGCGTGGGACGGCGCCCGCTGGGTGCCGTGCGCGACCGGCACCGACTCCACGGGCGGGCTCAACAAGCCCGGTGAGATAACGGTGTTCGTGCCCGCCGGGCACACCGCGTCCGTCACGGCAGGCACCCGCGCCGGATGGCTGCGCTGCCGCGTCACCGAGGCGGCGCCCGGTCAGCCCTTCTACGCGGAGTCCCCGACGATCCGCGAGGCCGAGGTCTTCACCGTCGGCGGCACCATGGGCGTCGAGCACGCGGAGACGGTGCTCGACGTCCCGCTCGGCACCTCCGAGGGCGTCGCGGGGCAGACGTTCTCCGTACCCCGCACGCCGATCCTGCTGGACGCGGAACCCCCCGCCGTCCAGGTGTCGTCGGACCGGGGCTGGCAGACCTGGACCCCGGTGGAGCACTTCGGCGCCTCCTCCCCGGGCGACCGGCACGTCCGGATCGACGCCGTCACCGGCCGGTTCGCCTTCCCGCCGGAGGTCCGCGAGGCGGACGGCACGATGCGCGCCTACGGGGCGGTGCCCCCGAAGGGCGCCCAGCTCCGGATCGCCCAGTACCGCACGGGCGGCGGGGCCGCGGGCAATGTGGCGCGCGGCGCCATCCGCGTCCTGCGCAGCTCCGTCCCGTACGTCGCGGGGGTCGACAACCGCGAGGCGGCGCGCGGCGGGGTCGACGGCGAGACCGTTGAGAACGCGAAGGCGCGCGCACCCCAGATCCTGCGCGTCCAGGAGCGCGCCGTCACGGCCGAGGACCACGAGGTCATCGCCCGGGAGGCCGCCCCCTCGCTGCGCCGGGTCCGCTGCCTGCCCGCCGTCGCGGGCGAGGGCGGCGCCGTACGGGTCCTGGTCGTGCCGGACGCGGTCCCGGACGAGGGCGGCCGGCTGCGGTTCGAGCAGCTGATCCCGCCGGACCCGGTGCTCGCCGCCGTGGCCGCCCGGCTCGACGAACGCCGGCTCGTCGGCACCCGCCTGATCGTGGAACCCCCCGCCTACCAGGGCGTCACCGTCGTCGCGAACCTGGTGGCGGACGAGGGCGAGGCGGACCGGGTCAGGGGCGCCGCGCTCGACGCCCTGTTCCGCCACATCGACCCGCTGCGGGGCGGTGCGGACGGCACCGGCTGGCCCTTCGGCAGGCCCGTGCAGTACGGCGAGGTGTTCGCGGTACTCCAGGGCGTGCCCGGGGTGCGTCTGGTGGAGGAGGTCCGGCTGTTCCCCGCCGACCCGCTCACCGGCCGGCGCGGCGGGGCTGCCGACCGCATCGACGTCGCGGCCGACGCCCTGGTCTTCTCCCACCAGCACCAGATCGCCGTCACGGTGTCCGGGCCCGGTGAGCGCCGATGACCAGGGCCGCCGTCCCCGGACTCCCCAGCCGCTACCCGATCGGCGCGCTGCTGCCCGCCCTGTACGCGGACGACGACCTCGCCCAGCGCTTCACGGCGGGCCTGGACACGGTCCTGGCCCCCATCCTGTCCACCCTGGACAACCTCCCGGCCTACTTCGATCCCGCGCTCGCCCCCGAGGACTTCCTGCCCTGGCTGTCGTCCTGGGTCGACGCGGGCATCGACCCGTCCTGGCCGGTGGCCCTGCGCCGCGCGGCAGTCGCCCGCGCCGTCGAACTCCACCGCTGGCGCGGCACCCGCCGGGGCCTCACGGAACACCTGCGGCTCTGCTTCGGCGTCGAGGCCGACATCCAGGACGGCGGCGGCGCGGTTTGGTCGTCGGAGGCGGGGGGAGAACTCCCTCCTGCCCCGACCGGGGAACTGCTGGTACGGGTCAGGCCCCCGGCCGGACGCACGGTGGACGCGGCCCGCGTCCTGACCGTCGTCCGTGCCTCGTGCCCGGCTCACCTCACCTGCCGGGTGGAGATCCTGCCGGGCGCCCCGGCCGACGAGACAGGAGCCTGACATGACGCGCCCGTGCCCGGCCTGCGGCGCCGCCAACGACGAGAACGAGGACTTCTGCGGGAGCTGCGGTACGTACTTGGGCTGGTCGACGAGGAGCGCCCGGCCGGAGCCACCGGCACCGGAACCGACGCCGGAACCGGAACCGGCGGCTACGGCTACGACCCCGACGGCCGTGACCCCGGCCCCGACCCCGGCGGCCCCGACCTCGCCCTCGGCACCGGCACCGCCACCGACCCCGACCCCTGCACCGACCCCGACCCCGGAACCGAGCACGGCCCCGGCACCCCCGGCACCGGAACCGGAAGCGACGCCCCCGTCCGCATCCACGCCCCCGCCCACACCCCCGGCGCCGAGCCGCGCCCCCGTACAACCGGCCGCTCCCGCTCCCGCTCCCGCTCCCGCGCCCGCGCCCGCCCCCGTACAACCGGTGCGGCCGGCACGGCCGGAGCCGAGTCCGCGACCGGAACCCGAGCCGGAGCCCGCCGACGAGCCCGTGGGGGCGGTGCGGCCCGGCGTGCCGATCGCCGCGCGGCCGACCGTCAGGCCGGTGGCGGTGGACGAGGAGCCGGACGGCGAGCCGTGCCCGTCGTGCGGGACGCCCAACCGGCCGGGCCGTACGTTCTGCCGCAACTGCGCCTCCCCGCTGAAGCCGCGGGCGCAGGCCGCGCCGCTGCCCTGGTGGCGGACGCGGTGGCCGTTCAACCGCCGGGTGCGGGCGGGCTCGGGCAGGCTGCTGCGGGCGAGCCTGATCGCCCTGGTGACAGCGGGTCTCCTGGTCGCGGGCTATCTGCTGATCCCGGCCGGGCGGTACGTGTTCGAGGACGTACGCGACAAGCGCGGCGGCACGGCACAGATCAGCCCCGAACACGTCTCCGCGAGCGCCGCCGCCCCCGGGCACCCGGCGATGGAGGCCATAGACACGGTGACGAACACCTACTGGGGCGCGGAGAAGGTCGGCGACTCGCTGACCGCCGAGTTCGACGAGCCGTTCCGGCTGGTCGGTGTCACGGTCTACACCGGGGTGTCGAAGAAGCCCGAGGTCTTCAAGACGGGCGGGAGGCCGGTCAAGGCCGACCTGATCATCAAGTCGAAGGACGGCACGGTCCACGAGGAGGCCATGCCTCTCGGGGACCGGCCCGGAAAGCAGACGCTGCGGACCGGCATCAGCGACGTCGTCTCGATCGAGTTCGTCGTGCGGGAGGCGGCGGGGCAGGAGGGCGGAGGCCCGATCGCCCTGGGGGAGATCGAGTACTTCAAGCGCACGTGAGGGTGGCGCCGTCCTCCCGCGCCGCCGGCCTCAGTGGGCCTCCTCGGTGGCGCGGGAGTCGGTGAGGGTCAGCGCGCCGCCGGCCGCGACCAGGCCGACGACGACCGCCAGCACGGCGTAGGTGATCCGCTCGCCGTGGAAGAAGGACGCCACCAGGGCGCTGCTCCAGGCGCCCGCGGGCAGCTGCGTGGTGACCATCGCGGCGATCAGGGTGCCGACCACGGCGGTGCCGATGCTGGTTCCGACCTCCTGGGCGGTGTCGTTGAGCGCCGTACCGATGGACGTGCGGTTCTCCGGCATCGCGTCGACGAGCGCGATGGCGCAGATCGTCATGATGGTGCGCAGCCCGATGGTCATCAGGACCATGCACGCCGCGATGACGCCGTACCCGTGGTCGACGCCCCAGGACAGGGCGCCCAGCGAGCCGGCCAGGCAGGCGGCGCCGACCAGGCAGGCGACGCGGTGGCCGAACCTTCCCGCGAGCCACTCGGACAGGGGAGTCGCCGCGATCATGGTCACGATGAGCGGCAGGTTCGCCAGGCCGGCCCGCACGGGGCTCCACCCGTAGGCGTACTGGAAGTGCAGGATCAGGCCGAACATCACCGCTGCCATCGCGATGGCCGTGCCGATCTGCGCGATGGCGGCGCCCCGGACGGTGCCGTTGGCGAAGAGGCGGAGGTCCAGCATGGGTGCCGCGCTGCGGCGCTCGTGCCACACGAACGCGATCCCCGCCGCGAGGGCGCCGAGAACCGAGGCGAGGGTGCTCACGGAGAGCCAGCCGTGCTCGACACCGCTGGTCAGCGCGTAGCAGGCGAGGCCGATGGCGGTGACGCTCAGGGCGGCGCCCGGCAGGTCGAGCTTGTCCTGCGTCAGGTCCTGCGGCCGGTCGGCCGGGACGCCGAGGCGGATGCCGAACGCGGCGATCAGCGCGATCGGGGCGTTGACGAGCAGGAGCCACTGCCACCGGACGTGCGCGAGGGCGGTGCCGCCCAGCAGCGGGCCGAGGACGAAGCCGGACATGCCGACGACGATCATCAGCGTCATCGCGCGCATCCGCAGCGCCTTGTCGTCGAACAGCCGGAAGACCAGTGAGTTGGTGATGGGGGCCATCGCGGCCGCAGCGATGCCGAGACCGGCCCGCAACGTGATGAGTTCCCCGGTGGTGGTGACGGCGACGACGGCCAGGCTCAGCAGACCGAACACCGCCAGGCCGACCAGCAGCACGCGCCGGCGCCCGAGCCGGTCTGCCAGCGACCCTGCCGTCAGCAGGAGCCCGCCGAACGTCAGCGAGTACGCGCCGGTGACCCACTGGAGCGCGGTCGTGCCGCTGCCGAGGTCCCGGCCGATCGTGGGCAGCGCGATCGAGAGAAGTGTGTTGTCGACCATCTCGACGAAGAAGGCCAGGCAGAGCGCGGCCAGAGGTATCCAGGCGGCGCGCAGCGAGGAATACGTACGCGATGGAGTGGGTGCGGGAGGGGTGGTGGTCGTGGCGATGGCGGGCCTCCTCAGGGAACGTCGCCGACTATCGAACGACGTTCTACGATAGAACGCCGTTCGATGATGAGGCAAGCGTGATTGGATGTGACCCATGACCGGCCCCAGTCCCCGCCCCGCCGACCGCCCGACCCGGGGGCGCCGGCGCGCCTCGCACTCCATCGACGCCGTCCTCACCGCAGCGGTGGCCCTGCTCGATGAGGCGGGGGAGCCGGCGCTGACCCTGCGCGCCCTCGCGACCCGGCTCGGCACCGGCGTCGGCAGCATCTACTGGTACGTCTCGGGCAAGGACGACCTGCTCGAACGCGCCATGGACCACGTGCTCGGCGGGGTCCTGGCGGCCGTCGAGAAACAGGACCGCAGCGGGGACCCGATCGATGTCCTGCGCGTGATGGCCGTCACCCTGTTCGACGCGATCGTGGACCGGCCGTGGCTGGGCGGGCGCTTCATGCAGGACATCGGCGCCCAGGGCAACGCGCTGCGGCTCTACGAGAAGCTGGGGCAGCAGACGCTCCGCCTCGACCTCACCCCGCGACAGCGGTTCCACGCCGTCACGGCGATCGTGGCCGTCGTGGTCGGCAGCGCGGCCGATCTGGGCCAGGAACCGCCCCAGGAGGTGCTGGACGGTTCCGTGGGCCGCGAGGAGTTCCTGGGCCGCTACGCCTCGATATGGCGTGAGCTGGACGCCGAGGAGTACCCGTTCCTGCACGAGATCGTCGACGAGTTCGACGGCCACGACGACAAGGAGCAGTTCCTCGCCGCCCTGGAACTGACCCTGGCCGGCCTCCGCCGCCAGTCCGGCACCTGAGCCGTCTACTCCCCGGCCACGAGCTGCGCGGTCACCACGCCGTGCAGCAACTCCGCGTCCACGAAGTCCCCGTCCTCCGGCGCCCCGCAACGCCAGCTCAGCGGATACGTGTTGCCGTGCGCCGCCGGAATCCCCACGTACTGGTCCCGCGCGGCCGGCCCGAAGCACTTCGCGCCGGGCGGCCAGTCGAAGTCCTGGCTCGCCCCGGGCTCCAGCAGGAAGTACGTCCACCGCGCCCCCGCGATCTCCCGCACCACCGGCCCGGGATCGCCGTCCGTGAGCGTCACCAGATGGTGCACCACCGCCTCGCCCCGGACACCGCGCAGCCGGATGGCGTCGAAGTGGATGCCGGTGAGGTGGAGTTGGAGCCCCGAGGAGGGAACCCATTCGGGGAGATTCTTCTGCGTCATGGCATTAAGCATTCCCGTGCGTGCGTAGCGTGACCAGGAGGACACGATCCACATCAGGGCGATGTGAGGAAGGGGCGGTGGTCTGTGGGGACGAGCGAAGAGGTGAGTCACGGGCGCAGGCTCGTAGGGGAGTTGATGCGCATTCACCGGGTGCAGGCGAGGTTCACGCAGAAGACGGCGTCGGAGCGCCTGCTCGTCTCGGAATCGCTGCTGGGCGCGGTGGAACGCGCGGAGCGCATCCCGTCGCTGGACCTGCTCACGGACGCCGAGGTCCTGTACCGGGCGAACGGGGCGCTGAAGGCGTGCTGCGATCTGGTGGACGAGGAGAAGTACCCGGCCAAAATCTTGGACTGGGTGAGGCTGGAGCGGACCGCGCGCGTCATCAGTGCGTACGAGGCATTGCTGATTCCTGGGCTCCTTCAGACCGAGGCGTACGCACGAGCGCTGTACGAGGCGCGAGTACCGGCGTACACGGAGCAGGAGATCGTGCAGCACGTCGCGGCCCGGATGGAGCGGCGCGCGGTGTTGGACCGGGAGATGCCCCCGCGCGTGGGGTACGTGATCGAGGAATCGGTCCTGGAGCGTCCGCTAGGCGGCGAGGCGGTGCTCAAGGAGCAGCTTCTGCACCTTCTGGAGTGCATGCGAACGATGAACCACCTGACGCTTCAGGTGATGCCCACTCGGCGCCACACCCACGCGGGCCTGAACGGACCGATGAAGCTGATGGCCACGAAGGAAGGCCGACACCTCGTGTATCAGGAGGGGCAAGGGGGCGCTACGTTGATCTCCAAGCCCGAACGGGTCAGTGACCTCTTCGACCTCTTCGGCACCCTGCGTGCCCAGGCGTTGACGCCCTGGGAGTCTGCGGAGCTCATCCAGAAGAAGGCGGCACAACTGTGAAGACCGGACCCGGACTGACCTGGTTCAAGTCCAGTTACAGCAACAACGAGGGCGGCGAGTGCATCGAAGTGGCCTACGCCTGGCACAAGTCCAGCTACAGCAATAACGAAGGCGGCGCCTGCGTAGAGGTGGCCACCTGCCCCCACACCGTCCACGTCCGCGATTCCAAGGTCACCGACGGCCCGACCTTCGCCGTCGCCCCGACCGCCTGGACCGCGTTCCTGGACCACGCGACCGCGAACTGACCACCGAGTCCGGGGGCGGCCGTTCAGCCGGCCGCCTTCGTGTGGGGTGTGGAGGCGAACAGGTCCATGCCGAGCGCTCCGGACAGGAAGTGGGCGACGCGCTGGCCGCGGACGCTGTTGCCGGCCTCGTCCAGGCGGGGTGAGAACACGCCGAGCCCGCCCTTGCCGGGGGCGACGGTGATGATGCCTCCGGAGACGCCGCTCTTGCCGGGCATGCCGACCTCGTACAGCCAGTCGCCACTGCGCTCGTACAGACCTGCCGTGGCCAGCGCGGAGAGGGTGTCGCGGCAGACTCCGGCGTCCACGACCTGCTCGCCCGTGAGGGGGCAGACGCCGCCGTTGGCCAGGGTCGCGCCCATGACCGCGAGGTCGCGGGCGGAGACGGTCACGGAGCACTGCCGGGTGTAGAGGTCGGTGGTCGCGACGGGGTCCCGGGCGAGGGCGCCGTAGCTGTCGAGCAGGCGGGCGATCGACTCGTTGCGCTGGTTGGTGCCGGACTCGGAGGCGTACACCTGCTCGTCCAGGCACAGCTCCCGGCCCGCGAAGCGGGAGAGGCCGTGGCGGATGAACTCCCAGCGCTCCATGGGCGACGCGCCCGGCACCAGGGCCGTGGTGGCCAGGGCCCCCGCGTTGACCATGGGGTTCATCGGGCTGCCGTGATTCAGCTCGACGGCCAGGACCGAGTTGAACGGCAGGCCCGTGCTGTTGACCCCGATCCGCCGGCGGACGGTGTCGCGCCCGAGTTCGTGGTTGACGAGGGCGAAGACGAACGGCTTGGAGACCGACTGGATCGAGAACGGGTGGTCCGCGTCGCCGGCCGTGAACACATTGCCGCTGACGTGGGCGACGGCGATGCCGAACAGCTCGGGATCGACCTCGGCGAGTTCCGGGATGTAGTCGGGGACCTCCCCTTCGCGGTCCTCCTGGAACCGCCGGCGCACGCCGTCCAGGGCCGCCCGGACGGCGTCGGCCGTGGGGAGCCGCCCGGTGGAGACGGCCGCCTGCGCGGTGCGGGAGTCCGCGACGTCCCCGGTGTTGTGGATCACGCCGGCCATCCAGTGCCTCCTGATGCTCGTCCCGGTCGCCGGAACCGCTCCCGACCACCCACCTGTACCGTTCCTATTCAGTGAGCAGGAGTGAGTCTTGGACCCATACCCGGGCACTGCGGACATCCCGAACGGTTTTGGGTGTCCTGGTTGCCCGCGTTCTCGCCGTGTCCGGTGGCACGGATCGTGTCCGTGGTCCGGGGATGCGGGGGCGGGGTCCCTCACGCCCTGGGGCACCTGGTGCGGCCTGGGCGGTCCGATGCCCGTGCGTATCGCTCTGGTGCGCACGGGGCGGTGTCGTCCGACGCCGGATCGGGTGTCCGAGGGCGCGTCTCCCGATCGCGATACCGGCGGCATCGTGACGGGACATCTTCCGGCGGGGTGTGGTCAGTGGCTTCTGCCAGTGCTGGCCACCCCACCGTGAGGTGTAGGCGGGGTCGACCGCGATGATCGCGAGACCGTGCTCGGCGGCCATGGAGACAAGGCGGGCCTTGAGCCTGCCGGTGGGCAGGCCGGAGATCAGCTGCCGGAAACGCTTCCTGCGCCCGTGCTTCTCCCGCGTCTTCTCCGCGCTGAAGTCCAGGTCTTCGATCGCGATCGCGGTGACGCCGGTCTGCTTCGCCCAGTGCAGGAGGCGGGTGAGGGCGTGGCGGACCTGCGCGTCACGGTGTGCGGCCGTTTTGGACAGGTCGTAGGGAAAGCGGTGGGGGTTGCCGACCGGGTTGCCGTGGGGGTCGAGGTGGTAGGCGGCAAAGTGATCGGCGTTGGTGTCCACCCCGATCACACCCCCCGCCCGCGCCGCTGCCAGAGGCATCGTCTGCACGGCAGGACGTTGCCAGGACGCGGTCAGGTACCAGCGGTCCCGGCCGGTGTCGTAGTGGATGCGATAGGCCACAGCACGGTTGCCTTCGACGCGGTCGGCCCACTCACCACCCCGGTGCGCGAACACCACCGGCGAGGTGAGGGTGTAGCGGCCGTGCGCGTTGTTGGCCAAGTGGGCCAAGGGGGCGGGGAGCTTGACGCTGACCCGGCCCTGCGGGGTGACGCGGATGGTCTCGTTCCCGTACCGCTTGCCCGACTCACCGTCCGCCGCCAGAAACCACCGCTCCGTCTCCCACCGCTGACGCCACTCCTCCTCGCTCAGCCCGGCCTCGGCCAGGTGATGGCGGGTGTTCAACAGGCGCTTCCCGCCCCGCACCACCCGCACCCGCCCCGCCCGCCAGTCCGCGACAGCAGCCGCAAGCCGGTCCTCCAG
>NZ_KB892016.1 GCF_000373645.1 Streptomyces sp. ATexAB-D23 | reverse complement strand
CACCTGTGCGTCGGCCCCGCGGACGGGACAGCAGCGCGTCCCGTCCCCCCGCCCGCCACCTCGCCCACCAGTTGTCCACGGCTCGGACCGACACCTTGAACAAGGTCGCGACCTCCGCCCGGTCCCTGCCCTCCACCAGCGCGGACACCGCCAGCAGACGCACAGCCTCCTGCGCATCTGGAGACCAGGTCCGCGCATCCCCCGCCAGATCACTCACATGCTGTCAACGAGCCTGAACCCAAAGCGTTTCGGATCAATAGATAAAAGAGGCGCTCGGTGGCGACCGATCAAGTCTGGAGCAAGAGCTCCAGCGCAAGGCGCAGGACGACCTTCACCACCTGCCACGCGATCCACCTGCTGGCAGCCATCGCCACATCGCGCCGCAGCTCCGTGTCGCGCCAGGCGGCCGTGAACTTGTTCATCGTGTCCCCTCCTTGAGGTCGACCCGTGTGGTCGATAGCCCCAGGAAGCCGGTCGGATGTGCATCTCGTCGTCGGCTGAACCCCGCTGAACGGGGTGTTCAGCCAGGTCAGACCTGGTGGAATTGCCGTTCAACGAACGTTCGGACTGAACAGGGGGCGCATGAGTGACACGCCAGCAGTTGATCGGCTCGCCACCGGGCTGAAGCAGCTCTTGGAAGTGACAGGCCTGTCACGGGGGCAGATCGAGACTTACGGGAAGACACAGACGCCGCCGGTGAACCTGGGTAAGAGCAAGACCAGCCCGTGGTTCAACGGGAAGTCCGTGCCGGAGTCCGGACGGCCTTTCAACACCTTGGTTGAGTTGCTTGAGGAACGGGCCTTCCGAAAGGTCGGGCGTCCGAAGCAGGGGGTGGGCAGGTGGGAGCTGCTGCGCAAGGCGGCGGCTGAGGAGCGTCGCTTCCTGCCGTCGGGCTCGGACGTCGCTGCGCCTCCGCCGCAGACCGTCGTGAACGGCGCTTCTGTCGCACCATCCGGTCCGCCGTCTGACTCCGACCGGCTCAAGGCGGGCCGGTTGCTAGATCTGCTGCCTCCTGACGGGCCTTGGAATGTCTGGCTTCGCAGGGCAGCAACTCTGTTCCGGGTGCCCCTCTCGGTGAGTCACGTCGTTTGTGACGCCTATGAGGGGCTGGAAGGTGACGTGTTCGACTACGTCGATCCGGCCATGCAAGAGGCCCACGAGGTCGTCCTGGTTCGTCTGGAGGCGTTCTACGACGAGCTGAACGGCATGCACGATATCTCCGATGAAGGCCGACCGTTCTTGGAGATGAGCTACCCGGGCACCACAGCCGAGCGCAACGAGCTCAACCGGCAGGCATGCCAAGCCCGGGATGAGTTCCTGAGCGCGTACAGGATTCTGGTGAATCTGCTGAATGCCCGGGGTCTGCTTCCGTCTGGGAGCCCTGCCGCACAGGACGTCGGTTCCCCTGGCGGAGAGGCTGGCAAGCCGGACATCGGCGTGGAGATGCTGGCCGGGTGCACGCTGGAGGCTGGCGGGATCATCAGCGTTCCCGTGGGGCTCGCAGGCCAGGAGGGACGACTGGGCTTCTCCGAGCCGTATTACCTTGTTGTGCGGGCCGCCAACCGTGGTGTCCACGAGGTGCAGATCGAGGACGTACGCATTGAGGTCGACTACGGGGGCGAAGCCCCCGTGCTGCCGTACCTCTTCCCTCCCGTCGGGCCCGGACGGAAGGTCCAGCTGCCTTTCAGGCTGAGCAGCCATGCGGGTGGGCATGTGCTTGCCAACGCGGCGGAACTGGGGCACGCGGTCGCCCGGGTTGCTCGGGAGCATCGGGCGCTTCCGCAGCGTGTGAGGCCCGTGGCGCGGACCGGGTCGGGCATTGACTACGAAGGAGCATGGATCGCGCTGGAGGATGTCAGCCCGTTTCTTCTGAAGGCACTGGGCGGCGGCGCAAGGTAGGCGTTTGGGGCGGGGCGTTGATCAGGGAGAACACGGTTCCTGCTTCGTATCTGGCCCATAAACCTGCGAGAGACCTGCGGTCGTGACCTGGGATTTTCCGCGTTCAAGATCCACTGATTGCCCCTTTGACTCGTCTCTCGGCGATACCCGAGACCGCGCTACCCGCTGCCCCGCCTGCTCGTTGTCCGGTGGCGGGGGCCGTACAGAAGGAGGACAGCGGTGGGACGGGACGCCAAGCGCGCCAAGCAGGCCCGGCGGGACAAGCGCCGGCGCAAGGACGGCCTCGGCCTAGACGGAGTGCCGCCGATCTTCCGGGCGGAGTTCGCCCGGGTCGCGGCCGCCTGGGACCGGGCGATCGACGCGGGGCTGATGGCGGACGGCACGGAGACGAAGTACCACTTCACCCCCGACGGCGGGGTGCTGTCCGTGGCGGAGGGCCGCAGCGGGCAGGTACTGGTCAACGGCGAGCGGCTTACACCTTCGGTGGGCGAGCGGCTGCGGGAGCAGATGCCGCTGCTGGCGCCGATGGTCACCTTCTACGAGAACAGCCAGTTCGCCGGCCGCGGCCTCGCGGGAGCGCCCGAGGACGGCGTGATGCCGCTCGCTCCGCCGCGCGGGCCCGACCCGATGCCGACGCTGGACGAGGAGGCCCTGGCCCAGGCGCAGGCCGCCACCGCGGTGCTGGTGCGCCAGGGCAAGGTCGCCGAGCCGGTCGGCGCGATGGTGATCCCGGCACCGCGCGGCGGCGTTCTGTTCGCCGTCGGCGGCCGGGACGGGGAGCTGTACGTTAACGGGCAGGCCCTCACCCGGCAGTGGACCGACGAACTGCGCACCCAGGTGCCCGAGCTGTCCACCGACCTGGACCGCCTCCAGGCGATGCGCGCCGAATGGCTGGACTCCCCGCCCCAGGACCGCACCCTCGCCCTGGCCGGAGCCTGCACTGATCCCAACTGCCACACCCCCCACTGACCTCCCACCGGGCCCCGGGGCCCGGTGGCGGCCGGGCGGGCCGGTGCGCATCCTGGGAGAGGAGGCGATCGGTATGGGGAAGAACAGCGGCAAGAGCAGCGGCACCGGCGGACGCCGGACGTCGATGACCCCGCAGGCGGCCTCCCGGGTGCAGTCCGCCGGCGCGAAGAACCCCGGCGGGCGGACCGCGCAGACCGGTTTCCCGGCCCGTGCGCAGTCCGCCGCGGCGAAGGGCTCGCGCGCCGCCGGGAAGTGACCCCCGGCCCACTGCGGCGGTGCGAGCGGGGTTCACTCGTCGTCGGTGGCGTGCTTGTCGCGCAGGGGCCGCAGCCCGCCGGGCAGGTCGGGGAGCTGGAAGGAGTACCGGCCCAGCACGTTGACGTGGTGGCGGACGAACGGCGAGAGGCGGGCCACGTCCTCGTCGCGGACGTCGAAGCCGTCCGCTCGGAGCTGGGTGACGGCGGCGTCCATGTACCGCGTGTTGAACAGGACAAGGGCGTTCAGGACGTACCCCAGTGCCCCGATCTGATCCTCCATGCCGTCCTGGTAGCGCTGGTAGAGCTGTCCGGCCCGCCCGTGGAAGATCTTCCGGGCGAGCGCGTGGCGGCCTTCCTGGAGGTTGGCCTGCACCTTGATCTGCCGGCGGTAGCCGGGCTCGTCGGCCAGGCGCAGGATGTGCAGGGTCTTAGCGATCCGCCCGTAGTGCGCGATCGCGTCACCGAGCGGGGTGGGCCGTCCGTCGCGGGAGAGCATCCGGATGACGTCGTAGGCGCGGACGGCTCCGGTGTGGATGGAGCAGATGATCCGCAGGATGTCCTCCCAGTGCCGTTCGATGCGGGCGAGGTCGATCCGGCCGCGGGCGGCGTCCTGGAAGGCGCCGTAGTCGGCGGTGCGGTCGATGCGCCACATCTTCTGGTCCGGCAGGTCTGCCAGCTGCGGGGCGTAGGCGAACCCGGCGAGGGTCAACAGTCCGAACACGATGTCGCTGTAGGAGGCGGTGTCGGTGACGATCATCTCCGGGCGTCGGCCGCCGTCGCGGTCGTAGAGGACGTCGAGCACGTACAGGGAGTCGCGCGGAGTGCCCGCCACCACCTTCCCGCCCAGCCCGGCGGCCTGGTCGTTGATCATGTTGAGCCACGTCGCACCGCCCCGGCGCCCGAAGTACTTCGGGTTCGGCCGCGCGTACACCGACGGCACGGGAACGACGAACCGCATCCCGTCCACCGAGGCGACCAGGCCCCCGCCCCACGCCTGGGCCAGGGCGATGGACGCCTGGTGCTCGATGAGGGCGGCGTTCGCGGCCCGGACATGTTGACTGAACTAAATGCAGAGTTTTCGCAGGTCAGGGGCTTGTCTGCTAGCTTCCGGGCATGACGGACGCGGAGGGGCCCGGTAGGGATCTGAGGGGGCTCGTGCTGCCCGAAGTCGGGGGCTTGATCGAGACCGGTGATGCATGGGGGCCCTACTGGCTGCTCGACGCCGGCGGCGCGGTCGTGGGGGCGGTGGAGGTGTACTTCGCCGACCTTCAGGCGTCTGGGAACCCCACTTCGACGCTGCGGTCGTACGGGATGGACCTGCTGCGGTGGTGGCGGTTCCTGTGGGCCTTGGGCATCGCCTGGGACCGCGCGAGCCGTGAGGAGGGGCGGGACTTCGCCCGGTGGATGCAGCTGGCCGACAAGCCGGTGCGGGTGCACTGGCGCCACCGGCAGGCGGGCAGGGAACCCGAGCGGCTGCCCACACCGCGGCCGGCGCCGGGCACACCGAACCCGGTGACCGGCAAGCCGACACCCGGGCGGAAGTACGCGGCCAGCACCCGCGCGCACAGCGAGACGGTCCTGCGCGGCTTCTACGACTTCCACCTCGACCGCGGCACGGACACCGTGCTGGTCAACCCGTTCCCCCTGGACCGCTCACGCCGGGGCAGCCGGGCTTACGAGCACCACAACCCGATGGACGGCTTCGCGCCTACCCGCACCGGCCGCTACCGCCCCAAGGTCCCCAAGCGGATCCCGAAGCGGATCCCGGATGACAAGTTCAACGAGATCTTCGCCGGCCTGCGCTCGAACCGCGACCGGGCCCTGCTGGCGTCCTGGGTCTCCACCGGTGCCCGGGCGGACGAGCTACTCGACTCGGTGGAGCGTGACGCCCTGCCGGGGCAGCAGCTGATCTCGGTGACCCGCAAGGGCACCGGCGACGTTCAGCTGCTGCCGGCCTCCACCGACTCGTTCATCTGGCTACGGATCTACCAGCACGAGATCTGGGCCAAGGGGGCACCGCACGGCCGAGACGAGCCGCTGTGGTGGACGCTGCGTCGCCCCTGGCGCCCGCTGAACTACCCGGCCGCCCGACAAATGTTCAACCGGGCCAACCAACTGCTGGGCTCCAACTGGACCCTCCACGACCTGCGGCACACAGCCGCTTTCCGGATGGCCGAGGACCCCGAGATGCCGCTGACCCACGTGCAGTGGGTCCTCGCTCACGCCCGGTTGACGACCACGCAGATCTACATCACCCCCAGCGCCGACGAGGTGATCGAGAGCGCGCTCGCCCACCACGCCCGCCAGGCCCGGCGCCGCGAGGAACCCCAGCCCGTTTCGCTCGCCCCCGGCTACAACCCGGACTCGCTGAACACCCTGTTCGGAGGCCCGCCCGCATGACCCCATCCACCACCGCGCCAGCTGTTCCGCGTCCGGCACCGCCCACCAGCCTCCTCACGGGCAACGCGGCGGATGCGCTGCGCGAGAAGTTCCCGCCGCGACCCGTCCCCGACCTCTGGCCGACCACCTCCGCCGGGCCGCAGGAGGTCCTGGACCGGCTGGCCCGGCCGCCGCTGCGGCCCGCGTCCCAAAGCGCCCTCGCCGCACGGCTCCGCGGGGCCCGCCGCCTGCTGGAGTGGCTCCAGGAGTTCCCGGGCAACAGCTGGCAGTCCCGCTGGAGAGCCAGCCCCGGCCCCGCGGACCCGCAGACCTGGTGCGACGAGGTGATCCGGTGGACCGACGCCCGCGGCCTTCGGCCCGTCCGCGAGCCCGAGCTGAAGGCCGGGATGCTCGCCCTGATCTGCGCGGACGTGATCCGCATGCACCCGGCCTGGCTCACGGTCCGCCGCTCCCGGCACTTCATGCTCTCGATGTCCGCCGGCCGCGACCCGGACGGCTTCGCCCGGCTCGAAGCCGCCGTCCCGCCCGACCAGTGGACCTCCCGCTCGGGCGGCACCGCCCGCGTGGTCATCTGCGCGGTGCTGGCCACCAAGGGCGGCACCATCCAGGACTGCACCGTCGGCGACCTCATGGAGATCCGATCGGCCGCCAGCAAACACTGGAACCACGCCACGATGCTGGCCTACGCCTGGCTGCGAGCGGCCGGCCAGTTCCCGCCCGACGCCCCGGCCTCGCTCAGCCGCCTGGAGACCTTCACCGGACAGGTCAGCATCGGCGACCTGGTCAACCGCTACCAGCTGCGCTGCCGCCCGGTCCGCGACGTCATCGTCGGCTACCTGACCGAACGCCAGCCCTCGATGGACTACAACTCCCTCCAGGGCCTGTCCCGAGTCCTCGCATCCAACTTCTGGGCCGACCTGGAGCGCCACCACCCCGGCATCAACTCCCTCGCCCTGGCGCCCGAGGTCGCCGACGCGTGGAAGACACGCCTGGCCACCAGGACCGTCCGCCACCGCCAGCCCAACGGAATGGCCACTGAGGCCAGCGTCCCCAGGAAGGACGCGCCGACCCTCATGATGTCGGTGAGGGCCTTCTACCTCGACCTGGCCCAGTGGGCGCTGGAGGAACCGGCCCGGTGGGGACAGCACGCCGTCCGCTGTCCCTTCCCTCCAGT
Source organism: Streptomyces sp. ATexAB-D23 (assembly GCF_000373645.1). Lineage (GTDB taxonomy): Bacteria > Actinomycetota > Actinomycetes > Streptomycetales > Streptomycetaceae > Streptomyces > Streptomyces castrisilvae. The sequence goes on along the minus strand of NZ_KB892016.1, from coordinate 127,890 downwards.
CTCCAGCAAGAAGCGCCAGAAGCGGCAGAAGTCCTGGTCACACCAGCGCACCCGCGAGCGCCTCCCGCACCTCCCGGCCCTCGTCCGCGCCGCCGACCAGCATCTCAAGGACGCCCGGGCCCGCCTCGGCGCCGTCGAAGCCACTCCGGCCGGAGCCGAGTTCACCGTGCTCGGCGAGACCTACCGCAAGGCCCGCACCTCGAACTGGGCCGCCGACCCACACCGCACCACCACCGCCTACCTCCAGCCTTGCGGCCGGAGGATCGACCTCAAGGCCACGGAGAACCGAGCTTTCTGGGCATGGGCCACGATCGAGGTGCTGCGGCACACCGGCATCCGGATCGAGGAGATGCTGGAACTCAGCCACCACAGCATCCTGCAATACCGGCTGCCCACGACCGGCGAAGTAGTCCCGCTGCTGCAGATCACCCCGTCGAAGACCGACGAGGAGCGAGTCCTGCTGGTCACCCCCGAGCTCGCCGACGTCCTGAGCGCGATCGTCTGCCGGATCCGCGGCGCGGGCGGGATCGTGCCCCTGGTGGTCAGCTACGACGCGGCCGAGAGGGTCTGGAACCCGCCCATGCCGCTGTTGTTCCAATGGCAGGTCAACGGCGAGGACCACGTCCTGTCGGTCAACACGATCCGCAAGGCGCTCAACGAGGTGATCGAGGCAGCCCAACTGGCCGACGCCGCCGGCGAGCTGCTGGACTACCAGCCCCACGACTTCCGCAGGATGTTCATCACCGACGCGATCATGAACGGCCTACCCCCGCACATCGCGCAGGTTATCGCCGGCCACGACGACATCAACACCACGATGCACTACAACGCCGTCTATCCCAGCTCAGCCATCACCGCCCACCAGGCGTTCATCGCCCGGCGCCGCAGCCTGCGGCCCGGCGAGGAATACCGCGTCCCCACCAGCCAGGAGTGGGAGGCGTTCCTGGGCCACTTCGAACGGCGCAAGCTCTCCCTCGGCACCTGCGGCCGGTCATTCGGCAGCGAATGCGTCCACGAGCACGCGTGTGTCAGATGTTCCATGCTCCGGGTCGACCCGAATGAACGGCCCCGTCTCGAAGAGATCCGAGAGAACCTGGTCGCTCGGATCGCCGAGGCCGAACGCGAGGGCTGGCTCGGCGAGGTCGACGGCCTGAACGTCAGCCTCGCCGCCGCAGAGGACAAACTCATACAGCTCGATGCCGTGCAGGCTCGCACATCGACTGTGGTCCACCTCGGCCTGCCGGCCTTCCACCAGATCGCCGCCCGATCCACCGAGGCGGACGCGTCGTCTCCCGGCTGAAGAGTGAAGGCAGTACAGAAATCGGTATGCGCAGGTTGTGACGCTGGTCCTACTCTCGGTGCGGGTGTTCCGGGTTGGGGGCACCCGTTTGAATGCACAGTGAGGATTCGCGCGTGATCTCGATCTACCTGTCTCCGAGCAACCCCCGTTGGACCCCGAAGACCGAGGCCGACCTCCAGGCCGCGATCACCGGCGGTCTCATCGAGGAGAAGCACTACTTCGACGCCAAGGAGATGCTCGCCACGAAGGGTGACAACAGGGAGTTGGCGCGCGACCTGTCGTCCTTCGCCATCGACGGCGGCACGATGATCGTCGGGCTGGCCGAGGACAAGCAGAACGGCACCTTCAGCCTCGCCCCACAGCCCCTGCAGGGGCTGCCGGAGAGGGTCGAGCAGGTCGCCCACTCCCTTCCCGACCCTCCCCTGGTGATCCTCACCGACCCCATCAAGTCGGAGGCCGATCCCGCCCAGGGTTACCTCATCATCCACGTCCCAGCCAGCCCGCTGGCCCCGCACATGGTCGACGGGCGCTACTTCGGGCGCGGCGACAAGACCAAGCGGACTCTCCCGGACTCCGAGGTCGTCCGGCTCCACGAGCGACGCCGGAATGCTGAACAGGATGCGCTCGCCCTGCTCAAGCAGGAGATCGACAACGACCCGATGCACGACGTTGGGAAGCAGTCCCACATGTTCCTCGTCGCCCAGCCCCTCGCTGCCCCGCGGGACATGCTCCTGGACCTCACCAGCGGACCGAAGTGGAACCTGCAACTCGCCCAGCTCATCGATAAGGTCTACACCCCCGAGATCAACGCCCGCGTGGATGGCCTTGAGACCTACCCGAAGCTCATCGACGCGGGCAATGGCTACCGGCGCAGCGGCGGGGCGGCCCGGGCCAGCAACAACCTCGGCGAGGGCCGCATCTTCACCCGGAATCCGGGCGTCTACCACGACGAAAACGCGATCGAGCTGCAAATCTTCGAGAACGGAGGCCTCCGGCTCTTCTCCAGTCGCCTCTCCGAGCGGTTCGAAGGAGATTCCGAGGACCACTTCCTCTACGATCCCGCCGTGGTGGGTAACACCCGCCGCTTCCTCGCACTTGTGCGCCAGGCTGCGGCAGACGGCGGCTACATGGGTAACTGGGCCCTCGCCGTGGGCCTCACCAGGCTCCGCGGCCGCAGCCCCTACACCAGCGTTCCGCAGAACTTCCGGGGGACCTCCGTGCAGCGGAACCGCTACGACCGGGATACCTACGAACAGGCCACGGGGACCACCTGGGCCGAACTCAACGAGACTCCCGGAGCGGTCACTCGCCGTCTTGTCGGCTCTTTCCTGCGGACCCTCGCAGCCGAGGAGTACTTCGACACCGCGCTGAACGATGACTGACTCGAATTCCTGAGGCCCCTCAGCCGCCCTTTCGGGCTGCTGAGGGGCCTTTCCGTTAGTTCAGAGAAGTAGGTCGCCAGCCGCAGGTACGTCTGGTCGACGTGGGACAGCCGGCCGTACTTCAGCGGGTCCGCGCCGCCCATGACCGGGGTGTAGCCGACGTTGCAGCCGTGGGCGACCAGCAGCGCCGCGATCGTGACGTGCAGGTCTTTCAGCCTCGCTTCGCCGCCGGTGACCGAGGTGAACGCCTGGTCCGCGCCGGTCCAGGACATCACCTCCAGCAGCACCTCGGGCAGATCCACCCTCGGCAGCATGGCGTTCACCGCAGCGCGCAGGTCGAGGAGGGAGGCGGGTTCGGGCTCCGGCTCCAGGGCGGCGAAGTGCAGGCGGCCGTCGTCGTCGAAGACGATCTGCGCGTTGTCCGGCACCCGGGCGGAGACCTCCCGGTAGGTGCCGTCCAGCAGCGCGGCCCGCGCCGCCAGGTGGGCGCCCGCCTCGCCGGGCAGGTTCAGCGAGGCGAGCACGGTCGGGCGGGCCTGCTGCCACGCCTCGCCGGCCAGGAGCTTGGCCCGCGGGTCGCCCCACTTGGAGGAGTTGCGGGCGAAGACCTGCTTGCTGCGCAGCATCCGGTGCAGCTGCTCCAGCACGCAGAAGGCGTACGCCTTCCAGTCCACCGTGCCCGGCTCCAGGTGCGGCGCGGAAAGCACCAAGCGCCGCCACGAGCCGCCCAGCAGGGTGGTGTCGATCTCGGCGGTGCCGACCTTCTTGCGGCCCATCAGCTCCGGCAGCGACAGCAGCGCGGCCAGCACCGGCTCACCCTCCGGGGTGGCGTCGAAGTCCACCACCGTGACCAGCAGCTTCAGGAACGGCCGGACCGTGCCGAACCGGCCCACCAGCATGGCCCGCCATGCCTCGTCGGCATCCGAGTCCAGCGGCGGGGTCAGCTCGAACAGCGCGGCGATCGCCGCCGCCAGCTCGTGCCGGGGCACCACCTGCTCGATCGCCGCCCACATCCCTTCCAGGCTCTCCACCTTCGGCGGCGCGATCTCCCCGGTGTCGGTGTCGACCTGCTCGGACGTGGTGTCGAACACGACCTGGAAGGCGGTCGCCAGCTTCGCCGACGCCCGCTCCACCCGCGGCAGCGTCTTCAGCTTCTCCTTCGCACTCTCGCGCTCCGCCCTCGCCAGCAGCTTCGTCGCGATCAGCACCTCCAGCAGGTCCAGCGCGTCATCCACCGCCCGCGCGGTCAGGTAGACGGTGGTGGCCAGCAGTGTCGCCAGCCGCCGGGCGTCGGAGTGCCGGCGCAGCAGCGACGCCTTGCCGTCCACCCCGTACCGCGACAGCTCCGCCAGGCGCCGGGGCGGTATCCCCGACACGTCCACGGCGCCCATCCCGAGCGCGGCGATCTCCTCCACCCGCTCCAGCGCCCGCTTCATCTGCGGGCCCGACACCCGCACCGGGCCCCGACGCAGCCGGTCCAGCTCGGAAACCCGCTCACCGGGCGGCACCGTCAGCAGGGAGTCCAGCACCGCCCGCTGCCCCACCCCGAGCATCCCGTACAGGGTGTCCCACAGCCGCTGGTTCGCCGCCTCCCGCATCGAGGCCACCAGCCTCGTCAGCGTCGTCACGCCCGGCAGCAGCACCCGCCGCTCGCGCAGCCATCCCACCGCCGCGTCGAACAACGCCTTCGGCCCCTCGCCCGTCGTCCAGGCCCGCGCGTCCACCCACTCCCGCAGCTCCGCCTCCGCCTCGGCGAACTCCCGGTACTCCAGCACCCGCCGCAGCTCGCGCACGTGCTCCAGCCGGGTGTTCTCCCGCTCGCTGTACGCCTTGAGCACCGATGGGTCCTCGATGTCCAGCTGCTCGGCGAGGTAGTCCACGACCTCCGGCGGCACGTCGGCCGGGTCGTCCAGGAACACCCCGAGATACCGCGCGGTCGTGAGCTGGGCCGCGAACCCCAGGCGGTTGTGCGCCCGCCTCTTGGACTCGATCAGCTCCCGGTCCGCGTCGTCCAGGAAGAAGAACCGCTCCAGCGCCGTACGGGACGGCGCCCCGCGATACGCCGCGTACGCGGCAGCCTGCTCATCCGTCAAAAACTCGACCGGCACCCCGGACCTCCACAACAGTCGATCAACACGACTGCCGAAGGTTCAGCCACCACAGAAGCCCAGGTCAAAGCCCTCACAGGGGCCGGAAGGGCTTAGCGCCGGTTTCCGTTCCGATGTTCCTCAGCCCCCGTGAGGCCCGTGGGTTCAGGGAAACCGAAGTCTGTTCAGCGGGAACTCGCGGGTCGGTCCGTATGTATCAGCTGGGCGAATCCGTGGGTTCGGCGGGAACCGTTGGGTGGGCTGCGAGGCGGCGGGCTTCGGCCGCGACCTCGGCATCGACCTGGTCCACGGTTCTGTCGCCGTATTCGAGGATGTCGTACTCGTCGTCGAGTTCAGCGAGGCGCTCGGTCAGGGGCAGCTCATGTCCGTGGCGCTGGTGAATCCGGAAGGTGAACTCCCGAGGTGTGAGCTCTCCGGCGAGCATGCGTCGTGCGAGGGCTCGGGCGGCGGCCCCCTGGCCGGCCTCGCTGCCGACCGAATAGAAGGTGAGGCCAAGTTCGTCGAGTGCTTCGGGAAGCAGGTCGTGGACGTCGTAGTCCGCTTCGGCGCGCGTGCAGGCGGCGAGGATGCGAAGGCCGGGGGTGTCGAGTCCGGCGACGAGCGCATCACAGGCGGCATTCACGACATCGCTCGCGCGGTTTTCCCCCATGCTCCAGAGGGCGGCATGGTCCTGGAGAGCGATTGCTGCTGCTTCGGTCGACGTCACTCGTCCATGATTCCCTTCATGCGGCGTCCTGGTCGAGCAGATTTCATCGAAGGTGCTGTTCAGCGGCCTGTTCCAGCAGGGCTCGTGCGGAGTCCGCGTAGCGCATCGCGGTCTTCTCGTCGAGTCCGAAGACCTCGGCGAGGTGGAGCGGGTCGGGCCCGTTGGTCAGTGCCTCTTCGAGTTGCCGGTCGACGCGGAGCCGTTCCAGCGTCGCGTCCTGCCCGCGCATCGCGGCGCTGATCCAGTGGTTGCTGGCGCGGCTGGTCTTCGTGGCGGTTTGGTTGTTGATCAGTAGGTGGAGGTTCGCGGTGTTCGGCCACCGGCAGCGCCGGTGCTCCAGCCAGTCCAGCAGCAGTTTCTGGGTGAGATCGTCGAGCGGGCGGACACGCCCGGCAATCGTCAGCCGCCGGTTGCCGAGGTCAACGTCGTCGAGCGTGAGGTTGGCGATCTGGGCGACCCGGGCGGCATGGACCGCCGCGAAGGCGAGGATGAGCCGCGTCGCCGGGGTGGTGGCCGCCGCGACGGAACGATCGACCTGGGCGGGGACGAGCGGTTGCAGCACGGCGTACTCGTATTGCCCGACCTTGATCCGACTGGTGGGGTTGCGGAAGATCAGGCCGTTCCGCTTGGCCCATGTGAACAGCGAGCGCAGGGCGACGAGTTGGTCGTGGCGCTGGTGGCCGTGCAGTGTCTTGATGTAGGTGAGGACGTCGTCGCGGGTCACCTCCCGCAGGTGGTCGTAAGGGTTCGACCATTCCAGCAGGGCCGGCCGGACTCGGTTGAGGTAGAGCCAGACCGTGCCTTCCCGTCGCGGGAGGCTGCGTGGGCCGCCGTCGCGCAGGACGCGGGTCCAGCGCTCGGCCTCCGAGCGGATGCCGGGTGCGAGACCGTCCAGCCTCTCGGCGAGCCAGCGTTCGAAGGAGGGTTCGCTGTCGTCCTCGAAGATCCCCATCTCGTCCAGGACCGTGATGGCGTGGCCGACCGGCAGGTCAAGGGCCCGCAGCGGGGCGAAGATCTCCGTGTGCCGGATGACGTCGCTCTCGACGTAGCCGGTGAGGACGAGGGCCAGGCCGCGGTTGACGGCGAAGCGGATGTTGCGTCCCCAGCCGCGGGTCTCGGCGAGCCGGTGGGCAAGGTACTTTGCCCAGGCCAGCCACGGGCTGGTCAGGTCGGCGTCGGCCAGGGCGAGCTGGCTGTAGTCACGGTGGATCTGTGCGAACAGCGGTAGCTGCCGCCAGCCGGGATCCGGGCGCCAGGCCGGTGCAGGAGGCGGCTTGCGCGGGGCTCCCCGCCGTCCTCCGCGCGTCCGAGCCGCAGGGGTCGGTCTCCTGCGGTAGTGCATCCCGACGAAGAACAGTTGGTGATGCCTGACGGCGGCGAGCCGGTCCCGCACGTCCTCTCGTCTGTGGGCTGGCCGGCGACGGCCTTCACGCTGAGGCGGGCCTGGCACCAGCACAGGCGGCAGTAGTTCCACTTCAGCGGCTGGACGCGGCGGCAGCCGGTGCATGCGGCCGCGTCGTGGCCGCGGCCGAACATGTAGCAGGTGGGGCAGAGGCGGCCGCTGAAGTTTCCCCAGGCCAGGCAGCTGTCGCAGGAGTCGGTGGGCTTGACGTAGCCCTTCGGGAACCGTGTCATCGGCTCACTCCGGCGGCAGCGACCGGCCGTCCCGGCGCTTGGGGATCACCTTCGGTGCGGCGGTTCCCGCGCCGACCGCGGCTCGTTCCCTCTCCTCTGCCTGGCCAGGGCGGCGGACCTTCTCAGGTTCGGGGATCAGCAGGTCGCCGATCTCACAGCCGAGGACCACGCAGATGACGTCCAGGTCCTCCAGCTTGAGCGAGACCGGCTGGCCGGACCACAGCCCGGACATCTTGCCGGCCGAGATCACCAGACCGTGCTCGGCCAGGCTCCGCTGGAGCTCGGACGCCTTCCAGATACCCTTGTTCGCGGCGGTCAGCCGCAGGTTCCACCTCATTGGGCCAGTCCTTCCAGCCGCCTCGCGGCGCGTTCCATCCCGGCGGCCCAGGCGTCCTCGACCCGGGTCTGCTGCACGTGGATATACCGCATGGTCGTGGCGATCCAGGAATGTCCGAGAACCTCCTGGATTGCGAGCAAGTCCAGTCCGTTTCCGTAGAGTTGGGACGCGCAGAAATGCCGCAGGACGTGCGGTGTCAACTTGTCCGTCCAGCTCGGCAGATGAGCCTCGACCGCGTTGTCGAGCCCGTTACGCAGGGCGTCGTCGCCGACCCGGCGGGCGGAGCCGTCGGTGTTCTTACGCTCGGAGGGAAACAGCGGGGCACCAGGGCGAGTGTGATCGTCGTCGAACTGACCCCACACGTCCTCGATGAACCACCGCAGTGTTCGGTCGGCACCGTTGATCAGCGGAACCATCCGCTCGCGCGGACCCGAGCCGCGGGTGCCCTTGCCGTGGCGGACATGGAGCTTGCCGAAGCGGCCCAGGTCCCACTTGATGTCGTCCAGGTCGAGCCCGCATGCCTCGCTGACCCGCAGCCCGACCTGGGACATCAGCTTCGAGGCGGTGTAGTTCCGGGCGGTGGGGGCGAACTTCCGGCAGGTGGCCAGCTCGCCGCCCCAGCCAGTGAACAGCGTCCCGATCTCCGGCTCACTCGGCGGGATCCGCAGCTGGGCGTCCTTGGCCCCACGCGGCCGGTTCATCTCGTCGATCGGGCACTCGACCACCCGGCCGGTCATCCGGTGGATTTCGACCTTGTGCCGCAACTCCAGGAACATGAAGTACGTGCTCAACGCCTGCGACCGGCCCAGCCGGGTGCCGCTGGGCGAGTGCCGCAGCACCTTCCCGAAGTACACGTCCGCGTCAGCGGGCTCCATGTCCCACAAAGGCCGGCCGAACCAGGTCCTGATCTGATCCAGGTGACCGACGTCCCCGCGGATCGTGCCGTCTGCCAAACCCGCTGAGGCCCGTGCCAGAACGAACCCGGACAGCACATCGGTCTCGAACCGCTCCAGCTCCTCAGCCGACGCGGGCGCCCAGTGCTCACGCAGGTCCCGTACGACTGCCAGCGCCGCCAACCCGAGCCTCCTCACCTTCGACCCGACTGCGAATCTGTCGGACGAGATGAGAAAGCTTCAAGAATCCCGAAGTTACGTCACAAGCCTGCAGTGCACACGAAGGAGGGAGAACTCCCTGGCCACGGGCCCAGGGGCTCAGCGGGGCTCAGAGGAACTCACGGGATGTCGCACACATCGTTCAGGGCACGCCCGTGACCGACGCCGAAGACCTGGCGCAGCTCCAGCACTTCGGGCCCGGCGACGCGGCGGTGGCCGTGCCCCGCGAACTGCTCGTGAACTGGGGGCCGAAGGCGGTGGAGCGCGTGCCTGAACTCGTGGACCGGGCCACGTTCCGGCGCCTCTTCGAGACCTTCAAACACACCGCCTGGCGGCATGAGACCCGACGCGGGTATGCCTCGGACCGCGAGGACCCCGACTTTCAGGCGTTCCTGGCCACGGGTTCTTCGCCCTGCGACCCCGGCGAGTCCTGGTTCGTCAACATCAAGGCCCAGACGGAGGCGGGTAAAACGGCCGGCCGCGTGCGCGTCGCGGACAACCCGCCCACCATCGAGCAACTGTTCCTGCTCGACTACGCCCGGCACAACGCGGCGGTGGGCGAGGACATTCGCTACCTGTGGCGCAAGGACGCCGACCGCGCCGCGCTGCCCGCCGACGACTTCTGGATCTTCGATTCCCGGCTTGTCGCTGTGCTGCACTTCGACGACGCCGACAACATCACGGACATTGAGCTGATCACCGAACCGGCCGAGGTCGTCCGGTACTGCGTCGTCCGCGACGCTGCGATGCACCACGCGGTCTCGCGGGACGAGTTCGCCGGGTCCGACGCCCACAACGTCATCAACGCGGCCCGCCGCTCCCTGAACCCGGACAGGCCCTAGCGGGAGCACGCATCAGAGCCCCGAGCCCCCCGTCGCGTCGAGCACCCGGCCGGTCATCCAGCGGGAGTCGTCCGAGGCGAGGAATGCCACGATGTCCGCGACGTCCTCGGGCCGGCCGACCCGGCCCAGTGCGGCCAGGGACGCCGCCTGGGCCTCGGCCTCGGCGTTGCCGCGCAGCCAGTCCGCGTTGATGTCGGTGTCGATGATGCCGGGGGCCACCGAGTTGACCGTGATGCCGCGCGGGCCCAGCTCCTTGGCGAGGGTCAGTGTGAAGTTGTCCAGGGCGCCCTTCGTCGCGCTGTAGGCGATGATCTCCGGCATGGCGATCCGGGCGGCGCCGCTGGATATGTTGATGATCCGGCCGCCGTCGCGCAGCCGGTCCAGCCCGTGGCGGACGACGAAGAACGGCGCCCGGACGTTGACGGCGAAGACCGCGTCGAACGCCTCCTCGGTGAGTGAGGACAGCTCGGAGTAGAGGCCCGACGCGGCATTGTTCACGATGATGTCCACGCCGCCTCCGGGCGCGTGCGCGGTGACCTGCTCGTCGAACGCCTCCCACAGCGCGGCCGCGTCGCCGTGCGCACCCAGCTCGGCGCGGATCGGGAACGCGGTGCCGCCGTTCTTGCGGATGACGCCGACGACCTCGTCGGCCGCCCTCGCGTCCCGGGCGTAGGCGACGGCGACGACGGCGCCGTCCCGGCCCAGCCGTTCCGCGATGCCCCGGCCGATCCCGCGGCTGCCGCCGGTGACCAGTGCGACCTTGCCCTCAAGCCCGTTCGTACGCATGGCTGTTACCCCTCATCAATTTATTGAGTGATCGTTCCAGAAATAACCTAGCACGAGTTATTGAGCGGGCGCTCTAGAATGGGAGGCATGGGAGAAGCAGGTGCGACGCGCGGCCGTCCGCGTTCCTTCGACCGGGACGCCGCTCTCGCGGCGGCGGTCCGGCTGTTCTGGGAGCGCGGCTACGGCGCGACCTCGATCGGTGAGCTGACGGAGGCGATGGGCATCAGGCCCGCGAGTCTCTACGCCGCGTTCGGCGACAAGCGCTCGCTCTTCGAGGAGTCGGTCGCCGCGTACGGGAGGACGCCGGCCGGGACCTTCATGGGGGCGGCCCTGGAGGAGGAGCCCACGGCCTACCGCGCGTTCGCGCGCATCCTGCGGGAGGCGGCGCGGATCTACGCCGACCCCTCGCACCCGGCGGGCTGCATGACGATCACGGCCGCCGCGAACGTCGCTCCGCAGGACGCCGAGGTGGGCGCGCGTCTGAAGGGCCTGCGCAACGCCAACCTCGTGGCCTGGGAGTCGCGGCTGCGGGCCGCGCAGCGCACGGGTGAGCTGCCGGAGCGGGTGAACCCCCGGGCCCTCGCCGGGTACTTCGCGACGATCGTCCAGGGCATGTCGCAGCGGTCCTGCGACGGGGCCGGACCGGATGAACTGGCCGAGATCGCCGAGCTGGCGCTGGCCGCCTGGCCGGGGAGCCGCGAGGGGTGAGCGAACGGGCGGAAGGCGCGGAACCCGCCCCGGGGAGGGCGGGTTCCGCGCGGGCCGTGCGCGCCCCGCGGGTCAGAGCTTCAGGTCCCACTGCGTCGCGTCGTACGTGAAGCCGGGGTTGACCTCGACGGTCAGGCTCTTGGCATCGGCCGGCGAGTCGAAGGCGAAGAGGACCGTGACCTTCTTGCCCGGCAGGATCGTGCCGCTGAAGCCCTGGCCGACCTTGTCGTCGAAGATCTGCTCGGCGTCGACCCCGTCCTCCCCGGCGCGCGCCTCGACGCCGACGAGGGTGGAGTCGAACTTCTCCTTGCCCGCGTTCTCGATGACGACGGCGACCCGGTAGGCCTTGTTGCCCTTGGTGTGACCGATCGCGAACTCACTGGGGGAGTACTTGGTCGCGTCGCCGACCGTGACCGTGAGGTCGTCGTCGTACACCGCCGAGTCACCCTCCTCCAGTGCCTCTTCGGCGGGCTTCTTCTCCTCGTCGCCCTTCGGCTTCCCCTTGCCCGTGTCACCGCCCGCCTTCGGCTTCGCGGACGCCGTCGTGTCCGACACCGCCTTGTTCAGGTCGTCCACCGCGTCACCGACCGCCTTGAACGTGATCACCGCGCCGACCACCGAGAGGACCAGCGCGATCAGCGCGAGGACCGTCCCGAACGTCGCCATGTTCTTGTTCGTCGCCTCGCCCCTCTTGGCGCGGCCCCGGCCGACCAGGCCCAGGACCAGAGCGATCGTGCCGAGGATGCCCGCCAGCCAGAACAGGAACGGGATCAGGCCGGAGACCGCGCCGATGAGCCCGAGGATCAGGGCCGCCACCCCCAGCCCGTTGCGTGCGGGGCGGACGCCGGGGGTCCGGTCGGGTGTGTACGGCTGCTGCGGCTGGGAGTACGGGGGCTGCGGCGGCTGCGTGTACTGGGACATGGCTGTGCCCTTCGGCAAGTGCGGGATGAGTCGGGAGCGGATCCACATGTCGCCTCGTGCAGCGACAGGTCAATCACATCATCATGTGTGAACCGAGTCAACACGGTTTACTGTGAACAGGGTGGTGCACGCTGTGAATCGTGTGCTGTGAACGGATCGGTATGCTCGCCCGCACAACAGTCGGTGCGCCCACGGCAGGGCGCACGCACGGGCCGAAGCGGTACGAGCACCAGGGAGCAGCAAGTGCCGGAGAACGCGACAGAGGTGACCGCCGCCGGGATCGCCCGCCTGGCGGGCGTGGGGCGCGCCGCCGTCAGCAACTGGCGCCGGAGGCACGCCGACTTCCCCCAGCCGGTCGGCGGCACCGAGACCAGCCCGTCCTTCGCCCTGTCCGAGGTCGAACGATGGCTGCGCGACCAGGGCAAGCTCGTCGAGGTCCCGCTCCGGGAACGCGTCTGGCAGCAGCTGGCCGGCCACCCCGCGGGCGCCGTCACCGCCCTGGTGCACGTCGGCTGCGCCCTGCTCGTCGCGGACCGGAGCCCGAGGGCCTGGCGCGAGATCACCGGCGTGTCCGACACGCGCATGGCCGGCGTGCTCTCCCTCGCCCTCGACGACGCGCTGACCGGCCGCTTCGGACCCGCCGGGAACGGGCGCGCGGTGCGCACCCCGGACCGGGACGAACTCCTGCCGTCCGTACCCCTCCTGCGCGGCGCAGCCGAGCTGGCCGCCGAGACCGGCGCCCGGGAGACGTACGAGTTCCTGCTCGGCCGGCAGCTCGACGCCAACCCGCGCCAGTACACGCTCACCCCGCCCGGACTCGCCGAACTGATGGCAGCCCTGGCCGGCGCGCACGCCCCGGACACCCCGGACGTGCGCACCGTCCTCGACCCGGCGGCGGGCACCGGCGCGCTGCTCGTCGCCGCCCCCGGCGCCACCGCCCTCCACGGCCAGGAGAACGACCCCGGCCTCGCCGCCCTCACCGCGCTCCGCCTCGCCCTGCGCACCGCCCCCGCCGAGTGCACGCTCGACGTGCGGACCGGGGACACCCTGCGCACCGACGCCTTCCCCCGGCTCGCCGCCGACGCGGTGCTCTGCCACCCCCCGTTCAACGAGCGCAACTGGGGCCACGACGAACTCGCCTACGACCCCCGCTGGGAGTACGGCTTCCCTGCCCGCACCGAGTCCGAACTCGCCTGGGTGCAGCACGCGCTGGCCCGGCTGCGGGACGGCGGCACCGCCGTCCTGCTGATGCCGCCCGCCGCCGCCTCGCGCCGCTCCGGCCGCCGCATCCGCGCCGACCTGCTGCGCCGGGGCGCACTGCGCGCCGTCATCGCCCTGCCGGCCGGCGCCGCACCCCCGTACGGCATCCCGCTGCACCTGTGGGTCCTGCGCAAGCCGGGCGCCGACCCGCACCCCACGCCCGAACTGCTGCTGGTCGACACAGCCGAGCCCGCCGAACAGAGCACCGACCGCGGCGGCCGAGACCGGCCCGACTGGCCGGCCCTGCGCCGCGCCGTACTCGACGCCTGGCAGACGTACGACGGACAGCGAGAGGGACCGGACGCCGACGGACAACGAGAACAGGCCGCCGACGGCCACCGCGAAGCGCCCGGCGCCTCCCGGATCGTCCCCGTCATCGAACTCCTCGACGACGACGTCGACCTCGCCCCCGCCCGCCACCTGCCGTCCCCCGCCGCCCCCGGCGGGCCCGCCGAGCTGGCCGGCGTACGGGAGAGGCTGACCCGGACCCTCCGACTCGCCTCCGGGCTCACCCCGCCGCCCCCGGCCCTCGCCGCCCCCGCGCACCGCCCGCTCACCACCATCGGCGAACTCGCCCGCGCCGGCGCCCTCCAGCTCCGCCACGGCGGCACCGGCACCGGCGAAGGTCCCGTCCTCACCGAGCACGACGTGCTCGCCGCCACCGCCCCCTCCGGGAGCCTGCCCGCCGAAGGAACGCCCGAGGAACCCGTCCTCGTCGCGCCGGGAGACGTCGTCGTCCCCGTACTCGGCGGCGTCACCGTCGTCCGCGTCGTGGACGAGGCCACCGCCGGCGCCGCGCTCGGCCGCAACCTCCAGCTGCTGCGCCCCGACCCCGCCGTCCTCGACCCGTGGTTCCTCGCCGGCTTCCTGCGCGGCACCACCAACAACCGCCAGGCCAGCAGCCACGCCTCCACAGCGACCCGGCTCGACGCCCGCCGCCTCCAACTGCCGCGCCTGCCCCTGGCCGAACAGCAGCGCTACGGCGAACGCTTCCGCGCCCTGGCCGCGTTCGAGGACGCGCTGCGGCTCGCGGGACGGCTCGGCGGACAGCTCGTCCAGGGCCTGTACGACGGCCTGACGGACGGTACGGTCACCCCGGAGTGAGCCCCCCCGGCGGCCGCCTCGGCAGGCGGTACGGTCACACGGAAGCAAGCGGAACCACAACGGTTCCGCACAACCCCGGGCCCCCTGTCGGTGTCGCCCCTTACGCTCGGTTCCGCACGCACGCCCCTGTGCGCGCGGACGTTCCACCACCAGGCATCCAGGAGCAGCCATGTACGCCCCGGGTCAACCGCCCACGGCGCCGCGCCGAGTCCCCGGCAGAGCCTGGATCGTGTCCATGCGCGTGCTGTTCACCGCGCTCTCGGTGCTCTCCATGGGGCTGCTGCTGTGGACACCGCTGCTGCGCCTGGCGATCGTCCGCCGCAGGGCCTTCGACTGGTGGATGACCGCGGCCGGGTTCCTGTTCGTCTGCGTCCTGCTGCCCGTCCTCGGCAGGGACGGGTCGGACGACGCCACGGGCATCGACTACGTGCTCATCCCGCTGCTGCTCCTGGCGATGATCGGCGCCCCCGTGCACTACCTGACCGCCGACATCCGCCACTACGCACGGCTGACGGGCAAGGGCGGCCCCGCGCTCCCGCACCCGGCACCCGGCTACGGATACGTGACCACCGTGCCCGTGCCCACCCCGGCGCACGGCCTGACGGGGACGACGGGGACCCCGCGGCCCTACCCGCCGCACCCCCAGCAGCAACCCGTGCCCCTTACCCTCACCCGCTGCCCCCAACCCCACGACCAGCCCCACCCCACACCTCCTCCCCAGCAGCACCCCGCCCCCCGACACCAGCCCCAACACCAGTCCCAGTCCCAGCCCCACCCCCAGCGCATCGACCAGGTCCGCGCCGAACTGGACGAGCTGAGCGACTACCTCCGCAAGGAGGAAGGCCGGTGAACGGTCGCCTCATCGGCGGGCGGTACGAACTGGCGACCATCCTCGGCCAGGGCGGCATGGGCCAGGTCTGGACCGCCTACGACCAGCGCCTGGACCGCCGCGTCGCCGTCAAACTGCTGCGCCCCGACCGGGTCACCGGACCCATCGGCAGCGACGCCGCCGACGAACTGCGCCGCCGCTTCGTCCGCGAATGCCGGGTCACCGCCCAGGTCGACCACCCCGGCCTGGTCACCGTGCACGACGCGGGCAGCGACGGCGACGACCTGTACCTCGTCATGCAGTACGTCGAGGGCGCCGACCTCGGCGACCACCTCGCCGAGCACGACCCCTACCCCTGGCAGTGGTCCGTCGCGGTGGCGGCCCAGCTGTGCGCCGTCCTGAGCGCCGTGCACGCCGTGCCGATCGTCCACCGCGACCTCAAGCCCCGCAACGTGATGGTCCGCCCGGACGGCACCGTCCTCGTCCTCGACCTCGGCGTCGCCTCCGTCCTCGACACCGACACCACCCGCCTCACCCACACCGGCTCACCCATCGGCTCCCCGGCCTACATGGCCCCCGAGCAGGCGATGGGCGGCGCGGTCGGCCCGTACACCGACCTCTACGCACTCGGCGTGCTCCTGTACGAACTGCTCAGCGGCGACGTGCCGTTCGCCGGCTCCACCGCCCTCGGCGTACTGCACCGCCACCTCTACGAGCCCCCGCTGCCCATACGCCAGATCCGGCCCGACATCCCCGAGACCCTGGAAGCACTCGTGCTGCGGCTGCTCGCCAAGGACCCGCAGCACCGCCCGGCCGGTGCCCAGGAGGTCTACGAGCACCTCGCCCCCCTGCTGCCCACGCTCGGCTCCCGGCCGCCCGCGGGACCGCTCGACCCGACCCGCCCCTTCCTGCGCCCGCACGCCCCCTGGCCCGACCGCCCCACGGTCCCGGCACCCGCCCAGCCCGCCCCGGCACCCGCCCGCCCGGACGTCGCCGCCGCCGTGGACGAGGTCAAGAGGCTGCTCGGCGAGGGCCGCATCACCCAGGCCGTCGACATGCTCGGCGGGCTCCTCCCCGTCGCCGCCGAACAGCACGGACCCGGCTCCCCGGTCGTCCGCATCCTGCGCAAGCAGTACGCGGCGACGCTGATGGACGACGGCCAGTACCGCCGCGCCCTGCCCGAACTCCGCCTCCTCGCCGACGACCGGGCCACCCAGGCGGGCCCCGCCGACCCGCAGACCCTCGGCTACCGGTGCGACATCGCCCAGTGCCTGGAACAGCTCGGCGAACCCGCCGCCGCACTCGCCGAGTACCGCGCCGTCCTGCCCTACTACGAGAACCAGTACGCCACGGGAAACGACCCGGCACGCTCGTACGAGATCCGCCACCGCATCGGACAACTGCTCCTCGCGCTCGGCGACCACGCCGGCGCACGCGGCCAGCTCCAGTCCCTGCTGTACGACACCGAGCGCACCTACGGGCCGCACCACCCGCTGCCCGTCGAACTGCGCCGCCAACTGGAACGCCAGATGCAGGTCCGCGGCGGTTGAGAAGCGGCGGCGGGGGGAAGGGGCGCGAGGCCGTTCACCCGATGGCCGCCCCCCGGCCACACCGGGCTTCGGAGGGCGACACATCGACCGGTTGATGTACATGAGTGCTGATCTCGCTGGTGGTGCCTTGTTACAACGAGGAAGAGATCCTCGAACGCTTCCATGAACGCGTCACGGACGAAATGTCCCGGCTGGGCCACGCGTTCCAGGTGGTGTACGTGGACGACGGAAGCGCCGACCGGACCCTCCCGGTCATCAAGGAACTGGCCGCCGCCGACCCCCGCGTCCAGTACGTCTCCTTCAGCCGCAACTTCGGCAAGGAAGCCGCCATGCTGGCCGGCCTCCAGCACGCCGAGGGGGACGCCGTCGTCCTCATGGACGCCGACCTCCAGCACCCGCCCGAACTCGTCGGCCGCATGCTCCAGGAGCACGCCCGCGGCCACGACCAGGTCATCGCCCGCCGCACCCGGGCCGGCGACCGCGTCACCCGCACCCTCACCGCGCGCGCCTACTACCGCCTGATCAACCGGCTCATCGACGTCGAACTCGTCGACGGAGTCGGCGACTTCCGGCTGCTCTCGCGCCGCGCGGCCGACGCCGTGCTCTCCCTCACCGAGTACAACCGCTTCTCCAAGGGCCTCTTCGCCTGGGTCGGCTTCCCCACCACGACGTTCAGTTACGACAACGCCGCACGCGAACAGGGCCGCTCCGCCTGGACCTTCGGCAAACTCCTGAACTACGGCCTGGACGGGCTGCTCTCCTTCAACAACAAGCCCCTGCGCGCCGCCCTCTACCTCGGCCTGCTCCTGACCTCCCTCGCCCTGGCCTACGCCGCCTGGATCGTCGGCGTCGCCCTCGTGCGAGGCGTCGACACCCCCGGATACGTCACCCTGCTCGTCGTCGTCACCGCCCTCGCCGGCGTCCAGATGGTGCTGGCCGGAGTGGTCGGCGAATACGTCGGCCGCATCTACTACGAGGTCAAGGGCCGCCCGCACTACCTGGTGAAGGCCACCAACACCCACCTCCGCAGGCCCGCGCCCGGCCCCGGCCCCGAGCCGGAGACCCGGGAATTCGTGCGGCGATGACCATCAAGGCACAACTGGCACGTTTCGCCCTCGTCGGAGCGGTGAACACCGGCACGTACTACGGCTGCTACCTCCTGCTCCTGCGCGTACTGCCCTACCTCGCCGCGCACGCCCTCGCCTTCGCGCTCAGCATGACCGGCTCCTTCTTCCTCACCTCGTACGTCACCTACCGCACCCGCCCCACCTGGCGGAAGTTCCTCCTCTTCCCGCTCACCAACGCGGCGAACTTCGCCGTCACCACCGGCGGCGTCTACCTGCTGGTCGACCTGGCCGGATTCAGCAGCCGCTACGCCCCGCTGCTCGCGGCCGCGGCCGCCATTCCGGTCACCTTCGTGGTCTCGCGCACGATCATGCTGCGGCCGGACACACCGCCGAAACCGGTCGAACGCACGGGCTGAGGCCACCCACCGGCAGGCCACATCCCCAACTCCTCCCGAATCGTTGGTCGAATCAGTGGCCCGGACCACTTCCACTGCCTAACATCGATCACCGCAAGGCCTTGTGCACCGCCGCACAATCTCCTCGGGAGGCTCCTTTGCACCGCCGCCGTCGCACCGCGCTCACCGTCTCCGCCGCGCTGCTCGCCGCAGCTCCACTTCTCGCCGCCTGCGGCAGCCAGGCCCACCCCGGCGCCGCGGCCGTCGTGGGCGGGGACCGGATCACGGTGTCCACCGTGCAGGCCCAGGTGGCGGACGTCCGCCAGGCGCAGGGCTCCTCCGCGCAGGCCGCCCAGCTCACCGACCAGTCGGGCCAGCTCGCCCGCGCCAAGCTGCACGGGCTGATCCTGGACCGCGTCCTGGACCGGGCGTCGGCGGACGCGGGCGTGACGGTGACCCGCGCGGAGATCCAGCAGATGCGCAAGACGGCCGTCGCCCAATACCAGGGCGAGAAGGGCCTCCAGGCGGCCGTGCTCCAGGAGCGCTGGCTCGCCCCCGGCCAGATCGACGCCTTCCTGCGCGAGCAGATCCAGCTGACCAAGCTCGCCCAGGCCCTCGGCGCCGACCCGAGCACCCCGGAAGGCACCAAGGCCATGGGCGAGGCGCTGACCAAGGCGTCCGAGGCGCTGAAGGTCGACGTCAACCCGCGCTTCGGCAAGTGGAACGACCAGCAGATCCAGCTCGCCGACTACAAGGCGCCCTGGATCACCCAGGTCACCAAGCCCGCCCAGTCGGCCGCGGAGGCCGGGGCCTGAGGGGCCCCGCGCGGCCGGGGTAGATTCGACATCGTGAACGCTGAAGACCCCGGCCGCATCGTCCTGCTCACCGCCAGCCACCGGGTCGCCCCCGGACTGCTGTCCTGGCCCGCCTGGCAGGCACTGCACGCCGCCGACCGGGTGCTCTGCGGGGAGCCGGGCCAGCCGCAGCTGCCGTACCTGCGCGAGGCCGGCATCACCGTCACCCCCGGCGTGCCCGACGCCCAGGAGCTGGTCGACGCCTGCGCGGGCGGCCGGACCGTGGTGATCGTCACCGGCGGCGAGGGCGACCAGCCGCTCACCGACGGCCTGGCCCGGCTCGCCGGTTCGGGGCGGGTGCGGATGCCGGACCTGGAGCTGCTGCCCGGTTCGTACGACCTGCCGGGCGCCCGGCTCCTCGACCTGGTCCAGGTCATGGACCGTATCCGCGCCGAGTGCCCGTGGACCTCGCAGAAAACCCACAAGGGCCTCGCCAAGTACGCCATCGAGGAGGCCTACGAGCTGGTCGAGGCGATCGAGGACGGCGACCGCGAGGAACTGCGCGAGGAACTGGGCGACGTACTGCTCCAGGTCGTCTTCCACGCGCGCATCGCCGAGGAGGACGAGCAGGAGCCGTTCTCCCTGGACGACGTCGCCGCCACACTGATCGAGAAACTGATCCACCGCCACCCGCACGTCTTCGGCGACGAGACCGCCGAGACCCCGGAGGACGTCCACGCGCACTGGCTGCGCACCAAGGCGATCGAGAAGCAGCGCGCCTCGGTCACCGACGGGGTCCCCCTCGGCCAGCCCGCCCTCGCCCTCGCCGCGAAGCTCACGAGCCGCGCCCGTACCGCCGGCCTCGACGTCCCCCTCCCCGAGGGCGACGACCCCGGCTACCGCCTCCTCGCCCTCGCCGCCCACGCCCAGGAGACCGGCACCGACCCGGAGGCCGCCCTGCGCGCCGCGGCCCGCGCCTACCGGGACGCCATCAGGACGGCGGAGGGCACCGGATAACGTCGGGGAGTGAACGACAGCCCCGCCGAAGCCGCGTCCGTACCCGCCGGCTGCCCCGCCCACACGTCCCAGGGCGCTGTGCCGCCCGCCCCCGAACTCTTCACGTGGGAGTTCGCCACAGACCCGTACCCCGCCTACGCCTGGCTGCGTGAGCACAGCCCCGTGCACCGCACCACGCTGCCCAGCGGGGTCGAGGCGTGGCTGGTGACGCGGTACGCGGACGCCCGGCAGGCCCTTGCCGACGCCCGGCTGTCCAAGAACCCGGCACACCACGCCGAGCCCGCCCACGCCAAGGGCAAGACGGGCATCCCTGGCGAGCGCAAGGCCGAGCTGATGACGCATCTGCTCAACATCGACCCGCCGGACCACACCCGGCTGCGCCGCCTGGTGTCCAAGGCGTTCACCCCACGCCGCATCGCGCAGTTCGCGCCCCGGGTGCAGGAGCTGACCGACCGGCTCATCGACGCCTTCGTGGAGAAGGGTGAGGCGGACCTCATCCACGAGTTCGCCTTCCCGCTCCCCATCTACGCGATCTGCGACCTGCTCGGTGTCCCGCGCGAGGACCAGGACGACTTCCGGGACTGGGCGGGCATGATGATCCGGCACGGGGGCGGCCCGCGCGGCGGGGTGGCCCGGTCGGTGAAGAAGATGCGGGCCTATCTGCTCGAACTGATCCACCGCAAGCGCGAGAACCCCGGCGACGACCTGATTTCGGGGCTGATCCGGGCCAGTGACCACGGCGAGCATCTGACCGAGAACGAGGCCGCCGCCATGGCCTTTATCTTGCTTTTCGCCGGTTTTGAGACGACCGTGAACCTGATCGGCAACGGCCTCCACACCCTGCTCGGCCACCCGGACGAACGTGAACGGCTGCAGCGCTCGCTGGCGGCGGGCGAGAGCGAGTTGCTGGCCACCGGGGTCGAGGAACTGCTGCGGTACGACGGACCGGTGGAGCTGGCGACCTGGCGGTTCGCCACCGAGCCGCTGACCATCGGCGGGCAGCGCGTCGGCGAGGGCGATCCGGTGCTCGTGGTGCTGGCGGCGGCCGACCGGGACCCCGAGCGCTTCGAAGGCCCGGACACGCTGGACCTGTCCCGCCGTGACAACCAGCATCTCGGCTACGGACACGGCATTCATTACTGTCTGGGAGCGCCGCTCGCCCGGCTGGAGGGGCAGGCCGCACTCGCCACGCTGCTGACTCGCCTTCCGGATCTGCGACTTGCGGGAGAACCTGCCGATTTGCGCTGGCGTGGTGGGCTCATCATGCGCGGATTGCGCACGTTGCCGGTGAGCTTCACGCCCGGAGCGCGAATCAACAAAGGTGACACTCTGTCAACTCTGTGACTTTCGCGTGATCTCTGCTGCATCGACTTGTGACTCACGTTCGAGTCCCGCTAGGTTCACCGTTCGACTCACCAGTCGCTTGTCAGTCACACGGAAGGCATCTCCCATGGGCTCCGCGAACGGCAGACACCGTCGCCCTCGTCAGGCACCCGCCATCGTCGTCGCCGCAGGCGTGACCGGCTCGGCCATCGCCATCCCGCTGCTCGGCGCGGCGGGCGCGCACGCGGCGGAGGCGTCGACCTGGGACCGGGTGGCCGAGTGCGAGAGCGGCGGCATGTGGAGTGCCGACCTCGGCAACGGCTCCTACGGCGGGTTGCAGTTCTCGCCGGAGCTCTGGAAGGCGTACGGCGGTGAGTCCTACGCCGAGCGCGCGGACCTCGCCAGCCGGTCGCAGCAGATCGCCGTGGCCGAGAAGGTCCTGGCCGCCAAGGGGCCGCAGGCGTGGCCCAGCTGCGCGGTCATCTCCGGGCTCACGAAGGACTCGGGCCCGGCGGACGCCGACCCGGGGGCCACGCCCTCCGACAGCCCCTCCCGGAGCGCGGACGCGGGGCTGGACGCCGGTCTGGGCGCCGACCCGGCCGACGACGCGTCCTCGGGGGCGTCCCGCACGCCCTCGGCCTCGGCCTCGGGGGACGCGACCGGCGGGGCCACGGGTGAGGCCGCCGACAGGAGTGCGGGCAAGAAGGACGGCAAGGCGGATGGCGGGCAGGGCGGCAAGGGGGGCGCCGGGGCGTCCACGACTCCGTCGGCCGACCCGTCCGGCGCGCCGTCCGTCGACCCCTCCGCCTCCACCGACCCCTCCGCCGACCCGTCCGGCTCCTCGGACGGTGCGCGGGAGACGGGCGGCAAGCACCGTGGCGCCCCGGCGCCCGACGACACGGCCGAGGCGGACAGCGGCCGCGACACGGGCCGGCACGCCTCGCGGGGTGACGGTGAGGCACGCGACACCGGGGCGCGGGAAGCTGACGGCACGTACACCGTCCGGCCCGGCGACAACCTGTGGGCGATCGCCGAGGCGCAGGAGCTGCCCGGCGGCTGGACCGGGCTGTACGAGGCGAACAAGGACGAGGTCGGCTCCGACCCGGACCTCATCCTGCCCGGCCAGAACCTCGACCTCGGGCTTGACGCCCAGTGACCACGGTCCGATGAACGGCTGAAAACGCCCCGAATTTTGGGGGGTTCAAGAGGCCCATGTCCCACTTTTGACCAAGTGAGACATGGGTCTCTTTGCGTGAACTCACGCATCTTGTCCGGGAGGTCCCTCCGCATCCGTTCCGACCTGCACAAATAAGGGTTCATCGGATGCTCGTACGGGATGATTATCCGGTATGTCCATCTTTGAATATGAGGGTTACGTGTGATTACGGTCAGAACCGCTCGCACCGCGGGCCCCGTCGACCGTCACGCCGAATCCTGCCGTCGGTCGAAGGGAACAGACGCGTAAAGCGCCGTAGGCAGGAGCGGGGGACCCAGGTAAGCGCTGGGCCGGATCGTCGGGAGACGATCAGGACCGGCTAGGGGTGAAGTCGCGCCAGAGGCGCGGCCGGGCAACTCACTTGGCCCGAACCCGACAGCTCACCTCGCAGGCGTCGGTGAGGAGAAGTCTCGATGCTGCTCAACAGCAAGGGCAACAAGCACCGTCGCCCGTCCAAGCTCGTCCGGATCGCCTCGCTCGTCGGTGTCACCGGTGCCGCCGTCGCCGTGCCGCTGATGGGCGCGACCGGCGCCTCCGCCGCCTCCGTCGCCACGTGGGACGCCGTCGCCCAGTGCGAGTCCGGTGGAAACTGGTCCATCAACACCGGCAACGGCTACTACGGCGGCCTGCAGTTCTCCCAGTCCAGCTGGGCCGCCGCCGGCGGTACCCAGTACGCGCCCCGCGCCGACCTGGCCACCAAGGCCCAGCAGATCGCCACCGCCGAGAAGCTCCTCGCCATCCAGGGTCCGGGTGCCTGGTCCTGCGCCGGTGCCGGCAACCTGAGCAACGACGGCGTCGACCCGGGCGTCGACACCGGCTCCGGTGCCGCCAAGACCGAGACCGCCCCGAAGCAGGAGTCTGCGCCGGTCCAGAAGTCCGAGCCGAAGAAGACCGAGCGCACCGAGGCGCCCGCCACCAACCGCTCGGACCGCTCGGATGCCCCGAAGAAGGCCGAGCGGAAGACCGTCACCACCCCGGCCGGCGAGAAGGTCGAGAAGGGCGACGGCGAGTACAAGGTCGTCACCGGCGACTCCCTGAGCAAGATCGCCGCCGACCACGGGGTCGAGGGCGGCTGGGAGAAGCTGTTCGAGCTGAACAAGGACATCGTCGAGGACGCCGACCTGATCTACCCGGGCCAGCAGCTCCACCTGACGAAGTAGTCGCGGTCCCGCCTCGCTGACCGCTCGGGCCGCCCCGGCCCGGCGCGCACCTTCCCCCCGTGCGTGCCGGGCCGGGGCATGCCGCTTTCCGCGGTCCGGCGGGGCGTGATCGTTCAACTGTTGTAGTTACTGGCCAGTAAATATCTGGCGCTATGTCCCGCTGTGCCCGCCCTTGGGCCCTTTTTCGTCCCAGGGTCCGGGCGCCCCGCCGACGTGGACGGCCGGGCCGGTTAGGCTCTTGTCGCAAGGCCGAAGAGACCAAGAGGCCCTGCGCCATCAGCGTCATATCCCAGAAGGAGATGCCACGTGCCGTCCATCGACGTCGTCGTAGCCCGGGAAATCCTCGACTCCCGGGGCAACCCCACGGTCGAGGTCGAGGTTGGCCTCGACGACGGCAGCACGGGTCGTGCTGCTGTTCCGTCCGGCGCCTCCACCGGTGCGTTCGAGGCCATTGAGCTTCGCGACGGCGACCCCAACCGCTACCAGGGCAAGGGCGTCGAGAAGGCCGTCCTCGCCGTGATCGAGCAGATCGGCCCGGAGCTCGTCGGCTACGACGCCACCGAGCAGCGCCTCATCGACCAGGCGATGTTCGACCTGGACGCCACGGAGAACAAGGGCTCGCTCGGCGCCAACGCCATCCTCGGCGTCTCCCTCGCCGTCGCGCACGCCGCCTCCGAGGCCTCCGACCTGCCGCTGTTCCGCTACCTCGGTGGCCCGAACGCGCACCTGCTGCCCGTTCCGATGATGAACATCCTCAACGGCGGGTCGCACGCCGACTCCAACGTGGACATCCAGGAGTTCATGATCGCGCCGATCGGCGCCGAGTCCTTCTCCGAGGCCCTGCGCTGGGGCGCCGAGGTCTACCACACGCTGAAGAAGGTCCTGAAGACCAAGGGCCTGTCCACCGGCCTCGGCGACGAGGGCGGCTTCGCGCCGAACCTGGAGTCCAACCGCGCCGCCCTCGACCTCATCGTCGAGGCCGTCAAGGAGGCCGGTTACACCCCGGGCAAGGACATCGCGCTCGCGCTCGACGTCGCCGCCTCGGAGTTCTACAAGGACGGCAAGTACGAGTTCGAGGGCAAGTCCCGCTCGGCCGCCGAGATGACCGAGTACTACGAGGAGCTCGTCTCCGCGTACCCGCTGGTCTCCATCGAGGACCCGCTGTACGAGGACGACTGGGCCGGCTGGAAGGTCATCACCGACAAGCTCGGCGCCAAGGTGCAGATCGTCGGCGACGACCTCTTCGTCACCAACCCGGAGCGCCTGGCCCGCGGCATCGAGGAGGGCTCCGCCAACGCCCTGCTCGTCAAGGTCAACCAGATCGGTTCGCTGACCGAGACCCTGGACGCCGTCGAGCTGGCCCAGCGCAACGGCTTCAAGTGCATGATGTCCCACCGCTCCGGCGAGACCGAGGACGTCACCATCGCCGACCTCGCGGTCGCCGTGAACTGCGGCCAGATCAAGACCGGCGCCCCGGCCCGTTCGGACCGCGTCGCCAAGTACAACCAGCTGCTGCGCATCGAGGAGATCCTCGACGACGCCGCGGTGTACGCGGGCCGCTCGGCGTTCCCGCGCTTCAAGGGCTGACACCTCCGCCCGGCCGCCGCGCCCGAGGGTGCCGGCGGCCCGGCGGGGTCAAGTGCCCCGGCCTCCGTCCGTCCCCGCACTCGGTCCCGTACCGTGTGCGGGGACGGACGTGCGTAATGGGGAGGCGGAGACATGGCCGCGAAGGACCGGGACCGGTTCTCCACCGCGACCCGGCTGCGGCTGCTCGGGGAGCAGACCGCCGCCCGCGTCTACCGGTCGCAGAACCGCCGGCAGGCCCGCCGCTCCCGGCTCACCGGCCGGGCCGCCTTCCTGGCCCTGATCGTCTGCTCGCTGATCGTCGCCCTCGCGTATCCGATGCGCCAGTACGTGTCGCAGCGCGACGAGATCGCCGACCAGCGGCGGCTGGCGCGGGAGGCCGAGACGCGTACCGAGGAGCTGCGTGACGAGAAGGCGCGGCTCCAGGACGACGCGTACATCAAGCGGCTGGCCCGTGAGCACCTGCACTACCTTCTTCCCGGGGAGACCGGCTACACCGTGGTCGACCCCGACGCGGTCAAGGAGCGCAACGGGCAGCCGGACGAGTCCGGCGGGCCGTGGCACTCCAACCTCTGGGACGGCGTCGACAGCGCCGACCGCGGCTGACGGCCGTCCCCACCCCCGTACCTCTGCAGAACCCGCGGTTCGAGCAGTCCGATCAGAACGCTAGGCAGGCATGGAAACGCCCCCTCCCCAGACCGAGCCCACCGTCCCCACCGAGGCGGACATCGCCGCCTTCCAGCAGCAGCTGGGGCGCCCGCCGCGCGGGCTGCGGGCCATCGCGCACCGCTGTCCGTGCGGCAATCCGGACGTGGTCGAGACGCAGCCCCGGCTGGAGGACGGCACGCCGTTCCCGACGACGTACTACCTGACGTGCCCGCGCGCGGCGTCCGCGATCGGCACGCTGGAGGCGAACGGGGTCATGAAGGAGATGACCGAGCGCCTCGGTCAGGACCCCGAGCTGGCGGCGGCCTACCGGGCCGCGCACGAGGACTACCTCGCGCGGCGCGACGCCATCGAGGTGCTGGAGGGCTTCCCGAGCGCGGGCGGCATGCCGGACCGGGTGAAGTGCCTGCACGTGCTCGTCGGGCACTCGCTGGCCGCGGGTCCGGGTGTGAACCCGCTGGGGGACGAGGCGATCGCGATGCTTCCGGAGTGGTGGCGCAAGGGGCCGTGCGTGTCGCCGTGCGGCGAGCAGGGCACGGACGAGGGCTGAGGGCGAAGACATGACGCGTGTGGCCGCCATCGACTGCGGTACGAACTCGATCCGTCTGCTGGTCGCGGACGCCGACCCGGCCACGGGGGAGCTCGTCGAGTTCGCCCGGCGGATGGAGATCGTGCGGCTGGGGCAGGGCGTCGACCGGACCGGGCGGCTCGCCCCCGAGGCGCTGGAGCGTACGTTCGCGGCCTGCCGTCGGTACGCGGCGGTGATCGAGGAGCACGGCGCCGAGAAGGTCCGCTTCGTCGCCACCTCCGCCTCCCGGGACGCGGAGAACCGGGACGACTTCGTGCGCGGGGTGCTGGACATCCTGGGCGTGGAGCCAGAGGTGATCACCGGTGACCAGGAGGCGGCGTTCTCGTTCGACGGGGCGACCAAGGAGCTGACGGGCCGCGACGACCTGGCGAAGCCGTACCTGGTGGTGGACATCGGCGGCGGCTCCACCGAGTTCGTCGTGGGCGACGACCGGGTTCGGGCCGCCCGGTCCGTGGACATCGGCTGTGTCCGGATGACCGAGCGCCACCTCGTGCGGGACGGCGTCGTCGCCGACCCGCCATCGGCCGAGGGCGCCGAGGCGATCCGCGCGGACGTCGCGGCGGCCCTGGACCTGGCCGGGGAGAGCGTCCCGATCACCTCGGCGGCCACGCTCGTCGGCCTCGCCGGGACGGTCACCACGGTGGCCGCCATCGCGCTGGACCTCAAGGAGTACGACTCCGAGGCGATCCACCACTCCCGGGTCTCCCTGGAGCAGGTCCGGGAGATCACCGCGCGGCTGCTGGCCTCGACCCACGCGGAGCGCGCCGCGATCGGCGCGATGCATCCGGGCCGGGTCGATGTGATCGCGTCCGGGGCGCTGATCCTCCAGGCCGTGATGGAGCGGACCGGGGCGCGCGAGGTCGTCGTCAGCGAGCACGACATCCTCGACGGAATCGCCTGGTCGCTGGCCTGAGCGGCGGCCCGAGAAGCGCTCATACGTCATCCCGCCCGCCCCTTTGAGTGGGCGGGATGTGCCTGGTGAGGCCCCTTTCGGGCCGCCTCGCGACGAAGTTCGTGAACTTCTTCACAAGAGATTGGCCGCCCTGGGCCGGAGTTCTGCTGCGGACGGGTGACGGTGAGGGTGAGCGGGGTCACTCGGGGCCCGTGGGGGAGCGTTCCGGGCGGGTTACGGCCGTGTGGACCGGGAGCGGTGCGTCTCCGGGTACGGGGCTCAAGGGCCAGCTCACAGCTGGTGAACAACGTTCACCGCAGGCGCCGGGTTCCCGGCCGTGGCCATGACCTGGGTCACGTGGGCGGCGAACTATAGCAGAGGGTGGCAAGAACCTTGTGAAGGGGCTCACGAGCATGCCCCCCGAACGGGGTGGATACTCGATGGCATGAGCACCACGGAGCGTCCCAGGATCCTCGTAGTAGGCGGTGGGTACGTAGGCCTGTACGCAGCTCGGCGCATCCTCAAGAAGATGCGCTACGGCGAGGCGACCGTCACGGTCGTCGACCCCCGGTCGTACATGACCTACCAGCCCTTCCTCCCCGAAGCTGCTGCCGGCAGCATCTCGCCTCGGCATGTCGTCGTCCCGCTGCGACGCGTGCTGCCCAAGGCCGAGGTTCTCACCGGCCGTGTCACCACCATTGACCAGGACCGCAAGGTCGCCACGGTCGCGCCGCTCGTCGGCGAGGCCTACGAGCTGCCCTTCGACTACCTGGTCATCGCGCTCGGCGCGGTCTCCCGTACCTTCCCGATCCCCGGCCTCGCCGAGCAGGGCATCGGCATGAAGGGCATCGAGGAGGCCATCGGCCTGCGCAACCACGTCCTCGAACAGCTGGACAAGGCCGACTCGACGACCGACGAGGACGTCCGCCGCCGGGCCCTCACCTTCGTCTTCGTGGGCGGCGGGTTCGCCGGTGCGGAGACCATCGGCGAGGTCGAGGACATGGCCCGCGACGCGGCGAAGTACTACACGAACGTGAAGCGCGAGGACATGCGCTTCATCCTCGTCGACGCCGCCGACAAGATCCTTCCCGAGGTCGGCCCGAAGCTGGGCACCTGGGGCCGGGAGCACCTGGAGTCCCGCGGTGTCGAGGTCTTCCTCTCGACCTCCATGGACTCCTGCGTCGACGGTCACGTGGTGCTGAAGAACGGCCTGGAGGTCGACTCCAACACCATCGTGTGGACGGCCGGTGTGAAGCCGAACCCGGCGCTGGCCCGCTTCGGCCTGCCGCTCGGCCCCCGCGGTCACGTGGACACCACCGAGAAGCTCCAGGTGCGGGGCACCGACTACATCTGGGCCGCGGGCGACAACGCCCAGGTCCCGGACATGGTCGGCCGCAAGGCCGGCAACCCGAACGCCTGGTGCCCGCCGAACGCCCAGCACGCGCTGCGTCAGGCCAAGGTCCTCGGTGACAACGTCATCTCCGGGATGCGCGGCTTCCCGCAGGGCGACTACAGCCATGCCAACAAGGGCGCGGTCGCCGGCCTCGGCCTGCACAAGGGCGTGGCGATGATCGTCATGGGCAAGATGAAGATCAAGCTCAAGGGCCGCCTCGCCTGGTACATGCACCGTGGCTACCACGGTCTGGCGATGCCGACCTGGAACCGCAAGATCCGGATCTTCGCCGACTGGACGCTGGCGATGTTCCTCAAGCGCGAGGTCGTCTCGCTCGGCGCCATGGAGACTCCGCGCGAGGAGTTCTACGAGGCCGCCAAGCCGGCCCCCGCGCCGGCCGCCGCCAAGCCGGTGGGCGAGAAGGCCAAGGCCTCCTAGCCCGCACAGGGCCGTAGCGGCCGCAGTACGACGCCCGAAGGGGCCGTCCGCCATCCGTGGTGCGGACGGCCCCTTCGGCGTATCCGGGTACGACGGGGCGGTGCGGGGTACCGGGGCGTGGGGGCCGGACCCCCGGCGGATGCATGTGGCGTGCATGTATTTTGCCGTTCCCTTGCCCGGTAGCGGGATGGCCGGGCCGCCGGAAACTGTTGTGGGGGATGTGCCACGCCGTGGTGCCCAGGGCACCGGGGCGTGGTCCGAGACATGTGTGGGCATGTCTGGGCACGTTGGGAAACACCGTCACGGAGGTGTGCGCCATGGCAGACGCCGCATCGCGGCTGACCGCTCTCGCCCAGGAGTTGCTGGGACAACCCCTACCGGTCCGCGTCCGGGCCTGGGACGGCAGCGAATCCGGACCGCCCGGAGCCCCCGTCCTCGTCATCAGGAACCGCCGGGCCCTTCGCCGCCTGCTGTGGAAGCCGGGGGAACTCGGCCTGGCCCGCGCCTGGGTGGCCGGTGACCTCGACATCGAGGGCGATCTGTACGAGGCGCTGGACGTGATGGCCGGTCTGATCTGGGAGCGCGACGCCGAGGCCGGCGGCGGCGTACGCGCCCTGCGCGACCCGAGGCTGCGGGCGGCCGGCAAGGAACTGCTGCGGCTGGCCGGCCCCGGACTGCCGCCCGCGCCGCCGCCCGAGGAGGTCCGCCGCCGCAGCGGCGCCCTGCACACCAAGCGCCGTGACAGGGCGGCCATCAGCCACCACTACGACGTGGGCAATGACTTCTACGAACTGGTTCTGGGACCTTCCATGGTCTACTCCTGCGCCTACTGGGAGGACGGCGGAACCCTGGAGAGCGCCCAGCGCGACAAGCTCGACCTGGTCTGCCGCAAGCTCGCGCTGAAGGAGGGCGACCGGCTGCTGGACGTGGGCTGCGGCTGGGGCTCCATGGCCATGCACGCCGCCCGCGAGTACGGCGCCCGTGTCACCGGGGTGACCCTCTCCACCGAACAGGCCGCCTACGCCAGGAAGCGCATCGCCGACGAGGGCCTCACCGACCGCGTCGAGATCCGCGTCCAGGACTACCGGGACGTCCGCGACGGCCCGTACGACGCGATCTCGTCCATCGGCATGGCCGAGCACGTCGGCTCGGTGCGCTACCGCGAGTACGCCGACGACCTCTACGCGCTCCTCAAGCCCGGCGGGCGCCTCCTCAACCACCAGATCGGACGGCGCCCCGAGAAGGACGAGTCCGCGTACGAGATCGACGAGTTCATCGACGCCTACGTCTTCCCGGACGGTGAACTGGCCCCGGTCGGCCGGACCCTCGCCATCCTGGAGGAGGCCGGCTTCGAGGCCCGGGACGTCGAGGCGCTGCGCGAGCACTACGCGCTGACCCTGCGCCGCTGGGTCGCCAACCTGGAGCAGGGCTGGGGGAGCGCGCTGAAGATGGTCTCGCCGGGCCGGGCGAGGGTCTGGCGGCTCTACATGGCCGCCTCCGCGCTCTCCTTCGAACGCAACAAGATCGGCGTCAACCAGATCCTGGCGGTGCGCCCGCAGGAGGGCGGCTCCTCCCGGATGCCGCTGCGGGCCCGCGCCTGGCAGGCCGACGCGACGGGCTGACGTACGACGGAGGGGGCCGGTGCCCGCGGTCGCGGAACACCGGCCCCCTCCTCACGCGGGCGTGGCTACTCGGTCTTGATGGCCGTCAGCATGTTCAGCTTGGCGGCGCTGCGGGCCGGCCACAGGGCGGCCAGCACCCCCACCACTCCGGCCAGCAGCAGGAACACCGCGATCCGGCCCCACGGCACGACCAGCACGTAGTCCGGGATGCTCGTGGACACGGACTGTCCGATCGCCCAGCCGAGGAACATGCCGAGCCCGATGCCGACGACCGCGCCGAAGAGCGAGATCACCACGGCCTCCAGCCGGATCATGCGCTTCACCTTGCGCCGGTCCAGGCCGATCGCCCGCAACATGCCGATCTCCTGCTGACGCTCGAACACCGACATGGCCAGGGTGTTGACGACCCCGAGCACCGCGATGATCAGCGCCATGGCGAGCAGCCCGTACATGATGTTCATCGCGAGGTTGAGGCTGCCGCCGAACATGTCCCGGATGTCCTGGCGGTCCATGATGCTCATGCCGGGGTTGTCGCCCAGCGCGTCCACCAGCGCCTGTTCGTGGGCCGCGCTCGCGCCGCCGTCCGTCTTCACCCAGATCTCGCGGATGTCCGGCAGACCCTCGTGCGGGGCGACGGTCGCGCGGGGGATGAGGACCGGCGAGAGGAACTCGTTGTCCTTGTAGAGGGCGACGATCTTCAGCTCGCCCTTCTTCTTGTCCTCGTACGTGACGGAGACGGTGTCCCCGGTCTTCCAGCCGTGCGACTTCGCGGTCTTCTCGGCGACGGCGATCTCGCCGTCGGCCAGCGAGTCCACCGAGCCCGCGACGGTGTCGACGGTCAGCACCTTCTGCACGTCGCCCGGCGTGATGCCGGACGTCGAGAGCGAGGTCTCGCCGATGTCCAGCCAGACGGACTGCTGGGGGGAGACCGCGGTGACGCCGTCGGCCTTCTCCAGAGCGGTCAGCGCCGACTCGTCGAGCGCGTCGCCGCTCGCCATCGAGATCATGTAGTCGGCCTTGACGTGGTCCGTGGTCGCCTTGTCGACGGCCCGGCCGAGGGTGACGCCGAGCACCGAGATACCGGTGACCAGGGTCAGGCCGATCGCCAGCGCGGAGGCGGTGGCGCCGGTGCGCCGGGGGTTGCGGACGGCGTTCTGCGCGGCCAGCTTGCCGGAGACCCCGAACAGCCCCAGCAGCAGCGGGCGCACCAGGGCGATCACCGGGCGGGACAGCAGCGGGATGAGGACGATGACGCCGATCAGGGCCAGGAACGCGCCGCCGGCGATGAGCATCCGCCCGTTGCTGCCGGCCTTGGCCGCGCCGCCGAGGATTCCCGCGGTGCCGATCAGCGTGATGAGGGAGCCGATGGTGTTGCGCAGGACCAGGGACTTGACCGTGGCCGCGGCGTACGCGCTGTTCATCGCGGCGACCGGGGGGATCTTCGCGGCCCGGCGGGCGGGCAGCCAGGCGGCCAGCACGGTGATCAGGACGCCGACGGTGAAGGCGGCGATGATGGTGGCCGGGCCGACCACCAGCGGACCGGCCGGGATCTTGCCGCCGAGCAGGCCCATCGCCGAGCGGAGCCCGACGGCGAGTCCGAGGCCCAGCGCGAAGCCGATGACGGAGGCGATGAGGCCGACCACGGCGGCCTCCAGGAGCACCGAGCGCTTGACCTGCCGGCGCGAGGCACCGACGGCCCGCATGAGGGCCAGTTCCTTGGTGCGCTGGGCGACCAGCATGGTGAAGGTGTTGGCGATCAGGAAGATGCCGACGAAGAGGGCGATGCCCGCGAAGGACAGGAGCAGCCGGTTGATGCCGCTGAGGCTGCGCTCGATCTCCTCGGCCTGTTCGTCCGCGCGCACCTTGCCGGTCTGGGCCTCGGCGTCCTCGGGCAGCAGCGGCTTCACCGCGGCGAGCAGCTGCTGGTCGGAGGTGCCGGGCTTCGCGGCGACGGAGACGTCCTTGAACTCGCCGGGGCGCAGGAACAGCTTCTGCGCGACGGGGGTGTCGAAGAGGACCAGGCTGCCGCCCGCGTTGACCGCGCCGTCCTCGGTGGTGAAGACCCCGGACAGGGTGTATTCCCTCACCGGTCCGTTGGTGGCGACGCGCACGGTGTCGCCGACCTCGTACTCGCCCTTCTTCGCGGTTTCCTCGTCGAGGGCGATGCTGCCGGCCTCGGTGGGGCCGGAGCCGTCGGTGAAGGTGTACGCGGTGTCCTTGCCGTCCTTGCCGGGGGCGAAGTTGGAGCCGCTGTTGGACCAGCCGTTGCCGATCAGCTTGCCGTCGGGGTCGGCGACCCCGGCGAAGCCGTTGACCCGGCCGGTGGCGGTGGCCACGCCGTCCAGGGCCTGGATCTTCTTCAGGGTGGCCGCGTCGATGGCGCGGGTCTCCTCGTCGCGCTGGTCCGCGTAGGTGGTGACGGCGACGGCGATGTCGTCGTAGCTCTTCGCCGACTGGTTGCGGAAGGCGTTGCCGAGGGTGTCGGTGAAGACCAGGGTGCCGGAGACGAACGCCACGCCGAGCATCACGGCGAGGATCGTCATCAGCAGCCTGGCCTTGTGCGCGAGCACATTGCGCAGGGCGGTACGGAACATGTCTGTCAGTCCTGGGAGGGAAGAGGGCCGGAGGGAGCGGTACGAAGCGCCGGTACGGGGCGGCTCAGCTGGTGCGGCCCTTGGCGTCGAACGCCTTCATCCGGTCCAGCACCCCGTCCGCCGTGGGGTGCATCATCTGGTCGACGATCGCCCCGTCGGCCAGGAAGATCACCCGGTCCGCGTAGGAGGCGGCGGCCGGGTCGTGGGTCACCATCACCACGGTCTGGCCCAGTTCGCGCACGGAGTTGCGCAGGAAGCCGAGGACCTCGGCTCCGGAGCGGGAGTCGAGGTTGCCGGTCGGCTCGTCACCGAAGATGATCTCGGGCTGCGAGGCGAGGGCGCGGGCCACCGCGACGCGCTGCTGCTGGCCGCCGGACAGCTCGGTGGGGCGGTGCTTCAGCCGCTCGGAGAGGCCCACCATGTCGATGACCTTGCGCAGCCACTCCTGGTCGGGCTTGCGGCCCGCGATGTCCATCGGCAGGGTGATGTTCTCCAGCGCGGTCAGCGTCGGCAGCAGGTTGAACGCCTGGAAGATGAAGCCGATCTTGTCCCGGCGCAGCTGGGTGAGCTGCTTGTCCTTGAGCGCCCCGAGCTCCGTCTCGCCGATGCGCACCGAACCGCCGCTGAAGCTGTCGAGGCCGGCCACGCAGTGCATCAGCGTGGACTTGCCGGAGCCCGACGGGCCCATGATCGCGGTGAACTCGCCCTGCGGGAAGTCCACGCTGACCCGGTCGAGGGCGGTCACCTTGGTCTCGCCCTCGCCGTAGACCTTCGACAGTTCCGTGGCGCGGGCGGCCACCGCGGTGGCGCGGTGAGCGGTGGACATGGTGGTCACGGCAGACTCCAGGGTGGGGTGGGTGTACGGGACGGATGCCCGCCCGGCGGCCCGCCGCACGGCGGGGCCCCGGGTCAGGGGTACCGCTCCATCGTCTCCGCCGCCCGGCCCCGGGGCGTCACTCCCGGTGCCCGTTCCCGGGGCCCTCTTGAGTCGCATCAATCGGGCCCCGGCATCCTCCTGCGGTATGACATCGGCTCGGCGTCCCGTGGGGGTCAGGGCCTGTCCGGCGGATCTTCGCGGGCCCGCGACGCCTGGCACGCACTCTCGCCGCACGGCCGAATCACCCAAGTACGTCCAGTGCGAGGGCGATTCCGGCGCACGCCGATAGCGCACACCAGACGCCGCGGGCTGATCCACGAAGATCCGCCGGACAGGCCCTAAGCCCGCGGCGCCCCCGTCGACCCGCGGGGCTCCAGCCGGGCCGTCGTGTCCTCGTGGCCCTCGGCCGCACCGTCGGTGACCAGGGCGAGCAGGGTGCGGGCCGCGTGTCCCCCGTACGCCGGGATGTCGCGGCTCAGCGCGGTCAGCGGGGGGCGGACGACCCGGGAGAGCTGGGAGTCGTCCCACGCGACGAGGGAGAGGTCGCCGGGCACGTCGAGGCCCATCTCCTGGGCGACCGAGAGCCCGGCGACGGCCATGATGTCGTTGTCGTAGACGACGGCGGTCGGCCGCCGGGGCGAGCTGATCAGCCGGCGGGTGGCGTGCGCGCCGTCCTCGCCGGAGTAGCCGGTGTGCACGATGACCGGATCGCCGAGCCCGAGTTCGGCGCAGACCTCGCGCTGGGCCCGGTCGCGCAGCGCGGTGTGGCTGAGCTCCGGCATCCCGGCGACCCGGGCGACCGAGCGGTGGCCGAGCGCGGTGAGGTACGCGAAGGTGTCGCGGACGGCCGCCGCGTCGTCGGACCAGACGGCGGGCAGCGGTCCGGCCGCCGAGGGGTGGCCGATGACCACGGCGGGCAGGCCGAGTTCGGCGACGCCCTCGATGCGGGGGTCGGGGCCGCGCAGGTCGGTGAGGAAGACGCCGTCCACCCGGCCCTCGCCCCACCAGCGGCGGTAGACCTCCAGCTCCTGCGCCGGGTCGGTGACGACCTGGAGGAGCAGGGCGCAGCCGCGCGGCGAGAGCTCGGACTCGATGCCGCTGATCAGCTCCATGAAGAAGGGTTCGACGCCGAGCAGCCGGGCGGGCCGGCACAGCGCGAGGCCGACCGCGTCGGCTCGGGCGCGGGTGAGGGCGCGGGCCGCGCTGTTGGGCCGCCAGCCGATCTCCCGCGCGATGGCCTTGATGGCGGACCGGGTCGCGGGGGAGACGCCCGGCCGGTCGTTGAGCGCGTAGGACACCGCGCCCTTGGACACCCCGGCGCGGGCCGCGATGTCGGCGATCGTGGGGCGGTGTTTGGGCATGCGACCTCGCTTAACCGGTTCGTGTACCACGCGCATCCTAGACGTCGGCCTTGACGGGCACAGCTGCCGGGTCCGAGGAATGATCGTTCAACTCCCTTGAGGAATAAAGAAATGGGAGCGCTCCCGCACCCTTGACAGGGGTTTCGCGCGGCCTTAACTTCACGGCACTTACCCGGTTCAGTAACTCCGCTCGGCAGGGACGGCGGGGAGAAGGAGGGACGATGGGCACGGGATTCCGGGGACGGATCGCGGCCACGCTCGCCGTGATCGCACTCGCCGCCACCGCGTGCACGGGGGGCGGCTCCTCGTCGGGCGGTTCGGGCGGTTCCGGGGGCGGCGCGCTTCCCCGTAACGAGACGCTCTACACCACCGGCACGCAGTGGGGGCCGCCGGCCAACTACAACCCGCTGCACAACTGGGACCACGCCACCGGCACCAAGGGCCTGGTCTACGAGACCCTGTTCCACTTCGACCCCAACGAGGGCAAGCTGACGCCCTGGCTCGCCGAATCGGGCGGCTGGACG
Source organism: Streptomyces sp. ATexAB-D23 (assembly GCF_000373645.1). GTDB lineage: Bacteria > Actinomycetota > Actinomycetes > Streptomycetales > Streptomycetaceae > Streptomyces > Streptomyces castrisilvae. Next base: position 91,798 of record NZ_KB892016.1, on the reverse strand, counting down.
GACGACAGGACCTACGAGGTGAAGCTGCGCCCCGGCATCACCTGGTCCGACGGCAAGCCGCTCACCGCGAAGGACGTCGCCTACTCCTACGGGATCGGCAAGATCGAGGCATCCTCCTTCCACACCCTGTGGAGCTGGCTGTCCGGCGCGGAGGCGGTGGACGCCACCACGGTCCGCTTCACCTTCAAGGAGGCCCGCTACCAGGAGTGGGACTTCACCCTCTACGGGCAGCCCGTCGTTCCCGAGCACATCTGGAGCAAGCGCTCGGAGAAGGAGATCCTGGACGGCGTCAACGACAAGCCCGTCGGCACCGGCGCGTACACGCTCAAGAGCCACACCCAGGACCGGGTCGTCTGGCAGCGGCGCGACGACTGGTGGGGCGTGAAGGCCCTGTCCATGAAGCCCGCGCCCCGCTACATCGTGGACGTCTCCAACCCCAGCAACGAGGTCGTCATCGGCCAGCTCGGCCAGGGCCAGCTGGACCTGAGCAACAACTTCCTGCCCGGCGCCGCCTCCCTGGTCAAGAGCAAGAAGGTCGTCTCGTACTACGACGAGCCGCCCTACATGCTCTCCGCCAACACTGCCTGGCTCGTGCCCAACACCACCAGGAAGCCGATGGACGACGCCGCCTTCCGCAAGGCGCTCGCCGCCTCCGTCGACGTCGGGAAGATCGTCAAGGGCGTGTACGGGGGCCTGGTCAGGGCCGCCGACCCGACCGGGCTGCTCCCGCAGTGGGACACGTACATCGACAAGGACCTCGTCGCGGGCGAGGGCTTCACCTTCGACACCGCCAAGGCCAGGCAGCTCCTCGCGGACGCCGGCTACAAGGACACCGACGGCGACGGCCTGGTGGAGAACAAGGACGGCTCGAAGATCAGCCTGAAGCTGGCCGTGCCCACCGGCTGGACCGACTGGATGGAGGCCGCCAAGGTCATCGCCTCGTCCGCCAAGGCCGCGGGCATCAGGATCACCACCGAGTTCCCCGACGCCAACGCGCTCAACGAACAGCGCGGCAAGGGCGACTTCGACCTCGTCGTCAACAACGAGCGCCAGCTCTCCAGCACCCCGTGGACGTACTACGAGTACATGTTCCAGCTTCCCGTCCAGAAGCAGCAGAACACGGTCAACTTCGGCCGCTACGAGAACAAGGACGCCTGGAAGCTCGTCCAGGAACTCGGCGCGGTGAAGACCGACGACACCGAGGGCATGAAGAAGGTCATCTCGAAGATCCAGGACATCCAGCTGAAGGAGATGCCCGTCATCCCCCTCTGGTACAACGGCCTGTGGGCCCAGTCCACCACCGGAACCTGGACCAATTGGCCCTCGGACGCCGAAGGCGCGCCCAAGTACGCCCCCGCGATGTGGCGCAACTGGCTGGAGATGGGCGGCTTCGAGGCGCTCACCCAGCTCAAGCCCGCCAAGTGACACGGCAGTTCCGAGCCCTGTCCTAGGAGCGGCCGGCCAGTGCCGGTCACTCCCATCCATGACCGCCCCGCCGTGCGCGTGCCGCCCTGACCGCCGCCCGCACGGCGGGGCTCTCTCCGGGGAGCCTCCTTGCGCCGCTACTTCGCCCGCAAACTTCTCATCTACGCGCTGACCTTCGTCGTCGCCGTCACCGTCAACTGGATGATCCCGCGCTTCATGCCGGGCGACCCGGTCGCCGCCATGGTGGCCCGCGCCCGCGTCTCGCAGCCCGAGGCCGTCGAGGCCATGCGCGCCTACTACAACAACCTCTTCGGCTTCGACGAGCCCGTCTGGCAGCAGTACCTGCACTTCTGGAGCGCGCTGCTCCAGGGCGACTTCGGTCTCTCCATCTGGGTGTTTCCCAAACCCGTCGCCGACGTGCTGCTCGACGCCCTCCCGTACACCCTCGGCCTGATGATCCCGGCCGTCCTGCTCAGCTGGTTCGTCGGCAACTGGGCCGGGGCGCTGGCCGCCCGCCGCAAGGTGCTCGACAACACCGTCCTCCCGGTCGGCTACCTGCTCACCGCCATGCCCTACATGTGGATCGCCGTCATCCTCGCCTGGGCGCTCGGCTCCAAGGCGGGCTGGTTCCCGATCTCCGGCGGCTACAGCCTCGACATCCAGCCGAACTGGTCCGTCGACTTCGCCGTGGACCTGTTCCAGCACTGGGTGCTGCCGTTCCTCTCGCTCTTCCTGGTCGCGCTCGGCGGCTGGGCCATCGGCATGCGCAACATGATCATCTACGAGCTGGAGTCCGACTACTCGTCCTATCTGTCGGCCCTCGGCGCACCCCAGCGCCTCATCCGCCGCTACGCCTTCCGCAACGCCGTCCTGCCCCAGATCACCGGACTCGCCCTCCAGCTGGGCGTCCTGGTGGCCGGAGCGCTCGTCACCGAGATCGTCTTCGCGTACCCCGGTCTCGGCTCGCTCATTCTCGCCGCGATCCAGAACCAGGACTTCTTCCTGCTCCAGGGCGCGTTCCTGTTCATCGTCATCGGCGTCCTGATCGCCAACTTCCTCATCGACGTCGTGTACGTCGTCGTGGACCCCCGTACCCGTACCGGCATGGCAGGAGGCCAGTCATGAGCACCGCGCCCGAACCGGCCGCCGAACCCGCCGGGCCCTCCGCCCCCGCGGCCCGCCCCGGCCGCGAGACGCTGCACTACGCCGTGCGCAACCCCAAGCTCCTCATCGGGTTCACCGTCGTCGTGCTGCTCCTGCTCGTCGGCCTCGTCGGGCCGCCGCTGCTCGACAACGCCGACCCCAACGAATACGTCGGCCCGCAGGCCGCCCCGCCCGACGGCACGTACTGGATGGGCACCACCACCTTCGGGCAGGACGTCTACGCCCAGTTCGTGCACGGGCTGCGCGCCACCTTCCTGGTCGGCGTCGTCGGCGGGGCCATCGCCGCCGTCATCGCCATGCTCGTCGGCTTCCTGGCCGGCTACCGGGGCGGAGCCGTGGACGAGATCCTCAACATGCTCACCAACGTGGTCCTCGTGCTGCCCGCCCTGGCCGTCCTGCTGATCATCAACGCCTACCTCGGGGTCCGCTCGGTCCCCGTACAGGGCCTGTTCATCGGGCTGACCTCCTGGCCGTGGGCGGCGCGGGCGATCCGGGCGCAGACGTTCTCGCTGCGCACCCGGGAGTTCGTGGACCTGGCCCGGCTCAGCGGCAGCGGCACCTGGCGGATCATCTTCCGCGAGATCGCGCCCAACATGAGCTCGTACCTCTTCATGATGTTCATCCTGCTGTTCGGCGGCTCCGTCCTGATCGCCTCCTCGCTCGATTTCATCGGGCTCGGCCCCACCGAGGGCGTCTCGCTCGGGCTGATGCTCCAGAGCGCACAGCAGTGGAGCGCGCTCCAGCTCGGCATGTGGTGGTGGTTCGTCCCGCCGGGCGCCGGGATCACCGCGATCGTCGGCGCGCTGTACGTCGCCAACGTCGGCCTCGACGAGGTCTTCAACCCGAAGCTCCGGGAGGCCTGAGCACATGACCACCACAGTTCTCCCGGAGGCCTGAGCACATGACCCTGACCGTGACCGATCTCCGGGTCCACTACCGCACCCTGCGCGGTGAGGTCCGGGCCCTGGACGGCGTCTCCTTCGACCTCGCCGACGGGGAGATCCTGGGCCTGGCCGGCGAGTCCGGGTGCGGCAAGAGCACGCTCGGCAAGTCGCTGATCCGCCTCGACGGCCGGATGCGGCACGCGGGCGGCACCGTCACCCTCGACGGCGACGACGTGCCGGTGGCCGACGACCGCGCGATGAACGCCTTCCGCTTCCACCGCATCTCGCTCGTCCCGCAGTACTCCATGAGCGCCCTCAACCCGACCCGGCGCATCGGACGCATGATCCGCGAGCTGCTCGCCTCGCGGGGCGTCGGCGTCGACACCGCCGAACTCCACCGCAGGCTCGACCTGGTGGGCCTGGACCACGACGTCCTGGACCGCTACCCGATCGAGCTGTCCGGCGGCATGAAACAGCGCACCGTCATGGTGATCTCCACCCTGCTCGACCCGTCCGTCCTCATCGCCGACGAGGTGACCTCCGCGCTCGACGTCTCCACCCAGCGCGCCGTCGTCGGCGCGCTCACCGGGCTGCGCGACAAGGGCCTGGTCACCAGCATGATCTTCGTGACCCACGACCTCGGCCTCACCTCGCACATCGCCGACTCCATCATGGTCATGTACGCGGGCAAGCTCGCCGAGAAGGCCCCCACGAAGGTCCTGACGACCGCGCCCCGCCACCCGTACACCAAGCTGCTGCTCGGCTCGCTCCCCGCCGTCGGCGCCCGGTACGCCGACCAGCCCCTCAAGGGCATCGCCGGCGCCCCGCCCTCCCTCCTGAACCCCCCGGCCGGCTGCCGCTTCCGCGACCGCTGCCCGGTCGCCGACGAGCGGTGCGCCGATGAACCGCCCGTCGTGGAGATCGCCCCCCGCCACTCCGTCGCATGCTGGAAGGCCTGATGCTGACCCTCGACCACGTCACCAAGACCTACCGCGCCGGAGCGTTCGGCGGCGGCTCCGTCACCGCCGTCGACCGGGTCTCCTTCACCGCCGCGCCCGGCGAGGTCGTCTCCCTCATCGGCGAGAGCGGCAGCGGCAAGTCCACCATCGGCCGGATGATCCTCGGCCTCACCGGAGTCAGCTCCGGCACCCTCACCCTGGACGGGCGGCGGGTGCGCCCCGGCAAGGACTTCTACCGCCGCGTCCAGGGCGTCTTCCAGGACCCCTTCTCCTGCTACAACCCCGTCTTCCGCGCCGACCGCGTCTTCGACCTGGTCCGCCGCGCCTACCACCCCGGCGTCGGCGACAAGGAGTGGGGCGACCGTGTCGAGAAGGCGGTACGGGACGTGCGCCTGGACCCCGCCCAGGTCCTCGGCCGCTACCCGCACCAGCTCAGCGGCGGCCAGCTGCAACGCCTCCTCATCGCCCGCGCCCTCCTGCTCGACCTGAGCTTCCTGGTCGCCGACGAGATCACCAGCATGCTCGACGCCTCCACCCGCATCGACGTCCTCAACCTCCTGGCCGGGCTCAAGGAACGCGGCCTCGGCGTCCTCTACATCACCCACGACCTCGCGCTGGGCACGTACCTCGCCGAGAAGACCGTCGTACTGCGCCGCGGACGCGTCGTGGAGCGCGGCGACACCCAGAAGGTCTTCGGCAACCCCCTCCACCCCTACACCCGCACCCTGCTGGCCGCCGTGCCCCGCCTCAACCAGCCGTGGGACCCGCCGGAGCCGGTCACGTCCTGCGCCTTCCACGAGGCGGGCGCCGCCACCACCGACCTGTACGAGACCGAGCCGGACCACTTCGTCGCCTGCGCCCAGCTCCCCGACTGCGGAAGGACCCCCGCGTGACCCTTCGCCACCTCCCCCTGCACGACGGCTGGACGCTGCACCCCGCCGGCCCCGTGCCGCTGGGGCTCCCCACAGGAGGCGTCCCCGCCACCGTCCCCGGCTGCGTCCACACCGACCTGCTCGCCGCCGGGCTCATCGACGACCCGTACCTGGACGACAACGAGACCCGGCTGAACTGGATCGGCCGCACCGACTGGACGTACCGCACCACCTTCGACTGGACGCCCGACGGACACGACCACGCGGCCCTCTGCTTCGACGGACTCGACACCGTCGCCACGGTCCTGCTCAACGGCACCGAGGTGGGCCGCACCGCCAACCAGCACCGCTCCTACCGCTTCCCCGTCCGCCCGCTGCTCCGCGAGGGCGCCAACACGCTCGACGTACGCTTCACCGCCCCGTACACGCACGCCGAGGAGCTGCGCGACCGGCTCGGCGACCGCCCCGGCGCGTACGCGGAGCCGTACGCCTTCATCCGGAAGATGGCCTGCAACTTCGGCTGGGACTGGGGCCCGACGCTCGTCACGTCCGGCATCTGGCGCCCGGTGGCCCTGGAGACGTGGAGCGGCCCGCGCATCGCGTCCGTGAAGCTCCTCCCGGACCTGGACGCGGCCGGGGTGCCGCGCCTGACCGCCGAGCTGGAGATCGAACACGACGGCCTCGCACCACTGTCCGGCGAGGTCGGAGTGGTCGGCGCGGGCGCCGTCTTCATCGCCACGGAGGACGAACACCGCATCTCGGTCACCCTCTCCGTCCCCCAGGCCGAGGTCTGGTGGCCGCACAGCCACGGCGAGCAGCCCCTGTACGAGGTGAAGGTCCGCGTCGGCGACGACGTCCGCCACCTTCGAACGGGCTTCCGTGCCGTCACCCTGGAACGCGAGGCGTTCCGCGTCTCCGTGAACGGCGAGCCGGTCTTCGTACGCGGCGTCAACTGGATCCCCGAGGACTGCTTCCCGGCCCGCCTCACCCGGCAGCGGATCTCCGAACGCCTCGACCAGGCGGTCGCCGCCCACGTCAACCTCATCCGCGTCTGGGGCGGCGGCCTCTACGAGAGCGACGACTTCTACGAACTCTGCGACGAGAAGGGGCTGCTGGTCTGGCAGGACTTCCCGTTCGCCTGCGCAGCCTACCCGGAGGAGCAGCCGCTGTGGGACGAGGTGGCGGCCGAGGCCCGCGAGAACGTCACCCGCCTCGCCCCGCACCCTTCACTGATCCTGTGGTGCGGAAACAACGAGAACCTGGAGGGCCACGCCGACTGGGGCTGGCAGGAGGAGCTGGGCGACCGCACCTGGGGCCACGGCTACTACCACGACCTGCTGCCCTCGATCGTCGCCGCGACCGACCCGACCCGCCCGTACTGGCCGGGCTCCCCGTACTCCGGCACCCCCGACGCCCACCCGCAGGACCCCGAGCGGGGCACGATCCACATCTGGGACGTGTGGAACCGCGCCGACTACCTCGCCTACGCGGACCGGGTGCCGCGCTTCGTCGCCGAGTTCGGCTTCCAGGGCCCGCCCGCGTACGCCACGCTGCGCCGCGCGGTCAGCGGCCCGCTCACCCCCGGCGCCCCGCTCCTGGCCCACCACCAGAAGGCGGACGACGGCAACGCCAAGCTGCTGCGCGGCCTGGGCGACCATCTGCCGCAGCCCGGCGACGACTTCGACGACTGGCACTGGCTCACCCAGCTCAACCAGGCCCGCGCCCTCGCCTTCGGCATCCGCCACTTCCGTTCGCACGCCCCGTACTGCATGGGCACGATCGTCTGGCAGCTCAACGACTGCTGGCCGGTCGTCTCCTGGTCGGCCGTCGACGGCGACGGCCGCCGCAAACCGCTGTGGCACGCGCTGCGTTCGGTCTACGCCGACCGCCTGATCGCCGTACGCGACGGCTCCGCCCATCTCGTCAACGACACCGCGACCCCGTGGACCGGCACCGTCCGCCTGACCCGGTACGCCCTGGACGGCACGGTCCTGGCCGAGGAGACACAGCCGGTGACCGCCGCCCCCCGTACGACCACCCGCGTACCCCTGCCCCCGTCGGTGGCCACCCCCGCCGACCCCGCCCGCGAACTCCTGTCCGCCCGCCTGGACGACACCAGGACCCTGCACTTCCACGAGGAGGACACCCGGCTCGCACTCCCGCCGGCGCGCTACGAGGTGACGGTGACGGAGTCCGACGAGGACGGCCTCCCGGCCTACCGCGTCGAGGTCACGGCGGGCACCCTGCTCCGCGACCTGTCCCTCTTCCCCGACCGCCTCCACCCGGACGCCGAGACCGACGACATGCTCGTCACCCTCCTCCCGGGCGAAACCGCCACATTCCGGGTCACCGGGGCGGCCCTGGAGGACCCGTCCGCCCTCGGCGCGCGCCCGGTCCTGCGGTGCGTGAACGACCGGATCGAGCCCTGAATTCGGCCACGGGGTGGCGCGCCCCTGGCGATCGGTGGCGCGCCCCTGGCGAAACGCCTGTGTCCGTGCGGCGACTTTCCGTCAATTCGGCCGCCGCCCCAGGGGTCCCACCACCTCGTCCGGGCATGAGGCCGCGCCTCCGACGTGCACTGACGGGGTCTCAAGCGATCGATAAATAAGACAACATCGAGCCACCGTCCGGCTGATCGCGGCGAGCCCCCCGGATAGGGTCATGTGCCAACGCGGAGCCGCGCGCCAGCCCGGATGGTGGAATGCAGACACGGCGAGCTTAAACCTCGCTGCCCCTCGGGGGCGTACCGGTTCGAGTCCGGTTCCGGGCACCATCGCGCATGTGTTCTCCGGCAGTCCGGCGGCCGGAGTGAGGTCGGAACCGGACCGGCGCACCGGCGGATCCGGAGAGCGATTCGCTTCCGGGACCGCCGCGCTCAAGCGGTCAGCGCCGTCGCGCCGAGGGCGATCAGGGCCAGGACCTTGGCGGACTCCAGGGCGACGTAATACAGGTGCGCCGTCGAGCGCGGCAGGTTCTCGCCGGCGAGTACGCGGTCCGAGCGGCGGTTCAGGCGGGGGCGTACGAACGCGAGCTGGGCGGCCAGGAGGCAGGCGGAGACCGCGGTGAGGACGATGACGGCCGTCGTGGGCGAACCGGTCGCGACCGCGGCGATCAGGACGAGCGCCAGGGCGGCCTCGGTGAGGTTCAGGGCCCGGAAGACCAGTCGGCCGATGCCGAGGCCGATGGGGATCGTGACGCCGGGCGCCCGGAATTTCAGCGGTGCCTCGATGAAGGAGATCGCCAGCACCATCCCCAGCCAGACGAAGGTCACGGCTCCCGCCGTGGCCGCTGCTCCTGCGTTCATCGCGGCGTTGCCTCTCTCTCGGGTGCGGCGCCGGCCGGGGCGAGGTGGGCCAGGCAGACGTCGGGTTCGGTGAATGGTTCGATCCGGGTGGCCCGGACCGGGGCCCGCATCTCCGCCAGCGCGCCCTGCATCAGGCCGAGATGGAGCGGGCAGACGACCTGCCCGTGCTCCTCGGCCAGTTCGAGGAAGGGGCAGTGGCGCAGCCGGATCGCTCCGGGCACGGCCTCGGCGCCGCCCGGGGGTTCGGGGGCGAAGCCCAGATCGGTGAGCATGGCGGTCAGCCGGGCGACCGACTCCGCCGGGGCCGGGCGGTGGAACGGCGGGACCCGGCCGATCAGGTGCTTCCCCCAGGCACGCCCGGTCCGGGTGGCCTTCGCCCCGGCGTCCGCCCCGGCGGAGGCGAGCTCGCTGACGAGCATCCGGGCGAGCAACTGGTAGCCCCGGACGCCGGCGCGGTCCATCCCGGGCCTGGGCGCGTAGAGCGTACGGGGCCGGCCGGGGCCGGAGGAGTCCTCCTGGACGCCCTCGACGGCGCCCTGCGTCACGAGGGCGTCCAGATGGAACCGCACCGTGTTGGGGTGCACGCCGAGCCGCCCGGCCACCTCGGTGACGCCGAGCGGGACGGCTGAGGCGCGCAGCGCTTCCAGGACCGCTCGGCGTCGCGGACTCTGCGCCGCGTCCCTGCCGTCATGGGCCATGCCGGCCACCCTCCCTGGCTCCGGAGGCGGTCGGAAACCGCCGAGTGAAGAATTTTTCCAAATTCTACATGTAATAATCGCGTTCCCAGTTCCGGATGGTGAACAGGAGCACTCCGCCATGGCGCCGTCAGCCGACATCCACATCGAGGCCACCGAGACCGACCCCGTGGTCCGTGCCCGGACCGCGATCAGCCGCGGACACCGTGCACTGCTCGCCGGCCTCGCCGCGTTCACCGGCCCCGAACCGGCGGCCGGTCACCGGGAATCCGCGCACGCGGACCTGACCGGGTTCTGCACCGGCGAGCTGCGCCGCCACCTGGCCGCCGCCGACGCGACGCTCTACGCCGCAGCCTCCGGAGCCGCCGGCACGCGACTGCTCGTACGGGCCCTGCGCACCGGACGCGCCGCGCTCGACACCCGTATCGACGCGCTCGCCGCCACCGGGGACGCCGCTGCCGCGGTGCCGCTCGCGCGGGCGGTCGAGGCCGTGCTCGCCGTCCATCTGGAGGTCGAGGAGTCGGTCCTGGTGCCCGCGCTCGCCGCGCTGCCCGGCGCGGACCTGCCCGCCCTCGTCGAGGACATGGGCACCCTGCTCGCCGGCGGCCGGCTGGAGACCCCGGCGGTCATCGACGTCCGCGAGATTCCGCACGGACGCAGGCACCCGCGGATCTTCGCCCGGTTCGACCGGCTCGGCCCCGGAGAGTCCTTCACCCTGGTCAACAACCACGACCCCAAGCCACTGCGCCGCGAGTTCGAGGCCGCCCACCCCGGTGCCCACACGTGGGACTACGTCGAGTCCGGCCCTGAGGTCTGGCAGGTCCGCATCGGGAGGCCGGAGCGGGCCGAGGGAGCGCGGTAGGCGTCCCAGGGGCGGGAAAAGGTGGAGGCGGAGCGCCCGGTGCGGGTGGGAAAGATCCTCCCCTGGCACTAGGCTCATTGCTTTGCCTACCCATTACTCTTATGGGAAGGCCACGCTGGGTGGCCATGGAGGAGTGAGATGAGGAGCAGCAACCCGGTCTTCTCGCGACGGGGCTTCAGCCGCGACAACGGTTACGCCGGTTTCAACGCGTCACCGCAGGCCGGGGCCCCCGCAGCGGGCGCCAACCCGTACGCGCAGGGCACCGCCCCGAACCCGTACGCCACGAACCCCTACGCACCCGCGGGCGGCGTCCCGCAGGCGCCGGCGCGCTCCGGCGCGATGACGATCGACGACGTCGTCACCCGTACCGCGATGACGCTGGGCACGGTCGTCGTCGGTGCCGCGCTCGCCTGGGCGCTGCTGCCGGTCGACGAGGCGAACCTCAACAAGTCGTACGGCATCGCGATCGGCGCCGCGATCATCGCGTTCGTGCTGTCGCTCGTCCAGTCCTTCAAGCGCAAGCCCGTACCCGCGCTGATCATCTCGTACGCCGCCTTCGAGGGTGTGTTCCTCGGGGTCATCTCCAGCGCGGTCAGCACCTACATCGGACCGGGCGTCGTGATGCAGGCGGTGATGGGCACCATGTGTGTCTTCGCCGGTGTGCTCCTCGCGTACAAGATGCGCTGGATCCGCGTGACCCGCCGGTTCTACGGCTTCGTGATGGCCGCCGCCATGGGCTTCATGCTCCTGATGGTGGTCAACCTGCTCTTCGCCGCCTTCGGCGGCGGTGACGGCCTCGGCTTCCGCAGCGGCGGCCTCGGCATCCTCTTCGGTGTCGTCGGCATCATCCTCGGCGCCTGCTTCCTGGCCCTCGACTTCAAGCAGGTCGAGGACGGCATCGCGTACGGCGCCCCGCGCGAGGAGTCCTGGCTGGCCGCCTTCGGCCTCACCATGACCCTGGTGTGGATCTACCTGGAGATGCTGCGTCTGCTCTCCATCCTCAGCGGCGACGACTGATCGCCCCGGGACCGTCGAAGCGGCCCGCAGACTCCGTCCGGAGTCCGCGGGCCGCTTCGCGTGTGCGGGGTAGGGTCGGCAGGTGCTCGATACGACTGCCCTGATCACCGCCGTGGACCGATTCGCCGACCGGCTGCGCGCCGCCCCGCAGAGCAGGCTGCGGCGGGGAGCGGCGGCCGAGGGACTGGCTTCGGCGCGGGAGCTGGCGGTGCGGGCGCAGCGCGCCGAGGCGCCGGACCGGGAGCCGAGGGTCATGCCGGACGCCGGGATGTTCGCGGTCGGCGACCAGCTCGCCGTCGCGGGGCGCGACCTGGCGGTGGCACTGGAAACGGCCCCGTCCGTCGAGCTGGACGAGGCCGTGCGATTCGTCGAGGAGGCCGCCGCGCGGGCCTTCGCGTAGGGGGTGGCACGCGCGGGGTCCGAGGGCGGCCGGCGAGTGCCGCTCCCGGTGGAGTGGGGGTGGAGCCGGAGACCGGTCGGAGCGCTAGAAGCTCGCTATGACGCGGTCGGCCAGTATGTAGACGTTCTCCCGGCCGCACGAGAACGTCAGCGCGTACGCACCGGAGACGCCGGAACCGCCCAGCAGCACCGGGTGCTCACCCGCGCGCAGCGATTCGGCCAGACGTTCGGCCGTCTCGCGGTGGCCGGGGGTCATGCAGAGCGTGGTGCCGTCGGCGAACACGTAGACGTCGAGCGTGCCGAGCGGTCCGGGGCGCACGTCGGAGAGCTCGGTGCGGCTGTCGGCCAGCTCCTCCAGGCGGTTCACCGTGCGCTCGTGGTCGGTGACGACGGGTGTCTGCACCGGCACGAAGTCGGGGTGCGAGGGGTGGCGGCGGCGGGCCGCGGCCAGCTCGGGGGAGTCCTCGGCGAACTCCGCGGTCTCCGGCAGCTCGGCCATGTCCGTCAGCTCCGTCACGCCGGCGAGCTCGGTCAGCTCGTCCAGCGCCTCGGTGGCGTCGGGGTCCATCGATTCGAGACCGGCGAAGTCGCTCTGGCGGGGCATGAAGAACGGCGCGTCCTCGCCCAGACCGGCCAGACCGCCCAGCAGCGAGGGGGCGTCGGCGGCGTCCCGCGCCTCCTGGGAGGCCCAGAACGCACGGGCCTCGGCGAGCTCCCGCTCCCGCTCCTCGGCCAGCGCGTCGGCGACCGCCGCGCGTATTTCTTCGGCGGAGGTGGTGTCATGGCGACTCTGAGCGGGTACGGCCGTTGTACGGGCGTGGCCGTCGGCCAGCTCCTTCCGCAGGGCCGAAACCTGCTTGCGCAGCCCGTGAGCAGCGTGCAGAGCGGCGGCGCCCACGGCCGTGGCGGCGGCGGTGGTCAGCAACAGGGCAAGAGGCATGGCGCTCACTGACTTACTCCCGGTTTCAATCGATCCTCCGACTTCCTACATCAGCTTGTGCCCCAACGGCACCCTGTGTCAGTGCATTACGTCACGAATTGGACAGGTCTTTGTGCCCGGGGTACCCCCCTGGTGTGGGTGTGACCTGCGGAAATGACTCTCCCCCAGGAGATAGATCACATCCTGGGGGAGATTCGGTCACGGTCGGGGCTCGGAACCGGCCACCGCGTCGCGCGGGGCCGGAAGGCCGGGTCCGCTCAGCTCAGGCGCTCGATGACCATCGCCATGCCCTGGCCGCCGCCGACGCACATGGTCTCCAGGCCGAACTGCTTGTCGTGGAACTGGAGGCTGTTGATCAGCGTGCCGGTGATCCGCGCGCCGGTCATGCCGAAGGGGTGGCCGACGGCGATGGCGCCGCCGTTGACGTTGACCTTCTCCAGCGGCAGGCCGAGGTCGCGGTAGGAGGGGATGACCTGCGCGGCGAACGCCTCGTTGATCTCGGCCAGGTCGATGTCGCCGATGGCCAGCCCGGCCCGCTTCAGCGCCTGCTTGCTCGCCTCGACGGGGCCGTAGCCCATGATCTCGGGGGAGAGGCCGGAGACCCCGGTGGAGACGATCCGGGCCAGCGGGGTCAGGCCCAGCTCGCGGGCCTTGGTGTCGGACATGATCACGAGCGCGGCGGCGCCGTCGTTGAGCGGGCAGCAGTTGGCGGCCGTGACCAGGCCGTCGGGGCGGAAGACGGGCTTGAGGCCCTGGACGCCCTCCAGCGTGACGCCCGCGCGCGGCCCGTCGTCCTTCGCGACGACCGTGCCGTCCGGCGTCGTCACCGGGGTGATCTCGCGCTCCCAGAAGCCGTTCTTCAGGGCCTCCTCGGCGAGGTTCTGCGACCGTACGCCGAACTCGTCCATGTCCTGGCGGGTGATGCCCTTGAGCCGGGCGAGGTTCTCCGCGGTCTGGCCCATCGCGATGTACGCGTCCGGGACCAGGCCGTCCTCGCGCGGGTCGTGCCAGCTCGCGCCGGACTCCTCGGCGCGGGCCGCGGTGCGCGCCTCGGCCTCGGCGAAGAGCGGGTTGTGCGTGTCCGGCAGGCTGTCGGAGTTGCCCTTGGTGAAGCGGGACACCATCTCGACACCGGCCGAGATGAAGACGTCGCCCTCGCCGGCCTTGATGGCGTGCAGGGCCATGCGGCTGGTCTGGAGCGAGGAGGAGCAGTAGCGGGTGACCGTACAGCCGGGAAGGTGGTCCATTCCCATCTGTACGGCGATGACGCGGCCCAGGTTGTTGCCCTGCTCGCCGCCGGGCAGGCCGCAGCCGAGCATCAGGTCGTCGATGTCCTTCGGGTCCAGCTCGGGGACCTTGGCCAGTGCGGTCCGGATGATCGTGGCGGTCAGGTCGTCGGCACGCAGGTCCTTCAGCGACCCCTTGAAGGCCCGGCCGATGGGCGAGCGGGCGGCAGAGACGATCACGGCTTCGGGCATCACGCGGCTCCATGAGGGCTGGAAGGCTGTCTGGCACGACTGCTCTGGAAGTTACCCGGACGTACCTCCGAGGTCACCCGACGCGGCATGTGATGCGGACCTCTTTTCTAAGCAACCGCTCAGTCAGTTGTCTCACGCGTGGCGCGGCGAGGTGCCGGTGTCGGTGCCGGAATGGCGTTCGAGCCGCGTGGAGCCACCGGCCTCCGGGTGCGGATGCGGTTCCGTGGGCGCGGGCAGGCGCCGCCGCCTGCGGTGCTTGAGCAGCGCCCAGGGCGCACGGGCCCCGGTGACCTCCGTACCGGCCTCCTTGGCCGCCTGGGAGGCCGCCTTGGCCACCGGCAGCATGCCCTCGCTGCGGGCGCCGTCCAGCCGGTCCGTCTCCGGCCACAGGCCCAGCACCGCGCAGAGCGTCGGCAGGACCGCCATGGACGCCGTCGCGTACCCCTCGGCGGAGGGGTGGTAGTTGTCCGGGCCGAACAGCTCCCTCGGGTTCGCCTCGAACTCCGGGCCCAGCAGGTCGCCCAGCGACACCGTGCGCCCGCCCTGCTCCACCGCGCCGATCGTCTGGGCCGCCGCGAGCTGCCGGCTCACCCGCCGGGCCAGCCAGCGCAGCGGCTGGTAGACCGGCTCGATCGTGCCCAGGTCCGGACAGGTCCCGACGACCACCTCGGCCCCGGCCGTCCGCAGCCTGCGCACCGCCGTGGTCAGACAGCGCACCGACTGCGTGGCGGGCATCCGGTGCGTCACGTCGTTCGCGCCGATCATGATCACGCACACGTCCGGCGTCCGGGACGGGTCCGCGAGCAGCAGTGAGACCTGCCGCTCCAGATCGTCCGACCGCGCCCCCGGCAGCGCGACATTGCGCAGATCCACCGGCCGCTCCGACACCGCCGCGAGCCCCGAGGCCAGCAGCGCCCCCGGGGTCTGCCCGGCCCTGCGCACCCCCTGCCCGGCCGCCGTGGAATCCCCGAGCAGCCCGAAGCGCAACGGCTCCGCCGGCCCCGCGAACGCCACCCCGTACCGTCCGTCCGCGCTCGGCGGCACCGGGGCGATACCGCCGCCCACCAGCCGCTTCGCCAGCTGGACCTCCGCCAGCAGGACACCCACCGCCGCGGCCCCCAGCAGCCCGATGCTGCCACCGCCGTAGGCCGCGCCCGCCGCGATCCGCCGTGCCACCCTTGCCGTCGACACAGTCAGGTCCACCTCCTCGTCCCACGTACCGCCGTACAGCCGTACACAGAGCTACCTGCCCGCTACCGGCCGTCGTTCAATCGCTTCACCCAATCCCGGGCTCGTACGCATACGCTTGCCGCACCATCTCGGAGACCCCGGAGTACACGGTGCAATTCCACGATTCGATGATCAGTCTCGTAGGCAACACCCCGCTGGTGAGGCTGCGCAGCGTCACGGCCGGCATCCAGGCGACAGTCCTGGCCAAGGTCGAATACTTCAACCCCGGCGGGTCGGTGAAGGACCGGATCGCCCTGCGCATGATCGAGGCCGCCGAGCAGAGCGGCGAGCTGAAACCCGGCGGCACGATCGTCGAGCCGACGAGCGGGAACACGGGCGTCGGCCTGGCGATCGTCGCGCAGCAGAAGGGGTACAAGTGCGTCTTCGTCTGCCCGGACAAGGTGTCCACGGACAAGATCAACGTGCTGCGCGCCTACGGTGCCGAGGTCGTCGTCTGCCCCACGGCGGTCGACCCCGAGCACCCCGACTCGTACTACAACGTCTCCGACCGCCTGGTCCGTGAGACGCCGGGAGCCTGGAAGCCCGACCAGTACTCCAACCCGAACAACCCCCGTTCCCACTACGAGACCACCGGTCCCGAGCTGTGGGAGCAGACGGAGGGGAAGATCACCCACTTCGTGGCCGGGGTCGGCACCGGCGGCACGATCAGCGGCACCGGCCGCTATCTGAAGGAGGTCAGCGGCGGCGCGGTCCAGGTCGTCGGCGCGGACCCGGAGGGCTCGGTCTACTCCGGCGGCTCCGGCCGGCCGTACCTGGTCGAGGGCGTCGGCGAGGACTTCTGGCCGACGGCGTACGACCGGACGGTCACCGACGAGATCGTCGCCGTGTCCGACAAGGACTCCTTCCAGATGACCCGGCGCCTCGCCAAGGAGGAGGGGCTGCTCGTCGGCGGTTCCTGCGGCATGGCCGTCGTCGGCGCGCTGGAGGTCGCGAAGCGGCTCGGACCCGATGACGTGGTCGTCGTGCTCCTCCCGGACAGCGGCCGCGGCTACCTGAGCAAGATCTTCAACGACGAGTGGATGGCCGACTACGGCTTCCTGGAGGACGCAGGTCCCTCCGCCCGGGTCGCGGACGTTCTGAACCACAAGGAGGGGCCGATCCCGACCCTCGTCCACATGCACCCGGAGGAGACGGTCGGGGAGGCGATCGACGTGCTGCGCGAGTACGGCGTCTCGCAGATGCCGATCGTGAAGCCGGGCGCGGGCCACCCGGACGTGATGGCCGCCGAGGTCATCGGCTCGGTGGTCGAGCGGGAGCTGCTGAACGCGCTGTTCGCGCAGCGCGCCTCGCTCTCGGACCCGCTGGAGAAGCACATGTCGCCGCCGCTGCCGCAGGTCGGCTCCGGCGAGCCGGTCGAGGACCTGATGGCGGTGCTCGGCGGTACGGGAGCCGCGGACGCGGCGATCGTGCTGGTGGAGGGCAAGCCGAAGGGCGTGGTCAGCCGCCAGGACCTGCTGGCGTACCTGGCGAAGGACACGGCCGCCGCCACGAAGCCGTAGGACGGTGCGCACGCGCTTCGCGAAAACGGTACGTGTGCGACACGCGGGCGCAGCACCGGCTTAACACGGCTCCGGCACATTGGTGGGTGTCGGCGGTGAAGCCCGCCGGCACCGAGTACGGCGACACGGACTACGGAGCGGCTCCCGGACCTCCACCGTCGCCCGGACGCGCAGACCGGCCCTGACCCGGACCGCGTCGTCCTTCGCGGGGACCGCCGTCGTCCCGCCCCCCGGGCAACCGGGGGTGTGGCGGTCCCCGCGACACCTCTTTGCGTGCGACGCGCTCACGCCTCCGCCTCCGGACATGTGAGCCGTGCGCTCACTCCTCCCAGTCGGAGGCCGCCCGCCGCTCCTCGCGCCCGCGGAACAGGCGCCTGCCGTGGCCCGCCTGGAAGACGTTGACGCCGACGATCCCGAGCCAGGCCACGATGAGCCCGCCGATGCCGGCGTTCGCGGCGCCGATGGCGGACAGCGGGACGGCCAGGACCAGCGAGATGATCCCGAACCCGAAGCGCTCGCCGAAGTGCCCCATGGGCTGCCCCGGCGCACGCGCGCCCCGGGCGACGGCGGTCTGCTGCTCCGCGAGGTGCCGCCGGACCCTGCGGTCGAGCGTGACGTCGAGTCGCTGTTCCACCTTCTCCAGGAACGACTCGACGAGCGCGGAATCGTAGTCGGTCCCCAGCTCGCTGCGGGCCTGCAAGGTGGCCTTGAGCTCCTTGTCGAGCTCGGTGTCGGGTGCGTCCATGGTGTCCACGGTACGAAGAGGAGCCGCCCGGGACAGTGGGGCTAGCCCCCGTGTTCGGCGCGCGGGGCGGGTCCGCGGCAGCCGCCTGCATATGGACATGCAGGGGCCGTGCTGGCTGAATGGATTCGTCGGCGCCGGACCTCGGCACGGCGGATCTACCGAGGGGACAGGATGAGCGGGAGCAGCCCGGCCGCGCGGTTGCAGGAGCTGTTCGAGGGGCGCAGGCTCACGCCCACGCAGCGACGCATCGCGCACTCGATGGTGCGCAGGGCCGGTGACGCCCCGTTCCTCTCCAGCGTCGAACTCGCCGAACTGGCCGGGGTCAGCCAGCCCTCCGTCACCCGGTTCGCCGTCGCTCTCGGCTTCGACGGCTACCCCGCCCTGCGCAAGCACCTGCGGGAGGTCGCCCCGGCGGGCCCGGAGACGGGGGAGGAGACGTACAACGAGTACCAGCAGGCGGTGCTCGGCGAGATCGAGAACCTGCGCCACCTCGCCGAACTCCTCGCCGACCCGGGACCCGTCGAACGGGCCGGCCGCCTGCTCGCGGCCTCCCGCCCGCTGCCGGTGCTGGGCCTGCGCGCCGCGTCCTCGCAGGCGCGGGGGTTCGGGTACTTCGCCGCGAAGGTGCACCCGGACGTCCGGGTGCTCGACGAGGGCGGCAGCATGCTGCACGACCGGATCGACGCCGCGCGCCGGGCCGGGGCGACGGCGCTGATCTGCTTCGCGCTGCCGCGCCACCCGCGCGAGGTCGTGGACGCCCTCGCGTACGCGCGTGACCGGGGGCTCACCGTGGTGTCCGTCGCGGACTCCGCGTTCGCGCCCGTGGCCCGCCACAGCGACCTGCTGATCCCGGCGGCCGTGGGCACCGGGCTAGCCTTCGACACGGCCTGCGCGCCGATGCTGCTGGGGCGCGTCCTGCTGGAGGCCATGTGCGACGCCCTGCCCGACGCCCAGGCCCGCCTGGAGGAGTTCGACGCGGGGGCGGTGGCCCGGGGCCTGTTCGTGGAGTAGGAGGCGCTCGCCCGTGCCGGACCGGCGGGGCCCTTGGGCGGGCGGCATCCCCGGGGCTCGCCCCGGTCCGGGGCACGGATCTTTGTCCTCAACCGCCGGACGGGCTTGAATGCGGCGCCGGCCCCCGCGGGTTTGCCCCGGTCCCAACCGGAGGGTTCCGTCCTCAATCGCCGGACGGGCTTGGGTGGGGCGCCGACCCCCGCGGGTTTGCCCTGTCCCGGGGCGGAGGGTTCCGTCCTCAACCGCCGGACGGGCTCAAAGCACGCCCGCACTCCGCGGGTGGGGTCCGGCCACGCGTCTGCGGCAGACGTACCACCGGCGTACAGACGCAGGCGAACGTGGGTGGGGGCGTGCAGGGCAGTCCCCGCAGAAAATGGCGTACGACCCGGGTACGGCTGCGTACCCGGGTGAACACGCCATTTTTGAGGAGTCTGCCCGGAGGGACCCCACCCCCACCCACCGGACGGTGGGCGACCCGTACCCCACGGACGACGACGCCACCCCAAGCCCGTCCGGCGCTTGAGGACGGAACCCCGCACCCCGGACCCCCGCACCCCGCACCGCGGCAGACGCTCAGACCTCCAGGTCCGCCTCGATCTTCTTCAGCTGGTGCCGCGCCATCGCCAGGTTCGCCCGCCCGGCGTCCAGCACCAGGTAGAGGAAGAGGCCCGTGTTGCCCCGGGACTTGAGGAGCCGGATCAGGTGGTACTGGGTGCCGAGGGTGATGAGGATGTCCTCGATCTCGTCCTGGATGCCGAGGTGCTCCATCGTGCGGAGCTTGGCGCGTACGACGTCGGTGTTGCCGGCGGCCGCGACCTCCAGGTTGAATTCCTTGCCGCCGCCGAGAGTGCCCAGCGCCATGCCGCTCGTGTAGTCGACGAGGGCGACACCGGTGGTGCCCTCGATGGACGACATCGCTTCCTTCAGTGACGCTTCGGTGTTCGCCATGAGTAGGTGTTTCCTTTCCCTGGCCGGCCGTTGCGGCCGGTCACGTTTTGGTTGGGGGTCATCAGGTCGGCCGGTGCGGGAGCGCACCGGGCTGTTGCTGGGGGCGCGGTACGGGCGCGGCCTGCGGGGCGCGGTCCAGGGCGCCGTCGACCAGCGCGCCGATGCGGGAGCCGGCCCGGCGGCCCTCCAGATGGAGCCGCCCCACATTGATCCGGTCCTCGGCCAGCAGCGTCAGGACGGCCTGGGAGCCGGCGGCGTACGTCGCGATGTAGCCCGTCTCGCCGCGCACCAGGAGTTCACGGAAGCCGCCCCGGCCGGTCGCGTCCGTCATCCGGATGGCGACGCCGAGCGCGGCGGCGGTCAGCGCGGCGACCCCCTCGGCCTCCACCCCCGGTGTGTCGTGGGCCAGGACCAGGCCGTCGGTGCTGGCGGCCAGGGCTCCGGAGAGGAGCGGGACCCGGGCCCGTAACCGCTGGAGCTCGGCCAGGAGGTCCTGCGCTTCGGCTTCGGGCACCATCAGCTGTCTCCTTCCGGCACGCTGTCTGAGCGCGCGTATCACAGGGCCTCCAATGCGTTTCGGAGCCGGCGCAACAGGGCGACGTCGGGGTCGGCCGTGACCTCGGGGAGGGTGATCCGGTCCGCCGCGGAGGCGGCGAGCGCGGCCTGCGGGACCGCTTCGACCAGCCCGGCGGCGGTGAGGCGCCGCAGGTCGACCAGGGTGTGGAACGCGGATCTGCCGAGCTCCCGCGCGATGTCGGTGGCCGTACGCGCCCCGTCCACCCGTTCCAGCACCCGGCGCCGGTACGGCGGTACGGGCGCGTCGGCGGGACGGCCGGTCCGCGTCAGCGGGGCCGTGTCCCCGGCCGCGTCCGGCCAGATCCGGTCCAGCAGTTCCCGGCGCCGGAGCGTCTCGCGCTGCACGGCGTCCACGGGGACGGGGCGCACGGGGCCGATCCAGTGCGCGACGCCGTAACGGAAGCGGGCGGGCGTCCGGGTCGGGGCGAGGGCGAAGAACGCCGCGTCGTACAGCGCGCCCAGGTGGCACAGTTCCAGCGCCCCGCCGGGCACCCGGCCGCTGTCCACGAGGTACCGCCCGACCCGCCGGCCGGCCCCCGCCTCGGCGACCGCGTCCCACCAGCCCTCGCGCCGCAGCGCGCCGCCCCGGGTGAGCAGGACGTCGATGCCGGGCGTCGCCGGGGACTCGGCGTGCACCACCTTGCCGTCGGCGAGGTACAGCGTGCCCCGGTCGCGCATGAGGGCGCCGGTGGCCCGCTCGGCGGCGAGGCGCTGGAGCATGGGCGAGAGGACCGGCGCGCCGGCGGACTCCCCCGCGAGGGCGGCTGTCATGCGAGGACCAGCCGCTCGGCCATTTCTCCCAGCCGTATCCGGGCGAGCGCGAGATTGCCCTCCGCGCGGTCCAGCCACAGGTGGAGGAAGACGCTGCTGTCGAAGTCCGTCTCCACGAACCGCAGGATGTGGTAGCCGGCGCGCGTGGTGATGATGACGTCCTCGACCGGCGGCGCGGCCGGCTCCCCGGCGGCCGGCGGGTCCGGTAACCCGATGGCGAAGGCGGGCTGTTCGGCCGCCATCCGGGCCACCTCGGCGGTCTCCGCGGCGGTGGCCTCGTGGTCGCCGTTGGGCGATTCACCGATGGTGCCGAGGGCGAGACCGCTCGTCCAGTCGACGACGGCGGCGCCCCGGGCACCGGGCAGTCTCATGACGTCGAGCAGGCACTCGTCAATTCCGGGCACGCGGATTTCCCCTCCGACACGGTGTTCGGCTGTGACCCTGAGGTTACGCAACGTGCTCTGTCCAGGTGGGGGTTCTGGCATTTTCCATCGGTACATGCAGGTGGCTGCCGGAGAATGCCCCGCGGCGAAGCGGAGTGGGCGGCTCCCGGGGGTGTGCGGGGACCTTCCGGCCGGGGCTGTTGACTGGAGCTATTCACCCACCCAAGATGTGAATAGAAAGTTCACAGTCGCGAGGAGGCACCGCCATGTCAGGACCCCGCCCCGTACGGGCGCCGCGCGGTACGGAACTGAGTGCCCTGGGATGGCAGCAGGAAGCCGCCCTGCGCATGCTGCAGAACAACCTCGATCCCGAGGTCGCCGAGCACCCCGACAAGCTCGTCGTCTACGGCGGCACGGGCAAGGCGGCCCGCGACTGGCGCTCGTTCGACGCGATGGTCCGTACGCTGCGCACGCTCAAGCAGGACGAGACGATGCTCGTCCAGTCCGGGCGGCCGGTCGGGGTCATGCAGACGCACGAGTGGGCGCCGAGGGTCCTGATCGCCAACTCCAACCTGGTCGGCGACTGGGCGAACTGGGAGGAGTTCCGCCGCCTGGAGGCGCTCGGGCTCACCATGTACGGCCAGATGACCGCCGGGTCGTGGATCTACATCGGCACACAGGGCATCCTCCAGGGCACCTACGAGACGTTCGCCGCGGTCGCCGCGAAGAAGTTCGGCGGCACGCTGGCCGGGACGATCACCCTGACCGCCGGAC
Source organism: Streptomyces sp. ATexAB-D23 (assembly GCF_000373645.1). GTDB lineage: Bacteria > Actinomycetota > Actinomycetes > Streptomycetales > Streptomycetaceae > Streptomyces > Streptomyces castrisilvae. The sequence goes on along the minus strand of NZ_KB892016.1, from coordinate 69,841 downwards.
TCGGCGGGATGGGCGGCGCCCAGCCGCTCGCCGTCACCATGAACGACGGCGTCGCGATCTGTATCGACTGCGACCCGCGCGCCATCGAACGCCGCATCGAGCACCGCTTCCTCGACGTGCGCGCCGACTCCCTGGAGCACGCCCTCCAGCTCGCCGTCGAGGCGCGGGACGCCCGCCGCCCGCTCTCCATCGGCCTCCTCGGCAACGCGGCGGAGCTGCTGCCCCGGATGCTCGCCGAGGGCGCCCCCGTCGACATCGTCACCGACCAGACCAGCGCCCACGACCCGCTGGCCTACCTCCCGGCCGGCGTCGACTTCGACGACATGGCCTCGTACGCGGCCGAGAAGCCCGCCGACTTCACCCAGCGGGCCCGCGAGTCCATGGCCCGGCACGTCGAGGCGATGGTCGGCTTCATGGACGCCGGCGCCGAGGTCTTCGACTACGGCAACTCGATCCGCGGCGAGGCACGGCTCGCCGGGTACGAGCGGGCCTTCGACTTCCCCGGCTTCGTCCCGGCCTACATCCGGCCGCTGTTCTGCGAGGGCAAGGGCCCGTTCCGCTGGGCGGCGCTGTCCGGTGAGGCGTCCGACATCCACAGGACGGACAAGGCGCTGCTCGAACTCTTCCCGGAGAACGAGTCCCTGCACCGCTGGATCAGGATGGCCGGCGAGCGCGTCCACTTCCAGGGGCTGCCCGCCCGTATCTGCTGGCTCGGCTACGGCGAACGGGACCGGGCCGGCGAGCGGTTCAACGACATGGTGGCGAGCGGCGAACTCGCGGCGCCGCTGGCGATCGGGCGCGACCACCTGGACTGCGGTTCCGTGGCCTCCCCGTACCGCGAGACCGAGGCCATGCTCGACGGCTCCGACGCGATCGCCGACTGGCCGCTGCTGAACGCCATGGTCAACGTGGCGTCGGGCGCCTCCTGGGTCTCCCTCCACCACGGCGGCGGCGTCGGCATGGGCCGCTCCATCCACGCCGGCCAGGTCACGGTCGCCGACGGCACGCCGCTGGCCGGCGAGAAGATCCGGCGGGTGCTCACCAACGACCCGGGCATGGGGGTGATCCGGCACGTGGACGCGGGGTACGACATCGCGGAGTCCGTGGCGTCGGACAAGGGTGTGCGGGTGCCGATGAGGGAGGACGAGGCGTGACGGCCGTGCGGCCGGGCGGGGGGTCCTCCTTCCAGGAGATGTGGCGGGAGCTCGCGCCCATCGGGCGGGACGCCGGCAGCGGGGGATACCGGCGGTACGCCTGGACGGCCGCCGACGCCGACTGCCGGGCGTGGTTCCGGGCGCAGGCCGAGGCGCGGGGGCTGGTGCCGGAGGTCGACCGGAACGGCAACCAGTGGGCCTGGCTCGGTGACCCCCTCGCGGGGGACGCCGTCGTCACCGGCTCGCACCTCGACTCCGTGCCCGACGGCGGGGCCTTCGACGGGCCGCTCGGCGTCGTGTCCTCCTTCGCCGCGCTCGATGAACTCCGCCGCAGGGGAGCGGAGTTCACCCGGCCGCTGGCGATCACCAACTTCGGTGACGAGGAGGGGGCCCGCTTCGGTCTCGCCTGCGTCGGCTCCCGGCTCGCCGCCGGGCAGCTGACCGTCGAGGCCGCGCACCGGCTGCGCGACGCGGACGGGGTCACGCTCCCGCAGGCCATGGCCGCCGCCGGACACGACCCGGACGCCATCGGGCCCGACCCCGAACGGCTCGCCCGGATCGGCGCGTTCGTCGAACTCCACGTCGAGCAGGGCCGCGCCCTCGACCTCAGCGGCGACCCCGTCGGCATCGCCTCCGCGATCTGGCCGCACGGGCGCTGGCGGTTCGACTTCCGGGGCGAGGCCAACCACGCGGGCACCACGCGGCTCGCCGACCGGCGCGACCCGATGCTCACGTACGCCGAGACCGTGCTCGCCGCACGCCGGGAAGCGGAACTCGCGGGCGCCCTCGCCACCTTCGGCAAGGTCGCCGTCGAGCCCAACGGCGTCAACGCCATCCCCTCCCTCGTGCGCGGCTGGCTCGACTCCCGCGCCGCCGACCAGGACACCCTGGACACCGTCGTCGCCGCCGTGGAACGGGCCGCCCGGGACCACGCCGAACGGGCCGGCATCGACCTCGACGTCGTCCGCGAGTCGTTCACGCCCGTCGTGGAGTTCCAGCACGCCCTGCGCGACGAGCTGGGCGCCCTGCTCAAGGGGTCCGCCCGGGGCACCGGCCGCGCCGTCCCCGTGCTCGGCACCGGGGCAGGACACGACGCGGGCATCCTGTCCGCCTCGGTCCCGACCGCCATGCTGTTCGTACGGAACCCGACCGGGATCTCGCACTCGCCGGCCGAACACGCCGACGAGGACGACTGCGCGGCCGGGGTGACCGCACTCGCCGACGTACTGGAAGGTCTCGCGTGCCGCTGACGACGGAGGGGACGGGCGCGCCCGTCACCCAGACGTACTGGCTTTCCCACGCCTGGCTCGGCACCCATGTCGAGCCGGGCGTCCTCCTGGAGGTGTCCGACGGGCGGATCAACGGCGTACGGACCGGCGCGGACGCGCCCCCGCCCGGCGCGGCCGTGCTGCGCGGGCTCACCCTGCCGGGCCTGGCCAACACCCACTCGCATGCCTTCCACCGCGCCCTGCGCTCCGCCGTGCAGGTCGGCTCCGGGACCTTCTGGACCTGGCGAGAGACCATGTACCAGGTCGCGTCCCGGCTCACGCCCGACACGTACCACTCGCTGGCCCGCGCGGTGTACGCGGAGATGGCGCTCGCCGGCATCACCGCGGTCGGCGAATTCCACTACCTGCACCACGGGCCGGGCGGCACCCCCTACGACAACCCGAACGCCATGGGCGAGGCCCTGATCGCGGCCGCCCGCGACGCCGGCATCCGGATCACCCTGCTGGACACCGCCTATCTCTCCGCCGGATTCGGATCCGGACCCGACCGGTACCGCGAGCCCGACCGGCACCAGCTGCGCTTCAGCGACACGACCGCCGACGCCTGGGCCGAGCGCGCCGCCCTCCTCAAGGGCGACGACCACACGGTCATCGGCGCCGCCGTCCACTCCGTACGAGCCGTCCCGGCCGGTCAGCTCGCCACCGTCGCCCGGTGGGCCGACGAACGGCACGCGCCGCTCCACGTCCACCTCTCCGAGCAGACCGCCGAGAACGACGCCTGCCTCGCCGCCCACGGCCGCACCCCCGCCCGGCTCCTCGCCGACCACGGCGTCCTCGGACCCCGCACCACCGGCATCCACAACACCCACCTCACCGACGAGGACATCGCGCTCCTCGGCTCCACGGCCACCGGCACCTGCATGTGCCCGACCACCGAACGCGACCTCGCCGACGGCATCGGCCCCGCCGCCGCCCTCCAGCACGCCGGCTCCCCGCTCTCGCTCGGCAGCGACAGCCACGCCGTGATCGACCTCTTCGAGGAGGCGCGCGCGATGGAACTCGACGAGCGCCTGCGCACCCGGCGCCGCGGCCACTGGACCGCCGCCGCCCTGCTGCGCGCCGCCTCCGCCACCGGCCACGCCGCACTCGGCCGGCCCGACGCGGGCGTCCTCGAACCGGGCGCGCCCGCCGACCTGGTGACCGTGGCCCTGGACTCCGTCAGGACAGCGGGGCCACTGCCGCGGCTGGCGGCCGAGACCGCCGTATTCGCCGCCTCCGCCGCTGATGTCCGCCACACGGTCGTCGCGGGGCGCCACCTCGTACGCGACGGGCGGCACACTCTGATCGACGACGTCCCCGAAGCGCTCGCGAAGGCCATCGCGGCCCTGCACCACTGAGCAGCGGCGAGGAGAACCCCCGGCGGCCCCCACGCAAGGAGAGCAGTCCCCCGATGACGACGACCGCCATCACCCACATCTCGGCCCTGGTCACCAACGACCCCTCCCTCGGTGACGCGTCCCCCCTCGGACTGATCCAGGACGCGGCCGTCGTCATCGAGGGCGACCGCGTCGTCTGGACCGGTGAATCAAGCAAAGCACCCGCCACTGACAACGCCGTCGACGCGGGCGGCCGGGCCGTGATCCCCGGCTTCGTGGACTCCCACTCCCACCTGGTCTTCGCGGGCGACCGCACCCAGGAGTTCAACGCCCGGATGTCCGGCAGGCCCTACAGCGCGGGCGGCATCCGCACCACCGTCGCCGCCACCCGCGCCGCCACCGACGAGGAGCTGTCCGCCAACGTCGCCCGCTACCTCGCCGAGGCGCTGCGCCAGGGCACCACCACGTTCGAGACCAAGTCCGGCTACGGCCTCACCGTCGAGGACGAGGCCCGCGCCCTGCGCGTCGCCGCCCGCCACACCGACGAGGTCACCTTCCTCGGCGCCCACATCGTCTCCCCGGACTACGCCGGCGACCCGGCCGGGTACGTCGACCTGGTCACCGGCCCCATGCTCGACGCCTGCGCCCCGCACGCCCGCTGGGTCGACGTCTTCTGCGAGCGCGGCGCCTTCGACGGAGACCAGGCGCGGGCGATCCTCACCGCGGGCCGCGCCAGGGGCCTGCACCCCCGGGTCCACGCCAACCAGCTCGGCCACGGCCCCGGCGTCCAGCTCGCCGTGGAGCTCGACGCCGCGTCCGCCGACCACTGCACCCACCTGACCGACGCGGACGTCGACGCCCTGGCCCACTCCGCCACCGTCGCCACGCTGCTCCCGGGCGCCGAGTTCTCCACCCGCGCCCCCTGGCCGGACGCCCGCCGCCTCCTGGACGCGGGCGCCACCGTCGCCCTGTCCACGGACTGCAACCCGGGCTCCTCGTTCACCTCGTCCCTGCCGTTCTGCATCGCCCTCGCCGTGCGCGACATGGGCATGACCCCGGATGAGGCCCTCTGGTCCGCCACGGCGGGCGGCGCCGCGGCCCTGCGCCGCGACGACGTCGGGCGCCTCACCCCGGGCGCCCGCGCCGACCTGGTCGTCCTGGACGCCCCCAGCCACGTCCACCTCGCCTACCGGCCGGGCGTGCCGCTGGTCCACCAGGTCTGGCGCGCGGGCGAGCGCGTCGCGGCACCGTACGGCGGCTGAGGCCTGCCGCCGTACGGCCCCGGGAACGCGGAAGGACCTGCCCCGGCGGGGCAGGTCCTTTCTCCGGCAGGCCTCGCGCACGCGGCCCGGAAGGCACGCGGCGAGGTGTGCGCTACTCGTCCAGTGTCAGACCCCGGCGCAGCTTCACCAGCGTGCGCGAGAGCAGTCTCGACACGTGCATCTGGGAGATGCCCAGCTCCTCGCCGATCTCCGACTGCGTCATGTTGGCGACGAAGCGGAGCGAGAGGATCTTGCGGTCGCGGTCGGGCAGCACGGCGATCAGCGGCTTCAGGGACTCGACGTACTCGATGCCTTCGAGCCCGTGGTCCTCGTAGCCGATCCGGTCCGCCAGCGCGCCCTCGTGCTCGTCCTCCTCGGGCTTGGCGTCCAGCGAGCTCGCGGTGTACGCGTTGCTCGCGGCCATGCCCTCCAGGACCTCGTCGCGGCTGAGGCCCAGGCGGTCGGCGAGCTCGCCCACGGTGGGCGCCCTGTCGAGCTGCTGGGCGAGCTCGTCGCCCGCCTTGGCCAGGTCGAGCCGCAGTTCCTGAAGGCGGCGCGGGACGCGCACGGACCAGCTGGTGTCGCGGAAGAAGCGCTTGATCTCACCGACGATGGTCGGCATCGCGAAGGTCGGGAACTCGACGCCCCGGCTGAGCTCGAAGCGGTCGATCGCCTTGATCAGGCCGATGGTGCCGACCTGGACGATGTCCTCCATCGGCTCGCTGCGGGAGCGGAACCGGGAGGCGGCGAACTTGACGAGGGCCAGGTTCAGCTCGACGAGCGTGTTGCGTACGTAGGAGTACTCGGGCGTGCCCTCTTCGAGGGATTCGAGCCGCGCGAAGAGCGTCTTCGACAGGGCCCTGGCGTCCAGCGCCCCCACTTCGGTGTAGGGCGGGATCTCGGGAAGTCCTTCGAGGCCGTCGGTGTCGAATGCGGCACTGTGCGTGTCCGTGGATATGACACCGTGCATATGTGCGGCGCTGTGCGGGTAGGCGCTACCGCGGGTGAAGCGATCACTGCCACTGCTGGTGCTGTCGGTGCGCGTGCCGTTCGGGACGGTCGCAGCAGGGGAGTCTGATTCGGTCAGTCCCTGAGGACATGCCGACGCCGCGTTCTGGGTACGCGGTTCGTCGAGCCGGGGTGACATGGTCTCCTCCATCGTTCTCGGCATATGGCTGCCGATGCCTATACGTGTTCCTGCGGTGAAGCGGCGCCTCCGAAGCCGGTCGTGTTTTGGGTGTCCCTCTACCCTTACCCGCTCGTCATGGATCGGTACAACCGCCAATTGAGGCTATATGTCCGGTTTGTTGAGGTCTTCGGCTACCGCGTGGCGCACGGAACGCGTAGGGTTTCAAGAACATCAGTGACAGCTGCCACGCATCTGCAGGCAAGGTGATGCGGACAGTGACGAGCGGTGAAGAGGGACGGGCATGGACCGCGGGACGGTCGGCAGTGCGAACCGGGGTCGGCTTCAGGTCGGGGTCCGGACCGAGGGGCGCAGCGAGGTGGTGACGCCGGTGGGTGAGCTCGACCACCACACGGCGGATCTGTTGCGCGAACCCCTGGAGAGCGCGGTCGAGCAGGGGCGTGCGCGCCTGGTGGTCGACTGCTCGCGACTCGACTTCTGTGATTCCACCGGGCTGAACGTGCTGCTCGGTGCACGCCTCAAGGCGGAGGCAGCCGGGGGAGGGGTTCATTTGGCCGCAATGCAGCCGGTGGTGGCGCGGGTCTTCGAGATCACGGGAGCCGAGGCGGTTTTCACCGTCCACGCCTCCCTGGACGAGGCGCTGGCCCCCTGATCGGGAGGCGTTTCGGCGCCCCGGGCGTCTCGTCCGGCACGGGAGTTACGCGATCCGCGTAGCCGAAGTGGGTGTCGTCACGATTCGGCCGGGCAGGAGATCTTCCGGCGAGCCCGGGTGGCCAGGCCGCCCGTACCTGTGCGGTTCCTGTATCAGTGTCCGTATCGCTATTTGTTTTCTGTATCTGTTCCATGGGTCGTATCCGTTCCAGGGCGACATGGTGAATCGGTGAGGTGAAGCGCTGATGAGCACCACCCGGCAGCATCCGCCGGGCGGCCTCGGCCGCGAGCCGGAGGGCACGGGCGTTTCCTCCGCCGAGCCCGTCCGGCCGGCCGAGGGCGCCGAGCGGCAGTGGCGCACGCTGTCGTTGCGGGAGGCCACCGGCATCGTGCCGACGGCCCGTGATTTCGCCCGCCAGGCGCTCCAGGACTGGGGCTGGCTCCCCGCCTCCAGTGCCGACCGCCGCGCGGCCGCGGAGGACGTCCTGCTGGTCGTGTCCGAGCTCGTCACCAACGCGTGCCTGCACGCGGAAGGGCCCGACGAGATCCGCATCGCCCGCGGCCCGAAGATGCTGCGCGTGGAGGTCGCCGACGGCGGGGCCGGCCAGCCCTCGCCGCGTACGCCGCACCGGGCGGGGCGGCCCGGCGGGCACGGCATGTTCATCGTGCAGCGGCTCTGCATGGACTGGGGGGTCGTCCGGGTGCCGGGCGAGCCCGGCAAGACCGTCTGGGCGGAGCTGGCCGCCCCGGCATAACCCCCACCGCTGCCCGTACCCCCTCGAAGAGCGCGCCGGATCGGCGCGCTCTTTGTCTTCCCTCCGCAAGGCCCCGGGCGTACCTTGAGCGCCCGATCTGATGTGTCGTCAGTTATTCGTGCCGCATCGCGGCGGCGCGCGGCGACCCGGCCTGAGAGGAATTCGAGGTGCCGAACCAGAAGCGAACAGCTCTCGCGCTGGCGTCCGGTCTTGCGGGCGCGGCGGTGCTGCTGGCCGCGCCCGCCGCCCACGCGACGGTCGTCGACGTCGACTACAAGTGCAAGACCCCGATCGGGGACAAGGCGGCCGTCTCGCCGATCGACATCAAGAGCGTCAGCAGCGGCAGCGGCTACAAACTCACGATGTCCTTCCAGAAGGGCGTCTCCTCCAGCCCGGTCGAACTCGGCAAGGGCGCCATGAACCCCAGCGCGGTCATCGAGGTGGGCGGCGCCGACCCCGGGCAGCTCACCGTCACCGGGCCCGCCAACACGGCCGCCATCCCCGCCAACAGCCCCATCAAGATCAGCGACCTGAGCGGGACGTACACCCCGAAGAAGAGCGGCAAGGTCACCTTCACCGCCGGAGTCCTCACCATCAAGGCCCTCGGTACGACGACGACCTGCACCCCCGCCAACAGTCCGGGCCCCTCCCTCACCCTCGACGTCACGGCCGCGGGCGGCGGTGGTGCGCCGGCCGAGCCGTCCACCGAGAACGCGCTGCCCAAGACCGGACCGATGGACTCAGCCATCGCGCTCGGCACCCTCGGCGGCACGGTCCTGCTGACGGGCGCGGCCGGAGTCCTGTGGCTGACCCGGCGCGGACAGCGCACGGCGGGCTGACCTCCCCGCGCGACCCGCCCCCCGCCGCCACGCCCCAGGGAGCCGCCCATGCCGCCGCCCGGTCACACCGTCAGACGCGCCCTGGCCCTTCCGCTGCTCGCCGCCCTGTGCTGCACCGCCGCCCCGGCCGCCGCGACCGAGAGGCCCGCCCCGGCCGCCGCGACCGAGAAGCCCGCCCCGGCCGCCGCCACCGGGAAGCCCGCCGCGCCCGCGTGGACGGCGCATCCCTCGGCGAGCCCCTCGGCGCACGGCTCCGGGCGGGCCGGGGCCCGGCCGTACTTCTACCTGGAGGGCCTGCCCGGCAGCGTCCTGAAGGACCGGCTCTCGGTCACCAACCCGGGTACGGAGCCGGTCACCGTACGACTGCGCGGCGCCGACGCGTACAACGCCGGCGACGGCTCCTTCGCGGTACGCCGAACGGACGGCTCCACCGGCACCGGGACCTGGCTGCGGGCGGCGCGCACCGAGGTGACCGTGCCCGCCCGCACCCGGGCCGAGGTCCCCGTCACCTTCACCGTGCCCGCCGACGCGTCGCCCGGCGACCACCCCGGCGCGGTCGTCGCCGAGAGCGGCGGCCGCTCGGTGGGCGTGCGGGTACGGCTGCGGGTCGGCGGGCCGAGGCTCGCCGCGCTCACCGTGGAGGACGTCGGGGTCCACGGCCGCACCATCCGCTACACGCTGGTCAACCGGGGCAACACCGTCCTCGTACCGCGGCTGGCCGTCAGCGCGGACGGGCTCTTCGCCCACCTGCGGCGCGGCCCCCGCACCCTGCCCGTGGAGCTGCTGCCGGGCCGGCGGGCGCGGCTCACCGAACCCTGGTCCGACGCCCCCGCGCTGGACTCCGCCACCGTACGGCTGCGCGTCACGGCGGCGGGCGGCGCCCACGACGAGGCGACGGCGTCGGCGCTCTTCGTCCCCCGGGCCCCCGTGGCGGGCGGCGCCCTGCTGCTCGTGGCCGCCGCGTCCGGGTACGCCCTGCGGCGCAGGCGCGGGCGCGGGCGCCGGGCCGGGCCGCTCCAGGACCCGCCCACGGGACCCCGGAAGCACACCGATGAGAGGCACCTGGTGAAGGCGGGAGCGGACACGTGACTGGAAGGACCGGACCCGGACCCGCGACGCCCCGGCGTACGGCGGAGCTCCGCGGACACACCATCGCCGCCCTGCTGGCCGTGCTCCTGCCCGCCCTGCTCCTGGCCGCACCCGGCGCCCACGCCGACGGCCGTAGCGCGAGCGCCCCGAAACCGGCCGTCACGCTGTCCGACAAGGAGGCGGGCAAGGGCGGTTCGCTCACCGTCAAGGGCAGCGGCTGGCGGTCCGGCGCGCTGCTCATGCTGCTCGTCTGCGGGCAGTCCAGCCCCGCGCGTGGCGTGATCGGCGGCACCAACTCCTGCGCCAACGCGGACGGCAGGGCGGTCACCACCGACACGAAGGGCGCGTTCAGCACGAAGCTGCCCGTCTCCGAGCCGCCCGTGCCGTGCCCCTGCGTGGTGCATGTCGCCACGGTCACCGGGGAAGAGGCCCTGGCCGACGCGGTGTTCGTGGTCGCCGGACACCCGGTCGCCGCGCTGCCGGAGCAGACGGGACAGGGCAAGCTCGCCGTCCTGGCCGCCACCCGCCTGGAGGGCGACAGCTCCGTCCTCACCTGGTTCGGCGCACCGCCCACCCGGCGCCTCGTGTTCACGGTCGGCAACATGGGCTCGGCCCCGGTCGAGAACCCGGTCTTCCGGGTCGGCACCGCGCACGGCGTCTACGCCCCGCAGTGGGAGGAACGGCAGTGGCGCGGGACCGTCGAGCCCGGCCGCAAAGCCCGTATCGAACTGCCCGTCGAGCTGGCGGCCGGCGCGCACGGCGACTACCGGGTCTCCCTGAAGTACGGCACGAAGGTCCTCGCCGAACAGCCGTGGGGGGTCGGCCGCCCGTGGGGCGTCACGCTCTTCTGGATCCTGCTCTGCCTCGTGGTGCCCGCGGCCGTCTTCCGCATCGGCATGGCGGTCGTCGACCGGGTCCGGCCGCGCTCCGCGCAGGCGTCCCGCGGAGGCCGGCGCGCGTCCCCGTTCGCCGGGGCGGCGGCGAGGCTCCCGAGGCTGCGGCGTACGCCCGCCGCGCCCGTACCCACCACGACCGCCGGCGAACCACGGGCCACCGGTACGGCCGCGCTGCCCTGGTTCACCCCCGAATCCGCACCGTCAGAGCACAGCCCGACGACGAAGGGACATTCGTGAGTACGCAACGCAGGACGGTCGCGGCGGGAGTCGCGATGATGATCGGCGGGGCGGGCATGCTGCTGGCCGCGAGCCCGGCCCAGGCCGCCGACATCTCGTACAAGACGGAGTGCATACCCCCGGCCATCTCCGGACTGCCGGCCGTACACGGCACCACGCGGGTCCAGTTGACCGCGCCCGCCGAGGCCGAGGTCGGGGACACCGTCGAGGTCGTGTGGAAGACGGTCCAGGCCGCGTCCGCCAACCCCGACATCCTCGATCTCGACAAGGACACCGTCAAACCGGCCGGCACCATCAAGCTGGGCGGGTCCGCCACCGGGGACCTGAAGCTGGAGGGGCCCCGGCAGAACCCGGCCATCCCCAAGGGCAGTCCGATGATTCTTCCGGACATGAAGGGCTCGCTGAAGCTGGAGAAGGCGGGCGAGCTGACGCTGACACCGGACGCGTACGCCATCAACGTCTCCAAGCCGATCTCCACCGACACCAAGTGCGCTCCCGAGGAGGCGGTCCAGCCGGGCGCGACGATCAAGGTCACGGACGGCGGCACGGGCGGAACCACGGGTGGCACCACGGGCGGCGACACGACGAACGGAGGGACGACGGCCGGGGGGACGACCACGGCCGGCGGCACGACGGGCGGTGACGCGGCCTCGGGCGGTGACAGCGCCGGCACGACCGCCGCGGGCACGACCACCGGGGGTACGTCCTCCGGGGGCTCGGCGACCGGCGGCAGCGGCGGCACCACCGACTTCCCCGGCAAGGAGGTCGCCGTCGACTTCGCCTGCAAGTCGCCGGGGCCCGCCTCCATCGCCTCCAAGGTGACGGTCAACGCCAAGAAGAACGGCGGCAGCTACGGGCTGACGGTCAAGACGGCCAAGGGTGTGATGGACAGCCCGGCCGCCCTGCCCGCCGGGGCGCTCAAGCCGTCCATGGAGATCGTCGTCGGCGGCGACGACAAGGGCTCCGTGACCGTCACCGGGCCGGGCAACGCCGAGCCCCTGGAGACGGGCAAGCCGGTCGACCTGCCGGACATGACGGGCACGTACAAGCCCGGCGCCACCGGCTCGTCCACGCTGACCCCCGGCACCCTGACCATCGACGTCACGCTCGGCGGCGCGAAGATCAACATCCCGTGCACGGTCACGGGCACGCCGAAGGCCTCGCTCACCCTCGACACCACCGCCCAGGAGGGCGGCGCCTCCGGCGCGTCCGGCGGCGGCTCCACCGGTTCGGGCGGCGCGGCGGCGGCCGGCGGCACCGCGTCGGGCGGCGGGCTCGCGGACACCGGGGCCGACGACCACGGCACCCTGCGCGCGCTCGGCCTGGTCGCCGGCACGGCGATCCTGCTGGGCGGCGCGGTGTTCACGTTCACCCCGTGGCGGCGGCTGCGCGCCGGACGCTGAGCCGGACCCGTACGGACCACGCACCGGACCCGTACGGACCACGCAAGGGGCCGCCGCACCGTGGAAACGGTGCGGCGGCCCCTGCCGTGCGGCTACGCGTGCCGTGCTGCTACGCGGTCAGTGCACGTCGCCCATGTGTTGGGAGACCTTCCTGCGGTACATCCAGATGCCGACACCCGCGATGACGGCGAGGACCACCTCGAAGGCGACGGCCCCGGTGTTGTCGAGGTTGACGCCGATCTGCTTGGAGGTGAGCAGGCCGGTCACGGAGTCGCCCGCGGTGACGGCGAGGAACCAGACACCCATCATCTGGGAGCTGTACTTCGCCGGGGCCATCTTCGTGGTGACCGACAGGCCGACCGGGGAGAGGCAGAGCTCGGCGACCGTCTGGATGAAGTAGATCGCCACCAGCCACATCGGGCTGACCCTGCCGCCGTTGGCGGCGGTGTCGAGCAGCGGGATCAGGAAGACGGCGAAGGAGACGCCGATCAGCACCAGGCTGGAGGCGAACTTGACGGCGGTGCTCGGCTCCTTGCCGCGCTTGTTCAGCCACAGCCACGCCGAGGCGAGCACGGGGGCCATCGCCATGACGAAGATCGGGTTCAGCGACTGGTACCAGGACGTCGGGAAGTGGAACCCGAGCAGGGTGTTCGTGGTCGAGTGCTCACCGAAGATCGACAGGGTCGAGCCGTTCTGGTCGTAGATCATCCAGAAGACGGCGGCGACCACGAAGAACCAGATGTAGCCCGACAGCTTGGACTGCTCGGTGCTCGTCAGCTCCTTGTCGCGCTTCATACGGACCAGGACGGCGACCGGAATGACCAGTCCGGCGAGGGTGATCGGCAGCACGCCCCAGTCGACGAAGTTGCCGGTGATGCCGAGCAGGCCGTAGAAGACGGCCGCGACGATCAGCCAGATCAGACCCTTGCGCAGGGCGGAGCTCTTCTCCTGCTCCGTCGCCGGGGTGGCGACGACGTCGCTCTCCGGGCTCAGGTGGCGGGTGCCGAGCATGAACTGGGCGAGGCCCAGGGCCATACCGACCGCGGCCAGCGCGAAGCCGAAGTGCCAGTTGACGTTCTCGCCGACGGTGCCGATCGACAGCGGGGCGAGGAAGGCACCCACGTTGATGCCGATGTAGAAGAGCGTGAAGCCACCGTCCCGCCGCGGGTCCTCCGGGCCCTTGTAGAGGTGGCCGACCATCGTGGAGATGTTGGCCTTCAGCAGCCCCGAGCCGAGAGCGACGAGGGCGAGACCGGCGAAGAAGGTCGCCGAGTTGGGCACCGCGAGCGTGATGTGGCCGAGGATGACGACGGCGCCGCCGATGGCGACCGTCCGGCGCGGCCCCCAGAAGCGGTCGGCCATCCAGCCGCCCGGCATGGCGAGCAGGTAGACCATCGCCATGTAGGCGGAGTAGATCGTCGTGGCCGTGGTGGCGTTCATGTGCATGCCGCCGGGCGCGATCAGGTACAGCGGGAGCAGTGCCTTCATGCCGTAGAAGCTGTAGCGCTCCCACATCTCGGTCATGAAGAGCGTGGCCAGGCCCCGGGGGTGGCCGAAGAAGGTCTTCTCACCACCAGCGGTGCTCGACGGGTCCTTCGTCAGGCTGGACGCCATGATCGATCCTTGTGTGCTCGGGACGCGACGCCTCGGTGAGGCGGTACGCGCCCGGTGGGGGGAGGCCGGCACCGACGCGGGTACGCCCACCGCGACGGGATCCACACCCGGAACGCCCTCATCGGCGTCCGGGCCCGGCCCACAGGTCATTCACTGAAAATTCCGGGCCGGCGGGTACCGGCCCCGCACACAAAAGGGACCCTTGGCGCTCAGGGCTGCCCAAAGGTCCTTGAGTAGTGCAATAGGCGTCGAGACACCATACGCCACGACAGAGACCGATATGGAAGGACTTGAGAGATGGATCACAGGTCCAGGTGCAACCACACTCCCATATTCGAAGGTGTCCTCGGTGCCGGGGCGCAGACCCGCAGGGCTTCTCGATCGCAGCCCTTCCCGTCCGCCGCGCGGACTACCATCAGTGCATGACCCGTGTACTGCTCGCCGAGGACGACGCATCCATCTCGGAACCGCTGGCCCGCGCCCTGCGGCGGGAGGGTTACGAGGTCGAGGTGCGGGAAGACGGCCCGACCGCTCTCGACGCCGGCCTCCAGGGCGGCATCGACCTGGTCGTGCTCGACCTGGGGCTGCCCGGGATGGACGGCCTCGAAGTCGCCCGCAGGCTGCGTGCCGAGGGCCACACCGTGCCGGTCCTGGTGCTGACCGCCCGCGCCGACGAGGTGGACACCGTCGTCGGGCTCGACGCGGGCGCCGACGACTACGTCACCAAGCCCTTCCGCCTCGCCGAACTGCTCGCCCGGGTCCGGGCGCTGCTGCGGCGCGGCGCCACCGAGCCCGTCCCCCAGCCCGCCACCCACGGCGTCCGCATCGACGTCGAGTCGCACCGCGCCTGGATGGGCGACGAGGAACTCCAGCTCACCGCCAAGGAGTTCGACCTGCTCCGGGTCCTCGTGCGCGACGCGGGCCGGGTCGTCACCCGCGACCAGCTCATGCGCGAGGTCTGGGACACCACGTGGTGGTCGTCGACCAAGACCCTCGACATGCACATCTCCTGGCTCCGCAAGAAGCTCGGCGACGACGCCGCCAACCCGCGCTACATCGCCACGGTCCGGGGCGTCGGCTTCCGCTTCGAGAAGAGCTGAGGCCCCTCCCACCGGGGTGACCGCCCCCCCACCGGGGTGACCGCCCCCCCACCGGGGTGACCGCCCGCCCTCCCGCCGGGGTGCTCGCCCTCCGCCGGGGACCGCCCCCGCCGGGGTGACCGCCCTCCGCCAGGGGGACCGTCCTTCGCCGGGGTGACCGCGCTCCACGCCATCCGCACGAGCTGACGTACAGAAGCAGGCATGCGCCGACGACTGATCAACTCCACCCTCGCCGTCGTGCTCGTGGTGATCGCCGTCTTCGGCGTCTCCCTCGTCCTCGTCGAGACCCGCACCATCAGCAGCAGCGCCCAGGAGAGCGTCGACTCCGAGGCGCTGCGGCTGATCAGCGTCATCGAGAGCCGGCTCGTGAGCGCCGAGCGGATCAACGCCGAGGTGCTGGACGAGCAGATCGACGACAACCGGTACGCCCTGGTGAAACTTCCCGGCCGAGCCCCCGTCGAGGTCGGTGACCGCCCCAGCGGCAGTGTGATCACCGCGACGGAGACGGGCGAGCACGGCGAGAAGGTCACCATCGAGGAGTCCCGCTCCGCCGTCACCCGCGAGGTCGGCCGGACTCTGATGATCATCGGTGCGGTGGCGCTGCTCGCCATCATCTCGGCCGTCCTGCTCGCCGTGCGCCAGGCCGACAAGCTGGCCTCGCCGCTCACCGACCTCGCCGAGACCGCCGAACGCCTGGGCTCCGGCGACCCCCGCCCGCGCCACCGGCGGTACGGGGTGCCCGAGCTGGACCGCGTCGCGGACGTGCTCGACGCCTCCGCCGAACGGATCGCCCGGATGCTCACCGCGGAACGCCGGCTCGCCGCCGACGCCTCGCACCAGCTCCGCACGCCGCTCACGGCCCTGTCCATGCGGATCGAGGAGATCTCCCTCACCGACGACCCGGAGACCGTGAAGGAGGAGGCGCACATCGCCCTCACCCAGGTCGAGCGGCTCACGGACGTGGTGGAGCGGCTGCTGACCAACGCCCGGGACCCCCGGACGGGCTCCGCGGTCGTCTTCGACCTGGACGAGGTCGTCAAGCAGCAGATCGAGGAGTGGCGCCCCGCCTACCGGGGCGAGGGCCGCGCCATCGTCTGCTCCGGCAAACAGGGGCTCAGCGCCGTCGGCACCCCCGGCGCGGTCGCCCAGGTGCTGGCCGCGCTGATCGAGAACTCACTCATGCACGGCGGCGGCACGGTCGCCCTGCGCACCAGGGTCACCGGCAACCAGGCAGTGATCGAGGTGACGGACGAGGGCCCCGGGGTCTCCGCCGACCTGGGCGCGCGGATCTTCGAGCGCACCATCAGCGGCCGCAACTCCACGGGCATCGGCCTCGCGGTCGCCCGTGACCTCGCGGAGGCGGACGGCGGCCGTCTGGAACTGCTCCAGCAGCAGCCGCCGGTCTTCGCCCTGTTCCTCAGCCGGGTGGCCCTGAACCGGAACGAACCGGAACGCCCGGTGCGGTGAGCGGGAGCGTGCCCGTCCCCACACCCCGCGCCTACCGGCGGGCCGGGTCCGCCTCGCCCCGCACGGCGGACACCCGCACGGCCGGGGCCGGCACGGTCACCACGGCCTCTTTGTCGGACACCGCCTCCGTGGGCGCGGGCAGCGCCTTGAAGACCCACGTCCGGTAGGACCAGAAGCGGAACAGCGTCGCGACACCGATCCCGACGATCTTGAAGACGTTGCTCTGGACCGGGGTGTCCCAGCCGAACCCGTACGTCGCCACGTACAGCACACCGGTCTCGATGACCGCGCCCGCCGCGCTGAACAGCAGGAACAGCGTCAGCTCACGGGTGCGGCCGGACTTGTCGCGGTCGCGGTACGTCCAGTAGCGGAAGCCCACGTAGTTGAAGAGGATGGCGACGAACGTGGCGAGCAGGCCCGCGCGCACCGTCGGGATGTCCGTGTAGCGCCACAGCAGGTTGGACACGGCGATGTTGACCACCAGGCCGACCGCGCCGACCACGCCGAACTTGGCGACCTCACGGGCCAGCAGTTCCAGCCGGGCCCGCAGTGGGCCTCGTTCGCTCATGTGATCGCTCAGCCCGTCCGTCGGTTCCGCTCCATGTTCCGTCAACCCGGCCATGCTAACCAGGACACCCGGCGGACGCCTGTGCGTACCGGCGCGCGTGTGGCGGGGCCGGGCCCCGCCCAGGGCCGCCCACGGGCGGTGCGGATACCCTGGGAGCGTGACGTTCCCGGTAGTCGGCATGGTCGGTGGCGGTCAGCTCGCCCGTATGACCCACGAGGCGGGCATCCCCCTCGGCATCAAGTTCAAGCTCCTCAGCGACACCGCTCAGGACTCCGCGGCCCAGGTGGTGGGCGAAGTCGTCGTCGGCGACTATCGCGACCTGGAGACGCTGAGGGCCTTCGCGCGCGGCTGTGACGTGATCACCTTCGATCACGAACACGTGCCGACCGAGCACCTGAGGGCCCTGGAGGCGGACGGCATCCCCGTGCGTCCCGGCCCCGACGCTCTGGTGCACGCCCAGGACAAGGGGGTGATGCGCGCGAGGCTCACCGAGATCGGCGCGCCCTGCCCCCGCCACCGCATCGTGAAGGACCCCGCCGACGCGGTGGCCTTCGCGGAGGAGGCCGGAGGGTTTCCGGTCATCCTCAAGACCGTGCGCGGCGGCTACGACGGCAAGGGCGTCTGGGTGGTCCGCTCCGAGGCGGACGCCGCCGAGCCCTTCCGGGCCGGTGTCCCGGTCCTCGCGGAGGAGAAGGTCGACTTCGTACGGGAGCTGGCTGCCAACATCGTCCGCTCGCCGCACGGCCAGGCCGTCGCCTACCCCGTCGTGGAGTCCATCCAGGTCGACGGCGTCTGCGACACGGTGATCGCCCCCGCCCCCGACCTCGACGAGGCGCTGGCGGGCGAGGCCCAGCAGCTGGCGCTGCGGATCGCGGCCGAGCTGGGCGTGGTCGGCCACCTCGCGGTCGAGCTGTTCGAGACCCGTCGCGACGACGGGACCCCTGGCATCCTCGTCAACGAACTGGCGATGCGCCCGCACAACTCCGGGCACTGGACCCAGGACGGCGCGATCACCTCGCAGTTCGCCAACCACGTCCGGGCGGTCCTCGACCTCCCGCTCGGCGACCCGCGCCCCCGCGCCGGCTGGACGGTCATGTGCAACGTCCTGGGCGGCGACTACCCGGACATGTACCAGGGCTACCTGCACTGCATGGCCCGCGACCCGCAGCTCAAGATCCACATGTACGGCAAGGACGTGAAGCCCGGCCGCAAGGTCGGCCACGTCAACACCTACGGCGACGATCTGGCGGACGTGCGGGAGCGCGCCCGGCACGCGGCCGACTACCTGCGAGGAACGATCACCGAATGACTTCCCCCGCCTCCGCCGCACCCGTCGTCGGCATCGTCATGGGCTCGGACTCCGACTGGCCCGTCATGGAAGCGGCGGCCAGGGCGCTGGACGAGTTCGAGATCCCGTACGAGGTCGACGTCGTCTCCGCGCACCGCATGCCGCGCGAGATGATCGCGTACGGCGAGAACGCGGCGGGCCGCGGCCTCAGGGCGATCATCGCGGGCGCGGGCGGCGCCGCCCACCTGCCCGGCATGCTCGCCTCGGTCACCCCGCTGCCCGTCATCGGCGTACCGGTCCCGCTGAAGTACCTCGACGGCATGGACAGCCTCATGTCCATCGTCCAGATGCCCGCCGGCATCCCCGTCGCCACCGTCTCCATCGCCGGCGCGCGCAACGCGGGCCTGCTGGCCGTCCGCGTCCTCGCCGCGGCCGACCCCGGACTCCAGCGCCGGATGACGGACTTCCTGGACGAGCTGAACGACCAGGCGACCGAGAAGGGCAAGCGGCTGCGCCACAAGGTCGAGGGCGCGGACTCCTTCGGCTTCGGGAAGTAGGGACCATGACGGACCGACTGGACCGGGCACGGCAGCTCCTCGCCGAGCACCCCGTGGTCGACGGCCACAACGACCTGCCGTGGGCGCTGCGCGAACAGGTCGGCTACGACCTGGCCGCCCGCGACATCGCGGGCGACCAGTCGGCCCACCTGCACACCGACATCCCCCGGCTGCGCGCCGGGGGTGTCGGCGCGCAGTTCTGGTCCGTCTACGTACGCTCCGACCTGGCGGGCGACGCCGCCGTCAGCGCCACCCTGGAACAGATCGACGCCGTCGCCGAGCTGCTCGACCGCTACCCCGCCGACCTGCGCCGCGCCCTGACCGCCGACGACATGGAGGCGGCCCGCACCGAGGGCCGGATCGCCTCCCTGATGGGCGCCGAGGGCGGCCACTCCATCGACAACTCGCTGGGCACCCTGCGCGGCCTGTACGCGCTCGGCGTCCGCTACATGACGCTCACCCACAACGACAACATCGCCTGGGCGGACTCGGCGACCGACGAACCGGGCGTCGGCGGCCTCTCGCCGTTCGGCCACGAGGTCGTACGGGAGATGAACCGCACCGGCATGCTGGTCGACCTCTCGCACGTCGCGGCGACGACCATGCGCGACGCGCTCGCCACCTCCACGGCCCCGGTGATGTTCTCGCACTCCTCGTCCCGGGCCGTCTGCGACCACCCGCGCAACATCCCCGACGACGTCCTGGCCCAGCTCCCGGCCAACGGCGGCATCGCGATGGCCACCTTCGTACCGAAGTTCGTCCTGCCGGAGGCCGTCGCCTGGACGCACGCCGCCGACGAGAACCTGCGCGCCAACGGGCTCCACCACCTGGACACCACCGAGCGCGCGATGAAGGCGCACGCCGCGTTCGAGGCGGCGAACCCCCGCCCGAAGGCCACCGTGGCCACCATCGCCGACCACCTCGACCACATGCGCGAGGTCGCGGGCATCGACCACATCGGCATCGGCGGCGACTACGACGGCACCGCGTTCCTCCCCGAGGGCCTGGAGAGCGTCGCCGGCTACCCGAACCTGATCGCGGAGCTGCTGGGCCGCGGCTGGTCCGCCGCCGACCTGGCCAAGCTCACCTGGCAGAACGCGGTACGGGTGCTGCGCGCCGCCGAGGACGTGGCGCGGGACCTGCGCACGCGCCGCGGCCCGTCGCACGCCACGATCGGACAGCTGGACGCCCCGGCGGCCTGAGCGCACACCGGGGCCTCCTCAACGCTCCCTAACAGGCGCAGAGACAGAACGGGTGCCCCGCCGGGTCGGCGTACACCCGGAAGGACCGCTCCCGGTCCTCCGCCTCCAGCACCGTCGCGCCCAGCGCCAGCACCTCGCGCTCCGCCGCGTCCAGATCCGCCACGGTCAGATCCAGGTGGAGCTGCTGCGAGGCGTCGGGGCGCGGCCACTTCGGCGGTACGAAGCCGGGCGCGGCCTGGAAGGCGAGCGGGGTGCCGGTGATCCCCGTGAGGTCCACCCAGTCCTCCTGCTGCTCGACCTCGCCGCCGAGCAGCGCGGCGTAGAAGTTCGCCAGGGCGAGGGGGTCGGGGCAGTCCAGGACGACGGCACCCAGTGCGGCCACAGCCATGTTGCTTCTCCTCGGGCAGATGCGCGGGCAGACTACGGACAAGTGGTTACCGTTTAAAGCTCTCAACCGGTAACCGTGACTGCATGCTGCCGTACCGGAGGTACCGTCGCAACCATGAATGAGAGGGGTTCCGCGCCCGGCGGGCTCGCGCTGGTCGAAGCGCTGGTCAACACCCTGGACGTCGAGACCGGCGCGGACACCCTCGACACGGCCCAGGGGCGCGCCGCGTTCGCCCTCGCGGAGCCGGACGTACCGGCGGCCCGCGTCCTGCGCGAGGCGCTGCGCGAGGTCTGCCTGGCCCACGCGGGCCACCGCGACGAGGGTGAGGGCGATTTCGCGCTGGACCGGCTGCTCGCCGGGGCACCGCTGCGGGTGACCGTGGACGCGGCGGGTGCGGCGGCGCTGCGGCCGGTGGAGGAGCCGCCCGGTCTGACGGCGAGGGTCGCGGCCGCCATCGCCGTGGCCTCGGCCGAAGGCACGTGGGCCAGGCTCAAGGTGTGCGAGGCGGCGGACTGCCGGTGGGCGTACTACGACCGCAGCCCGGCGGGGCGCCGCAGGTGGTGCTCGATGTCGGTGTGCGGCGCCCGCGCGAAGATGCGTACGTACCGCGCGAAGCGCGGCTGATCCGGGTGTCTCAGGCGGTCGGGCGGCCCATCGCCCGGTAGGCCCAGCCGGCCTCGCGCCACACGGTGGGGTCGAGTGCGTTGCGCCCGTCGAGGATGATCCGGCGGCCCGCCACGGCGCCGAGCGCCTCCGGGTCCAGCTCGCGGAATTCGCGCCACTCCGTGAGGTGCAGCACGACGTCGGCGCCGCGCACCGCGTCCAGGGCGGTGTCCGCGTACCCGAGGGTGGGGAAGAGGCGGCGGGCGTTGTCCATGCCCTTGGGGTCGAAGACGGTGACCTGGCCGCCCTGGAGGTGGATCTGACCGGCGACGTTGAGCGCGGGGGAGTCGCGTACGTCGTCCGAGTCCGGCTTGAACGTGGCGCCCAGCACGGCGACCCGCTTGCCGAGGAAGGAGTCGCCGCCGACGGCCTCGCGGGCCAGCTCGACCATGTGGCCGCGGCGGCGCATGTTGATCGAGTCGACCTCGCGCAGGAACGTCAGCGCCTGGTCGGCGCCCAGCTCGCCGGCGCGGGCCATGAAGGCGCGGATGTCCTTGGGCAGGCAGCCGCCGCCGAAGCCGATACCGGCCCGCAGGAACTTCTTCCCGATGCGCTCGTCGTGGCCGATCGCCTCGGCGAGCTTCAGCACGTCGCCGTCGGCGGCCTCGCAGACCTCGGCCATGGCGTTGATGAAGGAGATCTTGGTGGCGAGGAAGGAGTTGGCGGCGGTCTTCACCAGCTCGGCGGTCGGGAAGTCCGTCACGACGAACGGGGAGCCCTCGGCGACCGGTACGGCGTACACCTCGCGCAGCAGCTTCTCGGCCCGCTCGCTCGTCACGCCGACGACGATCCGGTCCGGGTGCAGGGTGTCGTCGACGGCGAAGCCCTCGCGCAGGAACTCCGGGTTCCACGCCAGCTCGGCGTCGGCGCCCACGGGGGCCAGCTCCGCGAGGCGGGCGGCGAGGCGGGCGGCGGAGCCGACGGGCACGGTGGACTTGCCGACGACGAGGGCGGGCCGGGTCAGCAGCGGGGCGAGCGACTGGAAAGCGCTCTCGACGTAGGACATGTCGCAGGCGTACTCGCCGTGCTTCTGCGGCGTATTGGTGCAGACGAAGTGCACATCGCCGAACTCGGCGACCTCTTCCCAGGAGGTGGTGAACCGCAGCCGTCCGGTGGCGCCCTCGATGCCGGCGACGTGCCGCTTCAGCATCTCCTCAAGACCCGGCTCGTACATCGGGACCCGGCCGGCGGACAGCATCTCGATCTTCTCGGGCACGATGTCCAGCCCGAGGACCTCGAACCCCAGCTCCGCCATGGCCGCGGCGTGTGTGGCGCCCAGGTAGCCGGTGCCGATCACGGTGATCCTGAGGGCCATGTAGTGCTCCTGTGAGATGCGGACAGACGTGCGGTGAACGAGCATAGTCCTGCCCCTGGAACCTCCCATTTCCGGCTGTCGCGAAGCTCACGGCCCCAGCGCGTATGCCGGGGGAGGGGAAGGCGCCTAAAATTGGGTTACTTAACGGTAGTTAGCACCCTGGGGAGTGAGCGTCTTGGCGGGTTCGACCGATTTCGACCTGTACCGTCCGGCCGAGGAGCACGAGATGCTCCGTGAGACGGTGCGTGCGCTCGCCGAGGCGAAGATCGCCCCGTTCGCGGCCGCGGTCGACGAGGAGGCCCGCTTCCCGCAGGAGGCGCTGGACGCCCTCACCGCCGCCGACCTGCACGCGGTCCACGTTCCGGAGGAGTACGGCGGCGCCGGCGCCGACGCGCTCGCCACGGTCATCGTGATCGAGGAGGTGGCCCGCGCCTGCGCCTCCTCCTCCCTGATCCCGGCCGTGAACAAGCTCGGCTCGCTCCCGGTGATCCTGTCCGGCTCCGAGGACCTGAAGAAGAAGTACCTGGGCCCGCTGGCCAAGGGCGACGGCATGTTCTCGTACTGCCTCTCCGAGCCGGACGCGGGCTCCGACGCGGCCGGCATGAAGACCCGCGCGGTACGCGACGGCGACTTCTGGGTCCTCAACGGCGTGAAGCGCTGGATCACCAACGCGGGTGTCTCCGAGTACTACACGGTCATGGCGGTCACCGACCCGACCAAGCGCTCCAAGGGCATCTCCGCCTTCGTC
The DNA here is from genome assembly GCF_000373645.1 of Streptomyces sp. ATexAB-D23. GTDB lineage: Bacteria > Actinomycetota > Actinomycetes > Streptomycetales > Streptomycetaceae > Streptomyces > Streptomyces castrisilvae. The sequence continues at coordinate 46,893 of NZ_KB892016.1, read as the reverse complement.
GTGGAGAAGTCCGACCCGGGCGTCTCCTTCGGCGCCCCGGAGAAGAAGCTCGGCATCAAGGGCTCCCCGACGCGCGAGGTCTACTTCGACAACGTCCGCATCCCCGCCGACCGCATGATCGGCGAGGAGGGCACGGGCTTCGCCACCGCGATGAAGACCCTGGACCACACCCGCATCACGATCGCCGCCCAGGCACTCGGTGTCGCCCAGGGCGCGCTGGACTACGCCAAGGGCTACGTCCAGGAGCGCAAGCAGTTCGGCAAGCCGATCGGCGACTTCCAGGGCGTGCAGTTCATGCTCGCGGACATGGCCATGAAGCTGGAGGCGGCCCGCCAGCTCACCTACTCGGCCGCCGCCAAGTCCGAGCGCCTCGACGGCGACCTCACCTTCTTCGGCGCTGCGGCCAAGTGCTTCGCCTCCGACGTCGCCATGGAGATCACGACGGACGCGGTCCAGCTCCTCGGCGGCTATGGCTACACGCGGGACTACCCGGTGGAGCGGATGATGCGCGACGCCAAGATCACGCAGATCTATGAAGGCACGAATCAGGTCCAGCGGATCGTCATGGCGCGGAACCTGCCCTGAGGTCCCCTTCCGCCGTCGCCGAGCGTGACAGCGGGCGGAACCGCCCCCGCCCGTACGGACAGCGCAGCCCCCGGCTCCCCGCCGGGGGCTGCGCTGTCGGCTGCGGTTCCGCACCCGGCGCGACAGTGGTCGAATCGTCAACTCCGCTTTTTCGTAACGAAGTTGAATCAGCGGCACGTGAGGTGAAGCTGATTAGAGGAGTGAAACCGGGGTAGGTGCGGCAGCTGAGCCGTTGAACACCAGTATGAACAGGACCCCGTCTGTGTCAGATCCTCTACCGGCGTTACCCGGCCACGACGCCCTCGACGCGTACGTCGACAGGTACGGCCCCCGCCTTCTGCTGTGGGTCTGGGACAGGGCGGAGGGCGGGCTGGACCGGCACGTCTCCTGTGCGGGGTTCGGCTCCCTCCAGAGCATTCCCATGAGCGCCGTCGGGCTCCTGGTCGACCATCTGTGCGCCGAGGAACTGATCGAGACCGTCGGCGGTCCGGGCCCGGGAACCGGGGCCCCCGTGGTCACCCTCCGGGCTGCCGGGGCGGCCCGCGCCCGCCGTCTCCAGGCCCTGCGCGCGAACGCCGCCGAGCGGACGCGCCACGCGGCACGGGCCGTACTGCACTGGGTCCATGCCAACGCGCACCGGCAGCCCCTGCGGATCAGCGGCTTCCTCGACTCGCCGGACGTCTTCTTCCTCGGCGACGCCCTCTCCCGCAGCGAGGTCGCCCGAGCCCTCAGCTATCTGGCCGACGAGGACCTGATCACCTGCGAGGGGCCGCCGTTCCACCACGACGTCGGTTCGCACGTGGAGCTCACCTCGCAGGGCGTGGCCGTCGTGCTGGCCGGCGTCGCGGATGTCGGCGCGTATGTGGCGCGGCAGCGTGAGTACCGCCGACCGACCCAGCACACCCACATAGAGGCCGGGACGATAGAGCACCTCACGCAGGGCGACTCCGACCACAGCGTGCACACCTCGATCGAGATGCACACCGCGCTCCCGCCCGGTGGTCTCGCCCGGCTCATCACGGAGCTGGCGCCGGCGCTCGACCTCGACGCGGAATCGCTCGCGTCCCTGCTGCGCAGTGCGAACTCGCTGGCGGGCGGCGGTGATCCCGACGACGAGCCGCCCCCGGACCGGCAGCGCGGCCTCATGGAACGGATCAGGGGCTGCCTCGCCTCCGCCCCCGACACGGTCGGCCGGCAGCTCCTCATGGACGCGGTCGGCCAGGCGCTCGGGAGGATGCTCGGCGGCTGACGCCCGGCAGGGACGCACCGCGGCGGACACGTGGAGCGGGGGCCGCGCAGAACGGAGAAGGACGGCAGAACGGGGGGACGGGCGATGCGGACGCCTTTGTACGCACGGGACGCGATCTTGCGAGGACTGGTGCCCCGGCTGGTGGGCATGGCGCCCGACCGGCGGGAACTGGTCCCCCAGGAACACCGGGACGACCTGCCGGTGACGTTGCTCTGCGGGAGCCACGGAATGGGCAGGACGGCGGTGCTCGACGCCCTGGACGACTTCTACCGCGGGCGGATTCCCCTGGGCAGGGTCGACGCCGCGCAGGTCGAACGGGCACACAGGTCCGGCCCCGCGGCGGCCAACACCTCGGCGGTGGTCGAGATCCTGGAGCAGCTGGTCTGCGGACTGGCACCGGCGGTACCGGGGGCGGCGCGGCTCCGCTTCTCCCGCCTGCTGCCGGGGCTGTTCGCCGTGTCCAGCTGGCACCGCGGTGACCAGGAGCAGCAGGCGCTGGCCCGTAACCGGATCGGGCGCCTGCTCGTCGCCTGCGGCCTGACGAAGGCCGCGGGGGGAACGGAGGTGGAGGGCACCGACTGGACGTACGACGTCAGTGAACGCCTCGCGGACCCGGACCGGCGGCAGCACGATCTCGCCCCTGTCACCGAGGCGGTCGTGCAGCAGTACTTCGGGCGGCACGCGCGCGGTCGCGCCGAGAAGTCGGTGCAGCGGTGGTACCGGAGCCGCTCCAGCGGTTCCGAGGACGCGGTGGACGCCCTGATCCGGCTGAGCCTCCGCTTCCACCAGGGGGGCGACTTCCGCGACGCCGTCGAGCGCACGCTGACCGCGGCGTTCCTCGAAGACCTCGCCGACGCCTACGGGCGGTGGCAGCGGGTCAACCGGGCCCCCCGGCCCCTGGTCCTGATCGACAACGCGCACACCGCGGCCGGGCGGCGCTTCGTCGGCCTGCTGCTCGACCACCGGTCGGTGCCCGGCCCAGGCGTCCGGGACCCGCTGGTCGTCGTGGCGACCCGGCTGGGGAGCGGCGAGGCACTCTATCCGGACGCGACGGTCCGGGACCTGCCCGCACTCGTCCACGAGTCCGGCTGGGCGCGCACCGTCGCGTCCTCCCCGTCCGCCGGGGTACTGACGGCCGCGCTGTCACCGCTGGGCCGTGGCGACCTGCTGCTGATGCTCGACGAGGCCAGGGGGCCGCTGCCCCGCCACCTTCCGTCCGCCCTGTACTCCCTCACGCGAGGCCATCCGCAGGGCAGCCGGGTGCTGTGCGAGGCGGTCGTCCGCGCGCAGGACCCCGTTGCCCCCGAGTCCCTGCTCGACCTGCCCGTCGCGGAGGGCCGGCCGGCCGGCGAGGTGCTGCTGGAGCGGCTGGTGCCCCAGCCCCAGCTGCGCGCCCACCTGGCACCGCTCGCCCTGGCCCGTGACCGGGCCGCCGCACAGGTGCTGACCACGGCGGCCGTGCTCGCCGACGGCGGACTCCCGGGCGCGGGGCTTCCCACGGCGGCCCGCTATCTGGTGGAGGAGCACTGGGCCGACGGCGAACCGGAGGCGGGGGACGGGGACCCGCCCGGTCCGGACGCGGGTTTCGTGGCCGACCCCTTCCTGCGGGCCCTGCTGGTCCACGAGGCCCGCCGGACCTGCGCCGAGGCCGGGCCGGGACGGCGCTGGGCGGACCTGCACGGCCTCCTGCGGCAGCATCACGAGGAGCGCGGGGCCGGTCACGAGCCGGACGTCCTGCGGCACGAGCTCGCCATCGGGGACGCGGAGCCGGTGGTGGGCAAGCTGACCGACTACTTCGGGAGCTGGCCCGCCGGCCGCTGGCTGGAGGCACTGCCCCACGTCGCCTCGGCCCCGCATCCTCCCCGGTCGCAGTGGGCCGACCACCGTGCGGAGATCGCCCGGGGTGCGCACGACCACCTGTACGAGGACGCCGACGACATACACCGGTCCGTCAACCGGCTGCTGCACGCTCTCTGGTACCTGTCCGAGACGTACGCGGAACCGATGGACGACCTGTGCGAGGACATCGGCGCCGAACTGGCCTTCCTGTCGATGCGTCATCCGTCGGGCCGCGTGGTGCTCAACGAGGCGGCACGCTCCTGGCCCGCCGCCGTACGTGAGCGCAGGCCCTGGCCCACGTACGGACCGGACTACGGACGCGGCCCTCTCCGCGGCGAGGAGTGAGAACTGTGCTGGAGCGTTTCAGGAACCGGGCCATGGGCCCGGCGGACAAGGTCATCGCCCTGGCCGTGGGCGTCCTCCTGCTCGCGGCAGCCGCCTTCGCGGTCGTACGGATGCTGCCGGAGAAGTGCGGCGACGGCTTCGAGGAGGCGGCGAAGGAATGCGTCGGCGTCACCGCGGGAGTCCTGGACGGTGACCCGGAACTGAAGAGCCTGATAAAGGCCGTGGCGGACGAGAACGACCGCGTGGAGAAGGGGTGGAAGGACCCCGAGAACGGCCGGGCGCGCATCCCCTACGTGCGGATCGCGCTGATGATGCCGTTCACCACGGACGCCACGAGCGCCATGAGTACGGCGCAGATCGCCCGTGCCCTGGTGGGCGCCCATGTGGCACAGCTCCGGGCGAACGCACAGGCGGGGCCCCACTACCAGCTGCTGCTGGCCGATGACGGCAAGAACCTCGACCACTGGCGGCCCGTGGTCGACCGGCTGGCGCCGATGGCCGCCGACGAGGAGTCGCCGCTCGTCGGCGTGTTCGGCATGCCCAACAGCAATCCCGACACGCTCGCCGCCGCCAACGCGCTTTCCGCGCACCGGATTCCGACGATCGGCCCGATCCTCACGTCGACCACGATGCAGGCCGGGTACTTCTTCAAGACCTCGCCGTCGAACGACCTCCTGGTGCGGGCACTGGACGCGTACCTGGAGAGGAAGCCCGGGGGCGGAACCGGCTTCCTGGTGTCCGACCGGCGGGAGCGCGACAGCTACTCGGCGGACCTGAGGGACGTCTTCCTCAAGCACTTCGGCGAGAAGTACGGGCTGAAGCAGCGCCAGGCGTCCTACCTCGGGCTCATAGGTGACGACAAGGGCGTCCCGCAGCGCTTCGCCGACGTGGCCCGGAGCATCTGCCTGACCAAGGCGGACACGGTGTTCTTCGCGGGCCGTGATCACGACCTGCCCCATCTGGTGAACCGTCTGGCGAGCGAGCCCTCCTGCACCCACGACCAGCCGACCCGCATCCTCAAGGTGGGGATCGGCATGGACCCCGAGTCGACGGGGCCGGAGATCACCGCACACCTGCGTGACTCCCGGATCACTCTCGTCGGCGCTGCCTCGGTCGACACCCTGTCCTGGGAGAGCGCCGACCGCCTCACGGCCGGGCCCCGGGGCTTCCTGGAGTACTTCGAGAAGCTCCGCAAGCGCCTGCCGGACGCCCAGGCATGGGGCGCGAAGCCCCTGGACGACGGCTACGCGGTCATGTACCACGACGCCTTCACCGTGCTTGCCCAGGCCACCGACCGGGCGTACGACGACATCAACGGCGAACGGGAGGACCCGAAGGGCGACGGGCCGGCAGCCGTTGACCTGCCCAACCACGACGACGTGTACAACACCGTCGTCAACATGAACATCCTGGGCACCGAGACCGGCGCGAGCTGCGTCAACTGTGTGCGCGGAGCCAGTGGCACCTTCGGCTTCGACGATTCCCCGGACACCCGCAAGTGGGCCGTCTGCAAGCCCGTGCCCGTCATCGAATACCCCACCGCGTCCACCGCGGGCAAGGGCGCCAAGCCCGCCCCGGTGTACCGCACCTACGAGGACGACTTCGACGGCTCCTGCCCCTGAGCGGCCCGCCGAGATCCTTGCTCGGCCCGCCCCCGCGCGGGGGCGGGCCGGCTCGGCCATGACGTCGCCGACGGCTGTCCGCTCACGGCGTGCGGAAGACTTCCTCGGCCGAGGAAGCCGTGGCGGCGCGTTGGAGCCACTCGTGCAGGATCTCGGGGTCGGTGCAGGTGGTGATCTGGTCGCGGATCGAGTCGGTGACTGCGATACCGCGTACGCCGAGAATCAGCAGGAGGCTTTCCGCCCGGCCTTCTGTGCGGCCTTCCGCCCGGCCTTCTGTGCGGCCCTCGTCCCTGATTTCTTCCGACATGAAGGACTTGTAGAAAGAGGTGTCCACGGCCACCAGTATCGCACTGCCGTCGGGTTGTCTGTATGTGCGATGGCCGCGAGGGTCCCCGAAAGGCACGATCAGGCTGGGTAGAGCGTGTGTCGTTCCGAGATCAGGTCGGGGGCGAGCCCGTCAATGGTCATGTTTCCCGTCCAGAGCTGGTCGCGGTTGGCATACGTCGAGTTGAAGCGAACGCACTTGCCGACGGGTTCCAACTTCCACCTGCGTTCCTGGAAGTGAGCGATGCGGTCGCTGCCGCACACGAACGCCCGAGTGGCTTGTGTCAGCACCCATTGGGCCAGTTCGGTCTCGCCGGCCGTGGGGCGTTCGCAGTGGCGGGCCATCTGCCACAGGCGTCCCCACTCGACCCCGGGAGTCAGGGGGCCGACAACGGCGACGTCTCCGAGCCGGCGCTCGTCGAGGTGGTGGGTGGCGTACCCGAAGACCACGCCGAAGATGACGTACACGGTCACTCTGCTGCTGCCGGTCAGCCCGCCGTCGGATGCCGTGGGCGGCACCTTCGCTCAGCAACCGTCGCCGTCGCCGCAACAGGTCGGAGGATTGCATTCCTTCGCCACACCCCACATCCGCTCGTCGACGTGGAAGCCGGCTGCCTTGATCCGCTCCGCCACGGAGCCGATCAGCGGGCGTGTGCGAACGGTGGCTCCCGGTTCGTGATCCAGGAAATAGCCGAACTGCTCCTGACACCAGGCGGCGTAGGCGCGGGTGTGAAGCGCGAACGAATGCCAGCCCGGGTCGACGATCCGGGACGGGGTCATGTCGAACGCGCGGGCGTCGCCCATGACCTTGAGGAAGGCGAGGGCTTGGTCCACGACGTTTCGGGCCGTGCACATTTCGTGCCCGTACTCCGCAGCACAGAATTCGGACACCTTCTCGAACAGTTCGGGATCGAGGAGGTCCCGTCCGCGCCGCATAGCGATAGCGGTTTCCACCGTGGCTGTCATGGCACACCCTTCTTCACTTCGGGAATCGACACCTCATCGTGACCGGGTGCGGGGTCGGTTTCTAGGCAGTTTCCTGTTCACGCAAAAGGTCGTCCCGGACCCTTCCGACCAGCGTGCGCATCTCTTCACCGGAACAGGCGGCCACACTGAATCCCTCGAACTTGGACACGTACAGCGCGATGTCCCTGGGATCGGTCACCACCGTTTCCGCGTGGATGGTCTCGATGGCCACCGTTCGGTCATCTTTGATCGAGAACGAGTGCCCGGGGAAATCATGCTGCGGGGCAGACAATTCGACGACCCTGATGTCCACATTGGGCAGTCGGGATACCGAAATGATTCGATCGAGCTGTCCGACCAGCACCAGGGGCGGAACGATCCGCCATCGGAGCACCGGCTCCGTGATGATGAAACGGAAGGTTTTTCCTTCCGAGTACAGGACACCCTGCCGCGCCAGTCTTGCGCCGATCGTGCGTTCCAACTGGGCTTCGCTCAAGTTCCGTCGAGCGAAGACCGCCCGCACGTATTCGGGTGTCTGGAGCAGGCCGGGGACAAGAGAGGACTGGAACAGGCGCAGCAGCGTGGTCTGTGATTCGAGGGCCTGAACCTGCTGCTGTTTGCGGCTGTAGCCCAGCCGTCGAATCAGTCGCCATGCCGTGGCTTCCGTCGCCGCTTCCCTGGCCGTAGCCATGTACTCGGCCTTCGCCTCATCCGATACGCCTATGGCGGTGAGGATGCAGTCGACATCGGTGACGCTCGGAGCCGTGTTTCCGTTCTCGATCTTCGACAACTTGGACCGGGACATGGCAGCACCACGGGCAACTGCTTTTGCTTCGAGCCCGGAAGACTCCCGCAGTTCCCGCAGTGCGGGCCCAAGGCTGTATTTGTTCACTCGCCGTACTTCGACCACCATTCAGCGAAGGGGACGGCGTGTTCCATCGCCTTGTCCCTGAACGTCAGGAAATCCGGCAGTCGGTCCTCTCCGAGGAATTCGGAGCCGGTGTACCTGCCGTCCTGTGTGTAGCTCATCGTCCCGACAGCCCGCTCGTCGAACATCCAGAAATCCGGTGCATCCGCGATGGGGTTTCCCTGGACGGTGGTATCCAGGATGTAGAACTCCTCACCTGCGGTCATGTTACGGCGGTATCCCCAGGACAGCTCGAAGCGCAGATAGTCCGTCAACGGGCGGGCGAGGACGTGTACGCGATAGATCCGCTTCCCTGACCGGACCGCGTTCCCCACCGTCGTGATCCAGCCGGCTGTTCTGTAACTCTCCGGCTGCGGCTCTCCGGCCAGGAACGCTTGGTATGCCTCCACGCCGCCCGATTTGCTGTAATCGTCCAGAGTCTCAAGCCGGAACGCTTCCCGCTCGAAGTCGTCGAGCCAGTTTCCGATGGACTTAGATGAGGTTGTCACGCATGGCCTTTCGGATGAGCTCGACCGGAATCTCCACCAGCGCCTCGTGAACGGGAACGTTCAGCCCGTGGTCGGCTAAACGGCTTCCCTGGACGGCAAGCGTTCCTCGGTCCGTGGCGTAGATCGCAGGGCACTCGCCCTCGTCGCACTGGCCAACCAGTCGTGTCAGCTTCACGGAGTCTCCTTATGGGCGAGTGCGGTGATCCGATGCTTGCTCGTCCCGTTGCCAGGGAGCAAGAGGGTTGAGTTTCCGTTACTGGAAACCGCCGTTCCGGCAGTCGCGGCAGGGGCCCGGTTCCGGGGCGCGGAAGGCGCGGTTGCAGTCGTCGCAGTTCTGGAGGGGGATGACGGTGGGGGCCGGGTGTTGCGGGGGGAGGTCGGCGGGGGCCGGGAGTGGGGGTGGCAGGAGGGTCGTGAGCCGGTGGCGGAGCAGGCGCGCCGGGTGTGTGACCGGTGCCGGGAGGCCCGTGGTGAGGGCGCGGCGGATGGTGTCGGGGTGCGCGTCGCGCTCCAGCCAGGTGGCGACCCCCGGGGCGAGGGTGGCGATGTCCGCCTCGGAGAGAATCAGTTCGGGAGCGTGGCGACGGAGATCCGCCAGGAGCAGGGCGGCCGTGCGGTGAAGGGCGTCGGTGGGGGTGCGGGGCTGGGGGAGCGGTGCCGGGAGCGGTGTGACTGTGGGGGCGGTGGCGGGGGCAGGGGTGGGGGGAGGAGCGGGAGCGGGTGGGGGTGTTGGGGCAGCGGTGGGCCGGGGTTGGGGGCGTGTTGGGGGTGCGGGGCGCTCGGGGGTGGTGCCCGGCCGGTTGTACGACTCCGTGCGCGTCACTACGCGGCCGTCCCCGAGGCGTACGCGGGTGCGGCGCAGATAACCCGCCGCCTCCAGCTCGCGCAGGGCCGCCGCGATACGCATCTCGCTCTCCGGGAAGCGGGCCGCGAGCGCCTTGACGCCGATCTTCGCGCCCTCGGGCAGCGACTGGATGTGGACGGCGAGCCCGATCGCCAGGAGGGAGAGCGTGTCGTGCTGGGCCAGGTGGTTGCCGATGACCGTGAAGCGGGACGTGTGGCGGGTGTTGACGTGGATGACACCGGAGGTCGGTGTGACGTCACCGGGAGGGCCGGGCGGGGCGCACGGGGGCGCGATAACCTGCTGGGCAGTCATCGGGAAGGTCTCTTCTTCCTCGGTGGTCAGGCCCCGTCCGGGATTCACTGTCCCAGTCGGGGCCGACTTGTGTCTGACGTGGATGCCGCGAGCATATGCCCGACAACCTGCCTCAAATCCAGCCCAGTTGCCATTTGTCACCCGCGCGAGTGATGAAGGTTCGTACGGGGGTCGGGTGGGGTGGGGTTGGTTCTTTCCCCGGTTTCTTTCAAAGCATTTGTTGTCGTGGCGCACCGGGTCGCGGGTTTCCACGACCCATGGACCCAGGTCGTGGATTTCCGCGACCCGGTGGACCGATCGCGTCACGGTACGAGGTCGAGTTCGGCCCACACCGTCTTGCGCGGAACCGGCCCCAGGGCCACGCCCCAGCGGTCGGCCATGGCCTCGACGATCAGCAGACCCCGTCCGCTTTCGGAGTGTTCGTCGGGCGCGGATGCCGCCACGGGCAGGCTGTCGCCCTTCGTGTCCGTCAGCTCGATCCGCAGCGTGGTGCCTTCGCTTGCGGTCACGGCCAGTTGGAAGTCCCGGCCCGGCACTCTCCCGTGCGCCGCCGCGTTCGCGGCCAGCTCGGCGACGATGTGCGCCGCCGCCGCCGAAGGCAGGCCCCAGAGGTCCAGATGCGCCACCGTGAGCAGTCGGGCGAGCCGGGCGCCCCGGCGGGTGGGGGAGAGCCGCACGGTGAACGCGCGCTCGGTGATGGGCCGTTGAGGGCCGACGATTTGTTGGTTCACATCACTCAGCGTGGCCGCCTCTGCGTACCGTGCGCAGTGACCGAGCCCTTGCGTACGGTGACTGTCCGGCGCTTGTCCGGCGTTGTCCCGGCTGTCCGGAGTGACGTGTGGGGACGGGGACGGTTGAGGAAGCACGGCACGCACGTCGGAAGTGGGGCACGGATGAGTGTGGACGCGGTCGGCAAGGACCGGAGCGCGAACGGTGAGTCGGACGAGCATGGTTGGGACGTCGATCCCGAGGACGAGTCGGGCGCGGCAGTCGTCGCCGCCGTGGGCCGCCAGCTCAAGGCGTGGCGCGAGGCGTCGGGGATGCGGGCGGCGGAGTTCGGGGCGCTGATCGGGTACGGGGAGGACCTCGTCTACAAGGTCGAGGGCGGCAGGCGCATCCCCCGGCCGGAGTACCTGGACAGGTCGGACGACGTCATGGGCGCGAACGGCAAGATCGCCGTGATGAAGCAGGACTTGGCGGTGGTGCGGTATCCGAAGAAGGTGCGGGAGCTGGCCAAGTTGGAGGCCCAGGCCGTTGAGTTGCTGGCCTACGGCAACGGCAGCTTCCACGGTTTGTTGCAGACGGAGGAGTACGCGCGTGCGTTGTTTGCCATGCGGCAGCCCGCGTACACCCAGGAAGAAGTGGAGCGAGGCGTAGCCGCGCGTATGGCTCGGCAGACCGTCTTCGAGCGGTCACCCAGTCCGACGTTCGGTTTCGTGCAGGAAGAGGTGGCGCTTCGGCGCCCGCTCGGAGGCAAAATGGTTCTGCGCCGCCAACTCGAACACGTTTTGGAGATCGCTGAGTCGCGGAACGTCACGATCCAGGTGATGCCCATGGATCGCGAGGAGCACGCGGGAATCGACGGTGAGATCCAGGTGCTGAAGTTCAAAGACGGTACGGCAGTTGGACGCTCCGAAGGTGCCTTCGGCGGTCGGCCCGTCTCCGATCCGAAGCTGCTCAGAATCCTTGAGTCGCGGTGTGGAATGATCCGGGCCCAGGCTCTCACTCCTGGGGAGTCGAAGGCATTCATCGAGCAAGTGCTGGGAGAGACATGATTCGCAAGCTGTCCGCCGGGGATGCCTCCACACTGGAGTGGGTCAAGAGCAGCTACAGCGACAGTAGCAACGGCAGCGAGTGCGTCGAGGTCGCCGCCGCCCCCCGCGCCGTCCTCGTCCGGGACTCCAAGGACGTCCGCCGCCCCCACCTCGCGCACGCCCCGCGTGCCTGGGCGGCCTTCGTCGCCCACGCGTCCCGGAACGCATGACGCACCCTCACCTGCCCTCCACCGAGGCCGCCGTCATCGCCGTGCGGGAGGTCGCGAAGGCGTACAACCTGGAGGTCACCGTCACCGACGACATCGGGACGGACCAGACCTCCCGGCGTACGTCGGCGGGGGCCTTCGCCGTGACCGACGCCGACGGGTCGCTGCCGCACGAGGCGTTCGTCGAGCTGGGCGGGGCGCCCGCCGTCACCGTGCAGGTCTTTCCGGAGGACGACGCGCGGATCACCGTCGACGGGGTGGTGTTCGACGACGTGCCCCGCGACTCCGTGCCCGCGTTCCTGCGGTCCGTGTACGGCGGGACCGCGTACGTGAGGAGCCGGTTCCTCCCGCCGGGGCAGTGGCTCGTCGTGCCGTTGCCGGGGGACGAGACGTACAAGGAGCTCGTGCCGCGCACCATGCTCAGCCCCTGGCTCTCCCGTAGCTTCCGCAGTGGCTGAGGACATCGAGAGGCTGACGCGGCTCTTCGAGGCGCTCGGGGCCGAGGACGCCGAGGGGTGGGCCGAGGCCGAGCAGGACCTGCCGCAGCTCGCCCGGTACCGGCTCCTGCGCATGGTCTGGCAGGACATCGACGCCTGGAGCACCACCGCGCCCGACTGGGTGGCCGCCTACCGCAGGGAGGGCGTGGCCGGCGGGGCCGTCGAGCGGGCCGTCCGGCTCGGGGTGACGGCCGATGAGCTGGGGGAGATCGCCCGCGAGGTGGCCAGGGAGACCGCGTTCGCGCTGCTCCAGGGGATGGACGACCCGGAGCGGGGCGAGGTGCCGGATGAAGTGGAGGGGCGGCTGCCCGGGTGGTTCCTCGGGGAGCTGTCCGAGCACGGTGAGCCCACCGGGCGTGTACTCGGCGCCCTGCACGAGGACTTGAACGAAGCGGAACCGCAGACCCCCACCACCCGTACCCGTACCGAAGGAGACGAGACATGACCGCGTTCGACGTGATGGAACGGCGGATATGGGACGGGCAGGCCGACGCCTACGCCCGCACCGCCGCCCGGCTCTGCGTCCGCACCGTGCCCGCCCTGCTGGACGCCGCCGAGGTGGGGGCAGGGACGCGCCTGCTCGACGTGGGGTGCGGCACCGGCAACGTGACCGCCGCCGCCTTGGCGCGCGGAGCGTTCGTCCGGGCCGTGGACGCCGAGCCCGGCATGGTCGCGGCGACCCGGCGGGCCGCGCCCGGGGCCGAGGTACGGACCGGGACGCTGCCCCAGCTGCCGTACGCCGATGGGGAGTTCGACGCGGTCGTGGCCAACTTCGTGCTCAACCACGTCGGCCGGCCCCTGGACGCCCTCGTCGAGATGCGCCGGGTCATCCGGCCGGGCGGCAGGATCGCCCTCACCATCTGGCAGCTGCCCGGCGCGCCGGGCCAGGCGCTGGTGGGCCGGGCCGCCCAGGCGGCCGGGCTGACCCGGCCCGACTGGCTGGCCACGGTGGACGAGGAGCGGAACTTCGCGCGCACCCCGGACGGGGTGGCCGCGCTGCTCACGGCCGCCGGGCTCGGGGACGTACAAGGCACCACGCACGCCTGGGACCACCGGGCCGATCCGGAGGACTGGTGGGCGGGTCCCGCCGCCGGGATCGGGGCGGTCGGCGGCATGGTCACCAGCGCCGGGCCGGAAGGCGTGGCCGCCGCCAAGCGCGAGTACGACGCGCTGTGCGGCGAATTCCTCGCGGACGACGGGCTGTTGTCGCTGCCGCACGTGGCGGTGCTGGGTCAGGGCAGGGTGTAGGAGACGCCCGGCTGCCACGGCGGCGGGTGCGCGACCAGGCTCTCCAGGCGGGTACCCGCGAGCAGGCAGTCCAGGGACCAGCGGTTCGCCGAGTGCGCGATCAGGAGGACCTGGCCGCCGTCCCACTCGGCGGCCAGGTCGCGCAGGAACGCGGCCGTCGCGTCGACCACGTCGCGGTAGCTCTGGCCGCCGGGCCAGGGGCGGTCGATGTGCCGCGTGCGCAGCGGGTGCAGGACGGCTGTCGGGCTGCCGTTCAGTTCCCCGTAGTCGCATTCCCGCAGGCGTGGGTCCTGGCGGAGCACCGGGGCCTCCGCGCCGGTGAACGCGATCCGGGCCGTTTCGACGGCGCGGGCCAGATCCGAGGTGTAGACGGCGTCGAGCCCGGTGCCGCGCCGCCGGCCGCCCAGTTCGGCGGCCTGGCGGCGGCCGGTCGGGGAGAGCCGGCCCGGAAGCCATCCCGTGGCGATGCCCGCCTCGTTGTCGGTGGTCGTCGCATGCGACTCGTACACGATCCGCACCGGCATGGCGGGCCCCTCAGTTCTCCGTGACCGTGACCTTCTCGTCGTTGTTGAGCTGCTCCACCAGCTGCTTGACCTTGGCCTTGTCCCAGACCAGGTTGCCGCCCGTGGAACCGGAGATCGGCATGTTCAGCGAGGTGCCGTCGCCGCCCGTGACGTCCTTCAGGGCGAAGAACATCTGGCCCAGGGACCACAGCGACATGTCCTTGTCCACGATCAGCGTGTCCAGTCCCGCGCCCAGTGTCGGGTACAGCTTGAACGGGTTGATGATCGTCGAGACCGTCGCCGTCTGGCTCGCCAGCGCCGCGAGGAACTTCTGCTGGTTCTTCGTACGGTCCAGGTCGGAGGTGAAGGCGTGGCGCGTGCGGACGAAGGCCAGGGCCTGCTGGCCGTCCAGGGTCTGCTTGCCGGCCTGGAAGTCGGCGCCGGAGTACTTGTCCTTGAACGCCTTCGGGATGTCCAGCTCCACCCCGCCGATCGAGTCCACGATCTTGGCGAAGCCGCCGAAGCCGATCTCGACGTAGTGGTCGATGTGCAGACCGGTGTTGAACTCGACGGTACGCACGAGGAGTTCGGGCCCGTCCGTGGCGTACGCGGCGTTCAGCTTCGTCGTACGGCCGGTGGCCGGGTACTTCTTGCCGGACTCGGAGCCGACGAAGGAGGGGATCTCGACGTTGGAGTCACGGGGCAGCGAGACCAGCGTCGGGCCGTTGCCGCCGTCGTGCAGGATCATCATCGAGTCGGTCCGCTTGCCCTCGGCCGAACCCGTGTGGAGCCGCTTCTTGTCCTCGGACGTCATGCCCTCGCGGCTGTCGGAGCCGACGATCAGGTAGTTCGTCCCGTCGCCCGCCTTCGGCCGCTCGATGACCTTGGACAGGTCGACGTCGCGGTTCAGCTTGGAGTCGGCCCAGAAGTACGTGCCCACGGAGACGCAGAGCACCGCGACGACCAGGACCAGCGCGCCGATCCTGATCCGGCGGCCCCAGTTCGGCGCCGCGCCGGGGCGGCCCCGGACGCGGCCGCCGTCGCCGGGGCCCTGGCCGTGACCCGCGCCACGGCCGCCGTTTTCGCCGCCGTAGACCTGGCCCGTGTTGTAGCCGCTGTCGTACTGCGGCCGGCCTTCGTCGTAGCCGGCCGGCTGCTGCGGCACCGGGCGCTGTCGCGGCGGCGCGGGGCGCTGCCGAGGCGGGGCCGGGCGGCGCTGGACATGCGGCATGGAGCGGGCGCTCTCGGGGCGCTCGCTCCCGCTGCCCTGCCCGTAGCGGTTACCGCTGCGGTTGTCGTCGGTCCAGCCGTCGGGCCAATCGTTCATACGGACCAGTGTGCAGGCCGGGGCCATCCCTCTTACAGGGTGTGAGGAAAATCGGGCCAGGGCTGTTGCGAAGCTGATGCATTGCGACGCTCTCCAAGCCCCCACATAAGGTGGACGGTATGACAGATCAGGCCACGCGCCCGGAGGGCGACATTCCGGCCAAGCCCACCGCGGCCTCCCGGACCACCCTCAGCCACATCATGACCGGCAGCGACACCAATCTCCTGGGTACCGTGCACGGCGGTGTGATCATGAAACTGGTCGACGACGCGGCGGGCGCCGTGGCCGGCCGGCACTCCGGCGGGCCCGCTGTCACGGCCTCGATGGACGAGATGGTCTTCCTGGAGCCGGTCCGCGTCGGCGACCTCGTGCATGTGCGGGCCCAGGTCAACTGGACCGGCCGCTCCTCCATGGAGGTCGGTGTCCGGGTCATGGCCGAGCGCTGGAACGAGTCGACGCCCGCGACGCAGGTCGGCAGCGCGTACCTGGTGTTCGCGGCGGTGGACGCGGACGGGCGGCCCCGCCCCGTACCGCAGGTCGTCCCCGAGACGGAGCGCGACAAGCGGCGCTACCAGGAGGCCCAGATCCGCCGCACGCACCGGCTTGCGCGGCGCCGCGCGATTCGTGAGCTGCGGGAGAAGCGGCTGGCCGACGGCATCGAGGACTGAGCGGCGCGGGGCCGGCCGCGGGGCCCGGGGCGCGGGGCTGCGGGGCTGCGGGGCTGCGGGGCTCACTCCGGCCCGGCGCGGGGCCCGGGGCTGCGGTGTTTCACCCCGGCAGCCTCACGGGCACGTCACCTCGTCGCCCTTCACCGCGTCGAACTTCCCCGTCTCCGGCTCCTCCGCGTGGACCGGGGTCACCTTGTGGTAGTCCTCGCCCGCGGTCACGTTCAGCGTCGCCCCCTGGCCCTGCACCGCCCGCAGCTCCGCGCCCGGCAAGGCCGCTGCCAGGGTCTTCGCGGAACGGTCCCAGCGGGGGTCGTACGTGACCAGGGTGTGCTTGAGGTCGTGCTGCGGTGAGGTGAGCGGGGCGCGGGTGGTGTCGAAGCCCGTGGCGTGCAGCGCCGCGTCGACCGTGGAGCCCAGGCCGTCCTTCTCGGTCCCGTTGTAGACCTGGACCCGGATCTGCCGCGGCGGCACGTCGACCTTCTTCGCGGCGGCCTGCGCGGCCGGCCTGGCGGTCGCCAGGGGTTTGTCCTCGCGCAGGGCGGTGAACAGCTGCTTCGACTTGGCCGGGTCCCATTTGACCGTGGAGCCGATGCCCTTGACCTGGTAGGCGACATCGCTCATCGGCACCGAGGCGAATTCCGACGACGAGGGGGAGAAGCCGCGCATCGCCTGGCCGATGGAGAGCATCTGCTCCGTGTCGAAGCCCCGGTCGGCCCGGACCGACTTCAGCATCGTCGAGGCGACCTCGCGGAACTTCACCGGATTCAGCAGGACCCCGCTGCTCGTCGCCCGCGTGATCAGCGCGGCCATGAACTTCTGCTGGCGCTGCATCCGGCCCAGGTCGGCGGCCCCGTCGATGTGCCGGGAACGTACGTACTGGAGTGCCTGGCCGCCGTCCAGCGTGTGGGTGCCGACCGCGAGGTCCAGACCGGTGTAGGAGTCCTTCAGCGGCTTGGCCGTGCAGATCTTCACACCGCCGAGGGTGTCGACCGTCGTCATGAAGCTGGTGAAATCGACCTCCAGGTAGTGATCGATCTTGACGCCCGTCATGTGCTCGATGGTGCGTACGGTGAGGCTCGGCCCACCCTCCGCGTACGCCGCGTTCAGCTTCACCGGGTGCGCCGCGTGCTCCTCGCCGGTCGTGCGGTCCCGGTGCGCGGGGATCTCCGCGTAACTGTCGCGCGGCAGGCTGACGACGCTGGCGCGCTCCTTGTCCGCCGACAGGTGCACCAGCATGATCGTGTCCGTGCAGTGGCAGGGCTCGCCGCCCAGCCGGTACTTCTGTTTCTCCTCCTTGGTGATCTTGTCGCGCCCATCGGTGCCGACCAGCAGCAGATTCATGCCGTGTCCGCCCGCGGGCCGGTTCTTCATGTCCTTGAACGGGTCGATGCGGTCGATCCCGCTCTCCAGGTTCGTCACGACCGCGTGCCCGATCCCGCCGGCCCCGAGCACGAGGACGGAGAGCCCGGTCGCCATCCGCATGCCCCAGCGCGGCCGCTCGTCCGGCCTTCTGGGCCGCCTCCGCCGCGAGGCAGGAGCGGTGCGGGGCCTGGGCGGACGGGGGGAGCGATGAGGCGTGGGCACGGGGGACACCTCCGCGGTGCGAGGGGGACCGTTCGCACGGTAGGCCCATATGATCTGCATCCCGGGAGGCCCCTCGGCGGCGCGCACCGCTGTCCCCCATTCGCGGTAACGTGGCGGCCGAATACCGCCGCCCGGTGGGGTGCGAACCCCCGGCGCCCCCGAGGACCCCCCGAGGACCACATGTCTGCCGCGCAGCCTCCCGCCGTCTCCGTGATCATGCCGGTGCTCAACGAGGAGCGCCATCTGCGCAACTCCGTCCGCCACATCCTGGAGCAGGAGTACGCGGGGGAGATGGAGGTGGTGATCGCGCTCGGCCCGTCCACGGACCGTACGGACGAGATCGCCGCCGAGCTGGTCGCGGAGGACCCCCGGGTCCACACCGTGCCCAACCCCACCGGCCGCACCCCCGCCGCCCTGAACGCCGCGATCCAGGCATCCGGCCACCCCATAGTCGTCCGCGTCGACGGCCACGGCATGCTCTCACCGAACTACATCGCGACCGCCGTCCGGCTCCTGGAGGAGACGGGCGCGCAGAACGTCGGCGGCATCATGCACGCCGAGGGCGAGAACGCCTGGGAGGACGCCGTCGCCGCGGCCATGACATCGAAGATCGGCGTCGGCAACGCGGCCTTCCACACCGGAGGCGATGCGGGCCCCGCAGAGACGGTCTACCTGGGCGTCTTCCGCCGGGAGGCGCTGGAGAAGGCCGACGGGTACAACGTCGAGTTCATCCGAGCCCAGGACTGGGAGCTGAACTTCCGCATCCGCGAGGCCGGCGGCCTGATCTGGTTCTCGCCCGAGCTGCGCGTCCAGTACCGTCCCCGCCCCTCCGTACGGGCGCTCGCCAAGCAGTACAAGGACTACGGCCGCTGGCGCCACGTCGTCGCCCGCTACCACTCCGGCTCCATCAATCTGCGCTACCTCGCGCCCCCGACCGCCGTCGTCGCCATCGCGGCCGGCCTCGTGGTGGGCGCGGCGGTCACCCCGTGGGCCCTGATCGTCCCGGGGGGCTACGCCGCGGCGATCGTCGCTGGGTCCCTGCCGGCGGGCAAGGGCCTGTCTCTGAAGGCCCGAGCCCGGATCCCGGTGGCGCTGGCGACCATGCACATGTCGTGGGGGTACGGCTTCCTGACGAGCCCGCGCTCGCTGGCGAAGAAGGTCATCGCGAGCCGCCGCCCGGCGGTCACCGCGCCCGGCACGCCGGTGGCCTGACCCGGACACGATGAAGAGGGGGCGCCCGGCAGGACCGGGCGCCCCCTCTCGCGTACCGAAGACTCCTACGGCGTGCGGTACGGCCAGTACACGTCCATGCAGTCGTCCGTCTTCGCGCCGTTCACGGCCTCGGTGCCCTCCAGCGGGTCACTGTCGTCGTCCTCGGCGGCCTTCGGCGCCTCGGCGCCCGTACGCCAGTCGGAGCCGACCGTGAGCGTCAGCCCCGCCCCGCTCGGGGTCTCCCTGACGGCGCTCGTCGGCAGCGACAGCGCCTTGGCCACGGACAGGGCGTCCGACTTGCCCTGCGCCCCGGCGCTGCGCGGGTACGTCACCTCGGTCGTCTCGGCGGACCCCGGGTCGGACGTGGTGTCCGCCTCCGTGAAGCCCTTGGACTTCAGCAGGTCCCGGACCTCGGCCGCACGGCCCTCGGCGGGCGCCCGCCCGTCGGCTCCGGTGCCGTTGACCACGGTGATCCCGAGCGACGCCGGAGCACCGGCCTTCGGCCCGGCCGTCGCCGCCTTCTTCTTCGCCTCGGCCCGGTCCTTCGGGTCGAGCGACTGGTCCTCACGCAGCAGCGCCCACAGCTTGTCGGCGGCGCCGGGCTTCGGCAGCACGTGCGCGTCGGGGTCCTGGGGATCGGGGATGCGGGGCATCGTCAGCATGTTCATCTTGTCCAGCGGCACGTTCTTCAGCTGCATGCCGAGGTCGAACAGCTTCTTCACCGTGCCGATCTCCTCGGAGACCTGGAGCGACTTGGTCGCGGTCTCGGCGAGGTTCATCAGCCGGCCCGTGTCGGTGAAGGCGTTCTGGTTCTTGAGCTCGCGCAGCACGGAGTTCAGGTACATGTGCTGGGCCTTGGACCGGCCGATGTCGCTCTCGAAGGCGTGCCGGGTGCGCAGCCACTTCAGCGCGTCCTCGCCCTGGACCTTGTGCGTGCCCGCCTTCATCCGCAGGTACGAGCCGCCGGGCACGTTGGGCTTCGGCAGGTCGTAGACGTCCTGCTTCACACAGACCTCGGCGCCGCCCACGGCGTCCGCCATGGCCACCACACCCGCGAAGTCGACCATCATCCAGTGGTCGATGTAGACCTTGGTGAGCTGTTCCCAGGTGTCCAGGGTGCAGCCGGGACCGCCGCGCAGCGACTCGTTGATGATGCCGTTGCTGGCCGGGTACTCCTTGTCGGTCTCCGGGTCCTTGCAGGCGGGTATGTCCACGCGGGTGTCCCGGGGGATGCTGACGACCGAGGCGTTCTTCCGGTCGGCCGACACGTGCAGCAGCATCTGCACATCGGCGAGCGGGGTCCCGCCGACGCTGTCCCGCGAGCCGCCGAGCTTGAGGTTCTCCGCGCTGTTACGGCTGTCGGAGCCGATCAGCAGGATGTTCAGCGGGGTCTGGCCCTTGGCGTTGGGGACGGCCTTCTTCGCGGCGCTGTTGCCCGCGCTCCGCTCCCCCTTGCGGAGGTTGCTGTTCAGGTGCTGATACCAGAGGTAACCGGCCGCGCCGGTCCCGAGTATGAGGAAGGCGACGGAGAAGGCCGTCCACCGCAGCACGCGGTGCTTCTTCTTCGGTTTCCGGCGCACGCCCCGGTTCCCGGCCCGATGCCCGCCCCCGGAGCCGCGGCCCTCGCCCTTGCCGGCGACGGTGGGCGTACCGGCGCCGTCCGTGTCCTCGTGGCGCTCCCCGGATCTGCGGCTGTGCGGGGGCCGCGGCCGCGTCCCCTCCCCAGGCGTGCTGCTCCGTCCCACCAGGACCCCCCTGCTGCTCAGACTCGCGGTATCGCGCGGTGACCCGGTGTCACTTGGCGCACTCTGCCTTGTCGGCGCTGGCCTTCGGGATGTCGATCTCCGTCGGCCCGGTGATCGGGGTCCCGGCGGCCTTGAAGTCCGCGCCCAGCGTCAGCACCATCGCCTCAAGTCCCTCGGCGTCGGCCGTGCCCTGCTTCATCGCGGACCCGGGCAGCCCCATCATCTCGGCGAGGGCGCGGGCCTGGTCCGCCTGGTTCGGGGCGTACTCCAGCGTCGTCTTGGCGATCTTCTTCGGCGCGTTGGCCTTGTTCGTGGACTTCAGGACGCCCTTGGTGTTCTGCAGCCAGGTGACCGTCTGCTGGGCGCCGCCGGCGACCTCGCCGCCGTTGTACACATCGACCCGGACGTCGCCCGCGGCCGCCTTGGTTCCCTTGAGGAGCGCGTCCTGCTTGCTCTTGGCCTTCTTCTTCTGCGCGGCCACCTCGGTCAGCGAGGTGTCGTCACGCATCATCGAGAACAGCTGCTCCGCCTTGGTGGGGTGCGCGACGACCGTGACGGGCTTGGGCTCCTCCGGGTTGTCTATCACCGGCATCGTGACGAACGTGATGTTCTTCGTGTCGATCTTGCTGAGTTCGGTGGCGAGCGAACTGAGCTTCTTCACCGTGCCGATGGCCTTGTCGACCGTCAGTGCCTTGGTCGCCGCGTCCGCGAGCTTGTACAGCTTCGTCGGGCTGGTCAGGGTGTCGTCGGACTTCATCTGACGGATCATCGAGCCGATGAACTGCTGCTGGCCCTTGATCCGGTCCAGGTCGCTGCCGTTGGCGAAGGCGTGCCGGGTCCGTACGAAGGCGAGTGCCTGCTCCCCCTGGACCGTGCTCTTGCCGGCCGGCAGGTCGAGTTTGGAGTCCTTGTCCTTGACCGCGTGCGCCAGGCAGACCTCGACGCCGCCGACCGCCGTGGTCAGCTCCTTGACCGCGTTGAAGTCGACCATCATGAAGTGGTCGACGGTCAGGCCGGTCAGCGCCTTGACGGTGTCCATCGTGCAGCCCGGGTCGCGGTCGTTCTGGCCGAGGCTGGTGTTGAACCGCTCGTGCGGCGTTCCCGGGATGGTCTTCTCCGAACCGTCTTCCTGCTTGGTCTTGCAGTCCGGGATGTCGGTGATGAGGTCGCGCGGGATGCTGAGCGCCGTGGCGTTGGTGCGGTCCTCGGAGACGTGGAACAGGATGTTGGTGTCGGCGTGGCCGGCGCTGCCCTTGTCGCCGTAGCCCTCGTTGCCCTTACCGGTGCGTTTGTCCGTACCGATGATCAATATGTTGAGGGGGGCGTTGGCGGTGATGACGTCCTTGTTGCCCCGGTCGCCGATGTCGACCGTGCTCAGGTTGCCGTTGAAGTGCTGGTACAGCCAGTAGCCGCCGGCCGAGACGCCGACGAGCAGGAAGGCCATCACGCCGCCCGTCCAGACCAGCGCCTTCTTGCCGCGGGACTTGGGTGCCTTGCGCTTGCGGCGTCCGGGGGCGGCGTCCTTGGGGGCCGTACGGTCCTGGCCGCGCTGACCGCCCGCCGACCGGCGTCCGCCCTGGCGCGGCACCTCGGTGCTGCGGCGCGGGGAGTCGCCCGCGGGGGACCGGCGTTCGCCACCGTCACGAGGAGTGCCCGTACGCCCGGGACCGCGCTGGGCCGGAGGCGTCGTGGAGCGGGGCGAATTCCCTCCGGATTGGTTCAGTCGCAGTTCGTAATCGCCGGTGTCCGGGTTGAGAACCCACTGGTCTGCGGGATCCATGTCTTCCGCCCGCCCACGGCTTTGCGCATCCACGGTTACTTGAGTCCTCCGTCGGTGCCACGCGAGGCGCCTCCCCCGAAAAGGCACCCAGTCTTTCGCTCCAGAAGTGCGCGGCCGGATGGCCGGAAGCACCGGATCGCGTCACACTATCCGTCTCATTCGGCGTCCAGCGACGCGCGTGACACATTCCACGGCCCTTACAACTGGGCATTCTTCCCATTGCACGCCGAACGTTGGCGTCTGCTTGGCCATTGCTTTACTGCTTGCACAGGTCGGTCGCGGCATTGTTCCCCGAATAGGTGGGTGTGGGGGACGGCCCGGAGGCATCGGCGGAGTCCGCACCCCTGCCGTCGTCGTTCTTGTCGTCGTCCTTCTTGCCGTCGTCCTTCTTCAGCTCGTCCGCGGGCACCACAGCGACCGGTTTGTCCGCGCGCAGCTGCTTGAAGAGCTTGTCCGCGTCGGGCTGCACCAATTCGTCCCGGTTAGCATCGAGGTGGTAGGGCTGCCGGGGGACCGTCAGGAACTGCACCTTGTCGGTGGGGACGTCACGCATGCCCCGCACCAGTTCGTAGAGGTCCTTCAGGCTGGCCAGCCCCGGGTCGGTGGTCAGCGCCTTGGTCGCCGCGTCCAGCACCGGGTAGAGCCGTGTCGGGTTGAGGAGGACGCCGTTGCTCTGCACCTTGTTGACCAGCGCGCCCAGGAACTGCTGCTGGCGGTCCATGCGGTCGGTGTCACTGCCGTTGCCGATCGACTTGCGGGCCCGCACGTAGCCGAGCGCCTGCTCGCCGTTGAGCTTGTGGCGGCCGGCCGCGAGCTTGAGGTGGGCGTCGCTGTCGTCGATCGGCTCCTTGAGGCAGATCTCGACCCCGTTGACCGCGTCGACCATGTCCTTGAAGCCGTTGAAGTCGACGACCATGTGATGGTCGATGCGGATGCCCGTCATCTTCTCGACGGTCCGGATGGTGCAGGCGGTCCCGCCCATCTCGAAGGCCCAGTTGAACTGGGCGAACTGCGGCTTGCTGGCCGACTTGTCCGCCTTGTGGCAGGTCGGGATGTCCACCATCAGGTCACGCGGGATCGACATGGCGGTGGCGCTCTTACGGTCCGCCGCCAGGTGCAGCAGGATCGTGGTGTCCGAGCGCTGGCTGCCGCCGTCGTCGCGGCCGTACTTGCGGTTGTCACCGGCCCGGCTGTCCGAGCCGATGAGCAGGATGTTCTCCGCGTCGTGGACGACGGAGACGGGCCGCTCCTTCTCGTACACCTTCAGCTCGGCCGCCGCCGAGGTGTCCGTACGGATGTTGCCGTCGAGCTTCTTGTACAGCCACCAGCCGATGCCCGCCGCGACGAGCACCACGAACGAGGTGCCGAGCGCGGTCCAACGCAGCCAGTGCCGTTTGCGCCTGACGGTGATGTCGAGGGCCGCGCCCTCGTTCTTCGCACCGGGCTCCGGCGCCGGGCCGCTGCCCGAACCACTGCGTGTCTCCCCGCCGGGCGCGGCGGACTGCTTGTCGCCGTCCGGCGCGGACTGCTTGTCGCCGTCCGGCGTGTCCCGGGGCGTGTCCCGCTTGTCGCTGTCCGGCGCGTCCCGGGCCGCGTCCCGCTTGTCGCCGTCCGGCGCGTCCCGCTCCGACGGTTCGCCGGCCGGGGCGTCCTGACGGGCCGGTTCACTGCCCGGCGCGTCCTGCCCGGCCGGTTCGCCGTCGGCCGGTGGCGCGTCCTGCCCGGCCGGTTCGCTTTCCTGCGGCCGGCTTCCGGCCTGCTCGCTTCCGGGCGGCGGCGCGTCCGGTGTCCGGTCCCCGCTCGCGGCCGAGTCGTCGGGGTCGCCCGGAGTGCCGGCGCTTTCGGTCACGTCTGCGTCCATCCTTCACGTTCGGCGGCGCGCTGGGCCGCCGGTCGCAGAAGTAGACGGCTGAACCTCACGCTTGGTTGTGCCTCGGCGAGACATCCCTGGGGCAGACCCTCGGGGTCCGTACCGCAGATCATGTACCGGAGTTGAGCACCAGAGCGGAGGGCTCGGCCCACGATGGGCCGGACGGGTGCCCCTCGGGCCGCTTGTCGTACCGGCTACGAGGAGCACCCCGCCGTCACACCGTCAGCGTGACCCGCTCGCTCTCCAGCCGCTGGGCCAGTGCGTCCGCGCCCAGCTCGCCGAGGTGGCGGCACAGGACCACCGAGCCCCCGGTGACCAGCGGCGCGTAGAGCCCGGCGCTGAGGCCGTCCCATGTGTCGTACGTACGCCCCGACAGCAGCCGCGCCCCCTCGGCCAGGCCCAGCGCCGCCCCGTCCTCGCGGGCCCGCGCCACCAGTTCGGCCCCCGTGAAGCCGGCCCCGCCCACCGTCAGCGCCAAAGCGTCCGGGTCCACCGGAGCGAACGGCGCGAACCGGTCGCCCTGCCCCGGCACCTCCACGGCATAGTCCGCGAACCCCTCGGGCGCCTGCGGGAACCTCCCGCCCAACGGGCGCAGCGCCAGGGCGATCCGCTCGCCCCGGCAGGCCCGCGCCGCGTCCAGCGTGTCCGGCCCGGTGACGACGAGGTCGGCGCCGGCCGGATCGCCCTGCACATCGGCGACGACACCGACCGAGGCACAGGCCAGCAGCCAGACCGCGGACTGCCAGTGCGCGGGAAGCAGCAGCGCGAGCCGGTCACCGGGCTCGGCCGCCAGGTCGCCCTGGAGCAGATTGGCGGTCTTGGCCACCCAATTGGCGAAGGTGGCCACCGACAGTTCGACGCGTTCTCCGGTGGCGTCGTCGTAGAAGGTGACCAGGGGGCGGGCCGGGTCCGCGGCGAGCGCGGAACGCAGCAGGTCGGCAGGGGTGCGGTCGCTGGCGTTCATGTGCGGAAGGGTACGCGGCGGCGGCAGAGGCGCCCTCGTGCGGCGGCTGCCGCGTACACCGGTTCGGCAGACGGGCCGTCAACGACCCGGCACAATCCGGGTCGCCGGAGTTGTCCGGTTATGCCAAGGATCCTATGTATGCGTGCCTTCACTGCATCCGCCATTGGTGTCACCTGCACGGCAGCGTTCGTCCTGCCGCTCGCCGCGCCCGTGGGCGCTGCCCCCGACACCCCAGCCCACGAGGCAGCGGCGGGCTCCGAACCCGCTGACCTGCCCGGCTCCACGCAGTCCCTGCCCCTGGACCCCCCGGCCGCGCCCTCCGCGCGGGCCACCGGAGCACCGGCCGGGGAGCAGGGACTGACCGGGCGCACGGTCAGCCCGTTCTCCATGGTCGGGGTCGTCTGGGACGACGTGGACGCCGAACTCCACGGCACCGCCCAGGTCCGCACCCGTGCCACCGCGACCCACCGCTGGTCCGGCTGGCAGGACCTGGAGACCCACAACGCCGAACACGCCCCCGACCCCGGCGCCGCCGAACGCGCCCCGGGCACCGTCAAGGGCTCCACCGCCCCGCTCTGGGTCGGCGACAGCGACGGCGTCGAGGTCCGCGTCCGCCCCGGGGCCCCGGACACCCGCGACGCGTCCGCCACCCCCGTGCCGCTGCCCGCCGGACTGCACCTCGAACTCGTCGACCCCGGCAAGGACCCTCGGGACATCACGGGCGCGATGGGCGCGGACCGGGCCGCCGGCCGCGCGGGTGCCGTACTGCCCGCGCCGAGCAGGTCCGAGACGGTGCCCGGCACCCGGCCGGCGTCCGCCGCCGAGCCGTACATCGGACCGCGCCCGAGCATCGTCACCCGCCAGGGCTGGGGCGCCGACGAGACGCTGCGCGAGCAGGCCTTCGCGTACACCTCGACCGTCAAGGCGGCCTTCGTCCACCACAGCGCCACCGGCAACAACTACACCTGCTCCCAGGCGCCCTCGGTGATCCGCGGCATCTACCGCTACCACGTCACGAGCAGCGGGTGGCGCGACATCGGCTACAACTTCCTGGTCGACAAGTGCGGAAACATCTACGAGGGCCGGGCCGGTGGCGTGACCGAGGCGGTCCTGGGCGCCCACACCCTCGGCTTCAACACCGACACCACGGGCATCGCAGTCCTCGGCACCTTCACCAGCACCGAACCGCCCGCCGCCGCCGTCACCGCCGTCTCCGAGCTCACCGCCTGGAAGCTCGGCCTGTTCGGCGCCGACCCGAAGGGCAAGGTGACCCTGGTCTCGGGCGGCAGCAACAAGTACGAGAAGGGCGCGAAGGTCAGCCTCGACGTGATCTCCGGACACCGCGACGGATTCGCAACCGAATGCCCCGGAGAGCGTCTTTACAAGAAGCTCGGGACGGTCCGGACCACATCGGCCGGTCTACAGGGCCGCTGAGGACCCCAGGGGCACCTGCCGCAGACCCTCTGACCGAAGGGCGCCCCTACGGTCTGCATACACTGGCCGGAAACTTCACACGAGGCCCGGCCCCAGCAGGAAGCGAAGACAGTGCTGTGACAGAGGCAAAAGAAGCGATCCTCCTGGTCGGGGGCAAGGGGACCCGGCTGCGCCCGCTCACGGTGCACACGCCCAAACCCATGGTTCCGGCCGCGGGCGTCCCCTTCCTCACGCACCAGCTGGCACGCGCACGGGCCGCCGGGGTCGAGCACATCGTCCTCGCCACCTCGTATCTGGCGGAGGTCTTCGAGCCGTACTTCGGTGACGGTTCCTCACTCGGCCTGCACATCGAATACGTCACCGAGCGCGAACCGCTCGGCACCGGCGGCGCCATCCGCAACGTCGCCCACCGCCTCGCCTCCGGCCCGGACGAACCGGTGCTCATCTTCAACGGCGACATCCTCACCGGACTCGACATCCGGGCCCTGGTCACCTCGCACGCCGACTCCGGCGCCGACGTCTCCCTCCACCTGACCCGGGTCGAGGACCCGCGCGCCTTCGGCCTCGTGCCCACCGACGACACCGGCCGCGTCACCGCCTTCCTGGAGAAGCCGCAGACGCCCGAGGAGATCGTCACCGACCAGATCAACGCCGGCGCGTACATCTTCCGCCGCTCGGTCATCGACACCATCCCGGCCGGCCGCCCGGTCTCCGTCGAGCGGGAGACCTTCCCCGGCCTCCTCGCCGACGGCGCCCACCTCCAGGGCATGGTCGACTCCACGTACTGGCTGGATCTGGGCACCCCGCAGGCGTTCATACGGGGCTCGGCGGACCTCGTCCTCGGCCGCGCCCCCTCCCCGGCCGTCCCGGGCCGCTGCGGCGACCGCCTCGTCCTGCCCTCCGCGTCCGTCGCCTCCGACGCCAAGCTCTCCGGCGGCACGGTGATCGGCGCCGACGCGGTGATCGGCGCGGGCGCCCGGATCGACGGCTCCACCGTGCTCGCGGGCGCGACCGTCGAACCCGGCGCCGTGATCACGGACTCCCTGGTCGGAGCCGGTGCCCGGATCGGCAGCCGTACGGTGCTGGCCGGCGCGGTCGTCGGCGACGGCGCCGAGGTGGGCGCCGACAACGAACTGCGCGAGGGCGTACGCGTCTGGTGCGGGGCGCGGCTGCCGGACGCCTCGGTGCGGTTCTCCTCGGACGAGTGACCTGACCGGCCACTCCCGCCCGTACGGGGACCAGGTGGCCGAAAACAGCCGTACCCTCGACAGGCACCCCCGACAACCGAGGACCTCACCCGTGGCAGGACGATTCGCTCCCCGCGACGCCCGGCGCGCGCCCGTCCCGCACCAGGCGGCGGCCACGCCCGTACCGGCGGCGCAGACCCGCGTCTGGACCCCGCCGGGCCCGCTCGACCTGCGGCTCGTCCTCGGTCCGCTGCGCCGGGGCCCCGCCGACCCCACGTTCCGGATGTCCGCCGACGGCTCCGTGCGCCGGGCCAGCCGCACACCGGCCGGCCCCGGCACGCTCCATGTCGTCGCCCGCGAGGGCCGCATCGAGGCGGCCGCCTGGGGGCCCGGCGCGTCCTGGCTGCTGGACCAGCTGCCCACCCTGCTCGGCGAGGGCGACGACCCGGCGGCCTTCATCCCGCGCCACCGCCTGCTCGCCGTGACCCAGCACCGCCGGCCGGGACTGCGGCTGCTGCGCACGGGCCTGGTGCTGGAGTCGCTGATCCCGTCGGTCCTGGAGCAGAAGGTCACGACGGACGAGGCGTACCGCGCCTGGCGCCTCCTGGTACGCAGGTACGGGGAACCCGCGCCCGGCCCGCAGGAGTACGGCCTCTACGTCATGCCGGACGCCCGCACCTGGTCGCTGATCCCGTCCTGGGAGTGGCACCGGGCGGGCGTCGACTCCAAGCGCTCGGCGACGATCCTGCGCACGGTGCGGGTGGCCCGCCGCATGGAGGAGGCGGCCGCCATGGAGCTGCCCGACGCGCTGACCCGCCTCCAGGCGATCCCGGGCATCGGCCCCTGGACGGCGGCGGAGACCCTGCAACGCTCGAACGGAGCGGCGGACGCGGTGACCGTCGGCGACTTCCACCTGCCCGGCATCGTCGGCCACGCCCTGGCGGGCAACCGCAACGCCGACGACGAGGAGATGCTCGCCCTCCTGACCCCGTACGAGGGCCAACGCCACCGCGCCACCCGCCTCATCCTGCTCTCGGGTGAAACCCCGCCCCGCCGGGCGCCCCGCTTCCAGCCCAGGGACATCGCCCGGCTGTGAGCCGAGGCCGGTCCGGGCAGAACCAAGCCCGTCCGGCGGTGCATTCAAGCCGGTCCGGCGGCCGAGGCCGGTCCGGGCACATTCATGCCCGTCCGGCGATTGAGGACCGGGGTCCGGGGCGGAGCCCCAAAAGCCCTCGCGCCGCCCTACCTCACCACCACGAAATCCTCCGCGTCGCGCCCCACCCGCGGCCCGGGGTCCGTAGCCGGCCGCCCCACCGCCACCGCCCCCAACGGGTCCCACGCCTCCGGCAGCCCCAGCACCTCCCGCACCACATCCCGGCAGAACATCGTCGAGGACACCCACGCGGACCCCAGCCGCTCACCGGCCAGCGCCACCAGGAAATTCTGGATACCCGCACCCGCCGCCACGACGAACATCTCGCGCTCCGCGCCGTCCCGCCGCTCGTCCCCGTAGGTGTGGGAGCCGTCCATCACCAGGCACGGCACCACCAGATACGGCGCCCGCCGCAGCACATCGCCGCGCCGCACGCGCTTGGCGATCGACTCCTCGCTCTTGCCGTCGCGCCGCAGATCCGCGATCCACGCGTCCCGCATCGCGTCGAGCAGCCGGGTCCGTGCCTCGGGGGACTCCAGCAGGACGAAGCGCCACGGCGTCGTGTGGTGGGGGGCCGGCGCGGTCACCGCCGCGGCGACCGCTCGCCGTACCGCACCCGGGTCCACCGGGTCGTCGGTGAACTCGCGCACCGTGCGCCGCCGGGTCATCGCCTCCCGTACCGCCTCGGAGGTGCCGAGCCGGAACATGTCGTCGGCCGCCACCCGCACCATCGCGCGGGCGCCCTGCGCGTCCGCCGGGTCCACGACGTGGCCGAGGCCGCGCACCACCGCGACCGGAAGCCCGTCCGCCTTGCCCTTGACCAGGTCACCCGCGGCGGCCAGCTCGTCGGCGGTGGCGACCACCGTCGCGCTCAGCGGATTGCCGTACGCGTCGGTGCCGCCCCGCAGGTCGTCCAGGACCCGCACCCCGGCCGCGCCGATCGCGACATCGGTCAGCCCGCTGCGCCAGGGCCGGCCGAAGGTGTCGGTGACGACGACGCCGACCTCGACGCCGAGCGTCGCACGCAGCCCTTCCCGGATCGCGCGGGCGGACGCGTCGGGGTCCTCGGGCAGCAGCAGGACCGTGCCGGCTGGGGTGTTCGACGCGTCGACCCCGGCGGCGGCCATGACCAGGCCCTGCCGGTTCTCCACGATGCGCAGCGAACCGCGCCGCGCCACCACCCGTACCGTCTCGGCGTCGATCGCCGCCTCCCGGTCGGTGGCCTCGACGATCCGGCCCTCCGCCTTGGAGACGATCTTCGAGGTGACGAGCAGCACATCACCGTCGGCGAGGCCGGGCTCGGTGGCCGCGATCAGCTTGGCGAGGTCGTCCCCGGCGCGTACTTCGGGCATCCCGGGCAGGGCCCACACACGGTAGGAGGGCGCGGTGGTGCTCATGCGCGTACCTCCTCGGCGAGGGCCAGCGCCTGCCGGGCCATCTCGGCGGTGGCGGTGACGTCGGTCATCATCAGCGGCACGGAGCGGCAGCGGATGCCCGCCGACTCGACCTCGTCCACCGTGCCCGCGTCCACGGTGTCGACCAGCCAGCCGTCGAGGAGCCCGGAGCCGTAGTGCTGGGCGACCGCGGCGGCCGTCGACTCGACGCCCACCGCGGCCAGGACCTTGTCCGCCATCCCGCGCACCGGGGCGTCACCGACGATGGGAGAGAGCCCGACGACCGGCACTCCGGCCTCGGCGATGGCCTCGCGGATGCCGGGCACGGCGAGGATGGTCCCGACGGACACGACCGGGTTGGACGGCGGGAAGAGGATGACGTCGGCCTCGGCGATGGCCTCCAGGACGCCCGGTGCGGGCTTCGACTGCTCCGCGCCGACGGGCACGATCGCCCGCGCCGGGACGGAGGCCCGCAGTTTCACCCAGTACTCCTGGAAGTGCACGGCTCGGCTCTCGCCGCCGTCGTCGATCGCCACATGC
The DNA here is from genome assembly GCF_000373645.1 of Streptomyces sp. ATexAB-D23. GTDB lineage: Bacteria > Actinomycetota > Actinomycetes > Streptomycetales > Streptomycetaceae > Streptomyces > Streptomyces castrisilvae. Next base: position 16,304 of record NZ_KB892016.1, on the reverse strand, counting down.
GTCTCGACGCGGTCGTCGGACATGGGCAGCAGCCGGACACCCGGCTTCCAGCGGGCGCAGAGCGCCTCGGTGACGGCGCTGAGCGGATAGCCCGCGCCGAGCATCTGGGTACGGACGACATGGGTGGCGATGTCGCGGTCGCCGAGCCCGAACCACTCGGGGCCCACGCCGTACGCGGCGAACTCCTCCTTGACGTGGAAGGTCTCGTCGGTACGGCCCCAGCCCTGCTCCTCGTTGATGCCACCGCCGAGGGTGTACATCACGGTGTCGAGGTCGGGGCAGACCTTGAGTCCGAACAGATGGATGTCGTCACCGGTGTTGCCGATGACCGTGATGTCCGCGTCGGGCGCGGCCTCCTTGAGGCCACGCAGGAAACGAGCACCACCGATACCGCCGGCCAGAACCACAATGCGCATGCAAACAGTCTGTCAGGCGAAGCCTGATCATTGTGGGGGTGGTGGCGGGCGGCGGGTGGGACTGTCGGGCGAAGCCTGATCATTGTGGGGGTGGTGGCGGGCGGCGGGTGGGACTGTCGGGCGAAGCCTGATCGTTGTCGGGGTGGTGGCGGGCTGTCAGGCCGTGGCGGTGGCCGGGGCGCACTGGGCGGTGTGCATCGGCATGTCGGTGAGGCCCGGGTAGTAGACGTGGAGGCTGACGGCCGGTTCGAGGGAGGCGTTGACGACCTCGTGGAGGTAGCCGGGGGCGAAGACGCGCTGGGCCGAGGCGCCCAGCGTCCGCTTCCCCCGGTCCGTACGCTCGGTCAGCTCGCCGTCCAGGACGGTCAGGACGCCGGAGGACGGGCCGTGGTCGTGCAGGCCGCTGCCCTGGCCGGGGACCCAGCTGAGCAGCCAGACCTCGTAGCCGGGTCCCTGGCGCAGGCGGTGGTACCAGCGGGTGGTGGCGTCGTACTGGACGAGCGGCGCCCACTGGGAGCGGTCGGCGGCGATGGCGCGGGCGAGGCCGACGAATTCGGCAACGGTGACGGGGTGTTCGCGGGCGGGGCGCAGCAGGTGCTGGACTTCAAGGAGGTCGCCGGCGATCTGGAGGTCGCTGTCGCTGTTCATGGATGCGGTGGTTCCTCGGCAGGGGAGCGAGTGCGGTGCGGTGCGGTGAGGTGTCGCGAGGACCGGGGACCGGCGGTCGCTAAGCCGTGAGGGGCGCTGCGGGAGGGGCCGGGGGTCCGGGTGAGGTGCCGAGGCCGGAGCGGGAGGGCTACGACAGCGTCGGCGGCGTCAGCAGCTGAGACAGCTGGAACAGCAGCAGCGAGCCTGGACAGCGCTACGGAACCCGCGGGTGCGGGTGGCGTGCGTCGCTGAGGTCACTGGCATGACATCAAGGAGAACCGGAGAACCACCCACTGTCAACCCGATGTCCGATTTGGCGGCAATGTTTCACCTCATCCGGTTACCCGGAGCGGAGAAAGGTTTGTGCGCCACCGTGCGGGGACAGGTGGCGCAGCAGTCGTGCCGCTAAACGCGGGTACGGCACCGTGACCCGAATGTGATCTTGGTCGCTTCAGTGATCGAATCGCAACGTGTTCGAGCTCCCGGCGGTTTGTCTCCATGGGGAGCGAGGGCGTGAGAGAGCCCATGGCATATGTCAGGTTTTTGGTGATTTGAACACTTAACGCATACGCTTGGTTCCGCAGAGTGAATAGCGGGGCCAATAGCAGATCTGGGCTTGACCCCCCAGAGCTACACACTTGTAATTTCACTCGTGTCGTTCGGTCGATCGGATAACGGCCGCATCACGGGGACGCAAGAGACAGACGAGGGGCGCACATGACCGAGCTGTTCCAGCAACTGCTGGTCGAGGACGCGGACGAGGAACTCGGCTGGCAGGAGCGCGCGCTGTGCGCCCAGACCGACCCCGAGTCCTTCTTCCCCGAGAAGGGTGGATCGACCCGCGAGGCCAAGAAGGTCTGCCTCGCCTGTGAAGTCCGTTCCGAGTGCCTGGAATACGCCCTTTCCAACGACGAGCGCTTCGGCATCTGGGGCGGCCTCTCCGAGCGTGAACGCCGCCGCCTGAAGAAGGCCGCGATCTGACCCACCCGCGACGGCCCGCCCCCTGCACCCCCCCCGCAGGCGGCGGGCCGTTTCCGTGCCCGGCTTCCGTGCTTCCGCCCCCGGCCGGGAGCCCCGTCGCACCCTCCGCCGGCCGCTCCGCGCCACCCCGCCTATCCGTACCGTTAGTGTGGGGCCCCGTCCGAGACGCGCCAACGACCCGACAGGGCGCGCGTGTACACCGATGCAGCCCCCGGGGGGACGTCCCCCGGACCCGGCCGGAGGGCCCGTACCTCGATGTCCGTGCACAGCCAATCAACGGCGCCGTACGCGGCCGCCGCCGCCCCAGAGTTCCCCCGGCATGTCGTCACCGCCGTGCTCGTCTCCCACGACGGCGCACGCTGGCTGCCCGACGCGCTCGCCGGACTGCTCGGGCAGGAACGCCCCGTACAGAACGTCGTCGCCGCCGACACCGGCAGCGCCGACGACTCCGCGCACCTGGTCACCGAGGCGCTCGGCGCCGACCGGGTCCTGCACCTCGCGCGGCGTACGAGCTTCGGCACCGCCGTCGACGAGGCGAGCCGCACGGCCGGCGTCCTGACCCCGGACGACCTCCCCTACCTGAAGCGGCCCAGCGGCTGGGACCCGGTCACCCGGACCTGGCACGACGAGGCGTACGAGATGCCCGAGCTGCCGCACGGCGAGCCGGTGCAGTGGCTCTGGCTGCTCCACGACGACTGCGCGCCCGCGCCCGACGCGCTCGCCGAGATGCTGCGCGTCGTGGACAACGACCAGCACGCCGCGATCGTCGGCCCCAAGCTGCGCGGCTGGTACGACCGCCGCCAGCTCCTCGAAGTCGGCGTCTCCATCGCCAACAGCGGACGCCGCTGGACGGGCCTGGACCGCCGCGAGCAGGACCAGGGCCAGCACGACCAGGTCCGCACCGTCCTGTCCGTCTCCACCGCCGGCATGCTCATCCGCCGGGACGTCTGGGAGGAACTCGGCGGCTTCGACCGCAGGCTCCCCCTGATGCGCGACGACGTCGACCTGTGCTGGCGCGCCCACATGGCGGGCCACCGCGTCCTCGTCGCCCCGGACGCCGTCCTGCGGCACGCCGAGGCATCCGCCCGCGAGCGCCGCCCCATCGACTGCGCCGGCCGCTCGGTGGCCAGCCCGCACCGCGTGGACAAGGCCGGCGCCGTCTACACGATGCTCGTCAACGCCCGCGGCAAACGGCTGCCCTGGGTGCTGCTCAGGCTCGTCCTCGGCACCCTGCTGCGTACGCTCGCCTACCTCGTCGGCAAGGTCCCCGGCCAGGCCGTCGACGAGGTCACCGGCCTCCTGAGCACCCTGCTGCGCCCCGGCCGCATCCTGAGCGCCCGCCGCGCCCGCGGCAAGGGCGTGGTCGACGCCGCCGAACTGCGTGGCCTCTTCCCCGCGCCCGGTGCCACCGTCCGCGCCACCGTCGAACAGGTCGCCGGGAACTTCGGCGGCGGCTCCGACGCCGACACCGGCGGCTCCCGGCACGGCGCAGTCGAGTCGGGCCCCGGCGGCGACGACGCCGACTACCTGGAGATCGACCAGTTCGCCCGGCTGAAGAAGGTCGGGCGCAAACCCGGACCCGTGCTCTTCGCCGTCCTGCTCCTGGTCTCCCTCGTCGCCTGCCGCGGCCTCATCGGCGGCGGCGCCCTGGCCGGCGGCGCCCTGCTGCCCGCCCCGGGCGACGTCGCCGACCTGTGGGGCAGATACGCGGACGGCTGGCACACCATCGGCACCGGCGGCACCCCGACCGCACCGCCCTACCTGGCCGTGCTCGCGGCCCTGTCCGCGCTGTTCCTCGGCTCCACCGGCTTCGCGCTCACCCTGCTGCTCGTCTGCTCGGTCCCGCTCGCCGGGCTCACCGCGTACTTCGTCTCCCGCCCGCTGCTGCCCTCCCGGCTGCTGCGCGCCTGGGCCAGCATCGCGTACGCCTTCCTGCCCGCCGCGACCGGCGCCCTGGCCACCGGCCGCCTCGGCACCGCCGTCCTGGCCGTCCTGCTCCCGCTGATCGCCCGCACGGCCGTCTCCGCGCACGGCATGCGGGCCACCGGCGACAGCCGCGGCAGCTGGCGCGCCACCTGGGCGTACACCCTGCTCCTCACCCTCGCGATGGCCTTCACCCCCATCGTGTGGCCGCTCGCCGTGGTACTCGGCCTCGGCGTCCTGGTGCTGCGGCGCGGCGACATCACGGCCTACGGGCTGCGCTTCCTCGCCGCCGTCGGCACCCCGCTGCTCGTCCTCGCGCCCTGGTCGCTCTCGCTCCTGAGCAGCCCGTCCGCGTTCCTGAAGGAAGCGGGCCTGGAGACCGGTACGGGCTCCGCGTCCGCGCTGGACCTGCTCGGCATCAGCCCCGGCGGGCCGAAGGCCGCGGGCGGCGTCCTGCTGCTCGGCATCGTGCTCGCGGCGCTGGCCGCCCTGCTGCGCGGCGAGCGGCAGTTCGCCGTGCGGACCGCCTGGGTGGCCGCGCTGGTCGGTCTGGCGTTCGCCGGGCTCGCCAACGGCTCCGGCTGGGCGGGCCCCGCCACCCTCGTCTACGGTGCCGCGCTCATCGCCGCCGCGCTGATCGGCGCGGACGGCGCCCGCATCCGGGTCGCCGAACTCAGCTTCGGCTGGCGCCAGCCCGTCGCGGTCCTGATCGCCCTGGCCGCCGGACTGGCCCCGGTCCTGGCCGCCGCCGGCTGGATGATCGGCGGCGCGTCCGGCCCGCTGGAGCGCCGCGACCCGGTCCAGGTGCCCGCCTTCGTCGCGGAGGAGAGCGGCACCCGCGACCAGCCGCGCACCCTGGTGCTCGGCGGCACCTCGCCCGCCTCCGTCGCCTACACCCTCGTGCGCGGTTCGGGCGCCCGGCTGGGCGACGCGGAACTGGCCGAGGCGCAGGGCCGCAACAGCCACCTCGACAAGGTCGTCGCCAATCTCGTCGCCGGCTCGGGCGCCGACCAGGGCAGCCAGCTCAGCGGCTTCGCGATCCGCTACGTCCTCGTACGCGACGGGGCGCCGAAGCAGATGAGCCGGGTGCTCGACGCGACCCCGGGCCTGAGCCGGCTCAGCCAGCTGGACGGCAGCGCGCTGTGGCGGGTGGACCGCCAGGTCGCCCGGGTCATGATCATCCCGTCCGGCGACGACGCCGAGCCGCTCCCGGTGGGCTCCCGGCCCGTCGAGGCGCACACCAAGATCCCGGGCGGCGCCGCGGGCCGCGTGCTGCGGATCGCCGACGCCGCCGACCCCGGCTGGCAGGCCACGCTCGACGGCCGTGCGCTGACCCGCAAGACCGTGGACGGCTGGGCCCAGGGCTTCGAGCTCCCCGCCGAGGGCGGCACCCTGGACCTCACGTACGAGGAGCCCTTCACGCACACCGTGTGGATCTGGGCACAGATCGCGCTCGCCGTGATCCTCGTGGTCATGGCCCTGCCGGGCCGCCGCCGGGAGATCGACGACGACCTGCCCGAGGAGGCCGAGGCGGTCGTAGCCGAACCGGTCGCGGGCGAGGGCCGGCGCGCCCGCAGGCTGCGGGCTGCCGCCCTGGCCGAGAACGAGGCCGCGGGCGGAGCCGAGGAACCGGAGCCGGACGCGGCCCAGGAGACCGGCGAGCAGCCGGCGTACGTCCCCGCCCAGCAGGGCCCGGAGGGCGGCGACCCGGCCCCGGACCCCGAGGGTGCCCAGGACGACGACGACAACGTCTTCGTACCGCAGCAGCAGTACGGCGAGTGGGACGGCAGGCAGGGCGGTCAGTACCAGGACTCCGGCTATCCGCAGTACCAGGACGGCCAGTACCCGGACGCCCAGTACGCCGAGGGGCAGCAGCCGGACGCCGGCGGCTACGACCCGTACGGCTATCCGCAGCAGCAGGGCGAGTACGGCACGGGTGACCAGGGCCGGTACCAGGGCACCGGCTACCCGCAGTACCAGGACGGCCAGTACGCGGGCCCGTACGACCCGCCCCCGTACGATCCGGCGCAGTACGACCCGAACGGGTACGACGCCGAGGCCGGGCAGTACGGCGAGCAGCGCCCGTACGACCCGCAGAACCCCGAGAACCCCGCCCCGGGCCGGAACCCGTGGCCGACCCGAGGCGAGTCCGAGTGAAGTCCACCAGCCTGTCCCTCATCGCCGGGGCCGTCGCCCTGGCCGCTGTCACCGGGTTCGCCGCGCTCAACGTGCCGGACGGCGGCGGCACGGCCGAGGCGAGGACCGCCGCACGGCTGCCCGTCGAGCGGACCAGCCTGCTCTGCCCGGCGCCCGGCCTCTCCGACCTTTCGGAGACCGCGTACACGGCCTTCACCCCGGTCGGCGGGAGCGGCGGGTCGGCCGCGGGCGGCAAGGCCGAACTCCTCTCGTCCGCCAAGGACGACGAGGACGCCAAGAAGGACGACGACGAGGACGCCAAGAAGGACAAGGAGAAGAGCAAGAAGGGCAAGGAGGCGGACGGGAAGAAGCCCGTGGTCTCCCTGAAGGAGCCCGGCAAGCCCGCCACCGGCGAGGCGTCCGGCGCGGACTCGCCCGCGCTCATCGGCACCGCCACCGCCCGGCTGGCGCCCGGCTGGACCGCCCAGCAGACCACCACCATCGAGGCGGGCGACGGACGCGGCCTGCTCGGCATCAGCTGCACCGCGCCCGACACCGACTTCTGGTTCCCGGCGGCGAGCACCGCGAAGTCCCGCCAGGACTACGTCCACCTCACCAACCCGGACGACACGGCCGCCGTCGCCGACATCGAGCTGTACGGACCGGACGGCTCGCTCAAGTCCGACGTGGGCGAGGGCATCACCGTCCCGGCCGGCTCCGGCATCCGGGTGCTGATCTCGACGCTGACGAGCAAGGCCGCCGACGACGTGACCGTCCACGTCACCACCCGCTCGGGCCGGGTCGGCGCCGCCGTCAGGGCTGCGGACAGCAAGGCCGGCAGCGACTGGATCGCCGCGTCCGCCGAACCGGCGAAGACGCTCGTGCTGCCCGGAATCCCGGCCGACGCCACCTCGGTACGGCTGGTGGCGTTCGCCCCCGGCGACGACGACGCCGACCTCAAGCTGAAGCTGCTCGGCAAGTCCGGCGCGATCTCGCCGGCCGGCCACGACGAACTGCACGTCAAGTCGAAGATGACCGCCGGACTCGACCTGAAGGACCTCACCCGCGGAGAGGCCGGCTCACTGATGCTGGTCCCCGCAGAGGAGGGCAAGGCCACCCCCGTGGTCGCGGCGCTGCGGGTGGTCCGGGGCAAGGGCGACAAGCAGGAGGTCGGTTACATCCCGGCAACCGGCCCGGTCGGCGCGCGGGCGACCGCTGCCGACAACCGCTCCAAGGGCTCGGTCCTCTCGCTCGCCGCACCCGGAGCCGCCGGCACCGTCAAGGTCACAGCGTCCGCGGGCAGCAAGGGCGGCACCCCGGTCAGCAAGACGTACAAGATCGCCGCCGGCGCGACCGTGGCGGTCACCCCGCCGGTCCCCGCGGGCCTCAAGGGCACCTACGCCCTGACGGTCGAGACCCAGTCGGGCGGCCCGGTCCACGCCGCCCGGACACTCACCGTGGAACAGGACGGCATCCCGATGTTCACCGTGCAGACCCTGCCGGACGACAAGGGAACGGTGGAGGTACCGGCCGCCGAACAGGACCTGTCGGTACTCGACGACTGAGCGGCCCCGCCCCGCTACTCCTGGCCGTAGCGGGGGTCGACGGACTCGGGGGCGAGGCCCAGGAGTTCGGCGACCTGCTCCACGACGATCTCGTGGATGAGGAGGGCGCGCTCGTCGCGGCTCTTGGTGCGCAGCTCGACGGGCCGCCGGTAGACGGCGATCTGGGCGGGCCGCCCCTTCTCGGCGGAGAGCGCGCTGCCCAGCGGAACGGTCTCGTCCGCCGTCTCCGGCACCTCCAGGACGACGAAGTCGACCTCGGCCAGCTGTGGCCAGCGCCGCTCCAGCCGCTCGACGGAGTCCTGCACCAGATCGCGGAAGCTGTCCGCGCGGCTCGTGGAGAGCGGCACCTGCGGCGGGGCGACGGGCCCGCGCATACCGCGGCCGTGTCGGTCTCGGCGCCGCGGTCGCGGCTCGGACGGGAGGGGCGGTACGGGACTGTCCATCACCGACGCAGCCTAACGCTCCGGACCGGGCTCCGAGGGGCGGCGGGACGGCTGCCGTCCGCGAGCCGGACGCCCTGTCCGCTCCTGAACAATCCGGCCACACAGCAGCCCGTTTCCGGCCCCGCTCCCGACCGCCGCACTCGCGTCCTGGGAAAGGTTCGTGGCACAGCGGCGCCCGGAACCGTCGCCGTCGCGGCCCCGGGTCTCTCCCGCCGCGCAGGTCAGGGGAGTTGCTGTGGGGCGGTATGTGCCGGAGGTCACAGGGCGACACGGAGGGGTGAGCCGGGGGAGAGTCGTCGCAGCCCGCTCAAGAGTGCGGTACCGTCCAACATCGTGAGCCCTGTACGTCGCTGTTCGCGCACCGCGTGCGGCCGCCCTGCCGTCGCGACACTGACGTACGTCTATGCCGACTCGACTGCGGTCCTCGGCCCGCTCGCCACCTACGCCGAGCCCCACTGCTACGACCTCTGTGCCGAGCACAGCGAGCGGCTCACCGCGCCCCGGGGCTGGGAAGTCGTCCGGCTCTCCGACCCCTCCGCGCCCAGCCGCCCCAGCGGCGACGACCTGGAAGCGCTGGCGAACGCCGTACGGGAAGCCGCCCGCCCGCAGGAACGCGGCGACGGCACGCGGGGCGGCGGCCCGCGCACCGCGGACCCCATGGAGGTCGCCCGCAGGGGCCACCTGCGCGTTCTGCGTTCCCCCGACTCCTGAGGCGTCGCGGGCCGCCGGGTAGTTTGGCGGTCCGAAGAAGACCCCAGGAGGACCGGCCCGTGACCGCAGACCTGTCGCAGCTCGTGAAGGCGTACGACGTGCGCGGAGTCGTGCCCGACCAGTGGGACGAACCGCTGGCCGAACTGTTCGGGGCGGCGTTCGTGGCGGTGACCGGCGCGGACGCCGTCGTGATCGGCCACGACATGCGCCCGACCTCCCCCGGGCTGTCCGGGGCGTTCGCGCGGGGCGCGGCGGGGCGCGGTGCCGACGTCACGATGATCGGTCTGTGCTCCACGGACCAGCTGTACTACGCGTCCGGGGCGCTGGACCTGCCCGGCGCGATGTTCACGGCCTCGCACAACCCGGCGCGGTACAACGGCATCAAGATGTGCCGGGCGGGCGCCGCACCGGTCGGCCAGGACACCGGCCTGGCCGAGATCCGCACCCTGGTCGAGGAGTGGTCGCAGACGGGCGCCCCCGAGCCGGGCACCACCCCGGGCACGGTCACCGCACGTGACACCCTCACCGACTACGCCGCCCACCTGCTCTCCCTGGTGGACCTGACGGCGATCCGCCCGCTGAAGGTGGTCGTGGACGCGGGCAACGGCATGGGCGGCCACACCGTCCCCACCGTCTTCGCGGGGCTGCCGGTCGACCTGGTCCCGATGTACTTCGAGCTGGACGGCACCTTCCCGAACCACGAGGCCAACCCCCTGGACCCCAAGAACATCACGGACCTCCAGGCCCGCGTCGTGGCCGAGGGCGCCGATCTGGGCCTGGCCTTCGACGGCGACGCGGACCGCTGCTTCGTGGTGGACGAGCGGGGCGAAGGCGTCTCCCCGTCGGCGATCACCGCCCTCGTCGCCGCCCGCGAACTCGCCCGCAACGGCGGCCGGGGCACGGTCATCCACAACCTGATCACCTCCCGCTCCGTGCCCGAGGTCGTACGCGAACACGGCGGCACCCCGGTCCGCACCCGGGTCGGCCACTCCTTCATGAAGGCGGAGATGGCCGCCCACGGCGCGATCTTCGGCGGCGAGCACTCCGCGCACTACTACTTCCGCGACTTCTGGAACGCCGACACGGGCATGCTCGCCGCCCTCCACGTCCTGGCCGCGCTCGGCGGCCAGGAGGCCCCCCTCTCGGCCCTGGTCGCCCAGTACGACCGCTACGCCGCCTCCGGCGAGATCAACTCCACGGTCGACGACCAGCCCGCCCGCACAGCCAAGGTCCGCTCCGCCTTCGCCGACCGCGAGCACATCACCACGGACACCCTGGACGGCCTCACGATCACCTCCCCCCACTGGTGGTTCAACCTCCGCCCCTCGAACACGGAACCCCTGCTCCGCCTGAACGTGGAGGCGGAGAACGAGGAAACGATGAGAGCGGTACGCGACGAGGTACTGACCCTGATCCGCGGATAACCACCCACCACCCCTGTCCGGCCACCCACCATCCCCGTCCGGCCACCCCAGCCTCGTCGACCGTTCCCAGCCCCATCGGGCCACCCCGGCCCGCTGGCTACTCGCGCCTATCTGGTGGTTGGAGGCGCGTGATCAAACCCCAGGCCCGTCGGGCCACCTCCAGGCCCGTCCGACAACCCAAGCCCCTCCGGCCATTCCCACCTCTGTCCGGCCACTCAGCCCCGTCCGACCATCTTTCCGCCCCGTCCGGCCATCCCCGGCTACTTTGGCCACCCTGGCCCCTCTGACCACCTCAGCTCCTCTGGTCACCTTGGCCCCGTCGACCACCTCAGCTCCTCTGGTCACCCCGGCCCCTCCGGCCATCCCCACCTCCGTCCGGCCACTCAGCCCCTCCGGCGTTTGAGGAGCGGGGCCCGGGGCGGAGCCCCGAATCCCTGGCCGGGCGTGCGTGCCCATCGGCCTTGTCCATCTCCAGCCCCTCCGGCGTTTGAGGAGCGGGGAGCGGGCGGAGCCCCGAAGCCGCTCGCGGCCATCCCCAGCCTCGCCGGCGCTTGAGGCGCGGGGGCCCGGGGGCGGAGCCTCCGGTTTCGGGAAGGGGCGGGGAGGGGACAAGGGCCCGCCGCAGGCGCCCCCCAGCCCCCCAGCGGTAGGCTGACCCCGCCACAACCGCACCGAACCCCGCCCCACCGCCCCACCCCGCCCGAAGGGACCACCCCATGCCGCTCGAAGCCGGCCTCCTGGAGATCCTGGCCTGCCCGGCCTGCCACTCCCCGCTCGACGACAGGTCGGCCGCCGACAGCCCGGAACTGGTCTGCACCGGCAAGGACTGCGGCCTGGCCTACCCGGTACGGGACGGCATCCCCGTACTCCTCGTCGACGAGGCCCGCCGCCCCGCGTAACCGGCCGCACACCCGCACCAGCCGGTGACCGGCATGTGATCGGAGGACCGTCCCCATGCTCGACGAGTCGTTGCTCGACGCCCCGGAAGCCCTGGCCCGAGCCGACCGCCGCGGTCTGCTCCGCGGCGCCGCCGAGGCCGGGGCCCGGGTCCGTACCGCCGCCCGGCACGCGACGGAGGCCGGGATCACGGAGCTGAAGCCGGAAGGCCGCCCCCGCGCCGTCCTCGTCGCCGGCCCCGGCACCGCCGCGACCGGCGTCGCGGACCTGATCGCCGCGCTCGCCGGCGCCTCCGCCCCGGTCACCCGTATCCACCCGACCGGCGTCGCCCCCGCCCCCGGCGCACTGCGCTGGACGCTGCCCGGCTGGGCCGGCTCCGTCGACCTGCTGCTCATCGCCACGGCGGACGGTTCCGAACCGGGCCTCGCCCTCCTCGCGGAACAGGCGTACCGCCGCGGCTGCACGGTCGTGGCCGTCGCCCCCCTGCGCTCCCCGCTGCGGGAGGCGGTCCACGGGGTGCACGGCGTCGTCGTACCGATGGCATCCGCCCCGCACGGCGAGTACGACGCCGAGACGTCGGCCGCCGGCCCCGGCACGCTCTGGGCCCTGCTCACCCCGCTGCTCGCGCTGCTCGACCGCGTCGGCCTGGTCACCGCCCCCGCCGACGTACTGCAGAGCGTCGCCGACCGCCTGGACCGTACGGCGGAGCGCTGCGGACCGGCCATCGCCACGTACAGCAACCCGGCCAAGACCCTCGCCGCGGAGCTCGCGGACAGCCTGCCGCTGATCTGGGCGGAGGGCGACGCGGCCGGCCCCGTCGGCCGCCGGTTCGCCGCGGTCCTGGCGGAGCTGTCGGGCCGCCCGGCCCTCGCCGCCGTGCTCCCGGAGGCGCTCCCGGCGCACGGGGGCCTGCTGGCGGGCGCGTTCGCCGCCGGGGCGGACCCGGACGACTTCTTCCGCGACCGCGTCGACGAGTCGGAACCCCTGCACGCCCGGGTGGTCCTGCTCCGCGACCGCCCCACCGGCGGCCTCAGCGCCGCCCCCGCGGCCCGCGAACTGGCCCTGGGCCACGACACGCCGATCAGCGAGCTCGAACCGGAAGAGGGCAGCACGCTCGAATCCCTCGCCGAGCTGCTCGCCGTCACCGACTTCGCCGCGGTCTACCTGGCCCTCGCCGCAAAGGGCGGCGCCTGAAACGGACTACGGAGCCCCGCGCACCGCGCAGCTCCCGCAGCACCTCGCACCACACAGAACAACGCACAAGGACAAACTCCATGGACCGGCTCTCCAACACCGTGCGCCCGTACGCCTGGGGCTCGACCACCGCGATCCCCGCCCTGCTCGGCGTCGCCCCCACCGGCGAGCCGCAGGCGGAGATGTGGATGGGCGCCCACCCCGGAGCCCCCTCCCGGATCACCCGCACCGGCACCGCCCCCACCGCGTCGGCCCCCGCCGAACAGGCCCTCACCGACGTCATCGCCGCCGACCCGGCCGGTGAGCTCGGCGCGGCCACCGTGGAGAAGTTCGGCCCGCGCCTCCCCTTCCTGCTGAAGCTGCTCGCCGCGGGCGCCCCCCTCTCCCTCCAGGTCCACCCGGACCTGGACCAGGCGCGGGCGGGGTACGCGGACGAGGAGCGCCGGTCCGTCCCGATCGACGCCCCGCACCGCACGTACAAGGACGCCAACCACAAGCCCGAGCTGATCTGCGCGCTCACCCCCTTCGACGGCCTGTGCGGATTCCGCCGCCCGCTGGAGGCGGCCGAGGCGATGGAGGGCCTGGGCGTCGACTCCCTCAAGCCGTACGTCGATCTGCTGCGCGCCCACCCCGAAGAGGGCGCCCTGCGCGAGGTGCTGACGGCGATCCTCACCGCGGACCCGGCCGAGATGGCCGAGACGGTGGCCGCCGCAGCGGCCGCCGCGGAACGGCTCGGCGGCGCCTACGCCCCGTACGCCCGCATCGCCCACCACTTCCCGGGCGACGCCGGAGTCATCGCGGCCATGCTGCTCAACTACGTGCGGCTCCAGCCCGGCGAGGCCCTGTTCCTCGGCGCCGGCGTGCCGCACGCGTACCTCGACGGCCTCGGCGTCGAGATCATGGCCAACTCCGACAACGTGCTGCGCTGCGGCCTGACGCCCAAGCACATCGATGTCCCCGAACTCCTGCGCATCGTCCGTTTCGAGGCGACCGATCCGGGAATCCTGCGCCCCGAGGCGTCGGCCTCAGGCGAGGAGCTGTACGAGACACCGGTCGACGAGTTCCGCCTCTCGCGCTTCGACCTGTCACCCGGCGCCGCCCCCGTCGACCTGACCGCGCCCACGCCCCAGATCCTGCTCTGCACGGCGGGCGCCCCGCGCGCCGGTGAGCTCGGTCTCGGCCCCGGCGAGTCGGCGTTCGTACCGGCGGGCGAGCCGGTCCGGGTGTCCGGAGCGGGCACGCTGTTCCGGGCCACAGTGGTGGCCTGACGTACCGTCCGCGGTACGGCGGCTGCAACAATGTGCCGCCGTACCGCGGACGCCGGAGCCGCAGCACCGAGGAAGGGACACCGAGCACCCATGAGTGCGTCAGGCGGAACCAAGGCGATCGTGGCGGCACTCGGCGCCAACCTCGCGATCGCAGTGGCCAAATTCGTCGCGTTCCTGTTCAGCGGCTCCTCGTCGATGCTCGCGGAGAGCGTCCACTCGCTCGCCGACTCCGGCAACCAGGGCCTCCTGCTTCTCGGCGGCAAGAAGGCCCAGCGCGAGGCCACCCCCCAGCACCCCTTCGGGTACGGCCGCGAGCGCTACATCTACGCCTTCCTCGTCTCCATCGTCCTGTTCTCCGTCGGCGGCATGTTCGCGGTCTACGAGGGCTACGAGAAGATCAAGCACCCCCACGCGCTGGAGTCCTGGTACTGGCCGGTCGGCGTGCTGGTCTTCGCGATCATCGCCGAGGGCTTCTCCTTCCGTACGGCGATCAAGGAGTCCAACCAGACCCGCGGCTCGCTCAGCTGGACGGACTTCATCCGCCGCGCGAAGGCCCCGGAACTCCCCGTCGTGCTGCTGGAGGACTTCGGCGCGCTCATCGGTCTGGTCCTCGCCCTCGCAGGCGTCGGCCTGGCCATCGGCACCGGCGACGGCGTGTGGGACGGCATCGGCACCCTCTGCATCGGCATCCTGCTGATCGCCATCGCGATCGTCCTGGCGGCCGAGACCAAGTCCCTGCTGCTCGGCGAGGCCGCCGGCACCGACCAGGTCGACAGGATCAGGGCCGCGGTCGTCGACGGTGACACGGTCACCGGCATCATCCACATGCGCACCCTCCACCTCGGGCCGGAAGAACTGCTGGTCGCCGCCAAGATCGCGGTCCAGCACGACGACACCGCCGACGAGGTCGCCAACGCCATCAACGCCGCCGAGTCCCGCATCCGCGAGGCCGTCCCGATCGCCCGGGTGATCTACCTGGAACCGGACATCTACAACGAGGCGGCCGCCGCGGCCGGCACCAACCCCGCCAAGACCCCGGGCGGCACCCCCGACGACGGGGCCACCACCCCCGGCCCGGAGGCCCCGGAACCGGGAGCCCCCGAGTCCGGAGCCCCCGAGTCTGGAGCCCCCGACACCCCGGCTACGCCGTCGGACCCGACGGAATCCGGCCACTGACCGCACCGGACACGCCATCGCGTACTCCGTACAGCCGCCCCCGCCCCGGTTCAGCCCCGGCGGACTGGGAGCGGCTGCGCCGTTCGGTGTAGATTCGACGGCAGTGTCAGACGTCGCTGCTGATGGCGGTCGATCGGTCCGTACGCCGGACCGGCCGAGGGAGAGAGGGCCTCCGACGGACTGCGCTGCGAGCTCCCGGGCATCCGTATGCCCGCTGCCGCAGAGCCGCCCTACCCACCCTCGACTCCACCACGAGGAGCAGCCCGTTATGACGACGGTCGCCAATCGACAGGACTTCAAGGTCGCCGATCTCTCCCTGGCCACCTTCGGCCGTAAGGAGATCACCCTCGCCGAGCACGAGATGCCCGGCCTGATGTCGATCCGCAAGGAGTACGCCGCCGCCCAGCCCCTGGCCGGCGCCCGCATCACCGGCTCGCTGCACATGACCGTGCAGACCGCCGTGCTGATCGAGACCCTGGTCGCCCTCGGCGCCGAGGTCCGCTGGGCCTCCTGCAACATCTTCTCCACCCAGGACCACGCGGCGGCCGCCATCGCGGTCGGCCCGGACGGCACCCCGGACGCCCCCGCCGGCGTTCCCGTCTTCGCCTGGAAGGGGGAGACGCTGGAGGAGTACTGGTGGTGCACGGAGCAGGCCCTGACCTGGCCGAACACGCCCACCGGCGGCCCGAACATGATCCTGGACGACGGCGGCGACGCCACCCTCCTCGTTCACAAGGGCGTCGAGTTCGAGAAGGTCGGCGCGGCCCCGGACCCGGCCACGGCCGACAGCGAGGAGTACGCGCAGATCCTCACGCTGCTCAACCGCACGCTCGGCGAGTCCCCCCAGAAGTGGACCCAGCTCGCCTCCGAGATCCGTGGTGTCACGGAAGAGACCACGACCGGTGTGCACCGGCTCTACGAGATGCACCGCGACGGCACCCTCCTGTTCCCGGCGATCAACGTCAATGACGCGGTCACCAAGTCGAAGTTCGACAACAAGTACGGCTGCCGTCACTCGCTGATCGACGGCATCAACCGGGCCACGGACGTGCTGATCGGCGGCAAGACGGCCGTGGTCTGCGGCTACGGCGACGTGGGCAAGGGCTGCGCGGAGTCGCTGCGCGGGCAGGGTGCCCGGGTGATCGTGACCGAGGTCGACCCGATCTGCGCCCTCCAGGCGGCGATGGACGGCTACCAGGTCGCCACCCTCGACGACGTCGTCGCGCAGGCGGACATCTTCGTCACNACGACGGGCAACAAGGACATCATCATGGCCGCCGACATGGCCCGGATGAAGCACCAGGCGATCGTCGGGAACATCGGCCACTTCGACAACGAGATCGACATGGCCGGCCTCGCCGCGATCGACGGCATCGTGAAGGACGAGGTCAAGCCGCAGGTCCACACCTGGACGTTCCCGGACGGCAAGGTCCTGATCGTGCTGTCCGAGGGCCGCCTGCTGAACCTGGGCAACGCCACCGGCCACCCCTCGTTCGTGATGTCCAACAGCTTCGCGGACCAG
>NZ_KB892015.1 GCF_000373645.1 Streptomyces sp. ATexAB-D23 | reverse complement strand
TCAAGCGGGCCATGTTCCTGTCCGCCTTCGCCTGCATGAACGCCGACCCCGCCTCCCGCGCCTACTACGACAAGCAACGAGCCCGCGGCAAGACCCACACCCAAGCTCTCCTCCGCCTCGCCCGCCAACGCATCAGCGTCCTGTTCGCCATGCTCCGCGACGGCACCTTCTACGAATCCCGGACACCGAAGGACGTCGAGCTCGCCGCATAACCCCAGCACACCGAACCACACCAAACCCGACAGGGGCGCCTTGACGAAGGACATAGAGGCACCCCCCGGGTTCCGGGGCCGCCTGTCGCACCACGGCGTTGTGCCGCAACCGTTGACAGCCCACTC
Organism: Streptomyces sp. ATexAB-D23; assembly: GCF_000373645.1. Taxonomy (GTDB): domain Bacteria; phylum Actinomycetota; class Actinomycetes; order Streptomycetales; family Streptomycetaceae; genus Streptomyces; species Streptomyces castrisilvae. Next base: position 135,053 of record NZ_KB892015.1, on the reverse strand, counting down.
GATAACTGGCTTCATGAGCAACGCGTTTGGGAGCGCTCCCACGCCTCCGGGCTCCCACCTGCCCCAGCACCCCACCGACGTACGGAAGGGAATGCTCCGTTGCGCTCGCTCACTCTCCCCACCCCGCGAAGACGTCCCCGCAGCGCCGCCGCCCGCAGGGCCGGCCCGCTGGGCACGGCCGCGCTGGCGCTCACCGTCGCCGCCGGGCTCCTGCTGCCGCTCTCGCTGCCGTCCCCGGCCGCCGCCGCTCCCGCCTTCGACTACGGCGAGGCGCTGCAGAAGTCGGTGCTCTTCTACGAGGCGCAGCAGTCCGGCAAGCTGCCCGACACCAACCGGGTCTCCTGGCGCGGCGACTCCGCGCTCGATGACGGCAAGGACGCCGGCCTGGATCTGACGGGCGGCTGGTACGACGCCGGCGACCATGTGAAGTTCGGCCTGCCGATGGCGTTCTCGGCCACCATGCTGGCATGGGGCGGTGTGGAGCAGGAGGCGGCGTACGAGGCGTCGGGCCAGCTGACCCACCTGCGGAACAACCTGCGCTTCGTCGACGACTACCTCCTCAGGGCCCACCCCTCGCCCAACGTGCTGTACGGGCAGGTCGGCAACGGCGGCGACGACCACAAGTGGTGGGGTCCGGCCGAGGTGATGCCGATGGAGCGCCCCGCGTACAAGATCGATGCCTCGTGCCCCGGCAGCGACCTGGCGGGGCAGACGGCCGCCGCGCTGGCCTCCTCCTCGATGGTGTTCGCCGACAGCGACCCGGCGTACGCCGCGAAGCTGATCACCCACGCCGAGCAGCTGTACACCTTCGCCGACACCTACCGGGGCAAGTACAGCGACTGCATCACCGACGCGCAGAATTACTACAACTCCTGGAGCGGGTACGACGACGAGCTGGTCTGGGGCGCGATCTGGCTGTACAAGGCGACCGGCGACCCCGCGTACCTCGCCAAGGCCGAGTCGGCCTACGACGACCTCTCGACCGAGCCGCAGAGCACCACGCGGTCCTACCGCTGGACACTCTCCTGGGACGACAGCTCCTACGGGGCCTATGTGCTGCTCGCGCAGCTGACGGGCAAGCAGAAGTACATCGACGACGCGAACCGCTGGCTCGACTGGTGGACCGTAGGAGTCAACGGCGAGCGGGTGCCCTATTCGCCGGGCGGCCAGGCGGTTCTGGACAGCTGGGGTTCGCTCCGGTACGCGGCGAACACGGCCTTCGTGGCGCTGAGCTACTCCGACTGGCTGACCGGTGACGCCACCCGCAGGAGCCGCTACCACGACTTCGCGGTCCGCCAGATCGACTACGCGCTCGGCGACAACCCGCGCAGGTCGAGCTACGTCGTCGGCTTCGGTGAGAACCCGCCGACCAAACCGCACCACCGCACCGCCCACGGCTCGTGGACCGATCAGATGGACAACCCCGTCGAGAGCAGGCACACCCTGTACGGGGCGCTGGTGGGCGGTCCCAGCGCGGCGGACGACTCGTACACCGACGACCGTTCGAACTACGTCAACAACGAGGTCGCCACCGACTACAACGCCGCCTTCACCGGCGCGCTGGCCCGGCTCTACGCCGAATACGGAGGCACCCCGCTCGCGGACTTCCCGCAGCCGGAGCAGCCGGACGGCCCGGAGATGTCCGTCCAGGCGTCGGTGAACGCGCAGGGCGGCGACTTCACCGAGATCAAGGCGTACCTGATCAACCGGTCCGCGTGGCCCGCGCGCGCCCTGACCGATGCGTCCGTGCGCTACTACTTCACGCTGGAACCGGGTGTCACACCCGAGCAGATCACTCTCAGCACCAACTACAACCAGTGCGGCGAGGTGACCGGCCCCACGCACGAGGCGGGCGACGTCTACTTCGTGACCGTGGACTGCTCGGATACGGACATCGCGCCGGCGGGCCAGTCCGCGTACCGCAAGGAGGTCCAGTTCCGGATCAGCTCGTCCGGGGCCTGGGACCCTTCGAACGACTGGTCCTACCCGTCCTCGGCGACGACCCCGGGCGGCACGCCGGTCGACGCGCCGCACATGGTGCTGCTGGAGGGCTCGGCACCCCAGTGGGGGAGCGCTCCCGACGGCACGGACCCGGGCCCCGGTCCGGGCCCGACGACCACTCCGGACCCGACGACGACCCCCGACCCGTCCCCGACCCCCGACCCCGGCGGGACACCCGGACCGGCGCCCGCGTCCTGCGACGTCACCTACCGGGTCAGCCAGGCCTGGGGCACCGGCTTCACCGCCGACGTGACGGTGAAGAACACCGGGCCGGCGCCGCTCGACGGCTGGCAGCTGGGATTCGACTTCCAGGGGGGCGAGAACGTCACCAACGCCTGGAACGCGACCGTCGCGCAGGCCGGCACCCGGGTCACCGTGACGGGCGCCGCGCACAACGCGTCCGTCGCCGCGGGCGCCGGCGTCTCCTTCGGGTTCCAGGCGAACGGCGCCCCGGCGGCGGACCCGGCCGCCTTCACCCTCAACGGGAAGGAGTGCGGCTGACGGGAGGGGGCGTCAGGCCCGGGCCGGCGCCCGGAGCGCGGCGTACGTACCGGCGGCCGCCGCCAGCAGGATCACGCAGCCGGTGAAGACCAGACCGGCGTCGCGCAGACCCAGCCAGGTGGCCAGCGCGCCCACCCCCACCACGGGCACGGAGATCCCGGCGTACGCGACGACGAAGAACGCCGAGATGGTGCCGCCCCGGTGCTCGGCCGGGGCGGCCTCACCGACCAGGGTGAGCGCGGCCCGGAAGGCGAGTCCCTGCCCGATGCCCCCGCAGACGGCGCCCAGGACGAGCAGGACCAGGGACTTCGCCAGCAACGACGAGGCGACCAGCAGGAGTCCGACGATCAGCACGGCGCAGCCCAGCGGGAGCGCGCGCCGGGCGCCGATCCTCGGGGCCAGGGACTGGCCGATCGTCGAGGCGCAGAACACGGAGAAGACCACCGCGCCCGTCACCGCCAGGTTGTGCACGCCCAGCGTCCTGGCCGCGAAGCTCGGCGCGACCGCCGTGAACAGGCCGAGCAGCGCGAACCCGGCGAAGGCGGCCAGCGCGGCCGGCACGAAGACGCCCTTCACCTCGGCGGGCACCCTGACACCCTGGGGTTCCAGCCGGGGCCACCGCTTCGGCTCCGCGACCGTCTCCGTCAGCCGCCAGGTGATGACGCAGGCCAGCGCGACCAGGCCCAGATGGACCCAGAACGGCAGGCTCAGCGGCCACGGCGTGTACTCGGCCAGCAGCCCGGCCAGCAACGGCCCGCAGCCCAGCCCGCCCATGTTCGCGGCCGTGGCCGCGAAACCCGCGCGCCCCTTCTGGCCGGGGCCCGCCAGCTCGATGACCGCAGCCGTGGCCGCGCCGCTCAGCAGGCCGGCCGCGCCGCCCGACAGCACCCGGCCGGCGAAGAGCAGGGGCAGCCCGCTCTCCAGGAGGAAGCAGCCCGCGCTCGCGGCGGACAGCGCCATGGCGGCCAGCAGTACGGGCCGGCGCCCCACCTTGTCCGAGTAGTTGCCCGCCAGCAGGAGGACCGAGATGACCGCGACCGCGTACACGGCGAAGACGACGGTCACCATGAGCTCGGAGAAGCCGATCTCCTTCTGGTAGAGCCCGTACAGCGGGGTCGGCAGTGTGGTGCCGGCCATGCCGATGGCGAAGACGACCGCCGCGGCCGAGTAGCCCGCCCGGTGTCCGCCCGTCCGTTCCGCATCCTCGCGCACGCTCACGCACGCCACTCTATGCAGCGCCCGCCCCCCGGGTCCCGGCGGGCGGGCGCCCGGCGAAGGGACGTACCGCCATACGGGCAGGTGCGCGGCGCGGGGGCCGCCCTCCGACAATGGCGGGGGCCGCCGCCCGTCGCGGCCCGGAAGAGAGCGCACCATGAGGATCGTCGACGCCAGGGTCGTCGTCACCAGCCCCGGCCGCAACTTCGTGACGCTGAAACTGACGACGGACGAAGGGCTCACCGGACTCGGCGACGCCACGCTCAACGGCCGGGAGCTCGCTGTCGTCAGCTACCTCACGGACCATGTGGCGCCCCTGCTCACCGGCCTGGACCCGCACCGCATCGAGGACACCTGGCAGTACCTCTACCGAGGCGCCTACTGGCGGCGCGGCCCCGTCACGATGGCAGCCATCGCCGCCGTCGACGTCGCGCTGTGGGACATCAAGGCGAAGGCGGCCGGAATGCCGCTCTACCAGCTGCTCGGCGGCGCCTCCCGCGAACGCGTCACCACCTACGGCCACGCCAACGGCCGCGACATCCCCGAACTCCTCGACTCCGTGCGGGCCCGGCTGGCCGAGGGCTACCCGGCCGTCCGCATCCAGACGGGCATCCCCGGCCTCAGGGCCGTCTACGGGGTGCACGCCACCGACGACCACGGCGCGCCCGTCCTCCATCAGCAGGCCCGTCCCCTGGTCGAGGACTGGGACACGGACGCCTACCTGCGGCACGCCCCGGCCGTGTTCGAGGCGGTCCGCGCCGAGTTCGGCGCCGGGCTCCCGCTGCTGCACGACGCGCACCACCGGCTCACGCCCGTCCAGGCGGCCCGGCTCGGCAAGGACCTGGAGCCGTACCGCCCCTTCTGGCTGGAGGACTGCACACCCGCCGAGAACCAGGAGGCGCTTCGGCTGGTGCGCAGGCACACGACCACGCCTCTCGCGATCGGCGAGGTCTTCAACACCGTGCACGACTACCGGACGCTGATCACCGAGCAGCTGATCGACTACGTGCGCAGCGCGGTCACCCACTTCGGCGGCGTCACCCCGCTGCGCAAGCTCTTCGACTTCGCCGCGCAGTACCAGATCCGGAGCGCGGTGCACGGGCCGGAGGACATCTCACCGGTCGGGATGGCCGCGGCCGTCCACCTCGATCTCGCCGTCCACAACTTCGGCATCCAGGAGTACTCCGGCCACAACCCCCTCACCGAGGAGGTGTTCCGGCACGCGTACACCTTCACCGACGGCCACCTGTATCCCGGCGAGGCACCCGGACTCGGCGTCGAACTGGACGAGGAACTGGCGGCGGCGCACCCGTACGAGCAGAGCTACCTGCCCGTCAACCGGCTCCGGGACGGCACCGTCCACGACTGGTGACCGGCCGAGCGGGGCCGCCGGGACGGTCATCGCCCCCGGCGGCCCGCCGCTGTCACGGGAACGCCGGCTGCAGGCCCGCGTACGTCCCGTGCCTGCCGAGCAGCTCCTCGTGCGTGCCCACCTCCGCGATCCGGCCGCCGTCCATCACCACGATGCGGTCGGCGCCCTGGATGGTGGAGAGCCGGTGGGCGACGACGAAGACGGTCCGGCCGTGCACGAGACGCGACAGCGCCTCCTGCACGAGCGCCTCGGACCGGTTGTCCAGGGCGGAGGTGGCCTCGTCGAGCACCAGGACCCTGGGGTCGCGGATCAGGGCCCTGGCGATGGCGAGGCGCTGCTTCTGACCGCCCGACAGACGTGCTCCGCGCTCGCCGACCACCGTGTCCAGGCCGTGCGGCAGACGGCGGACGAACTCCATCGCGTTGGCGTCCTCCAGGGCGGCCAGCAGGGTCGCCTCGTCGGTGTCCCCGAGACCGTACGTCACGTTCTCGCGGATGCTGCCCTCGAAGAGGATCGACTCCTGCGGCACCACCGAGAGGAACCGCCGGTAGCTGCGCAGGTCGAGCCCGGCCATGTCGGCGCCGTCCAGCATGATCCGGCCCGAGGTCGGGCGGATGAAGCCGATGAGGAGGTTGAGGACGGTCGACTTGCCCGCTCCCGACGCGCCCACCAGCGCGATGGTCTCGCCCGGCCGCGCCGAGAGCGTGAACCCGTCCACGGCGGGCTCCGCGTCGTCGTACGCGAATCCGGCGTCCTCGAAGTCGATCCGGCCGGTGACGTGCTCCACCTGCGCCTTTCCCGCGTTGTGCTCCAGGTCAGGTGCCTGGAGGACCTCACCCGCCGAACGCACCGACTCCAGCCCCTTGGTGAGGATGGGGGCGAGCCCGAGCAGGGTGGTCACCGAGCCGGTCAGGACGGTGAAGAAGGCGCTCAGCATGACCACATCACCGGCGGTGACGGGCATCCAGCCGTGGTACGCGACCAGGGCGGACCCCGTCAGGCACAGCACACCCAGGGTGTTGAGGAGGACCCAGGCCAGGGACCCGAAGCGGCCGTTGAGCATGTCCAGGCGCAGTCCCGCGGCGAACACCTGCCGCAGCGAGCCGTCCACCCGCCCCAGAGCGGTGCGCTCCAGGCCGTGGGCGCGGGTGATGGGGATGAGGGTGGTCATCTCGCTGACGCGGGAGGAGAGCTGCTCGACCTCGCGGCGGAAGGACTCGTTGTGGCTGCGCAGCCGGGCCCGCAGCTTCATCACGAGGAACCCCGCGGCGGGGACGACGACCAGGAAGACGGGCAGGAACGAGGGGACCCGGAAGCCGATGACGACGAGCCCGCCGACCAGGGTCACGACGGCGCCGAGGCCCATGTCGGCGCTCTGCTGCATCATCTGCTCCACCGCCTCGACGTCCCGGACCACCTTGGCCTGCAACACGCTGGAACTGACCCGGGCGTGGTAGCCGACGGACAGCTGCTGCATGCGGCGGCACAGTGCCGAGCGCAGGGTGATGCCCATGCGGCGGACGCTGCCGCCCAGGCACCGCACATACCACTGGTGGAGCGGATAGTTGAGGACGAGGATGAACAGGAGGAGCCCGGTGGCCTTCCACAGGCCGGACTCCGGACCGTGCTGGACCACCACGTCCAGGACGGTCGCGGTGATCAGCGGCAGCAGCCATATGGGGCTGTGCTTCACGGTGAAGAGGACGACGGCGAGCGCGAGCCGCCCGCGGTCGGGGCGGAAGAGGAGTGCGAGGGTGCGCACCGGGTGCTCGCCGCGGTAGCGGTGGTCGAGATGGTCGAAGGGCGCCAGGGATTCGGCGGAGGGTGGAGAGACCGCTTTCTGCATGGTGACCATCCCACCCCGCGGCCGGCGCCCGGGGCAACTGTGTTCCACGGAGGGGACACGTGTCCGTGCGGCGGCCCGGGAGTGGTCAGCGCACGGGGAGTTCGCGGGGCCGCGGGTCGGGTGCGGGGTCCCTCCGGGCGGGGCGGCCGAGCGAGGCGACGGCGCTGGTGACGAGGCCGGCGAGCAGCCCCCAGAAGGCGGAGCCGATGCCCAGCAGGGACACACCCGACGCGGTGGCCAGGAAGGTGACGACGGCGGCCTCGCGTGACGTTTTGTCGGCCAGCGCGGATGCCAGCGAGGACTCGATCGTGGCGAGCAGCCCGATCCCCGCGATCGCCAGGACGAGTTCCTGCGGCATCGCGGTGAGGAGCGAGGCGACGGTCGCGCCGAGCAGTCCCACGCAGAGATAGAAGACCCCCGCCCAGACAGCTGCCAGATAGCGCTTGTCACGGTCCGGGTGTGCTTCCTCGCCGGTGCAGATGGCGGCGGTGATGGCGGCGAGGTTGAGCCCGAAGGCCCCGAAGGGTGCCAGCAAGGCGTTGGCCGCGCCCGTCCACGTCATGAGCGGGGAGACCGGCACGTCGTATCCGGAGCCGCGCAGCACGGCGACGCCGGGGAGGTTCTGCGAGGCCATCGTGACGACGAACAGCGGCGCGCCGACGCTGACGAGCACCTTCCAGTCGAACTCGGGCGCGGTGAAGACCGGTACGGCCGGCGAGAGCTGGACCTGGTCGGGCTGCCAGCCCCCGGTGAACACGGTGGCCACCACCCCGGCGGCGAGCGCAAGCAGCACCGCGTAACGGGGCATCAGCCTGCGGCCCAGAAGATAGACGACGAACATCGGGAACGCGACGGCGAAGCTGTGGTGCATGGTGCTGAAGAGACCCGTGCCGAACCGCAGCAGCACCCCGGCGAGCAGGGCGGAGGCCAGCGGCACGGGAATGCGGTTCATGACCCGGGCGAACCATCCCGTCACCCCGCTCACCAGGATGAGCAGTCCCGAGAAGATGAACGCGCCGACCGCCTGCGGCATGGAGACCCCGCTCAGGCTGGTCGCCAGCAGCGCCGCCCCCGGCGTCGACCACGCGGTCACGACCGGAGCCCGGTACCGCAGCGAGAGGCCCGCGCAGGTGCAGGCGAGGCCGATGCCGAGGGCGAGCATCCAGGAGGAGATCTCCCGCGCGTCGGCCCCGGCGGCCTTCGCGGCGGTGAACACCAGCGCCGCCGAGCTGGTGACTCCGACCATGACGGCGATGAGCCCCGCGGCCACGGCGGACGGGGGTGCGGCCGAACGTATGCGGGTGATCGCGAGCATGAGTGAGCCACTTCCCGGTGCATGCGTTCCGTATACGGAACGTTCTGTTTGTGGAACACTAAAGAGACGGGCCGGTGCCCGTCAACCACGAAAGCGGAGCGGGCGGAGATGGGGCTGAACGAGGACGTCGGGCGCAGGCTGCGGGCCCTGCGCCACGACATGGACGTGTCGCTGTCGGAGCTGGCCAGGCGCTCCGGGGTCGGCAAGGGGACGCTCTCGGAGCTGGAGAGCGGGCGGCGCAACCCCACGCTGGAGACGCTGTACGCCCTCACCACCGCCCTCGGCCGCCCGCTCAGCGCGGTCCTGAGCGACCCCGCGCCCCCGGGCGTCCTCACGGGGAACGGGTCGGGTGTCTCGGGCAGCGGCGTCACCGCGGTCCTGCTGGAGCGGTACGAGGACGGGGAGGCGGTCACCGATGTGTTCCGCGTGACCATTCACGCCGGCGCGGTCCAGGAGTCCCAGGCCCATGTGCCGGGTACGTCCGAGAGCCTGATGGTGCTGGCCGGCACCGCGGTCGTCGGGCGGCCGGGCGACCTCAGCACGGTCGGGCCCGGAGCCTCGGCGCGGTGGAGCGCCGACGAACCCCATGTCTACGGCGCCCCCGACGGCGATGTGCAAGGCATTCTCTTCGTGCGCTGCCCGGTCACGGGGGAGGGGCGCGGCGGGCGGGGCGCCGGCTGACCGTGCCGCCCCGCCCGCCGGGCGGCGCTCAGCCCGCGCTGAGGAGATTGACCATCCGGATGTAGCGGGTCCAGTCCCAGTGCGGGCCCGGGTCTGTGTGGTCGGTGCCCGGGACCTCGACATGGCCGAGGATGTGCGCGCGGTCCTTGGGGATGCCGTAGCGGTCGCAGACGTTGGCCGTCAGCAGTGCCGACTTCTCGTACAGGGCGTCGGTGAAGTAGGAGGGCTGGTCCACCCACCCCTCGTGCTCGATGCCGATGCTGCGGGTGTTGTAGTCCCAGTTCCCGGCGTGCCAGGCGACGTCCTTCTCCCGCACGCACTGGTTGATGTATCCGTCACTCGAACGCACCAGGTAGTGCGCGGAGACCTGCTTCGCCGGGTTCTGGAAGATCGCCACCGCCTCGGAGAACGTCTCCTGCGTGACATGGATGACGACGTATTGGACGGGGTACGCCGAAGGGCGCGTGGAGACCGTGTAGTTGGATGCCGAAGCGGGCACCCAGTGCGCCGACGGGTAGTCCGTGGCGCCTGTCGTCGCCGCGGTCGCCCGGACGGAAGGGGGAAGCAGTACTCCCGCCGCGGCCACCGCGGCGCCCTGAAGGATTCTTCTGCGGTCCATGCGTACTCCTGTGGGGGGTGGGTGATCCGGGTCCGGCCGGCCCGGCCGCCGGGCGCGGGGCCGGCGGCCCGTCCGGTGACCGGAACCCGCTGTCCGATGTGCGGCCGAGCGATGTGCGGGCCCCACCGTACGGGCGCCGCGCGGGTCGCGGAAGACGGCGGGAGCCCCAAATCCTTGCCACGGAGAGGACGTTGAGGGGGCGTTGAGGGGGCGCACAGCTTCGACGCGCGCCCCTCCCGGCGGCCCGCGCCCCCTCAGAGGCCGCGGGCCTGCGCCCACGCCGCCGCCGGATCGTCGTCGGCCGGACCCGCCGGGAACCACTGCCCGTTCTCCTTGCGGTACGGGTACCAGCGCCCGTCGGGGCCGTAGCGGAGCTGAACGCCGCCGTCCGCCGAGGTCCAGCGGTTGCGCTCGGACCGCAGCCGGGGAGCCTCGTCCTCCTCCCACGCCTCGGCGAGCCGCGCCCTGGCCCGGACCAGGACACCGGAGTCCAGCGCCCGGTCCTCGTCGAGCACGGCCAGGGCGGCCGCGCCGCCGTACCGCCAGGCGGCGACCGCTGCGGGCAGCCCGGCGCGCGGGCGCCCCGAGCCGGCCGCCAGCCGCTTCACGATCCACGGTTCGGGGCGCGCCTCGGCGGCCAGCCGCACCGCGTCCTGCTGCACCGTCGGCTCCGCCTCCGGTGGGCGGTGATCGTGGCCCGGTGCCAGCGCGTCGGCCAGCATCCGGTGAGCCCGCGCCGCGCTGTCCGTCGCCAGCATCTCCAGCGCCGCCGGGTCCACCCCGGGCTCCGGATCGGTCTCCGTGTCCAGCGAGGGCGCCGCGCCCGGCGCGTCGGGAAGCTCCGGCGGGGCAGGCAGCGCGGGCAGGATGCCGGCCTCGGCGTACGCCTGCGCCGCCGGCACGCCGGGCACCTCACGGCCGCCCGCGGCCCGCTGCTCGGGTGCGGCGGCGGGGTCCGGCTCCCCGGCCAGGGACGCGATGCGCTCCTGGAGCTCGTCCAGCAGCCGCCGCTCACCGCGCCCCCGCATCAGCAGCAGCACGAAGGGGTCCTGGTCCAGCAGCCGCGCCACTTGGTAGCAGAGGGCCGCGGTGTGCGGGCAGTGGTCCCACGCCTCGCACGAGCACTCGGGGTCGAGGTCGCCGATGCCGGGGAGCAGGTCCATCCCGGCCGCCGCCGCGTCCTCGACCAGATGCGGCGGCATCTCCCGGTCGAGCAGCGCCGCGATGTGCCCGGCCTGCTCGACCGCCATGTCCAGGAAGCGGTCCCAGTCCTGCTCGTCCAGCTCCTGGAGCAGCACATCGCTGCGGTACGTGCTCCCGTCCCGCTCGCGGACCACCGCGGTGATCCGGCCGGGCCGCACCGAAACGGCACCGACCAGGCCCGCGCGGGCGAACCGGCGCCCTTCCTTGAGCTGCCGTCCGTCCAGGGCGGTGTCCTCCAGCGCCTTGAGCCACGCCCTGCCCCACCAGGAGTCGGCGAAACCGCGGCCGTGTGCCGGGGGCAGGGCGGCGAAGGTGCGCTCCGGACCGGAAGGCGTGTCATCCCGCTCGTCGCCGTCGCCCCCGTCGGCGAAGACGTCCGCCCCGTATCCGTCCCTCATCGAGTCCCCCCTCGGAGTTCCACCAGATCGGCCAGTTCCGCGTCGCTCAGCTCGGTCAGGGCGCTCTCGCCGGAGCCCAGCACCGCGTCCGCCAGCCCCTGCTTGCGGGCGAGCATGTCCGCGATCCGGTCCTCGATCGTGCCCTCGGCGATCAGCCGGTGGACCTGCACCGGCTGTGTCTGCCCGATGCGGTACGCGCGGTCGGTGGCCTGTGCCTCCACCGCCGGATTCCACCAGCGGTCGAAGTGCACCACATGGCCCGCCCGGGTCAGATTGAGCCCCGTGCCCGCCGCCTTGAGCGACAGCAGGAAGACGGGCTCGGCCCCCGCCTGGAACCGGTTCACCATCGCCTCCCGCGCGGCGACCGGCGTGCCGCCGTGCAGGAACTGGGTGCTGATCCCACGCGCCGCCAGATGCCGTTCGAGCAGCCGGGCCATCCCGACGTACTGGGTGAACACGAGGACCCCCGCCCCCTCCGCCACGATCGTGTCCAGCAGTTCGTCGAGCAGTTCCAGCTTTCCGGAGCGGCCCGCGATGCGCGGCTCCTCCTCCTTGAGGTACTGCGCCGGGTGGTTGCAGATCTGCTTGAGCGAGGTCAGCAGCTTCACCACGAGACCCCGCCTGGCCATGCCGTCGGCCTCGGCGATCGCCGCGAGCGTCTCCCGCACCACCGCCTCGTACAGCCCCGCCTGTTCGGCCGTCAGCGACACCGCCCGGTCCGTCTCGGTCTTCGGCGGCAGCTCCGGGGCGATGCCGGGGTCGGACTTGCGCCGGCGCAGCAGGAACGGACGCACCAGCGCGCCGAGCCGCTCTGCGGCCGCGGGGTCGCCGCCCTCGACCGCGCGCGCGTAGCGGGTGCGGAACGTGCCGAGCCGCCCCAGCAGCCCGGGGGTCGTCCAGTCGAGGATCGCCCACAGCTCGGACAGGTTGTTCTCCACCGGGGTGCCGGTCAGGGCCACGCGCGCCTTCGCGCCGATGGTGCGCAGGGCGCGGGCCGTCGCCGAGTACGGGTTCTTCACGTGCTGCGCCTCGTCCGCGACGACCATGCCCCACTCCGCGGCGGCGAGCTTCGGGGCGTCCAGCCGCATCGTCCCGTACGTGGTGAGGACGAACCCGGAACCCGCCAGGTCGTCCGGGCCGCGGGCGGCGCCGTGGAAGCGGCGTACCGGGGTGCCCGGGGCGAACTTCTCGATCTCCCGCTGCCAGTTGCCCATCAGCGAGGTCGGGCAGACCACGAGGGTGGGCCCGGCGGCGCCGTCCAGGCTCTGGCGGTGCAGATGCAGGGCGATCAGGGTGATGGTCTTGCCGAGCCCCATGTCGTCGGCGAGACACCCGCCGAGTCCGAGCGAGGTCATGGTGTGCAGCCAGTTCAGGCCGCGGAGCTGGTAGTCCCGAAGCGTCGCGGTGAGCGCGGCCGGCTGACCGACCGCCGGCTCCCCGCCGCCGTCCTGTTGCGAGGCGGGGTCGGAGACCCGCTCGCGCAGCCGCTCCAGCCAGCCGGTCGCCCGGACCTCGACCCGGCGGCCGTCGACCTCGGTGGAACCCGTCAGGACCGCGCCGAGGGCGTCGATCGGGGTCACCTTGCGGTCCTGGGTCTCCCGGGCGCGGCGCGCCTCGTCGGGGTCGATCAGCACCCACTGGTCGCGCAGCCGCACCAGCGGACGGCCCGCCTCGGCCAGCCGGTCGAGCTCCTCCCGGCTGAGCTTCTGGTCCCCGAGCGCGAACCACCAGTCGAAGGCCAGCAGGGCGTCGGAGGACAGCAGCGGCACGGCATCCGACGCGGAACGCGACTGCTTCCCGGGCACGTCGCCGTCCTCGCCGTCCGGTCCGATCACCGCGCGGGCCGTGAGTCTGCGGGCGGTCAGCTCCCGGGGCCAGTGCACCTGTACGCCCGTCGCGGCCAGCGCCCGTGAGGCGGGCCCCAGCAGTTCGGTGATCTCCTCGTCGGCCGGCTCCACCGCGTCGGGGACGGCCGCCGACAGCAGGGGCGTCAGCGGCGGCCAGGCGCGGGCGGCCCGGCGCAGCATCAGCAGGGCGTCCATCCGGACGCGCGGGCCGAAGGCCGTCGCCGCCGGGCCGCCGCCGGCCCAGATCTCGGCGGCGTCGGCGACCACGGCCGGATCGCTGACACTGTGGATCTGCGGAACCACCCGGAACGACGGCCCCGCGGACGTGTCGTCCCGGTCGAGGCCCGACACCTCCACGCGCAGCGACAGCCGGACCCCCGCGTCATGACCGGCCGCGACATCGGCGGCCCACGCGCGATGGCCGGGAACGAGTTGCGGCGCCCGTGCGGTGAACGCGGTACCGCCCGCGGCGAGGGAAGCGGCGGGCGTCCTGGGCAGGCAGTCCGCGACCGCGTCGAGGAACGCCCGCACCAGCCATTCCGGTTCGGGCAGGAGCAGCGGCCGAGCGGTCGTGTCGAGGGGGACCGCGTGGGCGGTGGGCGGCATGGACGCGGCCAGGGTGCGGATGCGGGTCTGGTCGTCGGCGGTCAGCGGCCCGGCCCGCCAGGTGTCGTGGTCCGTCGCGCTCAGACCAGGCAGGAGCAGACCCCGGGCCGCGAACTGGAGGGCCAGCAGCCCCGCCGCGCCCCAGAACGCCATCGATGCGGACGCCTCGGCCGCCGCACGCGCGCGCGTCAGTACGGGGAGCGCGTCGCGCACCGGCAGCAGGCGGGCCGGTACCTCGTACGGGAGATCGTCGGCACCGGCCACGGTCAGCTCCCCGGCTTCCCCGGGGCCGTCGGGCAGGCCGCAGCCGTCGGGGCGCCAGAAGGCGAAGCGGCCGGTGCGGGAGGGGTCCGAGGGCAGGAAGACCACGGAACAGCCGGTGAGTGCGGAGATCTCGGCGAGCGAAACGGCAGGGAGGCTGTGCACAGCGATGTCAGAGTCCTCAAATTTGACTAGTCGGCTGAAGTCGCCGAGGGTACCCCAACAATGCCGATGAATGACCCTCGAAGCCTGTGATACACGCCACTCCTGAACCCGGGCGGGCCCGCCCGGTGTAGTCGGCCCCCCATCCGGCGAGGGGGCTGGCCCCCCGCACACCCCGGGTGGTGGCTCCATGGCTCCCGAACCCTCCGGAACCATACGTTTTATGAGGTCAGAGCGGATTCGAGACCGGAGACAACATGCCCCAGGCCGCCATGGCCGTCGCGGAACGCACCCGCGACGGCGCCGGAACCACCGGAAGTGACTTCGCGCCCCTGCTGCGAACCGTCAAGGGGCAAGGACTCCTCGAACGGCGCACCGGCTGGTACGCGGCAGGTATCACCGTCAACCTCCTCGCTCTCGCCGCCGTGTTCACCGGCATCGCCCTCCTCGGCAACACCTGGTGGGTCCTGCCGCTCACCCTGCCCCTCGCCGTCTTCTGGTCCCGCACCGCATTCGTCGGACACGACGCGGGACACGCCCAGATAACCGGAAACCGCCGAGCGAGCCGCGCCATCGGCCTGGTCCACGCCAACCTGCTGCTCGGCATGAACGAGGCCTGGTGGAACGACAAGCACGTACGCCATCACGCCAACCCCAACCACCTGGACAAGGACCCGGACGTCGGCGTGGGCGCCCTCGTCTGGACCCAGAAGCAGGCCGCCCAGCGCGAGGGCTTCGCCCGCTGGCTCACCCGTAACCAGGCCCGCCTCTTCTTCCCGATGCTGCTCCTCGAAGGCATCGCGCTGAAGATCTCCGGCTTCCAGTACCTGCGCCGGCAGCCCGTACGGGAACGTGCCCTGTCGGCCCTGCTGCTGACCGCGCACCTCGGCCTCTACGCCACCCTGCTGCTCACCGTCATGTCCCCGGGGAAGGCGGTCGTCTTCGCGCTCGTGCACCACGCGCTCTTCGGCCTCCACCTCGGCATGGCCTTCGCCCCGAACCACAAGGGCATGGAGATGCCCGACCCGGACGGGGAACGCTGGGACCACCTGCGGCGCCAGGTCCTCACCTCACGCAACGTGCGCGGCGCGGCCCTCACCGACTGGTTCCTCGGCGGCCTCAACTACCAGATCGAGCACCACCTCTTCCCGAGCCTGCCCCGTCCGCACCTGCGCCTGGCACAACCCCTGGTCAGGGCCCACTGCGAGGCCATCGGCCTGCCGTACGCGGAAACCGGACTCATCGAGTCCTACCGGCAGGCGCTCGCTCACATGCACGAGGTCGGCGCGCCGCTGCGATGACCTCCGCGACGAATACGCGGAAGCCGGAACCGATGGGCACGCACAGGCGTTCTCACATCAGAGGCGGCCACAGGCCGCGAAGGAGGCACTGACGATGTCGAACAGCGCAAAGATCGCCATCGGGGGAGTCGTCGCCGCAGTCGTCCTGATGCCGTTCATCGGTTTCTGGCTTTCCCTGCTGGTGCTCGTCGGAGTCCCCACGCTCGCCTATCTGGCACTGGACCCGTCCCAGCGCCGCAGGCTCCGTAGGATCACGCGCAAGGAGATCGGCCGCTGAGAGCCGGCCATCGAGAAGGAGAGATCCCGCCGTGAGTGGCACAGTCACCGTCGTGAGCAGCAACGAGACGTACACCTTCACCAAGCCGAACCGGCAGAGCGTGACGCTGCTGGCCGGCCTCGGGGTGGACGGGGACGTGCACGCGGGGGTGACGGTCAAACACCGCTCCAGGATCGCCCAGGACCCCACGCAGCCCAATCTGCGACAGGTCCACCTCATGCACGAGGAGCTGTTCGACGAGCTGCGCACGGCCGGCTTCGAGGTGGCCCCGGGAGACCTCGGGGAAAACATCACCACCCGCGGCATAGACCTCCTGGCCCTACCCGTCGGCACCCTGCTGCACCTCGGTGACGAGGCGGTCGTCGAGGTCACCGGGCTGCGCAACCCCTGCCTCCAGATCGACAACTTCCGAAGCGGACTCCTCAAGCAGGTCGTCGGCAGGGACGAGGAGGGCAACGTGGTCCGCAAGGCCGGGATCATGAGCGTTGTCGCGGTCGGCGGTGTGGTGAGGCCCGGCGACCGGGTCGAGGTCGAACTTCCCGCCGAGCCCCACCGCCCCCTGGAGCGTGTCTGACCCGGGCGGTCAGGACGGGCGCACGGCCAGCGCGTCCAGGGCCGTGAGGAGCCCCGGCAGTTCCGTGCCGCGCCCCACCGGAAGGATCTCGCCCGGCACCTCGTCCAGCAGCACGAACGCGATGTCGTCGGTCCTCGCCACCATCGACCAGCCGGGGCCGTCGGCCCGTATCATCCGGGCGTCCCCCGGTGCGAAGGAAGAGCGGACCCGGCCGGGCGGCGGCGGCTCGTCGGCATAGGCCCGCGCCTCGGCCAGGGCCCTGCGCACCCCGGGATGTGTGACAGAGGCGCGCGTGGCGCCGGGGCCCGACTCGGGGCCGTCCTCGGCCTCGGTGCCCGCGACGGCAGCCGCTCCGGTCTCAGTGCCGGCCCTGTCGGGGCCGGCGCTCGCGCCGCCCTCCGTGTCCGCCGTGCTCTCGCCGCCCGGCGGTGCGAACGCCGTCGCGTCGTCGACCTGGCCGCGCCACTGCGCCCACTGCGAGGCGATCGCGTCCGCACCCAGACGCCGCTGCGCGGGCCCCCACACCTCGGTGTCGGGCGGCGACAGCGGGGCGGGATCCTCCCCGTCCGCCCCGGGATCGGGCGCCGGGTCGTGCGGGGCGGGCACCCCGGGGGCGGCGACGGCGACGGCGAGGGGCCAGCCGGGGAGCGCGCAGACCACCGAGCGGTCGTCCGGCGAGAGGTCGTACTCCATGCCGCAGTCCCACGACGCGATCGCCACCGCCACCAGTGACACATCGTCGATGACGACGGTCCACCGGGCGCCGTCGCCGTCCTGGCCCATCACGAGTCCGTACCCCTCGGCATACGGCTCCAGCCGCAGCGCCGCGCACGCCGCCGGATAGTCGTCGCCGAGCACGCCGGGGAACTGCGCCGGAGTCAGCAGGACAGCGGTCAGCACATACAGAGCGTCGTTGTCGGCGACTGTGTCGTCCGTCCCGGCCACTGCACCCTCCTCGTCCGTCAGGATTTCCGTCGGCGCACCTTAACCAGTGGGTAACCCCCCAGTCGAGGCCCTGACGAGGCAGGACGATCCGCCCGGGGTGGCCCCCGCGGCGCGTGCCTCAGCCGTCGGTCAGGCCCAGGAGCTCGCGGGCCACCTTCTGCGGCGATTCGTTCCGCTCGCGGGCGAGCGCGATGAGCGCACGGCAGGCGAGCTCGCTCACTCCGAAGGAGAGCTGCTCCGGCGACACCCAGCCGCTCGCCTCGTCCATCCGCTCCTCGTCGTCCTCGGCCGACGCCGCGACGAAGGTGGCGGCCGCCTCGAAGAGGTTGTGCTGCCGGCGTGCGGGCGCCGGCGGGGCCGCGGCCGAGCGGCCGCCCCTGCGGCCCGGAGCCACGGCTCTGCGCAGGGCGCCGAATATCTCGGTCATGGGGGAACCGCCTTCCGTCGATGCGCGCGCGTCGCGCATACTCACCGTCCTGCCCCCGGACGTACGCTGGGACACTCGACCTGGACAAGGGGGACGGTGCGGTGAAGCGTTACGACCGGCTGAAGGAGATCCAACGCCTCGATCCGGAACGGGACTTCCTCGAAATCTATCGGATCACCGCGACGTACGAGTTCCCCTGGGACATCACCCGGGCCCTCGAACTCGCCCTGTACCGCACCTATGCCGTCCCGAGCATCGGACGACTGCTCGCCGAGACAGCCGAACTGACGGAACGTTCGCAGAAGCGGTACGACGACACCACACTGCTCCTGGACACCGTCGTCGAGCACGGCTTCGACAGCGATCCCGGACGTACCGCCCTGCGCCGGATCAACCGGATGCACGCCGCCTACGACATCAGCAACGACGACATGCGCTACGTCCTGTGCACCTTCGTCGTCACGCCGAAACGATGGCTCGACGCCTACGGCTGGCGCCGGCTCTGCGACCACGAACTGCGGGCGTGCGCCGCGTACTACCGGACCCTCGGCGCGCGCATGGGCATCAAGGACCTGCCGCAGACGTACGAGGACTTCGAGCACACCCTCGACACCTACGAGGACGCCCACTTCGGCTGGGACGAAGGCGCGCGTGCGGTGTCCGACGCCACGCTGGACCTGATGGCCTCCTGGTATCCGCGCCCCCTCGCCCCGCTCGTGCGGGGCGCGAGCCTCGCGCTCCTGGACGACTCGCTGCTGAGGGCCTTCCGCTACGAGCGGCCGGCTCCTGTGGCCCGCAGCCTCACCCGGGGCGCGTTGCGCCTCAGGGCCCGCGCCGTCCGCCTTCTGCCGCCGCGCGGCACGCCGCACTACGCCAGGCAGAACCCGGAGATCAAGGGCTATCCGCGAGGCTACGAGGTCGCCGCGCTCGGCACGTTCCCCACCCCGGGCACCGGCGGCTGCCCGGTCCGGGACCTCGCCGCGCCGGAGGCCCGGACGGAGTGACGGCTAGAGCCTGTCCCGCGAAGATCCGCCGGACAGGGCAATACACCTAGGACCGGGGCCCGGTACGCCGCAGCCGGCTCAGCTCGTCGTTCATGGCGTGCAGGAACCGCACCACGACGAGCAGCTCGTCCTCGTCGAACTGCTGACGGGCCGCGTCCGTCCCCGCCGCCAGCGGCTGGAAGAAATCGCGGGCGACACGCTTCGCCGCGGCCGCGTAGTGAAGATGCACCACCCGCCGGTCGCCGCTGTCGCGTACCCGTCTGATGTGCCCCGCACGCTCCAGCCGGTCCAGACACGCCGTCACCGCGCCCGAGGTGAGATCCAGCTGCTCGCGCAGCCGCCCCGGCGTCATGGCCGGGCTTTCTTCGCCGCGGTCCGCGTCCAGGATGGCGACCAGGGCCTGCACATCCGTCGGGTGCAGCCCCTGGGCCTGCGCGAACTCATGCGTGATGCGATTGAACTCACTGTTCATACGGCGCAGCAGTACAGCGAATGACTGGAGGCCCGTGGGCCCGCCGTCCGTGCCTCTGTCCGGGCTCTCGTCTGCGGTGCGCATGCCCCTACAGTAATATCTCTTGATCATTGAGATAATGAATGGCCGAGATACATTCGGGATGTCTGTCCCGCGTCGACCCCTGGGGAAGCAATGAAGCCCGCACCGAGGCACCGTGTTGTCCGATGGCTGGTGCCCGTAGCGCTGCTCGTCGTCTGGCTCGGCATCGGAGGCGCCCTCGGCCCCTTCGCCGGGAAGCTCGGCGAGGTGGCGACGAACGACCGGGCGGCCTTCCTGCCGCGCAGCGCCGAGTCGACCAGGGTCGCGGACGAACAGCAGGCCTTCCAGCGCTCCGGGACCGTACCCGCGATCGTCGTGTGGACGGCGGGGAAGGACGGGCTCCCGAGCGACGCCGGGGCTTCGGCGACCCGGGCGCTCGCCTCACTGTCCGGGAAGCCCGGGGTGGTCGGCAGGCCCTCGCCCGCGCAGCCGTCCGAAGACGGCGAGGCGTTGTCGGGCGTCGTGCAGCTGCGCTCGGATCTGGGCGACGAACTGCCGGACACGCTCGACCGGGTGCGTGACGCGGCGGGGTCGGTGGCCGGTACGACCGTCGAGATCGCCGGGCCCGCCGCCACCCAGGCCGATCTGAAGGACGCGTTCGCGGGCATCGACGGGCTGCTGCTGGGGGTGGCGTTGGCCGCCGTGCTGGTGATCCTGCTGCTCGTCTACCGCAGTGTGCTGCTGCCCTTCCTCATCATCATCAGCGCAGTCTTCGCCCTCGCGCTCGCCTGCGCCGTCGTCTACGTCCTCGCGGACCACGACGTCGTCCTCGTGGACGGCCAGGTCCAGGGCATCCTGTCGATCCTGGTGATCGGGGCGGCAACCGACTACGCCCTCCTGCTGACCGCGCGATTCCGGGAGGAACTGGCGGCGCACGGCGACCGGACGACCGCTGCCGCGGCCGCGCTCCGCCGCTCCTTCGGGGCGATCACCGCGAGCGCCGCCACCGTGGCCCTGGGACTCCTGGCGCTGCTGCTCAGTGACCTGACGAACAACCGTGCCCTGGGACCCGTGGGCGCCATCGGGATCGTCTGCGCGGTGCTGAGCACGATGACGTTCCTTCCCGCCGTGCTGGTGCTGTGCGGACGGGCCGCGTACTGGCCCGCCAAGCCGCGCCCCGCCGACGAGGCGACCGGCGGGCACGGCATCTGGCGCCGGATCGCCGCCCGGGTCGACGGGTCCCCGCGCAAGGTGTGGCTCGCCTGCGCGCTGGTCCTGGTCGCCTGCGCCGCGTTCGCGCCCACGCTGAAGTCCCAGGGTGTCCCGCTGGACGAGATCTTCGTGAACGACGCCCCCTCCGTCTCCGCTCAGGCCACGCTCAGCAAGCACTTTCCCGGCGGCTCGGGCAACCCGGCCGTCGTCGTCGCGGCGGCCGGCCGGGCCGAGGAGGTGACCGCGGCGGCCGAGGCGACGGACGGGGTGTCCTCCGCGGCGCCCGTCACCGCGTCGGGCCGGCCGGGCGGGGGCAAGCCGCTCGTCGTGGACGGCCGGGTGCGCATCGACGTGACCCTGGACGACGCCGCGGACAGCGACGCGGCCACGGCGACCGTCAAGCGCCTGCGTACCGCTGTGCACGAGGTGCCCGGGGCGGACGCGCTCGTCGGCGGCTACACGGCGCAGCAGTACGACACCC
Organism: Streptomyces sp. ATexAB-D23; assembly: GCF_000373645.1. Lineage (GTDB taxonomy): Bacteria > Actinomycetota > Actinomycetes > Streptomycetales > Streptomycetaceae > Streptomyces > Streptomyces castrisilvae. Next base: position 114,312 of record NZ_KB892015.1, on the reverse strand, counting down.
AGCGCACAGCCGAGCGCGACCGCGGCATCATCGTGCCGGTGGTGCTGGTGATCATTCTGCTGATCCTGATGGGCCTGCTGAGGTCCGTCCTGGTCCCGGTGCTGCTGGTGGCCACCGTGGGCCTCAACTTCCTCGCGACCCTGGGCGTCTCGTCCCTGGTCTTCAAGCACGCCTTCGGCTTCAGCGGTACGGACGCCTCGGTGCCGCTGTACGGATTCGTGTTCCTGGTGGCTCTCGGCGTCGACTACAACATCTTCCTGATGTCACGGGTCCGCGAGGAGGCGCTGCGGCACGGGGCGCGGGAGGGCATGATCAGGGGCCTGGTCAGCACGGGCGGGGTCATCACATCGGCGGGTGTGGTGCTGGCCGCCACCTTCGCCGCGCTGATCGTGATCCCGCTCGCCTTCCTCGCCCAGATCGCGTTCATCGTGGCCTTCGGCGTCCTGCTGGACACGCTGGTCGTGCGGTCGCTGCTGGCTCCGGCGCTCGTCGTGGACATCGGGCCCCGGGCGTGGTGGCCCAGCACCCTCAGCCGCACCGCGCGGGAAGCGGAGCCGCCGGCCTCCGCGTGACGGCCGTGGGGACACAGCCGGCCCGGCCGCCGCTGACACGGAGCCGGGCCGGTGGGGCGGTCGCGGTCAGACGTTGACGCCGTAGTCCGACGCGATGCCCGCCAGACCGGAGGCGTAACCCTGGCCGACCGCGCGGAACTTCCACTCGCTGCCGTGCCGGTAGAGCTCGCCGAACACCATCGCGGTCTCCGTCGACGCGTCCTCGCTGAGGTCGTAGCGCGCGAGCTCCACACCGTTGGCCTGGTTCACCACGCGGATGAACGCGTTGCGGACCTGGCCGAAACTCTGCCCCCGGCTCTGCGCGTCGTGGATGGATACCGGGAAGACGATCTTCGCTACGTCGGCCGGTACCGCCGAGAGGTTCACATTGATGGACTCGTCGTCGCCCTCGCCCTCACCCGTCAGGTTGTCACCGGTGTGCTGAACGGAACCGTCCGGGCTGTTGAGGTTGTTGTAGAAGACGAAGTGCAGGTCGGAAAGGACCTTCCCGTGGTCCGCGCACAGCAGCGCACTGGCGTCGAGGTCGTGGTCGGCACCGGTCGTCGTCCGTACGTCCCAGCCCAGGCCGACCGTCACGGCGGTCAGGCCGGGCGCCTCCTTCGACAAGGAGACGTTGCCGCCCTTGGCCAGGGTCACACCCATGTACTTCCTCCAATGATCCAGTGGTTCACCGGCCGTCGCCGAAGAGGCGGCGGCCCCGCCCTTACTCTTCACGATTCGAGAGGATTTGCCCAGGGCGTGGGCGAGGTCCGGCCCGCTTCCTGGAAGGGCCCGGTGAACGGAAGCGCTCTTCCCGCGCTCTCTCCTGGTGTCTTCCGGTCAATGTTTCCGGTGTCCGTGTGGGGAGAGGGGATCGGATTGACGATGGAGACGCCTCACGGCGCCGCACGACAAGCACGTTACGACAGAGCCCTACGCCAGAACCTTGCGACAGAGTTGCACGACCTTGACAACGCACGACAGCACGACCGTGCCGGTGCCGCCGACAGGCCGCCCCGCACGTCAGCCGGATGAACGGGGTGGCCCATGACAAGCAGGAACAAGGGAACGGGAGCGGGGGACAGGGGGAGCCGCCTGCGGCGGACTGCGGTGTCCGCCCTGTCCTTCCTCGTCCTGCTGGTCGCCGGGGTCGGCTGGGGATATCTGAAACTGACCGGCGACATCGATACGTTCAGCGCCGACGGCATCTCGGGCGACCGGCCACCGGGCACGGCCGGAGGGCAGAACGTCCTCGTCATCGGTTCGGACACGCGCTCCGGGGACAACAGCGGACTCGGCGGCAGTACGGGCGCGGTCGGCCGCTCCGACACGGTGTTCCTCCTTCACGTCTACGCCGACCGCAAACACGCCGTGGCCGTATCCGTCCCGCGGGATGCCATGGTCGACATCCCGGCCTGCCGGAAGCCCGACGGCACCTGGACGGACCCGCAGCAGCACAGTCAGTTCAACGGGGCGTTCTCGGTGGGGGAGACCGCCGAGGGCAATCCCGCCTGCACCCAGAACACCGTCGAACACCTCACGGGACTGCGTGTCGACCACACGGTCGTGATCGACTTCGCCGGATTCTCCGCACTCACCTCGGCCGTCGGCGGGGTGCGGGTCTGTCTGCCGCAGGATGTGTACCAGCGCGATCTGAACCCCAAGCTGGCGACCCAGGGCTCACGGGTCTTCGCCAAGGGCGAGCAGACGGTGTCCGGGCAGCGGGCCCTCGACTACGTCCGGCTGCGGCACGGCATCGGCGACGGCTCGGACATAGGCCGGATCAAGCGGCAGCAGGCCTTCGTGGGCTCCCTGGTGAAGAAGATCAAGTCCCGTGGTATGAACCCCACCACCCTGCTGCCACTGGCCGATGCGGCGACCGACGCGATGACCGTCGACCCGGGGCTCGGATCTGCCGACAAACTGCTCTCCTTCGCCCTGTCGATGAAGAACGTCGACCTGCACAACACCAAGTTCGTCACCGTGCCCTGGCGTTACGAGGGCGCCCGCGTCGCCGTCGTGGAACCGGACGCGGACGAGCTGTGGGCCGCGCTGAAGGCCGACCGCACGCTCGACGGCAAGGAAACCAAGGGCGGCAGGGCGGGATCCGGCGCCTCACCCGAGGCATCGCAGCCGCCGGTCTCCGGTACGGGCATCGACGTCGCCGTCTACAACGGCACCACGGTGACCGGGCTCGCGGCTCGGGCGGCCGGCCTCCTGAGCACACACGACTTCGGTGTCACCGGCACGGCCACCGCGCAGGACCAGAACCGCTCCCGCACCGTCGTCGCCTACGGCCCCGGCCTGCGGGACCAGGCCCGTACGACGGCCAGGCTCTTCCCCGGGGCGCGGATCGAGCAGTCCACCGACGCCGGAATCCAGCTGATCGTCGGACAGGACTACGCGGACGACCCGTCGCCCGCGCCGGACGCCTCGTCCCCCTCCGCGGCGTCCGGCGTACCGGCTGACGTCGCCGACGGGGCCCGCTCCGCCGACGACGACCCGTGCGAGGACCTGTCCTACGGGTGAGCTCCGGCGACTGCTTCCGGACCGGTGGGCCGAGGGGGGTGCTTGCCCGTACGTGACCTGTGCGCAAGGCTTGCACACAAGCGAGGCACGGGGAACGCGTGAACGGGGAGGAAACGCAATGGCGCTGGACAAGGAACTCGACTGGATCCTTGACGATCTCACCAAGCGGGTCGAGTACATACGGCACGCCCTGGTGCTGTCGAACGACGGCCTGGTGACCGGCGCGAGCGCCGGACTGGCCCGGGAGGACGCCGAGCACCTGGCGGCCGTCTCGTCCGGGCTGCACAGCCTCGCCCGCGGGTCGGGACGGCACTTCCGCGCCGGAAGGGCCCGGCAGACCATGGTGGAGTTCGACGAGGCACTGCTTTTCGTGACGGCGGCGGGGGACGGCAGCTGCCTGTGCGTACTGAGCGAGGCGGAGGCGGACGTCGGTCAGGTGGCGTACGAGATGACGCTCATGGTCAACCGGGTGGGAGAGCACCTCTCCGTGTCGTCACGACAGGACGGCACCGGGGGAATCAGCAGGATCTGACGACGCGCGACCGGAGACTGCCGCCCGGCCCGTGGAGTTATCCACAGGCCGGGCGGCAGTTGACTCCCCCGGACTACTCTGGTCACAGAGAGTGATTGGTTCGCACGGGGGAGTATCGCCATGTCGGCAACGGAAATGCCCGGAAAAATGCCTGAAAACCGCTCGCTCGCGGTGGAAGCACGGGAAGCGGGGGCGCCGGAAGCGGATATCTCGCGCTACGACCGCGCCCATACGATGGCGGCGGGCCGGGCCGCGACAGAACTCGGGCTCAAGCGGGGCGAGTTCGAGCTGGCCGTGTATCTGGGAGCTGTCAGGGTGACGAGTGGCGTCCCGGACGGTGTGCGGCCCAGGGTCCACCGGGAGGAGATGGAGCGCCTCCGGGCCCAGGACGGTTTCCCCGGCGCGCTGCGCGAGCGGGTGCGTACGGTCGGGACGGCGGAGGGGGCGGGCCTGCTCGGGATCAGCCCGGTCCGCTTCACCCGGCTGGCAAGGGCCGGGTGCGTCACGCCCGTCGCCTTTTACCTCAACCGCTACCGGGCGGTGGTATGGGTCTATCTCGCCCAGGAGGCACGGGCGCTGGCGGCCCGGTCGCCCGAACTCCTGGTGGGCAACAGCCCGCCCTGGTTGCGCGACCGGCTCGATGGCGGGGGCGACTGCCGGCCCCGCAACTGGCGCTCGCGCAGGATCGAACGCCTGCTGGCCCTCACCCGGGACCCCTGGACGCGCGCGGCGATCGTGGCGCGGGGCCTTGACCCGGTCCAGCTGGCCGAGGTGGTCGACGACCCGTACGAGCGGGCCTACTTCGGCAGGGTCGGTCCGGGCACCGTATTCGGCCGGAGAGGGACGGCCGCCGGGCGGGAAGCGATGGCGCGGCTGATGCCGGCGGACGAACCGGACGAGATCCTCTGGCGCCGGATCAGCCTGATCACGGAACTGGACGCCGCCCGCGAACACCGCCCGGCCCCGCGACCGGGCGACCGGCCGTGGACGGGCCCCGGGCAGGAGGGTGCACCGGTTGCGGCTGTTGAGCCGGTGCCGGCCGCCGAGGTGGCCGGGCCTGTCGAGTCGGTGCCGCTTGCCGGGTCGGGCGGACCCGGGGCGGCGGCTGCCCCGGGCGCACCGGTCACGTCCTGCCGGGCCGCCGGGTCCGAAGGGCCGGGAGGGCTGCTGGCGCGGCTCCGGCTGCGCGGGGCCCGGGGATGGGGGCGGCGCGGCCTGAGGCGAGGGGCGGCAGCCGGGTCGCGGCGGCCCGCCCGCCGCCGTCACCGTGCGACGGACAGGGGCCGCGCGTTCGCCGGGCGGGAAGGCGGGCCGGCGGCCGGAGACGTGGGGAACCCCGGATAAGCGCTGGCCGACGCGGCGTCGGCAAGGCATTGTTCTCGCCATGTTGATCAGGGAAGCCACCACCGAGGACTGGCCTGCGATCTGGTCCTTCTTCCACGGCATCGTCTCCGCGGGCGAGACCTTCACCTACCCGCTGGACCTCAAGGAGGCCGACGCCGTCGACTGGTGGCTCATGAAGCCACCGCACCGGACCGTAGTGGCGGTCGCCGAAGACGGGACCGTCCTCGGCACGGCGAAAATGAACAAGAACCACATGGGCAACGGGTCGCACATCTCCAGTGCCAGCTACATGGTCGACCCCCGGTACTCCGGGCAGGGCGTGGGGCGGGCCCTGTGCGAGTACACGCTCGACTGGGCCCGTGCGGCCGGGTACCGCGCCATGCAGTTCAACGCGGTGGTGGAGACCAACGCCGCCGCGGTGGGGCTCTACCGTTCGCTCGGCTTCGAGATCCTGGGCACCCTGCCGGAGGGTTTCAACCACCCGGCCAAGGGCTTCGTGGGACTGCACATCATGTACCGCCGGCTCTGACCGCGCGGGGCCCGACGGTGCCGGACGGGCGTCCGAGGCGCGCGCGGGCGGCACGGACCGGCGCCGGGCGCTCACTTCACGCCACCACATGGCGGGCGCCCCGGCCGACCCGGTGTCCGGCATGTCCCAACCGGCGACGGTGTGGGGGCCGTTGTGACACAGAATCGGTTGTGGGGCGGGTGCACACATCGGGGACGAGGGCAGTACTGTGCGCTCCACCGCCATTCGGGCGATGAAACATCTGCGGAGGAAAAATCCATGACCATACCCAGGAGATCGTGGCGCGCTGCGGGAACGCTCGCCGCCGCCGCGGTTGTCGGTCTGTCCGGCGCGGTCCTCACCGCCGGTCCGGCCGCAGCTCACACCCCCACCTGGGCCGTGACCTGTGACGAAGTCAGCCTGCACCTGACCCAGTACAACGACCGTGTCACCAACGAGGTGACCGTCACCGTGGACGGCAAGGACCTGCTGCCGACGGAGAAGTTCGGCAAGGGGTTCGACAAGAAGATCGCGCTCCCGGAGCACGACCAGCCCCTGACGGTGCACCTGGTCGTCAAGGCCGGTGACGGCGACCAGTACTCGAAGGAAGACACCAAGCAGGCGCCGGTGTGCGAGGACAGCACCCCGACCCCGCCGTCGACGCCCACGCCGACTCCGACCGAGACGAAGCCGTCCGAGACGCCGACCACGTCGTCTCCCACCCCGACCGACACGCCGAGCGACTCCGCTTCGCCGTCTGCGCCCGCCGCAGCCACGCCGAGCCCGAGCAGCCCGGATCTGGCCGAGACCGGTTCCTCGTCCGCCACGCCGATCATCGGTGGCGCGGCCGTTGCCGTGCTGCTGGCCGGCGGCGGCATCATGTGGTCCGTGCGCAAGCGGCGTACCGCGCAGCACTGACGCGGTCCGGCGGCCCTGACGCGACAGCGCCCGGGTAGCCGGCTGAGGGGCGTACCGCACACGCAGGGCGTGGGCGGTGCGCCCCTCATGCTGTCCGCCTCCCGCGGCTGCCTGTGCCGGCCGCTGTCCGCCACACACACGCACACATACGGCCGCCCGGTCTCACCGCGGTCCGTCCCCGGCCGCCGGTCGGTTGCCGCCGTTGTCCGTCAACGGCTCGGCGACGCTCCGGTGCACGGGGGTTGAGGTGGGCGGCGCCGCCGGTCCGATCTCGCACCAGACCGCCTTGCCCTCGCCCCGGGGTTCGATGCCCCATCGCGTGGCGACGGCGTCCAGCAGCAGCAGACCGCGGCCCGAGGTCGCGGTCTCGCCCGGCGAGCGCCGCCTCGGCCAGGTGCTGGAGCGGTCCTGCACCGAAAGCCGCACCCGGCGTACCGGCTCGGGCAGCACCTCCAGGGTGAGGACGGCGCCGCCCTCCGTGTGCAGCAGCACGTTCACCAGCAGTTCGCCGGTCACCAGCTCGGCGTCGTCGGCGAGTTCGGCCATCTCCCAGTCGGTCAGGGCCTGGCGCACGATCGTTCGCGCCTCGGAGAGCCCCTCCGGATCGGCCTGGTGGATGTACTGGTGCACACGCGGCGCCCGGGGCGAGCCCGGGTCGGGACTGCGCCGCAGCACCAGCAGCGCGACGTCGTCACCGGAGCCCCAGCGTTCCCACAGCCGGTCCGAGAGATGGTCGGCCAGCGCCTCCGCACCCGCCGGTCCCGCACTGACCTCGGTGATCAGGGTGCGCACCCCGGCGTCGATGTCGGCGCCCGGCTCCTCCACCAGCCCGTCGGTGTACAGGACCAGGGTCTCGCCCGGCACCAGATCGAGCCGGGTCTCCGGGTACTCCTCGTCACCGAAGTCCGTCGAGATGCCCAGCGGCATGCCTCCACGCACCTGGGGGCTGCCGACCCGGCCGTCCATGTGCCGGATCAGGGGCCCGAAGTGACCGGCCCGCACCACCCGTACGGTTCCGGTCTCCAGATCGACCTGGGCGTAGGTGCACGTGGCGAACCGCTCCGTGTCCAGCTCGGCGAGGAAGCGGGAGGCCCTGGCCAGCACCGTCGACGGCGGATGCCCCTCGGCGGCGTACGCGCGCAGCGCGATCCGGAGCTGGCCCATGATCGCGGCCGCGTGCGTGTCATGGCCCTGGACGTCACCCACCACGATCCCGAAGCGGTTCTTCGGCAGCGCGATCACGTCGTACCAGTCGCCGCCGACCTGGCGGCCGCTCCACGCCGCGTGGTAGCGGACGGCGATCTCGCCGCCCTCGATGTCGTGGATGCGCGGCGGCAGCATCGCGGACTGGAGCCCGGTGGCGAACTCGCGCTCCTCGTCGAACAGCTTGGCCCGCTGGAGGGACTGGGCGACGATCGCGGCGAGCCCCAGACAGAGAATGCGTTCGTCGGGCTTGAAGGAGGTGTGCTCACGGTAGAAGAGGGCCAGCCCGCCGAGCGACCGCGCCTGCGCGACCAGCGGAAGGTAGGCCGCAGCCTGGAACTTCAGACGACCCACGTACGGTTCGAGCACCGGGTAGCGCCGCGTCAGTGCCGCCAGGGAACTCACGAATCTCGGCTGTCCGCTCAGCACGGTGTCGGCCAGCGGGAACTTCGGATCGAGGCGGCCCGAACCCAGGTCGCCGATGGACTCCAGGGACTCGCCGCTGACCGCGATGACGTTCAGCACCGCGTTGTCCAGCAGCCCGAGCGCGAGCCCGTCGGCGCCCAGCCGTGCCAGTCCGCCGGGCCCCGTCAGGGCCGCGGTCACGTCGTCCACCGTCACCGCCCGCGACAACGCACTCGTTGTCCGTTCAACGATATCGGTCTGCCGCCGGCGGCGTTTCTCCAGTTCCAGCACGAAGGCCGAATGGGTGACCTCGGCCGTCGCGTCACGCACCAGACCGATCACCCGGCGCGCCTTCCCGTCCTCGCCGCGCAGGATGCGCCCCTGGACATGGGTCCACTGTTCGCGGCCGTCGGCGAGCGGAATCCGGAAGTGGACGCTGTACGAGCTGACGGAACTCTTCAGCGCGTCGTCCGTCTCCATGCCGAGCCTGATGCGCTCCCCGGGCTCCAGACGCTCCGCCAGGGTCTCCGGCCGCGCGTCGTACGAGGCCGGGTCCAGACCGAAGACCAGCAGGCCGGCCTCGTCGATGTCGAGCGTCCCGGCACCGAGATCCCACTCGAAGCTGCCGGTCCGGTTCATGGCAAGCCGCTCCGCCGTACCGGTCTCGCCGGCCGGCGCCTTGCCGGTGGCCCGGCCCGGCGGGCCGGGAATGACCGGCGGCCCGTTCTGATCGGTCATTCCAGCTCCGAGGATCGTCCGGCGGGTCTGCCGTACGGCGTGCCCCAATTGTCGGGCCGGTGCGGCACGTCTGCCACAGCGGAACCGCCCCGCGCCCCCTCCCGGTGCCCCGGGCCACCCCCCGTATCCCCTGCCGAGGGGCGCCGCGCACAATGGCAGCGGAAGATCGTCCGTGCCCCGCGGACGGTACGGCACCAGGGCTGACCGGAGCGCGCGCATGAACCACGAGGATCCCGTCCTGCTGCACACCGAGGGACGCGTCCGCCACCTCACGCTCAACCGCCCCCGCGCCCTGAACGCGCTGAACCACGCCATGGTGCTGCGCATGGCCGAAGCGCTCGACGCGGCGGAGCACGACCCCGACGTCACCGCGGTGCTGCTCACCGGCGCGGGGGAGCGGGGCCTGTGCGCGGGCGGCGACATCCGCGCCGTCCGCGACGACGCCGTGGCCGGCGGCCGCGCCTCACTGGACTTCTGGCGTGACGAATACCGGCTCAACGCACGGATCGCCCGCTTCCCCAAGCCGTACATCGCGCTCATGGACGGCATCGTGATGGGCGGCGGCGTCGGAGTCTCCGCCCACGGCTCTGTCCGGATCGTCACCGAGCGTTCCCGCATCGCCATGCCGGAGACGGGAATCGGATTCGTCCCGGACGTCGGCGGAACGTACCTCCTGGGGACCGCGCCCGGCGAACTCGGCACGCACCTGGCCCTCACCGGCGAGGCGATCGGCGCCGCCGACGCGCTGCTCTGCGGCCTCGCCGACCACTTCGTGCCCGCCCAGGGGCTTGCCGCCCTCGTCGCCGACCTCGGCGCCTGCACCACGCCCGAGGACGTCACCGCGACCGCCGGGCGGCACGCCCGCCCCGCACCCGGCGGCGTGCTGGCCGCCCACCGGGCCTGGATCGACTCCTGCTACGCCGCGGACACCGTGGAGGAGATCGTCGACCGCCTCACCGGCCACGAGGCCCCCGCGGCCAGGGAGACAGCGGCCATCATCCTGGCCAAGGCACCCACCTCACTGAAGGTGACCCTCGAATCCGTGCGCCGGGCGCGCCGGCTCGGCGGCCTCGAAGCGGTGCTCGACCAGGAATACCGCGTCTCGACCGCCGCCTTCGCGGGGCCCGACCTGGTGGAGGGCGTCCGGGCACAGATCGTGGACAAGGACCGCGACCCCCGCTGGGACCCGGCCGAGCTCTCCCGCGTCACCCACGCGGACGTCGCCCGCCACTTCGCGCCCCTCGGCGACCGCGAACTCGGCCTCGGTCCGGCACCGGAAGCCGGCTGAACCCGAAGCCGGCCGTCCGGGGCCGAGACCTCGCAGGGCCCGTCGGGGCGAACGGCTCAGTGACCGCCGCTGCCCGACAGGCTCGGCCGGATCGACCGGACGAGGTCGAAGAACCGGGTCTCGTTGCCCGAGAGCCCCGCGCGCCGCAGCGCCCCGTCGGCCTCCTCGATCGGCGAGGCGAGCAACGGCAGGTACAGCGGGGCGTCCTGCGGATCGGAGAGGGCCGCCCGGGTCGCCTCCAGTAAACGGACATAGGCCTGCGCCGCGGCGAGTTCGTCCTTGCGCATCTCAGCATCTCCCGGTCAGAGGTGTCGGACCCACAAGCATCCCCCATGGGTCTGACAGTGACCCCCTGTCAGGGGCGCGGCACGGGGGTCTGTCGGCCGTCCGGCCGACGCCCGCCCACCGGTGGCTCGACCTCCAGGAACCGGCGGCCGCGCGGTCCCCGGTACAACAGCGCCGTCCACCCCAACTCCCGCAGCGCCGCCGCGCACCGGGTCAGCCCGCCCTCCTCCTCGTAGGCGGCCCCACTGCCGGGCGGCCCCGGCCACTCCACCCGCACCGTGCCCGGCGAGGACCCGGCGGCCACCCGGTACCCCTTCGCCGTGCGCCGCCCCGACGGGCCGACGGCCGAGGCGGGCAGCCCCGCCGCCTCCAGCGCCAGGGCGACGGCCCGCACCGGCCGGTGCAGTTCCCACGGCGCCGGGACCGACTCCGGCGCGGCGTGGCCGGCATTGGCCAGGCGCCTGATCTGGAGCAGCCCGTCGAAGGCGGTCCGCACCGAAGCGGCCCGCGCCGGTCCCGGATCCGACGGGCCGTCCCCCGTGGCCGGTTCGAAGCCGCCGTCCGCCTCGGCGCCCATCCGCATCCCCTCCGCCGTACCGTCCTGGTGCCAGTGTGCGCCGCCCCACCGACAACCGGCGGTCAGGGCCGGGCGGCTCCGAGCACCTTGCCCGGGTTGAGGATGCCGTGCGGGTCGAGCGCCGCCTTCACCGCGTGGTGCATGCCGAGCACCGCGGGGCCCAGCTCCTTGTCCATGCCGCGCATCTTCAGCAGCCCCACCCCGTGCTCACCCGTGACCGTGCCGCCGAGCGCGATCGCGTCGTCCAGGATGTCCTCGAAGGCCGACTGGGCGCGGGTCCGGGCCGCTTCGTCGCCCGGAGGCGTGATGATGAGGGGGTGGAGGTTGCCGTCGCCCGCGTGCGCGATGTTGGCCACCAGGATGTCGTGCCGGGCGGCCGTCCGCTCGATCCGGGCCAGCATCTCCGGGACCGCGGTGCGCGGAACACAGACGTCCTCGGTCAGGACCGGACCCAGCCGCTCCAGCGCCGGATACGCCAGGCGCCGCGCCTGGAACAGCGCGTCCGCCTCCTGCTGGTCCGTGGAGACGGCGGCCCAGGTCGCCCCGGCCCGTTCGAAGCAGTCCCGGATCAGCTCGGCCTCGGCGTCGCTCTCGGCGCCCGGTGTGTCGACCCGGCCGAGCAGCACCACGTCGGCGTCGGCGGACAGCCCCATCTTCTTCCAGGCGTCGACCGCGGCGAGACAGTGCCGGTCCACCAGCTCCAGCGCGGACGGGATGACCCCGGAGGCCGTCACGGCGCTCACGGCCTCACCCGCCGCGACCACCGAGGAGAAGTATCCGGCCACCGTCCGCTCCTGGAGCCGCGCCGGACGCAGCCGCACCGTGATCTCCGTGATGACCCCGAGCGTGCCCTCCGACCCCACCATCAGCCCGGCCAGGTCGTATCCCGCCACCCCCTTCGCGGTGCGGCGGCCCAGCGACACGACCTCGCCGAGACCGTTGACGACCTCCAGGCCCAGCACGTAGTCGCGGGTCACGCCGTACTTGACGCAGCACATCCCGCCGGCGTTGGTCGCCACGTTCCCGCCGATGGTCGACCAGGGCGAACTGGCCGGATCCGGCGGGTACCACAGACCGTGCTCCGCGCTCGCCGCCCGCAGGTCGTCATTGACCACACCCGGCTGCACGACCGCCAGCCGCTCCGCGCGGTCGATGGAGACGATCCGGTTCATGTCCTCGAAGGACAGCACGATCGACCCGTCCACGGCGTTGGCACCGCCGGACAGACCCGTGCCCGCGCCGCGCGGCACCAGGGGAATGCCGTGGGCCAGGCAGTGGCGCACCACCTCCCGGACCTCGGCGGTGCTCTGCGGCCGCACCACAGCCAGCGGAGTCCCGTACGGAGCCCACTCGGCCTCGTCGTGCTGGTAACGGCCCAGGCCCGCCGGATCCGTCAGCACCCGCTGGGCCGGAATGCTGTCGACTGGTGCGTTCGCCACGAGAGTGGCCACCTCCCATATTGGATGTACTGCACACCATTATCGCGCGGGGGCCGCCCGTTCCGGGACCAGGGGCCGCACGCGGGGCCGATAGGCTCTGGACCTGTCCGGCGGACCAGGGCCGGACAGGCCCCAGAGCCGCTCACGAAGTCCCCGCCCCGGAGGATCCACGTACCGTGCCCGACCACGACCGCCCGGCCGGAGCCGGCCGCGCCGCCCTGCGCGCCGACTGCGGGAACTGCTTCGCCCTGTGCTGCGTCGCACTGACCCTGACCCGGTCGGCCGACTTCCCCGTCGACAAGGCCGCCGGTACGCCCTGCCGCAACCTCGGGGACGACTTCCGCTGCGGCATCCACACCCGGCTGCGCACCGAGGGCTTTTCCGGCTGCACCGTGTACGACTGCTTCGGGGCCGGCCAGAAGGTGTCGCAGGAGACCTTCGGCGGGCGGGACTGGCGCGGCGCCCCGGAGACCGCGCGGCAGATGTTCGACGTCTTCCCCGTCGTCCGGCAGCTCCACGAACTGCTCTGGTACCTCACCGAGGCGGCCGCCCTGGCGCCGGCGCGCCCCCTGCACGGCGAGATACTGCGCATCCTGGAGGCGACCGAACGCCTCACCCGCCTCGAAGCCGATGCCCTCGCGGACCTCGACGTCGCGGCGCACCGGGGCGAGGTCGCCGCCCTGCTGGCGCGCGGCAGTGAACTCGTACGCGCCACGGCGCCCGGCCGCAAGAAGCGCGACCACCGCGGTGGCGACCTCATCGGCGCCCGGCTCAAGGGCGCCGACTTGCGAGGGGCCGATCTGCGCGGCGCTTACCTCATCGCGGCGGACCTCAGCGGCGCCGACCTCCGCCTGGCCGACCTCATCGGCGCGGACTTCCGGGACGCGGACCTGTCGGGCGCCGACCTGACCGGTGCGCTCTTCCTGACGCAGGCCCAGCTGAACGCCGCCCGGGGGAGCGGCGCCACCCGGCTCCCGCCGTCGCTCGAACGTCCCGCGCACTGGGCGAAGTGACGGGACACCAGCACGTCAGGGCTGCGGCGTCTCCAACGCCGCCTTGAGGCGTTCGAGCGTGGTGCGGATGTTGCGGCGCTGGAACACGGCGAAGGTGTGCCCCCTGGTGGCCAGCCGGTCGAAGGCGTTGGCCACGGCATCGGGCCAGGCCCTGCGGTCGTCGGTCCAGGTCTCCGTGACCCGGGTGCCGCCCTCCACGGCTTCGAAGCGGTACTCCCACGTGGCGATGGGCCCGCGCAGCAACGGCCGCCGGGCACCGATCGCATGGACCCGGAAGGCGAACCTGCGGCCCGGATCGGCCGCCGTCACCGTGCACCGCGTCGTCCAGCTCACCGGGCCGCGCTTGTTGCGGCCGTCGAAGACCATGCCGACGTACGCGTCCCGGCGTTCACCCCGCACCCGCGCTCCCCGGTTCTCCGGGCTCCAGCGGCCCATCGCCGTCGGGTCGCTCAGCCGGGCGTACACGTCGGCGGGATCGGCGAGCACGACGATGCTGTCCGACACGGTCATGGTGCGGGGCATGGAGCACTTCCGTTCCGCGGCCGGCTGCGGTCACCACCGGGCGTCGGGCCGGCCGCACGGCCGACGGGCTCCCGCCCCCACACCTTACTGACCGGTCACATAGGATCCGGCGGCGGGGAGTGACGGATCCGGCAGCCGGAACGAGAACGCCCCGCGGCCGTGGTTCGTTGCACAGAACGTCGCACCCGGAACACCGCCGACGACCGACCGAGGAGCCCGCACATGCCGAGCCGTACCGATCCCAGCCGCACCGAGCCCGGCGGCACCGACACCGGCCGTACCCGCCTGATCGAGCGGCTGATGGAGCAGTTCCCGCACGTGCCGCGGGAAGCCGTCATCAAGGAGGACCTGCTGCGCGGCGGCCTCGCCTTCGACGAATCCGCGCTCAGCGACAACGAGGACGGCGACGTCAAGCCGAAGTCCTACTTCATCTTCTCCTTCGACCACGGCACGCTGCCCGAGCTGGGCGCGGCCGCGCTGCGCCGGCCCCCGGAGGAGATCGTGCTCACCGGAGGCCCGTACGAACTGCGGCGCACCGTAGTCTCGGTGCGGGTCAACCCGGCGTCCCCCTACCGGGTCGCGGCGGACGACGACGGCGTGCTCGGGCTCTACCTCGACGGCAGGCGGATCTCCGACGTGGGCCTGCCGCCCATGCCGGACTACTACCGGCACACCCTCGCCAACGGCAAGTCCGTGATGGAGGTCGCCCCGACCATCCAGTGGGGCTACCTCGTCTACCTCACCGTCTTCCGCGTCTGCCAGTACTTCGGCGCGAAGGAGGAGTGCCAGTACTGCGACATCAACCACAACTGGCGCCAGCACAAGGCGGCCGGCCGGCCGTACACCGGGGTGAAGCCCGTCGAGGAGGTCCTGGAGGCGCTCGCCGTCATCGACCGGTACGACACGGCGAAGACCTCCACCGCGTACACCCTCACCGGCGGCGCCATCACCTCGCACATCGGCGGCCGTGACGAGGCGGACTTCTACGGCCAGTACGCCAAGTCCATCGAGGAGCGTTTCCCGGGCCGCTGGATCGGCAAGGTCGTCGCCCAGGCCCTGCCCAAGGCCGACGTCCAGCGCTTCCACGACTACGGGGTGCAGATCTACCACCCCAACTACGAGGTGTGGGACCGCCGGTTGTTCGAGCTGTACTGCCCCGGCAAGGAGCGCTACGTCGGCCGTGACGAGTGGCACCGCCGCATCCTGGACTCCGCCGACGTCTTCGGCGCCCGCAACGTCATCCCCAACTTCGTCGCGGGAGTGGAGATGGCCGAGCCGTTCGGCTTCACCACGGTGAGGGAGGCCATCGACTCCACCACCGAGGGTCTGCGCTTCTTCATGTCGCACGGCATCACTCCGCGCTTCACCACCTGGTGCCCCGAGCCGACGACGCCGCTCGGCAGGACCAACCCGGACGGTGCGCCGCTGGAGTACCACATCCGGCTCCTGGAGGCCTACCGCGCGACGATGGAGGAGTACGGGCTCAGCTCGCCCCCCGGCTACGGCCCGCCCGGACCGGGGCAGGCCGTGTTCTCCGTCAGCTCCTTCATGGACAGCCTCCCGGCCGCGCCCGAGGCCGGGGACAGCGCCGAGAAGTGAGCGGCCCGCGCATGTGTGCCGGAGCGCGCGCCCCGGCACACATGCGCATTCACGCTTCCGGTGAGGCCATCGCGGGGGTGAGGAGCGGATGCGGGGGGAAGGTAACCGGAACAGTGCTAGTCATTTGTAAAGGCGGTGCCCCATGCTGCACGGTGTCGATGTCAGCGCCCATCAGTCCTCCTTCGACGCGGACGGACTCGACTTCGTCTTCATCAAAGCCACCGAGGGCCGCTCCTACGTCAATCCACGTCTGACCGACCAGACGAAACGGGCCCGCGACGCCGACTGTGTCGTCGGCTTCTACCACTTCCTGTGGCCCGGGAACATCGCGGCCCAGGCCGAGTACTTCGTGAGCAAGGCGCCCGAGAAGGCGGGCGATCTGCTCGCCGTGGACTGGGAGCAGAACGGCGAGGGCACCCACGCGAGCAACGCCGAGAAGGACCGCTTCATCCGCGAGGTCAAACGCCTGCGGCCGCACCACCGCGTCCTGCTCTACTGCAACCGCTACTTCTGGCTGAATCACGACACCACGTCCTACGCGGGCGACGGGCTCTGGATCGCCGACTACGTGACCGCGGGAAAGCCGCGCATCAAGGCGTCCTGGCGCATTCACCAGTACACCGACCACCCGCTCGACAAGGACGTCGCGAACTTCTCCTCGCGCTCCGCCATGCGCACCTGGGCGCGCAACTGACCCGTCCTGAGTAGGTGCACACCCATCATGGGTGCGGCCCTACGATATGTCCGGTGAACGAGACCCCGCCCAGCCTCCTGGGACTCACGACCTACCTCATGACGAAGACGGGCAAGGCAGCGCGCGGCCGGCTCGCCGACCGGCTGGCCGAACGCGGGCTGCGGCTCTGGCACATGGCGGTGCTCGCCGCACTGACGGACTTCGGCCCCCATGTGCAGCGGGAGCTGGCCGCACGGCTCTCGATCGACCGCAGCGACGTCGTGAAGATCGTGGACGGGCTCGGTGCGGCGGGTCTGGTCGAGCGGGCCCGCGACGCCGCCGACCGGCGGCGGGTCACGGTCACCGTCACCCCCGAGGGCCGCGCCCTGCTCGAAAGCCTGAAGGCGGACGCGCTGTCGGTGCAGGAAGAGGTTCTGGCCCCGCTGAACGCCCGTGAACGGGCCCGGCTGACGGCCCTGTTGCGCCGCGTGCACGACGGGGCGCCGGACACCGCGGGGGCGCGGCCAGGTCGCTGACCGATTCGGCGCGCCGCGTGCGGCAGACTTCTGTGGTGACCACACCCGCGGCCCAGCCGCCTCGTGACCGTGCGCTCGGGCGCGGCATCTCCACCCTCATCCCGCAGGCCGCGACCGCCTCGCCGGCCGAACAGGCGGCAGCCGTGCTGACGGCCATGCGCAGCGTTCCGGTGCGCGTCGGGGTGCTCCAGGCGGCGGTGGTGCTGCTGGAGGAACGGGTACGGGCCACCGGCGACGAGGCGGAACGGGCCGCGGCGGCGACCACGGTGGCCATGCTCCGCAGCGCCATCGGCCAGGCGGGCTGACACCGCACCTGTACACCGCCCGCACGCGGCCTCACCCTCATCGCCCCCGCTCAATCGGTTCGCGCCGGGGCCGGTCGGTACGTGATCCTGAGCACCGCCTCCGCCCGGGGGCGAACAGTGAAGGGCAGCGGCGAAGCATTGACGAGCAGTGTGTACGAGACGGCGTGCGGGCGGGTACGCGGACGGACCCCGGCGCGGGGAGTCGTCGCCGTCCTCGGAATCCCGTACGCCGAGCCCCCGTTCGGCGCGAACCGTTTCCGGGCGCCGCGCCCCCGCGCGCCCTGGGAAGGCGTCCGTGACTGTACCGTCTTCGGTCCCGTCCCGCCGCAGTCGGCAGAGCTGCCGGGCGCCCCGTCCTGGGCTCCCGGCGACGAGGACGTGCTGAGCCTCAACGTCTGGGCTCCGGCGGGCGCGCCCGGCCCGCTGCCGGTGCTGGTCTGGATCCCCGGGGGCGCCTACACCTTCGGCTCCGGCGCACAGCCCGACTACGACGGCACGGCGCTCGCCCGCACCGGACTGGTCGTCGTCACCCTGAACTACCGCCTCGGCTTCGAGGGCTTCGGCCACGTGCCCGCCGACGGCACGGACGCCTGCCCGCCCAACCGGGGACTGCTCGACCAGATCGCCGCACTGGAATGGGTCCGCGACAACATCGCCGCGTTCGGCGGGGCACCGGACAACGTCACCCTGGCAGGACAGTCGGCCGGCGCCACGTCCGCGGTCTGCCTGATGGCGATGGACGGCGCCCGGGGCCTCTTTCGCCGCGTCATCGCGCACAGCGCGGTCGGCCCCTGCTTCGCCCCTGAGCTCGCCCGGCGCGTCACCGCACGAGTGGCCGCCGAGGCGGGCGTCCCGGCGACCGGCGCCGCACTGGCCGAAGCGTCCCCGCAGGCGCTGGTCAGGGCGTCCGACGCGGTCACCGAGGCGTACCGGAAGGATCCGGACTCCGGCCAACTGCACTGGGACCCGGTGATCTACGGGCCGGTCGCCGACGGGCACCTGCTGCGCGACGACCCGCTGGCCCTGATCGCCGGGGGGACCGCCCGGGACATCGACCTGCTCGTCTGCCACACCACCGAGGAGTACTGGCTGATGGACGCCGTCGGCAGCAGCGCCGACGTCTCCACGGACGAGCGGCTCCGGCGCTTCGCATCCGACTTCGGCCTCCCCGGCCCGCTGATGGAGGGATACCGCGCGCTCATGCCCGGAGCCCACGCGTACGAACTCCACCTCGCGGTCTACGGGGACCTGATGTACGGCGAGTACAGCAACCGGCTCGCCGACGCGCACGCCCGCGCGGGCGGCCGGGCGTTCCTGTCCCGGTTCGACCGGCGGCGCGGGGAAGGGCGGTCGAGGGTGCGCGCCTGGCACTGCGCGGACGTGCCCTTCGCCTTCGGGAACGTGGAAGAGGAGAGCGTTCACTTCCTCATCGGCGGCGCGCCGACGCCCGGGGACCGCCGCCTCGCGGAGCTGATGACCGCGGCCTGGTCGGGTTTTGCGGCCACCGGCGATCCGGGCTGGGAACCGGGCGACGGCCATGTCCGGGTGTGGGGCGCGCCGGACGAGTCGGCGGCGCCGGGCCACTGGCGCGACAGCGCGTCGGTCCGCGCGCTGTGGGGCACGTACACCTACCGTCCCGCCCTCACCTGACGCGGGGAGACGGCGGCGCAGGGGGGTCACATCGGGGGCAGTCGCAGAGGTCCCCGGCCCTCGCGCACCTTGCCGACGTGTCGCAGCTCGCCCAGCGGCTCGCCGTGCAGATCCGTGGTCACCAGCACGGCCTGATCACCCAGGCACGACTTGTCCCCGTCCGGCTCCTCGCAGTAGAGCACGTAACCGGTGACCCGGTCGACGGTCCCGGGCTCCAGGCGCCACACCCAGTCGTAGTCGCTGACCTGCACGCGCGGGTACGTCGCCCGGAGCCGGTTCCCCACGGCGTCGTGCACGGCCGCGGCGAACTTCTGCCGCGCCTCGAACGGCCGGACGATCCGGGCGCTGCCGGAAGCGGGGTCGATGCGTCCGTCCGTTGCCGCGTAGCCCACCGAGTAGTAGTTGTGCGAGGTCAGGGCCGCCAGCAGGGAGGTCGAGCCCAGCCGCATCGCCGTCGGCTGCGACTTCTTTCCCCTGGGCCGGCCCTCGGCGACGGACGGCGAGGCCAGGTTCACCGCGGCGCCCTTCACCTCGGTCCCCTCCTTTCCGCTGCCCGCCTCCTCCTTCCACTGCCGTACGCACGAGCCGATGTCCTCCAGCAGGGCGGTCACCGTGGCATTGGCCGGGGAGGCGACGATCCACGGAGCACCGGTCTGCGGTTCGATCGCGATCACCTCGTGGCCGCAGCGCCGGAACGTGCCCACGAGCACCCGCAGCGCGGCCGCTTCCCGCCGCCCGCGCTCCACCGCGTCGTCCATGACACCCCGGCACGCGTGGGTGTTGCACGTGCCCGCGTCGGCGTCCACCCTCATGCGGACCACGGCGTCGGGGTCGTCGGTCATCGCGAAGGTGATCTCCGAACCACTCGCCTGCGGGAACAGCTTGTGGGCCTCGATCACCTTGAGAACGCCCGGGTAGTAGGTCTCGGCCAGCTTCGCGGCGAACTTGCGGTCCTCCTTCGTGCTCACCACCCCGCACCCCGTGAGCGCCAGTGCGAGCGCGCACGCCAGCGCGCCGGCAACTCCCGCTCCGGCCTTGCGCGTTCTCGACGATCTGCCCATGCCCGCCCCGCCCCCGCTCCGTATCCCGGTACGCCTCTGCGCCCGGACCTGCCCGTGTGTCCGATGTGACAGTAGGACCGCCGGGCGCGTGGGGGATGAGTACGCCTACTCATCGGGCGGACCGTACGGCCACTCATGTCATTGGCATGGACCTGCTCACATGTATTCGGCTACAGTCCCGAACGGCACACTCTGAGAGCGCTCTCAGAAGAGACGCCTCGGACGCCTGCTGTTCCTCCCCCACCCAGCCGGAACACCAGAAGGGCCAAAACCTTGAGACGCACCACAGCCTTGAGAACCGCACTGTCCGTCGTGCTCCTCGCCGGAGCCTGGGCGGGTGCCGGATTCCCGTCGGCCTCCGCCGCGGACACCCCCGCCGCACCGTCCCGCGCCGCCGCGCCGGCCTCGGACGGGCTGCTCACCGCCATGCAGAGGGACCTCGGCCTGACGGAAGGCCAGGCCAGGGCGCGGCTCTCCGCCGAGAAGACCGCCACCGCACTCCAGCCCAAGGCGCGCCACGCGGCCGGGGCCTCGTACGGCGGCTCCTGGTTCGACCCCGCGACGGGTGACCTCACCGTCGCCGTCACCAACGACAAGCAGGCGGCGGCGGTGCGGGCGACGGGCGCCGCGGTCCGGCTGGTGACCCACACCGAGCAGCGCCTCGACTCGGTGAAGGCGAAGCTCGACAAGCTCGACGCCCCGGCGGGCGTCAGCAGCTGGCACGTCGACCCGCGCGTCAACAAGGTCGTCATCGACGTCGTCGCGTCCAAGCAGTCTGACAACGATGTCCAGAAGTTCATCGAGCGGGCCGAGAAGACCGGTCCGGTCACGGTCGAGCACACCACCGAGGCGCCTCGGACGTTCTCGGCGGGAACCGTGGGCGGTGACCCGTACTACACGGGCAACGTGCGATGCTCCATCGGCTTCTCCGTGTACGGCGGCTTCGTCACGGCCGGCCACTGCGGCCAGGCCGGCGCCGGAGTCAGCGGCTGGGACGGCTCGGCGATAGGCAGCTTCCAGGGCTCCTCCTTCCCCGGCGACGACTACGCGTGGGTCAGCGTCGGCAACGGCTGGTGGACCGTCCCCGTGGTCCTCGGCTGGGGAACGGTCTCCGACCAGCTCGTGCGGGGCTCCGACGTGGCCCCCATCGGCGCGTCGATCTGCCGCTCCGGCTCCACCTCGCACTGGCACTGCGGGAACGTGCTCGCCACCAACGACACGGTCAACTACAGCCAGGGCGCCGTCTACGAGATGACGAAGACCAGTGTCTGCGCCGAACCCGGAGACTCGGGCGGCTCGTTCATCAGCGGTGACCAGGCGCAGGGCGTCACCTCGGGCGGATGGGGAGACTGCGCCTCGGGCGGCGAGACCTGGCACCAGCCGATCAACGAGATCCTGAACCGGTACGGGCTGACGCTCCACACAGCCTGACCGCACCAGCACCAGCACCAGCACCGGTCCCGGGGCCTGCCGGACATCACGGCGGGCCCCGGGCTCGTGCGTGCCGCGCCGGGGGCCGTCAGGCGAGTCGGAGATCGATGAACGGCACGGTGTCACCAGGCAGTACGTACCGTTCCGTCTCGACGAAACCCCGGCTCAGCGCGAACCTCAGCCCCTCGGGGTTCGACTCCAGGACGCAGGTCTCGATCACCTCGGCGCCGAGCCCCCGGGCGAGCGTCAGACCGTGCGTGTACAGCTGCCCGCCGAAGCCCAGCCCGCGATGGGCCGGCAGGATGCGCGCGATCACGGTCGCCACCGAGGCGTCCGCGATGGGCGGACGCACGGTCGAACAGCCCACGAGGACACCATCCTGATACGCGACGCACAGCCGGTTGCGCCGCGCGCGCTCGCCCACCTCCGCGAATGTCAGCGGCGCCGTCGGGATGATGGCGTTGTGGACGAACTGCCAGTCCAGGAGGGCGGCGTCGCCGTCCACCTGTTCGATACGAAGATCGGTCATCGCGTCAGCAAACCGGCTCCGCGACCACCCGTCAACCCGAGCCGCCGTCCGTCCGGGCCCGCACGCGGCCGACGGAAACAAGTTGCCCCCGACATGGCCCCCTGCCAGGCTCGGAACCATGTCGGACCAGCAGACCAGCAGCAGCCACGGCGTGCACACCCTCTTCTCCCACGGCCGCCTCACCGCGATCCCACGCAAGACGGCCCGCCGCGAACAACTCCTCGTCCACCTCACGGAAACGCTCTTCGAGTCCGGGCGCACCTACACGGAACGCGAGGTCAACGAGGCTCTGCGCACCGTTCATGACGACTGCGCCGCGCTCCGCCGCTACCTCGTCATCGGCGGGCTGCTGGGCCGGGACAAGGACGGCTCCGGTTACCGGCGGCTGCCGCGCCCGGCGGCCTGAATCCTTCGCGCACCGCTCCGGTCCTTGGGGGCCGGACGCTCAGTCGGTCCAGGTGCCGCGCAGAGCAGCGGTGGCGAACCCCGGCCCGTACGCGACCATGACTCCGGTGGCGCCGTCCTGCGGGGGCTCGGCATGGGTACGTTCGAGGATGCGCAGTACGGAGACCGCGCCGAGATTGCCCTCGTCGCGGAGGGTGGCGGTGGAGTGACGGGTGTCGTGGGCGTCGAGGCCGAGCGCCGACGCGGTGTCGCTGATGATGCGGGCGCTGCCGGGGTGGATGACCCCGAAGCCGACGACGGACGGGCCGAGCCACGCCAGCAGATCGGGCAGGACGTCGTCGGCCGCGCTCAGCGCTTCCTTGGTGCTGTCGAAGTGGAAACCGGTGTGATCGACGCGGCCGGCGTAGCGCGTCAGGCTCTGCGGCAGGACGTGCTCGTAGGTGTCGGCCGGGGAGTCGACACGGAAGCCGGGGCCCAGAGGCTCGCTGGTGACGAGAACGGCGGCGGCGCTGTCCCCGAACAGCGCCTTGTAGATCATGTGCTCGACGGCGTCGTCCTCGTGGCTGTAGACGGCGGAGATGACTTCCGCCGCGACGACGAGGACCGTCGAGCCGGGTCTCGCGGTCACCATGTCGACCGCCCGGATCAGCGCCTGGGCGCCACCCGCGCATGCCAACGATGTCAGAGCGATCCGCCGGACCCCGGGCCGCAGTCCGAGACGGTCCAGGAGATGGATGTCCATGTTCGGCACGGCCCACCCGGTCGAGTGCGTCGTGATGATCGCGTCCACGTCGCCGGGGCCGAGGCCGTACGCGCCGAGGAGGCCGTGCGCCGCCCGCTCCGCCATGTCCACCGCGTCGCCGAAGGCCGTGGTACCCCGCTCCGCGACCCCCGCGTTCCCCGACACCGTCGGCGCGTCCAGCGGCCGGGTGAAGTACCTGCTGCGGACACCGGTGTTGGCCACGATCCGGAGGATCGCGGCGAGCCGGGGGTGGCCGGGGTGATGCGCGCCGATGTCGTCGGCGATCTCTCCGGTGGTGATCTTGTGGGCGGGAAACACGGTGGTGGGGCGGGCTATGTAGGCGGGCACGACATCCTCCGGCGGGCACGTTGCGGCGACGTTGTGGGGGTAGGGCACAACCTAAGCCACGAGAGGCCGCGATGCCCTGATCAGAGCATCGCGGAAGCCGGGAGGGAAGACGTCAGGGGGCGCGCAGAACCGGGATCCGGGAGTGCGCGCGGCGCGCTCCGGGATGGAAGATGAGAACGATCAGGCGCGCGCCGGGCGCGGCCATGGGCTGTGCCGCGCACATGGTGACCCAGCCCGGTCCGTCGACGGCGTGGCGAATGGGCCGTTCGTCGCCGTCGGGATGGATGTGCGCACTGCCCGAGTCCCAGATCGGCGCGCACTGCGGGTCGGCCAGGACATCCTTCTCGATCCGGCGGAGCACCTCGTCCTCGGGCCGGCTGGCGAGCGCCGCCCGCAGCTGGGGCACGACGAGGGGGGCCCAGGCCCGGTCCCAGTCCATGAGCATCGAACGCCCCTGTGGTTCCAGCAGCATCCACCGCATCGTGTTCGCCGGGACCTGCCCGCCGGGAAACAGCCGGGCGAACTCCCTGTTGTGCGCGATGAGCTCCCACGAGGCGTCGGTGACGTACGCGGGATGGGTCATCCCGTCGACGGCCTCCTGCCACACACCGGGCACCTCCTTGCCCGAGCGGGAGGTGAGCGGTCCGGGCGGGTCGCCTATACCGGCGTACCGGCACAGCGACACCCACTCCTGCTCGTTGAGGGCGAAGAGCATCGCGACATCACGGAGGAAGCCGGTGTCGGGCCTCGGCCACGCTCCGGATTCGAGGCGCCGGTACGTACCGGGTGTCCGGTGCAGGAGCTGGTCGACCTGGTGCTGCGAGAGGCCGGGCGCACGGCGCCCCTGGCCGGACGAACGGTGAAAACCGTGCCCTGTGGGGTCGATCAGTGCACGACGGACTCTCAGAAGAGTCCGCAGTGCTGCCTTGTCGGTGCTGGTCATGCGATCAAATCCCCCGCGTTAGGGCCACGTTGCGCGGGCGTGAGCCTAATTGGCGCGACGTGGCTTAGCGCTAAAAACTGGACGTAGAAAACGGTCTGTTTACCTTCCATGCTGGACGGCGTGAGGCACTGGCCTGCGGCCCCTCGAAACTGCCGGCCCGTGCCTGACGTGCGGACTTCCTGCTGTCCTCTCCTGGCAGTGCTTGCAGCCGGAATTCCGTGCCCGTTCAGAACGGTGGCGGGAAGGGCTTGACCAGCAGACCGTATTTCGTCCCTCCGAGGGGCATCCTTCGCAGGATGGTCCGCTGATCTGGCTCTTTCCGTCACCCACCTCGATCTCCCGGACCGAGGCGGGGCGGATCTCGGTGCGGTCGGCAGCCCCCCTGCCGACCGCACCTTCTTCATGCCTCCCCGACCCCCTCCCCTCCTGCCCGCGCTACTCGGCCAGGGCCCAGATCTGGTTCTGCTGGTTGGGCCGGGAGTTGGCGCAGGTGTCGACGACCAGCGGGTTGCCGTCGGTGGTCACGGAGGCGTACGCGTCCAGGCAGCGACCGGGCAGCCCGGTGTTCTTCAGGAAGCCGTTGCGCTCGTACGACCACTTCTGGGTGGAGCTGCCGTCACAGGGGTTGAGGACGGCCCGGTAGCCGGTGTACGCGCTGTCGCTCCGGTGGACGGCGTCCAGGCACCGGCCCAGCGCGCGGATGGTGCCGTCGCTCGGCAGAGTCCAGCGCTGATTGGCCCCCGCGGTGCAGTGGAAGAGGATGACCGGGTTGCCCGCCGCCGTGCCCGAGCCGCTGTCGTCGGCGCACTTGTCGCCGATGCCGGTGATCTGCCCGGTCGGCTGCTGACCGGTGCAGCCCGCGCCCGGGGTGACCCGGAAGACGGCCGTGCCGTGCGGGGGCAGGGTGGCCCCGATCGTGGACGTGGTCGTGGTGGCCCCGGTCCAGAGGTCCTTGACCGATGCGGAGCAGTCCTCGCCGCCGAGGAAGCCGACCGCGGACAGGGTGGTGTTCGCGGGCACGGCCGTGGTGCCGCGGTTGAGGAGCGATACCGCGCGGTCGCCGTTGGCCAGGGGCCGGGCGAGTACGTCGACGGTGCCGTCCCGGGAGACGACACCCGCCTGCCTGCCGAGCGGGTCCTGGTCGATGGCGATGAGGTCGGTGTTGCCGAGGGCGGCGAGCGAGTCGGTGCTCAGCGAGGCGACGTCCGTGCTGAGGATGAGGGGCGAGGCCATCATGGCCCAGAGAGCGAACTGGGAGCGGGACTCCTCGGCTGTCAGCCCGTCACCGGTGATGAGGAAGTCGGGGTCGTTCCAGCTGCCGGGGGCCGCGTAGCGCGACAGGAGCGAGTTGTAGCCGTACTGGGTCATGACTCCGGCGCCGTTGCTGTTCTTGTCCCAGGCGGATCCGCCGCCGTTGCGCATCTTGACGTCGTAGCCCTCGCGCCAGAGCTGCCCGGTCGTCGAAGCACCGTCGATCACGTCGTACCAGTCGGAGAGGTCCGTGGCGCCGATGGAGAAGTAGGCGGGCGACGACTCGGAGAACACCATGTCGCGTCCCGAGGAGTTCGCTCTCATCGCGGCCGCGAAGTCGCCGTACGCGTCGATGTATCCGTCGGCGTCGGAGGCGGAGGACGGCATGTTGCAGCCGTCGAGCTTGATGTAGTCCACACCCCAGGCGGCGAAGAGGTCCACGTCCTGCTGGAAGTGGCCCCAACTGCCCGGAAAGCCGCCGCAGGTCGCCGTGCCGATGTCGCTGTAGATACCGAACCGCAGGCCCATCTCGTGGAGCCGGCTGCCGATGTACGCCATGCCCCGCGGGAACTTCTCGGTATCGGTGACGAGATTCCCCTCGGAGTCGCGAGCGGTGGTGGTCCAGCAGTCGTCGATGGTGACGGTGTCGTAGCCCTTGGCCGCCAGCCCCGTGTCCACCAGGGCCTGGGCCTGCTCAAGGATGAGTTGTTGGCTCGGCCCTTGGTCCCCGGTGTTCGGGGAGTCGGTGTCGCAGCCGTACCGCGCCCAGTTGTTGAAGCCCATCGGCGGGGTGAGCGCCAGGGCGTTGCCGTTCGGGCTGGTGGCTGTGGGGGAGGCCTGGGCGCCGGGTACGGCCAGGGCTCCCGAGAGCGCGACTGCGGCGGCCACGGCTGTGAGGGCCGTGCGCCATCCGTGGGACCGGTGTGTTCTCTCCGACATGAACCGCAACTCCAGTCAGTGAAGGTGAACATGACAAGTGTGCTCGCTCAGTGCAGTACATGAGCCCGATCGTGTCAATAGTTGCTCAAATGGATGCAACTGCATGCAACTTCAAGCAGGAAGGCTGTTCGATGCGGGAGCAGGTGTCCCAGGCCGCCCAAGCGGTTCACCGGCGGACGGTCCTGTGGGGGCGCCGCCCCATCAGCGGCTTCCTTCGTATTCCGGTGCGACGCGAACTCGTTGCTCTCTGGTGGAGAGGGGTTTCGCCATGTAGCGTCACTGCCGGAAGTCGTGGTTCGCCGAACCTGCCCGTGCTCCGGCGCGGGCGCCTTGCTGTGCAGGGTGGACCACGACGCCACTGGGACCGCGTGGTGCGGCTCCCGATATCGACTGAGAGGCACCGGCATGGCCAGCGGAACCGTCAAGTGGTTCAACGCCGAAAAGGGTTTCGGCTTCATCCAGCAGGACGGCGGCGGGCCGGACGTCTTCGCGCACTACTCGAACATCAACGCCACCGGCTTCCGTGAGCTCCAGGAGGGCCAGGCGGTGACCTTCGACATCACGCAGGGCCAGAAGGGCCCGCAGGCCGAGAACATCACGGCCGCCTGACGCCACAGCACAACGGCCCGGCCCCCTCGGAGCACGCTCCGAGGGGGCCGGACCGCGTCGGTGCCGGCCTCGCGCCGCCGGTGGTGCGAGGCGACCCGGTTGTGCCGTGGCCGCTTCAGGACCCTGCCGCAGCCCCCGCGCGAGCCCGCTGTCCGGCCGTCGGCGCCGTGCCGGCCGGCGCGGCCGCGGTGTACATGGCCGCCCCCTTCTGGATCCTCTTGCCGATGAGGCCCTTCTTGACGAGGGTTTCCAGGGTGTTTCGCACCACCTGAACAGAGGTTTTGCGATCCGGGTGCGCCTTCGCCAGGGCCACGTGGACCTCGCGCGCCAACTGCGGCTCACCGGCCGGCATGAGCGCGTGGATGAGCTGGTGCAGCGGGGCACCGGAGGTCCCGGGAGCGCCCGCCGCGGCCCCCTTCTTCTCCGCCGCCTTCCTGGGTGCTTTGCGACGGCTTCCCTTCGTGGCGGCCGATGCCTTGCCGGCGGGCCCGGGGCGGGCGGCCGTCGTCTGCGAACCCTTGGCCGGCCGTGGCTGCGGGACGGCTCCGGTGGCCGGTGCGTCCTCGCCGACGGCCGCGGTGCCGGCCTCCGCGGTGAGGGACGGCCGTGGCGCGGCCTCACCGGGCAGCCCTGCCCGCATCCCCGCGAGCCAGCTCTCGTCCTCCTTCAGCTGCCCCACACGCGCCTGCAACTCCGCGATGTGGGCGGTGAGTTCTCCTTGCTCCGAGCGGTTGGCGGCGAGGTCGGCGGCGAACCGCTCCGCGTACACCCTCTGCACGCTCTGCGGCTCGCTGTCTGCGTTGTCCACGGTGGTTCACGCTCCTTGTGCTTGTGGGGGCTTCCGCCGGACACCGGTCACGGGCCGGAGCCCGTCGTACCGAATCCGGCATACGCGTCCATTCACCATCAGAGCCGACGCGGCCCGCGGCGTTTACGGCCAAGGTCCAGCCGAAGGGATGAACGCGCCCCCAAACCGCACCACCCCGGGACAGGGGCTACGGGCGGCGCCCCCACGCGGAGATCATCGGCGCGGTGGCGAGGTCGATGCGCCCGGTGGCCACGTTCGCCAGATGGCGCTCGATCTCCTCGTCGGTGGCCAGCCCCGACGCCACCAGACGGCCCCGGATCTGCCGGACCGTCGCGGCCTCCAGGACCGCACACGCCGGTGAGGTGATCGGGAAGTACGCGTCGGCCCGGACGTCCTCCAGACCCGCCTCCCGCAACAGCCTGGGCAGGGTCCTGCCGTACGCGAGGTCGGCTCCGCGCGCCGCCATCAGGGACCGGAAGCCGGACCGGAGGCGGTTGGCGAGCCGCTGCTCAGGACCGGACTCGTCCGGACACAGCAGAGGTTGCAGCCCGGGGTCGGCATCCTCCAGGAGCAGCCGGCCGCCGGGCCGCAGCGCCCGGACCATCCGGCGCAGCGCCTCGGCGCGGTCCGCGACGTGCACCAGGACCAGCCGGGCGTGGACGAGGTCGAAGCCGCCGCCCGGCGGGGGGTCGGCCGCCACGTCGTGCGCCAGCACCTCGATGACGCCTCCGGCCGCGTCCTGGGTCCAGGACACGTCGATGTCGGTGGCGACCACCGCTCCGCCAGGGCCGACGCGCTCGGCCAGGCCCCGGGGGACGGACGGCCCGCCCGCGCCGACCTCCCAGCACCGCATGCCGGCGCCGATCCCGAGCGCGTCGACATGCCGGAACGTCACCGGATCGAAGAGCTCGCCCAGGGCACCCAAGCGGATCCCTGCCTCGGTCTGGCGGTTGTCGAGCAGGTAGCCGTGCTCGGGGTCGTTCTCAGCCATGGGGCGAGTCTGGCAGAGGCGGGCACCCACCGGTCAACGACAGCCGCTGCGCGAACCGTTGACAAAAACGTCGCCTGCTAGAAACCTGTCACCGCAGCACCGCAAATTATTGACTGGATCACTCAAAAATCTAGGTAATGAGCGTGAGTTTCCGGCAGGTGCGGTAGTCCCGCTCCTGCCGGCGTCCCCGATCGTCCCCTCGGTGTACCGGAAGCCCGCGCCCGGCCCACGCCTTCCGCAGGGCGCACCACGCGTCGTGCGGAACGGTGACGCCTGCCCGTGCCCGCCCGGTCCCGGGGCCCACGGAACAAGAGGACAGCATGAGATGGAAGCAATACAGATGGCGGCTGGTCATCGGCGCGGTGACAGCCGCGCTGATGACCGTCGGGCTCGTGCCGGGCGCCGCATCGGCGGCGACCGTGCAGAATCCCGACCTGGCACTCGGTAAGCAGGTCACGACGAGCGGGGCGCACGGCGCCTACCCGGCGTCCAACGTCACGGACGGCAGCCAGCAGACGTACTGGGAGGGCTCCGGCACGCTCCCGCAGTGGGTCCGCATCGACCTCGGCGGCCGGTTCGACGTCGACCAGGTGGTGCTGAAGCTGCCGGCCGCCTGGGAGGCCAGGACCCAGACCCTCGGCATCGAGGGCAGCACGGACGGGAGCAGCTTCAGCACCCTGTCCGCCCCGGCCGCACGGGCGTTCAGCCCTCAGGCGGGCAACACCGTCACCATCGGCTTCGCCGCGACGCAGGCCCGGTACGTCCGCGTGCGGGTGACCGCCAACAGCGGCTGGGACGCGGCTCAGCTCTCCCAGGTCGAGGTGCATGGTGAGGACTCCGGCGACGACTCCGGCCCTTCCCCGGCGGTCGGCTCCAATCTGGCGCTGAACAAGCCCATCGAGGCATCGTCGTCCGTGCAGAGTTTCGTGCCGGCCAACGCCAACGACGGCGAGTCCGGCACGTACTGGGAGTCGAACGGATACCCGGCGTCCCTGACGGTGAAGCTCGGCGCCGACGCCGATGTCGAGGCCGTCGTCGTCAAGCTCTCCCCGGACCAGGCCTGGGCGGCCCGTACCCAGAGCATCCAGGTGCTCGGACGCGCCCAGTCCGCCACCGGATTCACCTCGCTGAAGGACAGGGCCGACTACGCGTTCAGCCCTTCGGACAACGCGAACACGGTGACGATCCCGGTGAGCGGGCGGTACGCGGACGTGCGGCTCACGTTCTTCGCCAATACGGGTGCCCCCGGCGCCCAGGTCGCCGAGATGCAGGTGGTCGGCACCGCGGCTCCCAACCCGGACCTCACCGTCACCGAGCTGACGTGGTCTCCCGCCTCGCCGTCCGAGTCGGACGACGTCACGGTGGACGCCACCGTGCGCAACGTGGGTACGGCGGCGTCCACCGCGACGACGCTGGACGTCAGCCTGGAGGGCGTGGTCGCCGGCAGCGCACCCGTGAGCGGGCTCGCCGCCGGAGCCTCGGCCACCGTGCGGGTCGACGTGGGCAAGCACCCGATGGGCGCGTACAGCCTCTCCGCGGTCGTCGACCCGGCCGACACGGTCATCGAGCAGGACAACAGCAACAACAGCCGCACCGCGGCGTCGAAGCTCGTGATCGCCCAGAGTCCGGGCCCGGACCTGGAGGTGCTCGGCATCACGCCCAGCCCCTCGAACCCCGCGGTGGGGGCCGCCGTCACCTTCACGGTCTCCGTGCACAACCGCGGGACCACGGACGTCAGCACCCCGACGGTCACCCGGCTCCTCGTGGAAGGCACCACGCTGAACGGTGAGACCGGGGCGATTCCCGCCGGTGGCACCGTCTCCGTTGCCGTCACCGGCAGTTGGACCGCGAAGAGCGGCGGCGCCACTCTGACCGCCACGGCGGACGCGACGGATGCCGTCACCGAGACCAACGAGAACAACAACGTCTTCTCCCGCACCATCGTGGTCGGCCGCGGGGCCGCGGTCCCGTACACCGAGTACGAGGCGGAAGCGGGCGACTACCGGGGCACGTTGCTGAAGTCCGACCAGAAGCGCACCTTCGGGCACACCAACTTCGCCACCGAGTCCTCCGGCCGCCAGTCCGTGCGGCTGGACTCCACCGGCCAGTACGTCGAGGTCACATCGACCGTCCCGTCGAACTCGATCGTGGTACGCAACTCCATCCCCGACGCCCCGAACGGCGGCGGCACGGAGGCCACGATCAGCCTGTACGCCAATGACACCTTCGTCCGGAAGCTGACCCTCTCCTCCAAGCACAGCTGGCTCTACGGTGACACGGACAGCCCGGAGGGCCTGACCAACCAGCCGCAGGCGGACGCCCGCAGACTGTTCGACGAGTCCAACGCGCTGCTCGGCGAGACCTATCCGGCCGGCACGAAGTTCCGGCTCCAGCGCGACGCGGACGACTCGGCGTCCTTCTACATCATCGACCTCATCGACCTGGAGCAGGTGGCGCCCCCCACCGCGCAGCCGGCCGGGTGCACCTCGATCACGGCCTACGGAGCGGTT
Organism: Streptomyces sp. ATexAB-D23; assembly: GCF_000373645.1. Classification (GTDB taxonomy): domain Bacteria; phylum Actinomycetota; class Actinomycetes; order Streptomycetales; family Streptomycetaceae; genus Streptomyces; species Streptomyces castrisilvae. The sequence continues at coordinate 83,130 of NZ_KB892015.1, read as the reverse complement.
CCGAACGACGGGATCGACGACACGGACGCCATCCAGCGCGCGGTGACGGCCAACCAGAACGGCGACATCGGCTGCGTCTGGATTCCGCCGGGGCAGTGGCGCCAGGAACAGAAGATCCTCACCGACGACCCGCTCGACCGTGGACAGTACAACCAGGTGGGCATCAGGGACGTCACGATCCGGGGCGCCGGCATGTGGCACTCCCAGCTCTACACGCTCACCCCGCCGCAGGACGCGGGCGGCATCAACCACCCGCACGAGGGCAACTTCGGCTTCGACATCGACGACAACACCAAGATCTCGGACATCGCGATCTTCGGCTCCGGCACCATCCGGGGCGGTGACGGCAACGCCGAGGGTGGCGTCGGGCTCAATGGCCGCTTCGGCAAGAACACCAAGATCACCAACGTGTGGCTCGAGCACGCGAACGTGGGCGTGTGGGTCGGACGCGACTACGACAACATCCCGGACCTCTGGGGCCCCGCCGACGGCGTCGAGTTCACGGGCATGCGCATCCGCAACACGTACGCCGACGGCATCAACTTCGCCAACGGCACCCGCAATTCCACGGTGTACAACTCCTCGCTCAGGTACACCGGCGACGACTCCCTCGCCGTGTGGTCGAGCAAGTACGTGAAGAACCCCTCGGTGGACATCGGCCACGACAACCACTTCCGCAACAACACCATCCAGCTGCCCTGGAGGGCCAACGGAATCGCGGTCTACGGCGGCTACGGCAACACCATCGAGAACAACATCATCTCCGACACGATGAACTACCCGGGGATCATGCTGGCGACCGACCACGACCCGCTGCCCTTCTCCGGGCAGACGCTGATCGCCAACAACGCGCTGCACCGCACGGGCGGGGCGTTCTGGGGCGAGGCCCAGGAGTTCGGGGCGATCACACTCTTCGCGGCCGGACAGGACATCCCGGGGGTCACGATCCGCGACACCGACATCCATGACTCGACCTACGACGGGATCCAGTTCAAGTCGGGCGGCGGCGCCGTGCCCGGGGCGCAGATCTCGAACGTCCGCATCGACAACTCCGTCAACGGATCCGGAATCCTCGCCCATGGAGGGGCTAGGGGCAGTGCGACCCTGACCGATGTCACCATCACCGGCTCGGCCGACGGCGACGTGGTGGTCGAACCCGGTTCACAGTTCGTCATCAACGGACAGGCCGGCCTGGCCGGCCGGACGGTCACCCACGAATAGCGCGGAAACCCGGCCGGCACGCGTCAGCGGCGTGCCGGCCGGGGACCGCGCGTCCGGGGCGCGACACGCGGTCCGGCACAATGCGGCATGTGATCGACAACGACCCGTACCTGTGGCTGGAAGACGTGGAAGGCGACGCCGCGCTCGCCTGGGTGGCCGAGCGGAACGCCGAGACGGCCGACGCACTGGCCGCCGGAGCCGGTTTCGCCCCCCTGAAGCAGCGCCTGCGCGATGTGCTGGACGCCTCGGACCGGATTCCGTACACCCGGCGCCGCGGAGCGTTCCTCTACAACTTCTGGCGGGACGCCGAGCACCTGCGGGGTGTGTGGCGGCGTACGACGCTTGAGCAGTACCGCGAGGAGACACCCGCCTGGGAGGTCCTCCTGGACATCGACGCGCTCGCCGCCGCCGAGGGCGAGAAGTGGATCTGGGACGGCGCCGTGGTGCGGCGGCCCGACTACGGCCGTGCGCTGGTGTGCCTGTCGCGCGACGGCGGCGACGCCGTGGTCGTCCGCGAGTTCGACCTCACCACCCGGACCTTCGTCGAGGGCGGTTTCCGGGTCGCCGAGGCCAAGACCCAAATCGAGTGGATCGACGCGGACACCGTCTTCATCGGCACGGACTTCGGACCGGGCTCGCTCACGGACTCGGGCTATCCGAGGACCGTACGCACCTGGCGGCGCGGCACACCCCTGGAACAGGCCACCGTGGTCTTCGAGGGCGACCCGCGCGACGTGTCGGTCAGCGGCCTGCACGACGCCACCCCGGGCTTCGAACGCAGCTTCGTCAGCCGTTCGCCGGACTTCCACAGCAGCGAGCTGTACCTGCTGGCCCCCGGCACCGCCCCCGTCCGCATCGACGTCCCGGACGACGCCCGCGCGTACGCCCACCGCGAGCATCTGATCGTCGCTCTGAAGACCGCCTGGCTCGGGCATCCGGCGGGCTCCCTGCTCGCGTTCGGCTTCGAGGCCTTCCTGGCCGGCGACCGCACTGCCCAGGTGCTGTTCACGCCCGACGAACGGACCGCGCTGGCCGGACACACGTGGACCCGGAACCACCTGATTCTCGAAACGATGCGGGACGTCAGCACCCGCGTCGAGGTCCTCACACCCACCCCCGCCCCCGGCACCTGGGAACGCGCACCGCTCGCCGACGTCCCCGAGCTGTCGGCCCTCTCCGTGGTGGACACGGACGCGGACACCTCCGACGAGTACTTCATGGACGTGTCGGGCTTCCTCCAGCCGGCCACCCTCCACCACGGGCGGATCGGCGCGGAGCCGGAGATCCTCAAGCAGGCCCCCTCCCACTTCGACACGGCCGGACTCACCGCGCGGCAGTTCTTCGCCACCTCGAAGGATGGCACCCGCGTCCCCTACTTCGTGATCGGCCCCGACCGCTCCGCCACCGGCCCCGGGCCCGCCCTGCTCTACGGCTACGGCGGCTTCGAGGTGTCACTGACCCCCTCCTACAACGGGGTCACCGGCCGTGCCTGGCTGGAGCGCGGCGGGACGTATGTGATGGCGAACATCCGGGGCGGCGGAGAGTACGGTCCCGGCTGGCACCGGGCCGCCCTCGGCGCGGACCGGCCGCGCGCCTTCGAGGACTTCGCGGCCGTCGCCACGGACCTCGTCGCGCGCGGCCTCACCACCCCGGCCATGCTGGGCGCCGTCGGAGGCAGCAACGGCGGCCTCCTGATGGGCGCGATGGTCACGCGCTACCCGGATCTGTTCGGCGCGATCGTCGCCCGGGTGCCGCTGCTGGACATGCTCCGCTTCCACGAGCTCCTCGCGGGCGCGTCCTGGATCGCCGAGTACGGGGACCCGGACCGGGAGGAGGACCGCCCGCACCTCATGGACCTCTCCCCGTATCACCGGCTCTCCGCGGACCAGGACTATCCGCCCGTGCTCCTGACGACCTCCACCCGTGACGACCGGGTCCACCCCGGCCACGCCCGGAAGGCTGCCGCGCGGCTGCGCGCACTCGGCCACCGGGTCCTGCTGCACGAGAACACCGGTGGCGGCCACGCGGGCGCCGGCGACAACGAACAGGCCGCCCACAACAGCGCGCTGGTGCATACGTTCCTGTGGCACCACCTCGCACCGCGGACCGGGCCGGCCACCGGCTGAGGGCGGCCGGTGCTCAGGCGGCGTACACCTCGAACCCGGAGAGCTGGGCGGCCGGCCACCCCGTGTTGGCGGTGAAGACCAGCCGCAGCAGGCGCGTGGTGACCGCCGCCGGGAGGGTCAGGGTCACACGGTTGCCGCTCGCGGGGTCGAATACGCGGTCCGAGGCGGCGAGCAGCGGGGCGAACCCGCCGCCGTCGCTGCTGCCCTGCACCGACAGGGTCTGTGACCGGGCCTCCCAGGCACTGGACGGAGGCAGGGTGAGCACGATCCGCCGCACCGCGGTGACAGCCCCCAGATCCACCTGGATCCACTGGGGGAAGGCGTCGTTCGCCGACTCCCAGTAGCTGTCCGGATCGCCGTCCACCGCGTTGCCGGAGCCGTAGCCCTGGGTGCGGCTGCTCTCCGCGGTCGGGCGCCGCAGGGCCAGGTCGGTGTCACCGGCGGAGTCCGCCGTGGGCGGGGTGGGGCGGACGGGGGTGAGGGCGATCAGTCCCTTGAGCATCCGTCCGCCGTCTCCGGTCAGCCTGAGGTAGTAGTCGGAGGAACAGGCGGTCCCGTCCTCGTCCAGTGCCAGGAACCCCGAGTCGACGGGGGTCCAGGCCCGGGACTCAGCGGTCTTGGCGATCTGGTTGCCCTCGTTGTACTCGTCGAACATCGATATGTAGATGCCCTGCACTCCGGCCCGGCACATGTTGTAGAACTGCCGCCACATGAAATCGCCGTGCGCGCGCTGGCGCGCGGACACATCGCCTGGCAGCACACACGGCTGGTAGTCGATGCCGTGCGCGGCACAGTCCGCCTCATCGCCGAGGGTGTAGGTGGTGTAGGCGTTGTCGGCGTCCTGGGCGCTGCCGATGGCGCCGATCATCCAGGGCGAGATCATGTCGAAGGCGTGGTACACGTCCGCGTATCCGGTGCGGCTGCCGGCCCCGCCGGTCCGCCATTCCCGGGGCACCCCGCCGATGACGTAACAGCCCTGCGCCTTGAACCAGTTGATGACGTCGAGACACTCCTCGACGGAGAACGGGTGGTTGGTGTCGTTGAAGCCGAAGCCCCAGACGCACACCACCGGAAGGCCGTTCTGGGTGGCGTACTGCGGGGACGCCGTGTGCGCCTTCATCTTGCCGGTCCAGTCGGCCTTGATCTCCGAGCGCATCCCGTCCCAGTTGGTGACGTCGTACATCACATAGAACTTCACCTCGTTCGACTCCGCCGCGGACCGCACCTTCGCCGCCATCGCGTCCCGGGTCGGGCCTTCGCCCCCGGTCGGATTGAAGCGTTGGAGGGCCGCGGTGTCGATCCCGTACTCCCGCATCCACCGGAAGTGGGTGTCCACGGTCTGCTGGTCGTACGAGGAGAACAGCGTCGCAGGCTGCCCGTTGCCGAGGCTGCCGTACGCCGTGGGGTAGGGATGCGTGTACTCGCGCGGGTCGGGCCAGCACTTGATGCCGGTGTTCGACGGGGAGGGGGAACGGCCCCAGTCCTGGGTCCAGTGCCACCAGCCGTCGATCGGCGCGCCGTCGCCCTTGCAGGCGAACCAGCCCTGGTAGCCGACGGTGACCTTGCCCACCACATCACCCGGCGGACTGCCGGCCGCTGACGCGGGCCCGGCGAGGGCGGTCTGTGTGCCCCCGACCGCGCCCACCGCACCGGCCGAGAGGGCGGCTTGCAGAAACGTGCGGCGCGTTAAACCCATCTGGATCTCCTCCGGCTAGGCCGACTCCCGCCGTGACGCGCCTGCATGGGCAGGCAGCAGACCGGGACTCGATGCCGGGGATCGTAACGACGCGAGAATGCGCCCGCAATACTCGACGCCAAGCTTGAAATTATTCGCGCAAGCATTGCAAAACCGCGGTGTGCCTCGCTATGGCGAACCTCCGTGACGCGGAGCGGACCGGCTCACCGGTTCGGCCCGGCGGGCCGCCGGCGGGCAGGCTGGGTGCCGTGGCGGCCCTGGGCAAGGCACCGACAGGCCGGTGGCGGCACCTGTCGTCAGGGCCGCACCGAGCTGGACGGCCGGGCTCGCGGGTGCGCTCGCTCAGCCGCTCGCGTCGCTCCCCGCGTTGAGCCACGTCCCGATGCCGGGCAGCGCCCCGGGCCCGCTGGTCTCCTCCACCGAGCCGACGAGGTCCGCTATGGAGACCCCTCGCAGTGATTCCCGCCAGGCGGCGTCGGCGGCGGCCATGGTGCGGGCGATGGGGCACGGAGCCGTGCACTTCTCGGGCGGCGTCCCGAGGGGCCCCCGCTGGCGGATCTCGGTGCAGACGAAGGCCGGGTCGGCGCCGTCGACCGCCTGCACCACGTCCAGGACGGTGATCCTGGCGGCGTCCCTGGTCAGGATGTACCCGCCCGTCTTGCCCTGTACCGAGTGGACCAGGCCGGCCCGGGAGAGTGCCTGCATCTGCTTGGCCAGGTAGCTGGGCGAGACGTCGTGCAGCAGGGCCAGCCGGGCAGCGGGCACCGGTTCGCTCGCCGCAGTCAGCACGACGCAGCAGTGCAGTGCCCATTCCACCCCGCCGGACAGTTTCATGTCGCCCTCCCGCTCTACTCGGATACATACTATCCGAGTAGAATCACGGACAATGTATGTCCGGGTTAGCGGTGCCGGGGTGCCCGCGCTCGGCTCACGGAAGGGCTCGACCATGAAGATCACAGTCATCGGCGGAACCGGGCTGATCGGTTCCCAGCTCGTCACCAGGCTGCGCGAGGGCGGCCACACGGTGGTCCCCGCGTCCCTGTCGACCGGAGTCGACCTGCTCACCGGGGAGGGGCTCGACGCGGCGGTCGAAGGTGCGGAGACGGTCGTCAACGTGACCAACTCACCCACGTTCGACGCGGCGTCCCCCGACTTCTTCCGCGCGAGCATGGGGCACCTGCTGACGGCGGGCGAGCGGGCCGGTGTACGGCACCAGGTCATTCTCTCGATCGTCGGGGTGGACCAGGTGCCCCAGCTGGACTACTACCGGGCGAAGACGCTCCAGGAGGAACTCCTGCGCAACGGGCCCACCGCGTACTCGATCGTGCGCGCCACGCAGTTCTTCGAGTTCATGGACGCGGTCATGTCGTGGACCTCCGACGAGGAGACCGTGCGCCTGCCCGGCACGCGTGTCCAGCCCATCGCGACGGCCGACGTGGTCGCCGCCCTCGCCGATGTCGCCACCGCCGCGCCGCTGGACGGGACGGTCGATGTCGCGGGCCCCGACGTCTTTCCCCTCGACGAGCTCGGGCGCCTCACGCTCGCCGCCCGCCAGGACCGGCGCACCGTCGTCACCGACGACGAGGCGGGCATGTTCGCCGCTGTCGACGGTGACGTCCTCATCGCCGGTCCCGGCGCACGTATCGCCCCCACCTCGTACAAGGAGTGGCTCGCCGCCGGTCCCCGCTGAGACGGCGGGAAGGGCGGCCGCGCGGCACGGGCCCCGAGCCCCGGCACCGCGCGGCCGCCCTCTGTTCCGAGCGACGGCTCAGTCGTTCGTCAGGCCGTGTTGTTGGCCAGGGCCAGCAGCCTGCTGGCGTCGCCGTTGAACCGGTCGCGGTCCACGGCACCGGAGATGCCGCTCACCGAACCGGAGTCGGTGTACTGCCAGAAGGTGTAGTGCGAGAAGCCCTTCGGGATGGCGGGGCTCGACGCGCTTGTCCAGTGCGCGGTGAACAGCGGGCTGCGCGCGGACATGCCGCTCCAGCCGCCGGTGCAGGAGTTCCACCAGCTCGCGCTGGTGTAGATGACGACGTCGCGCCCCGTCTTCGCCTTGTACGTGTTGTAGAAGTCCAGGATCCATGACTGCATCGCCGAGGCCGACTTGCCGTAGCAGCCGCCTTCCAGGTCGAGCATGCCGGGAAGCGTCAGGTTGTCCCGGGACCAGGCCCCGCCGTGGCCGGCGAAGTACGTGGCCTGCGCCGCACCGGTGGACAGGTTGGGGCGGGCGAAGTGGTACGCGCCCCGGATCACCTTCGCGTTGTACGCGTTGACGTAGTTGGTGTTGAAGTTCGGGTCCTTGTACGTGGTGGACTCGGTGGCCTTGATGTAGGCGAACTTGATGCCCGCCGACTTCACCGACGACCAGTTGATCGAACCCTGGTAGTGCGAGACGTCGATACCCGGGAGCTGCGTCGCCTGCACGGAGACCGAGCTCCCGGCATCCAGCTGGAGCTCGCGGGTGTCCGGTGCGAACGTCTTGCCGTCCCCGAGATAGCCGGCGCCCATGTAACCGTCGCCGAAGGGGATGGTCGCGCCGGCCGGTGTGGCCGGCTGGGCCGAGGCAGGGGCCGCCGAGACGGCGGGAACGAGCACCATGCCGAGGCTGACGGCTCCGGCGGCCACCAGCTTGCGGAGTGCGGGTCTGCGGCTGTGGGTGCGGGACAAGGAGGCCTCCTGGTGTGGGCTACCCGAATGGTCTACTCGCGTAGCGTGAAGAGATACGGAACGGCGTTGTCTGATCCGGGGGCGTGCATCAGTCGGTGCGGCGAAACGGCCTTTGCCTTGACGGGTGCACGTCACGAGTGACGCATGAACTCCACTGTGACGTAAAGGGTTTTGGGCCGGTCTCTGAGGTCTGGACCAGTGGAGAAGCCGCCGAACTGCGGTGTTGCCGCGGCCCGGCGAGAAATTTCACCTCCATGAAACCTCGGCGCGCCGCCCGCGGACCGTGCGGCCGGTGCCCCGGTCCGTGGTCGCGAGCAGCGCGACGGCGATGTAGACGAACTGCTCGGGAACCCGGAACCACAACGGGGTGGCCGGATCACCGTTGAGCGGGACGTCCTCCATGGCGGCGTACACATTGGCTGGAAGCATAAGCACGAAGAGCACCGCCAGGCAGAACCCGGCCGCCGGGCGCGTCGCCGTCCGGACCAGCCCGGCGGCCCCGAGGAGCTCCAGCACACCGGTCACGTACACCACGAGGTGGGGGAGCGGTACGAACGGCGGGACCATGGCCGTCAGATCGTCATGGCTGGGCATCAGGCTCCCGCCGTCCGGAACGAAGTGCGCCGCCCCGCTCGCCACGAGCAGCGCCGCGAGACCGTGAACGACGGCGGCCCGCCAGGTCGTGAACCGGCGGATGCCCAGGATGCCCAGGAGCCGGAACACCAGTGCCGGAACGGCGAACAGCAGGAGGGATTCGAACATGGATGTCCTCCGAGAGACAGGGGAAGCATGGGGCGCCGGGGTCGAACCGGCGGCTTCGCGCTCCACGGGTGGATCCGCGGCCGCCCCGCGCGGCCCGGCACGACGCCATGCTTCCCCGCCCGGCCCCCGCCCCGGCCCCAATGTGCCCGGCCCGGACGGCATCCGACACCGGCCTACACTGCCCGGATGGATTCGGTCACGCTGGACGCACTCGACCTGCGGCTCCTGCACGCCCTCCAGCTCGACGGCCGGGCCCCCTTCAGCAGGATCGCCGACGTCCTCGGCGTCTCCGACCGGACCGTGGCCCGGCGCTTCGGCAAACTCCGGGCCGCCGGAATCGCCCGCGTGGCCGGTGTGACCGACAGCCGGCGCCTCGGCCACGCCGAATGGCTCGTACGCCTGCACCTGCCGCCCTCCCGCAGCACCGCCCTCGCCCGCGCGCTGGCCCACCGGCCCGACACCGCCTGGGTGGCCGTCCTGTCGAGCGGCACCGAGGTCGTCTGCGTCTTCCGCGTTCCCGACGAGGGCCCGGCACCCCTCGCCTCACTGGGCCGCCTGCCGCACATCACCCACATCGACGCCCACCGGCTCCTGCGCCCCGTCATGGACCGCCGGTGGATCGGCCGCACCCTGGCGCTCACCGACGAACAGATCGCCGCGCTGACACCCGACGCCACCGAGGACGCCCGGCCGGTGGAACTCACCGACCTCGACCGCCGGCTGCTGCCCGCCCTCGCGGCCGACGGCCGCGCCGCCTACCCGGACCTCGCCCGGCAGGTCGGCTGGTCGGAATCCGCGGTCCGCCGCCGACTGCACGAACTGCGCCGCTCCGGTGTCCTCCGGCTCGATGTCGAAATCGACTCGGGGCTGTTCGGCTTCTCCGTGCAGTGCATGCTCCGGCTGACCGTCGCACCCGGCCGCCTCGGCTCCGTGGCCCGCGCCCTGGGCGACGACGCCGAAGCGGCCTTCGTCGCCACCACGACCGGCCCCCACAACCTGGTCGTCATCGTCGTCTGCCGGGACACCGCGGCCCTCGACACGTACCTCACCGAACGGTTCGGCCTGCTCGACGGTGTCGACCGGCTGGAATCCGCGCTGATCACGTCCTACGTCAAACGCGCCGCCCCGGAACTCTGACCGCAGCCCGCCCGCCGGTCAGCGGTCCGGCGCGGCTCGGCGCGCGGGGCGACTTCTGACGGTCCGTGCCCGGGGGCCGGAACCGGCGTGCCGTACCGGACGAATCCGCCTTGTCCGCTTGATCATCACAGGTTAGGGTCCCCGGGCATGTAACGGGAGATCAGCGCAGGTGGGGGACACGGCCGTAGATGTCAGCGCGTCCGAGAGGAAGCCGGGCGCGTGGAGTCAGGCCATCGCGGCCGTCGCGTTGGTGGGGATGCTCGGGGGCGGGTTCTGGCTGACGGCGAAGACCTCAGCCGCCGAGGACACGCCCTCACCCGCCGTCTGCTCGGCCGACGAGTCTTCGAAGACCCCGGACGCGTCCGCGACCGGCCCGGGGAGCGCGCGGCGCGTCTCCGGTGCGGCACTGTGCGAGGCGCTGAACCGCGCCGATCTCGCCGGCCTGCTCGGCGTCCCCGGCGAGATCCCGCTGTCCGCGCACGGCGGCGACGGCTCCATCGGACTCCCCGGCGGCAAGGACATCGCCCACCCCACCGCGGAGGTCGGATTCGACACGTACACCGTGCACCTGTCGGTCACCTACGACGGTTCCCCGGTGGCAGGGTCCGGCCCCTACCTGCGGGACGCGCGGAAGCGGACCGTTCTCGGTCACCCGGCGTTCCTCCACACCGAGCAGACCATCAGGATCAGGTTCCGGTTCGACGGCGGCGAATCCGAGAGCGGTCCCGGCGTTGCGGCCCACGCCCTCACGGTGGCCCTAGACGCCGAGGACAGCGGTGGCTCCTACGACCTGGTGGTGTGGCGCGAGGACGGCGGCTTCCCGGACGAAGCTGCGCTGACGCGCATCGCGGAGACGGTACTGCCCACGATCGAGGGCTGGGCCGCCGCCGGAAAGTGACAGGGCCACCCCGCTCCGCGCCCGGTGTCCTCACCCGCCGCGGACCGGACGGAGGATACGGTGCGGGAACCGGCACGGAGGAGGGCATGAGGCATGGCCAAGACGGTGACCGCGGGACTGGCGGAGCTCCGGGAGGATCTCGCCGGCTTCTACCGGGACCTGCACCGCCACCCGGAGCTGTCGCGCCAGGAGACCCGCACCGCGGCCCTGCTGGCCCGGCGCCTGAGGGACGCCGGGTTCGACGAGGTCGCCGAGCAGGTCGGCGGCACCGGCGTGGTGGGCGTTCTGCGCAACGGGCCCGGCCCGGTCGTCATGCTCCGCGCGGACTTCGACGCCCTCCCCGTCGAGGAGAAGACGGGACTGCCGTACGCCAGCACGGTCCGAGCCACGGACGGCGAGGGGCACGAGGTGCCGGTGATGCACGCCTGCGGGCACGACATGCACGCCGTTTGCCTGACGGGCGCCGCCACCCTGCTCGCCGGGGCCCGCGACCAGTGGAAGGGCACCCTGCTGGTGGTGTTCCAGCCGGCCGAGGAACTGGCCGTCGGCGCCCGCGACATGGTCGGGGACGGGCTCTTCGAGCGCTTCCCGAAACCCGGCATCGTGCTCGGCCAGCACGTGGGCCCCCTGCCCGCCGGATTCATCGGCCACGGCTCCGGCCCGCTCATGGCGGCCGCCGACTCGCTGAACGTCACGCTCCATGGCAAGGGCGGCCACGGCTCCCGGCCGGAGGCGACGGTCGACCCCGTGCTGATGGCGGCGAACGTGGTCACCCGGCTCCAGGGCATCGTCGCCCGCGAGGTGCCACCGGCCGAATCCGCCGTGGTGACGGTGGGGCGCCTCCAAGCGGGCACGAAGGACAACATCATCCCCGACACCGCCGAACTCGGCATCAACATCCGCGCGTTCACCCCGGCCGTACGCGACCTGGTCCGAGGCGCGATCGAACGTGTCGTGGCCGGCGAGGCACAGGCCGCGGGTGCGGTGCGGCCGCCGGAACTGAACTGGTTCGGCTCCGCACCGGCCCTCGTCAGCGACCCGGAGGCCACCGGAACGACAGTGGCGGCGCTCTCCGCGTACTTCGGCGCGGAGCGGATGCTGCCGATGCCCCAGGTGAACGCGAGCGAGGACGTCGGTGTGTTCGGTGAGACGCTCGGCGTGCCCACCGTGTTCTGGTTCTGGGGCGGGCTGGAGGCGGAGCAGACCATGGCCGCGCTCGCGCAAGGACACCTGGACGAGCTGCCGGGCAACCACTCCCCGCACTTCGCCCCGGTCGTCGAGCCCACGCTGAGCACCGGGGTGGAGGCCCTGGTGGTCGCCGCGCTGACCTGGCTGGACTAGGACCTGTCCGGCGGATCCGCGCGGTCGGTCCACCGGGTGGCCCGGCGCGATCCCGATCCCGTCGGACAGGGCCAGGAGCCGGAATCCCTGGTCCCGGCCCGCTCACCGCCCGCCTCGGCGGTCACCGCATACACCGGACAGTCGAGCGCCTCGGTGAACGGGCCCAGGTCGGTCACGGGCGGCGGTTCCTGTCCGGGATCTGATACGCGGGAGGGGGGGGGCGGCCCCATCTCACCGGTCGGTACGCCGAGGACGATCCGTCTCGGCGGAGCCGATGGCCCGCAGGGACCGGTCGGCCACGGTCACCGCCAGGAACAGCACGCTGACGGCGAGCATGAACCAGGCGAGGTGGTGCAGACCCACGGTATCGATGTGATGGCCGAAGAACGCGGCGTTGGCGGCGGAGGCGATGATCGCGCCGAGATAGCCGAAGGTGCGCAGGAGCCCCGCCGAGGAACCCATGCGGTCGGCGTCGGCCTGATGGTAGACGGAGTTCTGCAGAGCGAGGCTGTTCAGCCCCTGGGGCACCCCGAGCACGACCACTACGGCCAGCAGCATCCACACGGGGCTGTCGGCGTGCAGCAGGAACAGCAGCGCACAGGCGCCGATCTGCCCCGCCGCCCCCACCAGCAGCTTGCCCCGGACGGCCTGGCGCCGCCCGGTGAGCGTGGACACCAGGATCGCGACGCTGAACAGGGGCAACTGCACCAGACCGGCCTGCGAAGCGGTCAGCCCGCGCCCCTCCTCCGTCCACTGGGTGTAGCCATACAGGAAGGCGTACGTGACGACGTAACACAGCAGCGCCCTGCCGTACGTGGCGACCAGCGGCAGGTTGCTGCCGAGCACGCGTACGTCGATGAACGGCTGCCGGGCGCGCAGCTCGCGCCAGGTGAAAGCGACGCCCGCGCACACCGTCAGGACGGGCAGGTACCAGGTGCTGGCGCCCGGGTCCATGAGGAACAGCAGGAGGCAGACGAGGGCCGAGGCGAACAGGGCCATGCCCGGCAGGTCCAGGTCGCCCGCCGGATGGTGGCCCGCTTCGCGGCGCCGGGCAGGCGTCGCGGGGATACGGCGCGCACCGAGGTACAGGCCGGCCGCCGCCAGCGGGATGTTCACGGCCAGGGTGGCGCGCCAGCCGCCGACACCGATCAGCAGACCGCCGAGGCTGGGCCCGACGACGGCGATGGTCTGGGTGGTGACGGCGAGAGCGGTGAGCACACCGGCCGGGCTCTTCTGCCCGGTGCGCCCGGCCTCGCTGCGGATGAGGTACATCGCGGCCGGATAGCCGGAGCAGGTGCCGAAGCCGAGGAGCACGCGCGCGGCGATGAGCACGCCCAGGCTCGGCGCGCACATCCCGACGACGCCCGCGACACCGGTCAGCGCGGTCCCGGCCAGGAACAGGCGGCGGGGGCCGAAGAGGTCGATGAGCCGTCCCACCACGGGCTGCCCTATGGCGGTCGCCAGATAGAGGGCGGAGATGAGCCAGGCCGTCTGTGCGGGCGGTGCGCCGAAGGCGGCGCCGATCGGTACCAGCGAGACGGAGATGATGGACGAGTTGACCGGATTGAGCACCGACCCCAGCATCATCGGGGCCAGCAGCCGCCGGTCGAAGCCGTCCGCCGGGCTGTTCGCCCCGCCGGGACGGATGCGCCGCAGAATCCCGGTCATGCCCGGACGATCCGTTCCAGCAGGGCTGTCGCGGCGAGGAGCGTACGCCGTTCCTCCTCGGTGCACTCGTCCTCCAGGGCGCGCGTGAGCCAGCCCTCGCCGGCGCGGCGGCGGTCCTCCAGGAAGGCGTGGCCCTGCCCGGTGACGAAGACCAGCTGCCGCCGGCCGTCCCCGGGGTCGGGGCGGCGGGCGACGAGCCCGCGCTCGGCCAGCACGCCGACGGTGGCGGCCACCGACTGGTGGCGGACGCGCTCGGCGGCCGCGAGGTCGCTCACCGACGCCTCGCCGTCCTTGTCGAGCCGGCTCAGCACGGACGTCTGGGTCGGGGTGAGGTCGCCGGGGTCGTACGTCTCGCGCATCCGTCGTCTGAGCCGGCTGAACACCACGCGCACCTCGCGGGCGGCGCGCGCCGCCGATTCCGAGACTCCGTCGGCAGTGGCGCGTGTGGTGCGGGTGACCTCGTCCATATCTCCAGGTTAGCTTGCGCAGTCTGGACTGTGGATCAGGGTGGGTGCGCCCGTACGGCAACGCGCCCGCCGGGGCAGGAGGGGTTCCTGCCCCGGCGGGCGCGGACGTGAGCGGGCCGATCAGGCCATTTCGGGCTGAGGCTCCAGCTTCGGGACGGGCGCGGCCTTCGGCTCCCACCGCCTGGTGGTCCGTACGTAGCCGTAAATCACCGAACCCATGGCCAGAATGAGGAGCGGCCCGAACACCCAGGGATAGTGGGCCATTTCCAGCGAGAGATAGCGATAGGACACCAGGAGCAGCGCGAACACCGCGGTGCCGTAGGCGACGAGCCGAATGCCCGAACGGTCCCAGCCGCGGTCGTGCGCGCGCATACCCGTCTCGATCGTGAGCGTGAACACCACACCCGCGACGAGGTCGGCGCCGTAGTGGTAGCCGAAACCGAGCGTCGCGGCGAGCGTGGCCACCAGCCAGAAGGCGCCCGCGTACTGGAGGAACTTCGGGCCCTTGCGGGAATGGATGAAGATCGCGGTGGCCCAGGCCGTGTGCAGGCTGGGCATGCAGTTGCGCGGCGTGATCTCGTCGAAGGGCATGTGGTGCGGAGTCCCGATCGGCGTCGGTGTGTCCGGCCACAGGTTGGCCACCGCCCAGTGTCCGCCGTCCGCCCCGAACGCGAAGATCGGTCCGACCACGGGGAAGATCATGTAGATGGCCGGGCCGAGAAGGCCGATGACCAGGAAGGTGCGCACCAGGTGGTGACCGGGGAAACGCCGGTCGGCGGCCACATTGCGCAGCTGGTACAGCGCGACGAGGACCGCGGCCACCGCCAGCTGCGTGTAGACGTAGTCGAGGAAGCGGGCGCCGACCGGGCCGGTCGCCTCGATCATCCGCCCCACGGCCCAGGAGGGGCTGCCGAGTGCGTGGTCGGCGTTCGCCATGTACTGGTCGAGCACATCGGGGCGGGTCTTGGAGGTGATGAGCAGCCAGGTGTCACCGGTCTTGCGGCCGGCGACGAGAAGCAGACCCAGGCCGACGCCCTTCAGGAGCAGGACGCGTTCCTGGCCCGTGCGGCGGGTGACGGCGATGACCGCGACCCCCAGGATCACCCACAGCGCGCCGTTGCCGAAGAAGTGGCCTTCGGTGACGGGGGCGTCGGCCACCCACCGCACCAGCGCGATGACGACGTCGATTCCGGCCGCGACACCGACCGCGATGAACCGCTGCCGCCAGGTGAGGACCACCATCATCAGACCCATGCTGGCGTACAGCAGAAAGCCGGATTTGGGGGCGAATATCACTTCTTGGGCCTGAGTGGTGACCGGCCCCGGCAAGCCGTAGTGGCGTGCGGCGATCTCCAGCGCGACGAGGAACGCGAGTGTCACCACCGCCGCCGCCGTCCACAGTATCGCTCGCGGTTGGCGCCACGCAGCGAAGGGTATTCGGCGGTTTATTCGCGAAAACACCCGCGATGCTATAGATATCAATTCTCTGGCCGATGTCTTAGGTTTTGGTCAAATAGGTCGCTTTTCATGCCGGATGGCATGGTTGTGCGGGCGATGAGGGCGGTCGCCGGGGTGCGATCATGCTAGCGGAGGGGGTACGGACGGGATTCGCTGGTCATCGCTGGTAGGAAGGACGCGGAATCCTGACCGGAGGTTCAGTATTGGCCGCCGGGTCATGGACGAAAACCCCGGCCACTTCCTGGCGTGGACCCTACGTCAGCGGGTGGCGGCTGCCGAGGTGTACGTCCCGAATGAGACGTAGCCCGCCACTGCGGGCGGGCTACGGCGCTCCCTGCGGAGCAGGGTGGGGCGCGGACGGCCGGGGTCAGGACAGGGCGCAGCTCACGGTCGGTACGCCGCCGGAGCCGGGCGTCCCCTGGAAACCGAAGGCGGTGTGGGAGCCGGCCGCGAGGCTGCCGTTGTAGTCGGTGTTCGTGACGGTGACGGCGCCCCCGCTCTGGGTGTAGGAGGCGTTCCACATGTTGGTGACCTTCTGGCTGCCCTCCCAGGTCCAGGTCACTTTCCACGACGCGGCGGCCGATGTGCCCGTGTTGGTCACGGTCACGTCCACCCCGAAGCCGGTGCCCCAGTCGTCGTTCACCGTGTAGGCGGCCGTGCAGCCGCTGTCGCCGCCGGAGCCGGAGCCGGTGGTGAGGGCGGTGACCGAGGAGGAGGGCGGCGAGGTGTTGCCCGCCGCGTCACGGGCCCGGACGGTGTAGGTGTACGAGGTCCCGGCGGACACGCCGGTGTCGGTGTACGTGGTGCCGGTGGCCGTGCCGGCCTTGGTGGAGCCGCGGTAGATGTCGTAGCCCGTGACGCCGGTGTCGTCGGACGCGGCCGTCCAGGAGAGGGAGACGGAGGTGCCGGTGGTCGCGGTGACGGTGAGACCGGCCGGGGCGGTGGGTGCCTGCGTGTCACCACCGCTGCCGCCGCCGTTGGTGA
Source organism: Streptomyces sp. ATexAB-D23 (assembly GCF_000373645.1). Taxonomy (GTDB): domain Bacteria; phylum Actinomycetota; class Actinomycetes; order Streptomycetales; family Streptomycetaceae; genus Streptomyces; species Streptomyces castrisilvae. The sequence continues at coordinate 66,705 of NZ_KB892015.1, read as the reverse complement.
AGTCGGGTGCCTTGATGCCGGCCAGGTAGCCGTCCTTCACCGTGTCGACCGAGGTCCAGTTGTCCTTGAGGATGCCGCCGGTGTCACCGGAGTTGGGGTTCCAGGACCAGAAGGTCCACGAGAAGCTGTCGCCCCCGTACTGATCGGTCGGCCGCAGGTAGTCGGCCAGCGCCGTCAGCCACTTCTGGTCGGTGGTGGACTGGAGCGTCGTACCGAACTCGCCCACCCACACCGGGGCGATGTCCTGCTTGAAGATGTAGCCCCAGTAGGTGTCCCAGACGCCGGGCATGTTGTCGGGGAAGGAGGTGTCCTCGAACCACGGCTGCTGGGCGACACTCGTGGCGTAGTCGTGCGCCGAGTAGACCACCCGGTCCGGCACGCTGAGCTCCACCGGGTACTGGCCGACGCCCATGAGGTTGCCGCCCCACCATCCGGACACCCCGTCGAAGGTCTGCACACCTTCGACGAAGACCAGGAGGTCCGGGTTGGCGGCCAGGACCGCGTCCCCGCCGCGCTCGGCCGCCAGCCGCCAGTCCTTCGCGGTGTCGCCGCACCCCCAGCAGGCGGGGTCGTGGGGCTCGTTGTGCAGATCGATGCCTATCACCGCGTCGTTGCCCGCGTACCGGCCGGCCAGTGACGTGAGGTTGGCGAGCCAAGTGGACTCGGGCACGGCCGAGGTGTACCAGAGTGCCGACTGGCCGGCGGAGTCCGGGCGGTGCCGGTCGAGGATGACCTTCATGCCGACGCTGCCCGCGTGGTCCACGATCCGGTCCATCACCTGGAGCGAGTCGAGGCCCTCCAGGTCGCTGTTCATCCCGCCGGAATAGTTGATGCTCGCGGGTTCCGTCCCCGCGAAGATGTCGTCGCTGTAGGGCAGCCGGATGGTGTTGTACCCCAGCGACCGCATCTGGTCGATCATGCTCTTGTAGTCGCGGGACCACAGGCCGTGGGCCACGTAGTTGGCGGTCTCGAAGCCGAACCAGTTGATGCCGGCGACGCGGACCGGCCGGTCGCCGGCGTCCAGGATCTGCCGGCCGCTGGTGTGCCAGTAGCCGGAGCCGGACGCGGTCTCGGCGGCGGAGACGGCCTGGGCGCCGGCGAGGGGGAGAAGCAGGGCCGTCGCGGTCACCGCGGCGGTTCTGGCGGCTCTTCGGAGGGTGCGGAGAGGGTGAAGCACGGTGCTGGTTCCTCTCTCGGAGGTACGGCCCGGCGCGCATGGGAGCGCTCCCACTTCGCGATGCGCCGTACCGCCCGTGGCAGGGGGGTGGGGTTGTCGCGGGCGCCCGCCGCCCCGGCCCTCCGTGGCGACGTCCCGGTGCCCGGAGGCTGGGGTCGATGACCGGCGGCCCGGCGCCATCAAAGCGATAGAGCCATGGGCATGTCAATGGGCCGTCAGGTGTTCATGAGCTGAAGCCCGGGGGTGAAGTGGTCGCGGTGGAGGGTGCTGCGCCCCTTCGGGGGTTCGTGGGTGACCACCCGGGCTCTGCGGGTCGGGTGGATATGGCCCCCGTCGTGATCGTGGGCGGGAAAAGGGGGTGGACACCCCGCCTCTTCGCTGCAAACATATGCTGAATGACGCATGATCATGCATTCACTCAGGCGGTCTCCACCGCGATCTGGCCCGAAGGCTTCCTCGCGTACACAGGGCACGGCGGACTGCGCGAACACGGTGACGACATCTCGATCGTCGCCTCCGACCGCCCGGCGGTCAGCGCCGCGATGTTCACGCGGAGCCTCTTCGCCGGTCCGGCCGTGGTCCTCAGCCGCAGGCACGCCGCAGGGCGCGGTCTCCGTGCCGTGACGACGCTGGCGCAGAACGCAAACGTCGCCACGGGGCGCCAGGGCGAGCGGAACGCCGCCGAGGTCGTCCGCCGCGTCGCCGGGATCCTGGGCGTCCCCGAGGGCGAGGTGCTCATCGGCTCCACCGGGGTCATCGGCCGCCCTCTGCCGATGACCACCATCCTTCCGCACTTCGACCGGACGGCCGAGCGCGGCGTCGCCGCGTTCACCGCCGGGCCGCTGGACGTCGCTCGCGCGATGATGACCACCGACACCCGCCCGAAGGTCGCTGTCCGCACCCTCGGGCAGGCCCGCATCGTGGGCGTCGCCAAGGGCGTCGGCATGCTGGAGCCCGACATGGCCACGATGCTCGCCTACGTGTTCACCGACGCCGAGCTGTCCCCGGCGGACCTGGACGCCGCACTGCGCGGGGCGGTGGACCGTACGTTCAACTGCCTGAGCGTCGACACGGACACCTCCACCTCCGACACCGTCGCGGTCATCGCCAACGGTGCGGCAGGGGCGGTCGACCCGGCGCTGTTCGCCGAGGTGCTCGCCGACCTGTGCCTGGACCTCACCCTGCAACTGGCCGGTGACGGCGAAGGCGCCACCAAGCTCCTGCGCGTCACCGTCGCCCGCGCCCGCGACCACGCGCAGGCCAAGCGCATCGCCAAGAGTGTGGTGAACTCCCCGCTGGTCAAGACCGCCGTCCATGGTGCGGACCCCAACTGGGGGCGGGTCCTCATGGCCATCGGCAAGAACACCGACGACACCGACATCGTGCCGGGCGACGTCACCGTGCGGTTCGGCGACATCGCGGTGTACCCCGAAGAGCCCGAGGCGGACACCCTCGGCCGGCTCGTGGAGACCATGCGTCGGGACGAGGTCGACATCGTCGTCACGCTGGGTCTCGGCGCCGCCGAAGCGACCGTCTACGGCTGCGACTTGTCCGCCGGCTACATCCGCGTCAACGCGGACTACACGACCTGACACGCCGGCCCGTCGCCCGGCCGGAATCGGCCTCGGTGGCGGGCGGCGGCGGTCACGGGCCGGGTGTCACACCCGTACGAAACTGCCCACCAGTACGGCCAGTGAGACCACCAGCATGCCGAGGCAGTTCACCCAGAACGCGCTGCTCAGCGCCCGCGCCCGGATGTGTGCGGCGGCGGCCGCGAGGAAGTAGACGACGACCGCGGCCGTCGTCGTCATGGCGACACCCGGCACCTTGAAGCCGACGACGAGCCCCACGACCGAAGCCGTCTTCGCCGTGGTCAGCACCCACCACCAGTCACGCGGCAGTCGTACGCTTTCCAGGCAGTCGGCGATGAACCGGGGCGGGCGCAGCATCATCGCCGCGTCGCCCGCCTGGATGACGAGCAGCACCACCACCGGCCAGACGGGGGAGGGGAGTTCGGAGAGCGACATCGGTCAGAGCCCTTCCTGTGCGGTGACGAACGCGGCGGTGTGCCTGATCCTCGCCGCCGTCTGCTGGGGATCGGTCGATCCCGCGGCGAGCAGCATCAGCTCGCCCAGGTATGCGGCGAACATCACCTGTGCGCCGAGCCGGGCACGCGCCTCGGGCGCACCGGCGTTCACCATCGCGGCGCCGAGGTTGTCCTCGGTGAGCGTGCGCAGCGCGCCCAGAGAGGCGTTCTCGTCCTTGCCCCGGGCCAGAGTCCGGAAGTAGGCGCGCGCGAGGTCGTCGTTCTCGGCGAACAGATCCAGGAACGGGTCGAAGTAGTGGGACAGATACGCCACGGCCGACGGTGCGGCGGCGGCCCCCGCCTCCGGGGGCTCGGGCGGGGAAGGGATGCGGTCGGCGATGGCCCGGTCGAACACCAGGCTCAGCAGGGACTCCTTGTCCCCGACCGCCATGACCGCCCCCACGGAAACCCCTGCCTCCGCCGCGACCTGACGCACCGTCGTGCTCTGGAAGCCGTGCTCCGCGAAGAGCCGCGCGGCGGTCTCCGTGATCCGGGTGGCGGTGCGCAGCTTCTGCGCCGCACGCGTTGACTGAACCTGTTCACCGAACACGTTCACAATGTACGTACGCGGCCGGGGCGGCGCAAGAGCGGTGGCGCGCCCGGTCCGCGCCGCGCGGACCGGGCGCCGGCCCGCTACAGCTCGTCGCCGAAGGCGTCGGCGAGTTCACGCCACTCGGCGAGCGGCAGGCCGTCCCTCTTCCCGCCGGCGGCGACCACCTGGAGCGCGACATGGTCGGCGCCCGCGTCGAAGTACTCCCGCGCCCGCGCCTTCACCCGGTCGGCGTCGCCCAGCGCGAAGAGGGCGTCCAGGAGGCGGACGCTGCCACCGCCGTCGAAGTCGCTCTCCGCGAATCCGAGGCGCAGCAGGTTGTCGGTGTAGTTGGGGAGCTTCAGGTACATCGCCAGCATGGCGCGGGCCGTGGCGTGGGCGCGGTCGAGATCGGTGTCAAGTACGACGGACAGCTCGGGGGCGAGCAGCGCGCCGGGCCCGAGCGCCTCGCGTGCCTCCGCCGTATGCGCGGTGGTGACGAGGTAGGGGTGGGCGCCCAGCGCCCTGCCCGCCGCGAGTTCCAGCATCTTCGGGCCGAGCGCCGCCAGCACCCGGCGGCCGGGCCCCACGGACGGCTCGGCGGTGTCCAGCGCGTCGAGGTAGGCCACCATCGCGCTGTACGGCTTCGCGTACCGGGGGACCATCGGGCCGTGGCTGACGCCCAGGCCGAGGACGAAGCGCCCCCGGGCGCTCGCCTCGAGCGCGGCGACCCGCGCCGCGACCTCCTCGGCGGTGTGGTCCCAGATGCTCAGGATGCCGGTGGCGACGGTGGCCGTACGAGTGGCGTCGACGATCGCGGCGGCGTCGTCGGGCGAGGGGCTGCCGCCGATCCACAGCGTCCCGTACCCCAGTGCTTCGAGCTCGGCGACCGCTTCCGCGATCGCCGCCTTCCCCGCGGCGTCCACCTTCGACGGGTGCAGCGCGCCGCTCCAGATGCCGACCCGGCCGAATACCTCACGTGTCTCAGAAGTCATGCCGGGATAAAACAGCGCCCGGCTCCCGCTATTCCCCGCCGCACCCGATACGGGCCGGGATTCACCCGACAGGCCGTCATGGCGCCGTGCGCGCACCTCATGTGGGCGAGTGGCCGCGTGTGCGGGGGCGCCGCACGGGCAACTGGCGGATATTGGACGCTCTGCGGCCCCGCAGTGTGCGCCCGCCGGACGAGGAGGTAGCTGCCGTGACGACCCCCGCCGCATCGGAGGGACCTGGAGGCAGGGAGCGACGCCCGGACGGGGGGCGCGGCGGGGGAGGAGGCCGCGATCCGCGCGAGGAGGCCGCGGCGCCGGGTGATTCCGGACTCGGTACCATCACGACGGCCGTACCGGCCCGGCTCGACCGGCTGCCGTGGTCGCGCTGGCACTGGATGATCGTCATCGGGCTCGGCACGGTGTGGATTCTGGACGGCCTCGAAGTCACGACGGTCGGTAACATCGCGAGCCGGCTCTCGGAGGACGGCTCGGGCCTCGACATCACGTCCGCTCAGGTCACCGGACTCGCCGCGGCCCTCTACGTGGCGGGTGCCTGCTCGGGGGCGCTGTTCTTCGGGTGGCTCACCGACCGGTTCGGCCGCAAGAAGCTGTTCATGGTGACGCTCGCGGTCTACCTCGCCGCGACAGCCATGACCGGCCTCTCCTTCAGCGCCTGGTGGTTCTTCCTCTTCCGCTTCCTCACCGGCTTCGGTATCGGCGGCGAGTACGCGGCCATCAACTCGGCCATCGACGAGCTGATCCCCTCGAAGTACCGGGGCCGCGTCGACCTCATCATCAACGGCAGTTACTGGCTGGGCGCGGTCGGCGGTGCGCTGCTGTCGATCGTCATGCTGAACACGGACTACTTCCCCAAGGACCTCGGCTGGCGGCTCACCTTCGCCCTCGGCGTCGTCCTCGGCTTCGTGATCCTCCTCGTGCGGCGGCATGTGCCGGAGAGCCCCCGGTGGCAGTTCATCCACGGCCACGGGGACGAGGCGGACAAGCTCGTCACGTCCGTCGAGCGGGAGATCGAGGACGAGAAGCACGAGAAGCTGCCGCCCCCGGCCGGTGAGATCACCATCCACGAACGCAGGAGCATCGGCTTCGGGCTCATCGCCAGGACCGTCTTCCGCAGCTACCCCAAGCGCGCCGTGCTCGGACTCTCCCTCTTCATCGGGCAGGCATTCCTCTACAACGCGATCACCTTCGGCTTCGGCGCGATCCTGACGACGTTCTACGACGTGCGGAGCGGCCACACCGGCTACTACTTCGCGGTGATCGCGGCCGGCAACTTCATCGGACCGCTCGTGCTCGGCAAGCTGTTCGACACGATCGGGCGGCGCATCATGATCGCCGGTACCTACATCCTGCCGGGCATCCTGCTGTTCATCACGGCCTGGCTCTTCGACCGGGGCTCGCTGACCGCCAACACCCTCACCGCGTGCTGGTGCGTCGTCCTGTTCTTCGCCTCGGCGGGCGCGAGCAGCGCGTACCTGACGGTCTCCGAGGTCTTTCCGATGGAGACCCGGGCCATGGCCATCGCCTTCTTCTACGCGGTCGGTACCGCCGTCGGCGGGATCAGCGGCCCCCTGATCTTCGCCGACCTCACCGAATCGGGGGTCCCCGGCGACACGGCCCTCGCCTTCTCCATCGGCGCGGCCCTGATGTGCGCGGCCGGGATCGTCGCGGCCTTCCTCGCGGTCGACGCCGAGCAGCGCTCCCTGGAGGACATCGCGACGCCGCTCTCCCAGACCGAGTCCGGCACCTGAGCGACGCCGGGGGCCCCGTGGCGACGGCCCGGCCCCGGGCCCCGGTGACCGCGACGCCCAAAACCGGTTGTGCACCGCCCTCGTGGTGATGTCGGATCGGCGGCATGACGATCGCACTCGCGACACCGCGGGCAGACGGGCTGGGCGGCGCCGTCGGCGCACTGCGGGAGTGGCAGCACGAGGGCGCGCCGGCGCAACTGCATCCGGGAGACCTGGGCTGGTTCCGGCGGTTCGGCGCGGAGGCCGCCGCCGCGGGGGTCCGGACCTGGAGCCGGGCCGGCCGGATCCTCGCCGTCGGGCTGCTCGACGGTCCCGGGCTGGTGCGGCTGACAACAGCTCCGGACGCCCGTGGCGACGAGGAGCTGGCGCACCGGCTGGCCGAGGACGTGACCCGTCCCGCGCGCGGTGTGCTGCCCGGGGGGAGGGCGAACGTCGAGGCGCCGAAGGACGCGCTGCTCCGGGAGCTGCTCGGCGAGGCGGGCTGGGGCGCCGACGAGCCGTGGACGCCGCTGGCCCGTGACCTCGCGCGGCCCGTGGAGGACCCGGGCGTGCGGATCGACGTGGCCGGGCCGGAACACGCGCACCTCGTCGCCGCCGTGCACCGCTCGGCGTTCGACGGGTCACGGTTCACGGAAGGGCACTGGCACGCGATGGCGGCCGGGCTCCCCTTCGCCGAGGCCCGGTGCCTGCTCGCCCGCGACGAGCGGGGCGAGGCGGTGGCGACCGTGACGGTGTGGTCGGCCGGCCCGGGACGGCCCGGACTGCTCGAACCGATGGGCGTGCACCAGGAACACCGCCACCGCGGCTACGGACGGGCGATCACTCTCGCCGCGGCGGCCGCACTGCGGGACATGGGCGCCTCCAGCGCACTCGTCTGCACCCCGAGCTCCCGCACCGGCGCCGTGGCCACGTACGAGTCGGCGGGTCTTCTGCGGCGCCCCGAGATCCACGACTGCGTCCGCCGGGCCTGAGGGCCGTCCGCCGGGGCAGCACGCTCGCGGCGGGCCGGCTGATCATGGAACGCGTGGTTCGGGGCACACGGCGGTCGATGACGTTCGTGACCTGCCGAGGGAGATGCCGTGCCGATACGCAGACCGGGAAGCGGCACACGCCGTGCCCGCACCACCGAACCGCTGCGCAGCCCCCTCCTCACCCTCGCCCTGGCCGGCGCCCTGATCTGCGGCGCGGCCCTCCTCTTCCTGCGCTTCGCCCACTGGGCCGGCGCCCACCCGGTCACCGCCGGGGCTCTGGCCGTGCTCGCCGTCCCCGTGCTCTACATCCTGTTCCGGGCGATGCCGCGCACCCGGGAACTGCGCCGGGCAGCCCGCGAGGCCATGGCACCGCCCCCCGGCGAAGCCGCCGGCACGCCCCGCGACGAGGTCCCGGAGCCGTTCCCCTCCGCCTCGGTCCGGGCGGCAGGACCCGCCCCCGTCCCCGGCGCACGGGACGGGCTCACCGCCGTACTCCCGCCGCCGGCCGCCGACCCGGCCGCGCTCGACTTCGGCGCACTCGACCCCGACGGCTTCGAGGCGGCCGTGGCCGCGCTGTGCGAACGGGACGGCTGCCAGGAGGCCGAGGTCACCGGCGGCGCGGGTGACCTCGGCGCCGACGTCCTCGCCACCGCACCGGACGGGCGGCGCGTCGTCGTGCAGTGCAAGCAGTACGGACCCGCGCACAAGGTGGGCTCCCAGGACCTCCAGCGCTTCGGAGGTACCTGCTGGACGGTCCACGGGGCACAGCTCGCCACCATGGTGACGACCAGTGAGTTCACGGCGCCCGCCCTGGAGTACGCGCGGGCCTGCGGCATCCGCTGCGTGGACGGGGCCATGCTCGCCGCCTGGGCCGAGGGTTCGGGCCCCGCCCCCTGGGGCCCGGCGATGCCGGACACGGCCTGAGGAGCACGCTCGCGGCCACGGTGCGGAGCCCGCTGAGCCTGCCGCCCCGTATCCGGCACCGGGCATCGGTCGGGGGCCGGACCCGTCCGTCCCCGCCCGCTGTCAGGGGCCGGTCCCCTCCTCGTCCTCATCCGCTTCGCGTTCGCCGACGCTGACCAGCCCCGTCTCGCAGGCGGCGATGACGGCCTGCACGCGGTCTCGGAGCCCGAGCCTGGCGAGGAGGCGGGCGACATGCGTCTTCACGGTCGCCTCGGCCAGGTGCGGGCGGGCGGCGAGTTCGGCGTTGCTCAGCCCCCGGGCGAGCAGGCCGAGCACCTCAAGTTCGCGCGGGGTGAGCGCGGCGAGATCGCGCTGTCCGCCGACTCCGCCCTGATCCCGGTCATCGGCAAGAAGAACCACTTCACCGGTACGGCCGCCGGCGTGGCCCGCTCGGGCCCGTACGCAAGGCTGCACAGATGATCGAGCGAGAAACCGCCGTGCGCACCGTCGAAGAGCAGCTGGAGCGCGACTACCGGAAGTGGCGCGCGGTGGACGTGGGCGCGGTGCGCACGGCCGTGGTCCAGGTGGAGGAACACGAGCTCGTGTGGATCGTCTCCTGGCAGTCCGAGGAATTCGTACGCACCCGGAACCCGCGGTCCATGCTCATCGGCAGCGGCCCGTACCTGGTCGACCGCGCCGACGGAGGTCTGCACCGCATCGGCGCCGTCTCCATGGCGACCGGCGCGTGGGAGGACGACTACCGGGCCCGGATACGCGGACTGCCCGTACGCACGGCCCTGGACGACCTGCACGACGAACTGCGCGCGGTCGCCGCGGCGCGCGGACGCCTGCACGCGGTGCGCACGCTGCGCGGGAAGGTCCCGGAACTGCTGCCCGCGGCGGCCCTCGCATACGTCAACGGCCTGGCGGACGGCGATGTGCCCGTGCACCTCGTGGCCATCGCCGCCGCCGGACTCGTGACGCCTCTCGATCCCGTGCTCGCCGTGGTCACCGTTCGCGCCGGAACCGCCGGCCACGAGCCGCGGGACAGCCCATAGGCCGTGTCCGCGAAGTTCCGTCGCACGTCAGAAGGGCGCGGCCCGCGGCGCACGGTGCGCGCACCCGGTGCAGTCGCCGGGGCAAGGTGGGGGACATGACGACGATCCTCGGAGCCGTAGTCCTCGGCACGCCCGACCCGCCCGCTCCGGCCGACTTCTAACGTGCCCTCCCGGGCTGGGAGGAGGTCGACCGGGAGCCGGAATGGGTCAGACTGAGGGCCCCGGAACAGGGAGCGCCCCGGCCTCAGCTTCCAGCTGGAGGCCGACCACACACCCCCGGTCTGGCCCCAGCTCCCGGGAACCCAGCAGATGCAGGCGCACCTGGACATCCAGGTCGACGACTTGGAGGCGGAGACCCGGCGGGCCCGCGCCCTGGGCGCGACGCCGGAGGAGCTCCAGCCCCAGAAGAACGTACGCGTCCTGCGCGACCCCCACGGCCACCCGTTCTGCCTCTTCCTCCCCGGCGCCTGAGTCGGACGGGCGGAGACTACGCGCACCACACCCGGCCGAACCGTGCCACGTAGTGCCACACCTTCTTGACCGCCCGAGCGTCGAAACGCCCCGTGCGGGCCGCCGCTCCGACGACGCGGGGGTCGAGCACACCATCGACGGCGATCGCCGTGCCCAGGTCGACGTACTCCTGACCGCGGTACCCCGGGTGACGGCGCAGTTCCCCGACCGTGAGCCGGAAACCCGGATGCCACTCCACGGGGCAGCCGAGGCGCAGCGCGGCGGCCTCGACGGCCGTGTCCCGGTAGCAGGGGTCCAGCACCAGCGCCTCCACATGGCAGTCCGGGCGGACCGGCCCGTGCACCTGCGCCTCGATGTAGTCGTCCAGGGCGTCCTGACGGCCGGCCAGGGCGAGGCCGACGAGCCCCATGCGGGAGACGACCCCGAAATCCACTGGCTCAAGGAAGCTGTCGGGGTAGCAGAACGTGGTGCGCTCCAGCGTCTCGACGCCCAGCCGGAAGTGCGCCGAACCGAACCGCGGCGCCCCACCGGCCGGCTGCCGGCGGAAGTTCAACGCTCCGTAGACAGGCCGCTCGTGGGCGGGTGCCGTGTCGTACGCCCCGGCGAATATCCGGCTCTCCCAGCGCCACCGGTCACCGCCCGGGTACGCGGTCAGGCCGCCGTTGCTGGTTCCGGTGACGAACTGCGAGCAGTAGGAGCCGGTTCGGGCCATCGACTCCAGGATCGGCACGCCACGCACCGGACGGTCCGGGTGGAAGTTGAGGGTCACCCTGAGCGCGGGGTCCGCCGGAGGGCCCGACGCCAGCGAGGGCGACGTGATCCAGGGCCCGCCGCTGCGGCGTCCGGATGGGGGAGGGGAGACTCATCGGCACAGTGTTCCCCGAACCGGTCGGCCGCTGCACAGAATTGTGCGCGGGCCCGCCCGCCCCGGGAAGACGACGCGGTGGAGAGAATGGCCTGTGTTCCGTGTTACCCGACGGGGAGGTCCCTTGTGAGTCCGGCCGAACAGATACTTCCGCTCGCGGGCGTCGCCCTGGGAGCCGTCATGTCGTTCCTGGTGAGCAGCACGACCGAGCGTACGAGGTGGCGCAGGCAGCAGGCCGTCCGCTGGGACGAGCGCCGCCTCGCCGCGTACGCCGAGTACGCCCATGCCGTCAAGGAGTTGGCGGCGCGCTATCAGATGATCGCCGCCGCCCGCGGCCTGACGTCGGGCCCCGTCCCGCTGGAGCCGACCCCTGAAGTGCTTTCCGAGGTAGGCCAGTTGGAGTCCCGGCGCTCCGCGCTGTCGGAGACGCTGGGACTGCTCGGCGACACCGAGGCGAATACCGCGTCCAAGTCGCTGGACCACTGCCTGTGGCGGCTGGAGTCCCTGGCCCGGGGCGTCGAGATGGAGGCCGGACAGGACTGGAACCAGGCCTATCTGGAATTCCGCAACGCGCGAGACCGCTACGTCGAGCGCGCACGGGCCAGCCTCGGCGTGACCGGGGCCGTCGCCCGTGACGTGGCCTGGCCCGCCGCCTGGCGTCCCGCCGGGTCGTCATCCGCACCGTGAAACCGCGCTCCTCACCCGGCGCGGCGGCGACCGCGGCTCCTTCCCGGGCTCAGGCGAGGAGCCGTACGACCAGTGCCAGGAGCACGAGGGGCAGACCACGACCCCCGTGAGCTGCCGGCTCGGCCCGCCCGCCGTGAGCCCTGCCACGCTCCTGCGCTACCTTCGTGAAGACCATGGACGACGAGGCCGAGGCACCTTTCATCGACCCGGATTCGGACTACCCGTGCTGCTGGTTCTGCCCGGCGCTGCGGTTTCCGCGCACCGGTTTCCTCGTCGCGGACCGGCCCAGCAGGGACTGGCCGTTCGACGCGGCGGACGGCTACCGGTACACCGTGGACACCCGGACCCCGGTCTGCGTACACCCCGGCCGGGTCGGCGTGGAACCGGAGCGCACAGCCCGGATCTACGTGGACCCTCCGCCGCCGGACCCCGGGCAGGCCGGTCCCGGGCAGTCCGCGCGGCGCCGCCGGTGGTGGCGGCTTCGACCCGGTCCGCGGAGCGCACCGGGTCAGGGGTAGCCTGCTTCCCCATGACGCGTGCCTGGTTGCTGTCACTGGTGTTCTTCGTCTGCGGCTGCGCCGTCGCGACCGGGTCGTTCCGCAGAGGACACATCGCCGAGGGCGCCACCATCGCGGCGGCCTTCACACTGCTCGCGTACCTGAACTCGCCCCTCATCTTCCCCAGGTCGCTCGCCGCGTCGGAGGCACAACGCCGCAGCGCGCTCGACGGCCGCCCGGTCGTCTTCTGGCGTCCGGGCTGCGCGTACTGCCTGCGCCTGCGCTTCAGGCTCGGCCACCGCGCCCGCCAACTGCACTGGGTCGACATCTGGCGCGACCCGGAGGGCGCGGCGGTGGTGAGGGCGGCCAACGACGGCAACGAAACGGTCCCGACCGTCGTCGTGGCCGGCACACCTCACACCAACCCGGACCCGGCATGGGTACGCGACCAACTGGCCCCCTCCGCACGACGGGACCGCGACATCGGAAGCTGAACGCGACGAGGCCGCGCAACAGCCTCACCTCACGCGCTCACACACCCCTCGCCGCCACCCGGGCGGGCCGCCGCCTCCGCGTCCTGGACGGCGATGCCCAGCAGGCCGGCGACCGTGCCGAGGGCCTGCCCGAGCGGCAGCGAGATCCGCGTGACGGCCCGGTCGTCGCCCCGGGTCGGCTCCCGGTTCACGATGAACACCGGCTTTCCGGCCCCAGCGGCCTGCCGGACGAACCTGAGCCCTGACATCACCGTCAGCGAGGAGCCGAGGACCAGGAGCGACGTCGCCCCGTCGATCAGTTCCCGGCAGTGCTCGACCCGCGCCGCAGGTACGGTTTCGCCGAAGAACACCACATCCGGCTTGAGGACACCGCCACAGACCGCGCACGGCACCACCCGGAAGTCACCGACCTGCTCATCGGTGAGGTCCGCGTCACCGTCCGGATTGACCGCCGCGGCCACCGGTTCGAACCCCGGATTGGCCTCCTCCAGCCGCCGGGCGACCTCCCCGCGCGAGACGAACGTTTCGCAGGAAAGACAGACGACCCGGTCCAGGCCCCCGTGCAGCTCCACGACATCCTCGCTGCCCGCCGCCTGATGCAGACCGTCGACGTTCTGCGTGATCACCCCCGAGAGCAGCCCACCGCGCCCGAACGCGGCCACCGCCCGGTGACCGGTGTTCGGGCGCGCCCTCCGGAAGGTCTTCCAGCCGAGGTGACTGCGTGCCCAGTAACGGCGCCGGGCCTGAGCACCGGCGGTGAAGTCCTGGTACGTCATCGGAGTGTGCCGGCTCAGGCTCCCGCCCTCGCCCCGGTAGTCCGGGATGCCGGACTCCGTCGAGATGCCCGCCCCGCTCAGCACCAGCACACCGCCGGCCCGGAGCGCTTCGACGACGGGGGCCGGATCGGTGGTGGCGGGTGGCAGGCTGCCGGAGGGAGTCCAGCTCAGAGTGGGGCGCATGCGCATGCCTCCAGGGTACGGAACGGGCCCCGCCACCCCGAGGTCACGACAGGAGTTCGACGTACCCGTCCGTTCCGTGTACACGAATACGCTGCCCGTCCCGGATCAGCCGGGTCGCCCTCTCCACACCCACGACGGCCGGCAGACCGTACTCCCGGGCGATCACCGCACCATGTGTCATCAGGCCGCCCACCTCCGTCACCAGCCCCGCGATGCCGACGAACAACGGCGACCAGCTGGGGTCCGTGAACGTCGTGACCAGGATGTCGCCCGCCTCCAGATCCGCCTGGGCCACATCGAGGACGACGCGCGCCCTTCCCTCGACGGTCCCGGCGGAAACCGGCAGACCCGTCAGCGCACCGTGCGGCACATCGTCCCGCTGCCGGTACGCCCCGTTGACGGCGTCACCCTCCGACGTCAGCACCCGCGGCGGCGTGAGCGAGCAGTACGCCCGGAACGCCTCCTTGCGCCCCCGGACGAGCCGCGCGTCCACCTCGTTCGCGCGCACGGCATCCCGGAACTCCTCGAAAGTGAGCGCGAAGACATCCTCCTTCTCGGCGAGCACCCCGTCCCGCACCAGCCGTTCGGCCTCCCGCATCAGGGCCTGCTTGTAGACGAAGTAGCGGCTGACGATGCCGTACTTCGGATACTCCCGGTATCCGATGAAGGTGCGGACCCGGTCGATCATCCGCTCGGTCTCATCGGCCTTCCGCCCCCCGTCCGGAAGGGCCCGCAACCGGGACAGCACATCCCGCTCCTTCGCCAGAGCCCGCTGCCGCCCCTCCTCGAAGCGCCGCCCCGCGGCACCCGGCTCGAACATCCGCACGTTGTCGAGGATCACGGGCACCAGCGCGGAAGGGCGCTCACGCCACCGCGGCCTCGTGATGTCGATCTCGCCGACACACCGCATGCCGTACCGGTCCAGGTACGCCTCGATGGCGTCGCGCGCCTCGGCCCCGCCCGCGACCTTCGCCAGGCCGTCCAGAAAACCGTCGTCGTCCCCGACGCCCCGCAGATACGCGACCACCTGCGGACACGGTCGCACCACGTCCGCCACATCCAGCAGCGCGAGCCCCATCTCGGACGTCACATTGCCGGGCGCGGACAGCGTGAGCGTGTCGGCCGCGTTCTTCTCGCCCAGCCACTCCCACAGCTTGTCGTTGAGCCACCACGTGGCCTCCATCCCCGCCATGATCGCCTGAATGCTCAGCGGATCGCTCAGGACGCGTTTGTGCTCGTCGAAGGCCTCCAGCAGGAAATCGAACAACTCCGGACCGGACCGCGCCCGGATATCCCGCTCCAGGGCGGCGACGGACTCCTCGCTGCGCCGGATCAGCTCCCGAACGACCGCCGGGTCCGTCTCGACCGGCACCGGGGCGGCCCCGCCGGCGGGCGGCCCACCGGGAGCGGCGTCCGGGAGCGACGGCAGGAAACCCGCGCGCTCGATGACGGTCTCCAGAGCGTCCCTGACCAGTGGATCGCCCTTCCCCATGAGGTCCAGGAGCCCGGCACGGCTCGCCGGCGAGGCCAGTCGCGGCGTGACATCGACGAACAGCCTCCCGCCCGCCGCGTGCATCGGCACCATGGCGGTCAGCTGCCACAGGGAGAGCCCCAGGGGCATCATGGCATCGGTCATCATCTGCTGATGCCCGACGGACACGTAGACGTGGTTCTCCTCGTCGTCCGCCTCGGGAACGGGGAAGAGCGTGGTGACCGGCCGGCTCTGAACGATCCGGAATTCGCCGTCGGCCAGGCACCATTCGATGTCCTGCGGGCTGCCGAAGTGCGCCTCGATCCGCCGCCCGAGCCTCACGAGCCGCACCGCCTGCTCATCCGTCAGCGCCGGCTGCTCCTGCTGCTCCGAGCCGATCGGCACCTCCCGCGTACCGCCCTCCGGCAGGGCCCGCACGGCCCGCCGCTTGGCCACGACCGACTTGTCGATGATCTCGTCGCCGCGCACCTTGAAGACATCCGGGTTCACCAGACCGGACACCAGGGCCTCGCCCAGCCCGAAACCGGCGTCCACCGTGGAGACCTTCCGGTTTCCCGTGACGGGGTCGGCCGTGAACAGAATGCCGGACGCCTCCGGGAACACCATGTGCTGCACGACCACGGCCATCTGGACCGTGCGGTGGTCGATACCGTTGCGCTGCCGGTAGGTCACGGCCCGCTCGGTGAACAGCGAGGCCCAGCACCGGCTGATGTGCCGGAGGACCTGCTCCGCCCCGATGACGTTCAGATACGTGTCCTGCTGGCCGGCGAAGGACGCCGTCGGCAGATCCTCCGCCGTCGCGCTGGACCGCACGGCGTAGGCGGCCCGTTCTCCGTGCCGGGCCAGCGCGTCCGTGACGGCCGCCGCGAGATCGCCCGGCAGGGCGAGGCCCTCGATGGTCCGGCGGATCTCCGCGCTGAGCCCGCGGATCGCCTCCCGGTCGTCCGCGTCCAACCGCGCCAGCCGACCGAGCCGCGCGGCAACGGACGGCGCCGCGGCGACGACCCGCCGGAAGCCCTCCGTCGTCACGCAGAACCCGTCCGGCACACGGACCGCCTCGATCCGCGACAGCGCCCCCAGATGCGCGCCCTTGCCACCGACGACCGCGATCCGCTCCTCGTCGACCTCATGAAGATCCAGCACGTACGGCTCACTCATCGCGAGACCTCCGAACCGGCCGCGCCCCGTCGCGGTGCCTCGGGCGCCCGGTCGGCGACCGCCCTGCGCACCCGCACTGCCGGTCCCACCATTGCTCGCACGTAGTGCCTCATTTCCGCAGGTTGTGGCCTTGGCCGACGATTGTGCGCCACCCTCCGGGCCTTGCCGCAAGCCCCCCAGTCCGCTATAAATTGGGCACGGCAGGGAGAGTGTTCTCCCTGCCTTCGCTGTTGTACGCCGTGTCGGCCGGGCCGTACGCCACCGCCGCGCGACCAGCCACCTCCCCGGGCTACGAAGCCGGCTTGCCCGCCCGGAGGAGCACCGGACGCAACCGGCTGTATCCCCGCACGGACACGGGACGGAGCGGCCGCAGCGCATAGCCCGCCGTCCCCGCCAGCTCGCCGGCGAGCGCGGTGTTCACCAGTACGGAGGCGGGCCGGGCCACCGCGGTGAGACGAGCCGCGATGTTCACCGCCGCCCCGTACACGTCACCGAAGCGCCCGATGACCGCACCGTGGGCCAGCCCGGTGCGCACCTGCGGCAGCACAGGGTCGGCGTCGGCGCGGGCGGTGAGTTCCAGAGCGATGTCGGCGGCGGCCGCCGCCGAGTCGCACACGAACAGCACCTCGTCGCCGATGGTCTTCACCACCTGCCCGAGGCCCTCGGCCACCACGTCACCCGTCATGGTCTCGAACCGGTCGAGAACCCGTACGAGCGCGGCCCCGTCCAGTCCACGGCTCAACCGCGTGTAGCCCACCATGTCGGTGAAACCCACCGCCCTGTCACGTACATGCGCACCATCACCGGGTGTGCCCGGCGCCGAGCCGTCCTCCCGGACCTCGGAAAGCACATGACCGGCGTGCGCCACGAGGTGGCGCCGCCACACGTAGCGCTGGACCAGTTCGATCTCCGGCAGCAGCGCCGCCATGTGGTCCAGCAGGACGTCCCTGCCGGGCGCCGGGCCTGCGTCCCCGTCCGTCCAGTCGCGCAGGGTGCGCATCTGCCAGTCCGCGAGCCGGGAGAGATGATGCCCGAGCGCACGGGCCATCATCGTCTCGCTCTCCTCGGTGATGAGTCCTGCCGCGACCAGACGCTCCCCGGCGCGCAGGGCCTCGACATCGGCATCCGTGAACACCCTCGCGTCCTCGTCGACCGCGGGGAAACCGAGCGCCCGCCAGACCCGCACGGCATGCTCGAACCCCACCCCGGCCCGCTCGGCGACCTCCCGCCGCGTCCACACACGCCCCCCGCCGAGCAGCACATCCTCGACGGACCGCGGCTCCCGGTCCTCGGATCTCCCGGGAGTCGTGGCGCTCACGTGGTGTGCACGATCAGCACATCGAGGCCGGCCCTTCTGGCGACATCCGCCGGCACGGAACCGAGAAGCCGCCCGGCCAGTGAGCGCAGCCCGCGGTTGCCGACGACCAGCAGATCGGCCGAGCACTCCCGCGCGGTGCGCACGAGCGCCGGAACCGGATCGCCTTCCACGGCGACCGACCGCACCTCGGCCGCACCCTGGAGACGGGCCCGGTCCCGGGCGGTCCTCAAGGTCTCCTCAGCGGGCGCCGACCCCACGACCTGATAGGCCTCCGCTCCTAACTGGTCCTTCGCGAGGGCGAGTTCAGGTCCGCGCATGGGTGCGTAGGCGCAGGTGACCACAAGCTCGGCCCCGCACACCGCGGCGAGCCGCGCAGCGGCCTCGACCGCCGCGAACGACGACTCCGATCCATCCGTGCCGACCAACAGGGTCCGGTAGGCAGTCAAGGCAAACTCCTTACTCTGAAGTAAACTTACTTCAGAGTAAGGTATGTCGCCGCCGAAGGTGAACTCCTTGAGCAGGTGCGGGAAGAGGGCGGTCACCTGGACGAGGGAGGAGACGTCCGTATGACGTTCCTCGGCCCCGCCACGGACCGGGGCACCCGGCGCCCGCTCCGAGGCGGCACGCCGGATCCGTCACGCGAAGGAGAAGAGGGCGGCGGCTTCGGCGGGCGTGACCGCCTGACGACGCCCGGGGACACCGTGAACGGCGGACGCACCCTCGGAACGCAGCTGGTCGGCACCGGCGTCCCGAGCCGTGAGGGCGGCGTAGGCGCGGATGTCCGCGGCGGTGAGGTCGGTGCGGCCGCGTTCGGTGTACTGCTGGACGAGGTGGGCGACGCCCGGATCGAACCGAAGCATGGTCACCGGGGCGTCGAAACGCCTGGCGACGGCGATGAGCCGCGCGCGTGCCTGTGGCGTGACGTTCGTCGACTCGGCGACCGCGCTGCGTCCGGCCGCGAGCCTGGCGACGATCCTGCGGTCGCGTTCCTCGAAGATCCGTGCGTCCGCCGCGTCGGATTCGGCGCCGGATTCCACTTCGGATTCCGTTTCGGTGGCTGGGGCCCCGAAGAGCTCCGCGCGGATCTCGTCGCTGGACACCACGGCTTCCGCACGGATCTGCCCGCCCGCGATCAGCGCCTGAACGAAGCTGGTCTTGCCCGAAGCCGGGGGGCCCACGAGGACGATGAGCCCTGCCGGAACCCGGACGGCCGGGGCGGGAGCGCCGAGGCGGACCTCGCCCGCGCGGGCGAGGGCACGGCGGTTCAGGCGCCGGCGCAGTCGCCGCCGCATCCATTCCAGAGGATTCGTCGACACGCGCCCATCTTGCCTGCCGAGGGCCTGCCCCCGGTGATGCCGAGCCCGATCGGAGAGGTCGAGGTCGCTCAGGCGGGCCGCGGATTCCAAGGGTTCGCCGGCCCAGGGCCGGCCGCCCCACCTCGAGGTCGTGGCCGGTGAGGCCGCTCTCGTCCTCGACGATGCCGGCGATGCGATGGGCGAGTTTCATCACCTCCAGGGCCGCCGGCTCCCAGTGGCGGAAGGCGATCTCGATGGGGGCGGTGTCCCCGTAGCAGTCGAGCTGTACGCGCCCCGGCGGACCGGCCGTCCCAAGCGCGAGCCTGTAAGGAACTCCTCGGACTTCGCTCCGTACGGGACCACGGCCGTACGCCGCGTCATCCGGGCGCACCCGGCCCGTTCTCCCTGCGCCCGTCGCGGCGGCCCGTCCCCACTGATCCCTACCGGCCCGCGAGTTCCTACACTCGCGGGATGAACAGCCTCAGGTGTACCCACTGCGGAACGGTCGGCCTGGCCGACGGCTTTGTCGAGGACGCGGGCGACCACTCGCGCGGATACGCGCGATGGATCGAAGGCGCGTTGGAGCGGGGAATCTTCGGGGGAGCCAAGCGCATGGGCCGGCTCCGGCGGCAGATAGAGGCGTTCCGCTGCCCCAAGTGCGGCCACCTCGAACTGTTCGCCACGGGCGAGGTGTAGCTGCCCTCTGTCGGCGCGGATCCGCTTCGAAAGGGTCCGAGTGTTCATGGACCGGCTCTCCGGCCGCCGCCTGCCCCTTCATGAGACGCCGTACCCGGCCGAGTGCGGCGCCGTACCCGAACTCGTGACACGCCCCTCCCTGCCGCCCCCGGCGCCCGGAGCGGAGGTCATGCGGGACTCGGCTTCTTCCGGTCCCACTGCCACGTCCACAGCGCCCCGGCGCGGTGGTCATGTTCGTAACCCTCGCCCAGGTGCCCGACACGTTCGATCGCCTCCGCGGCGCGGGGATCGTCGCGCGGGGCGAGACCGTAGGCCGCTTCCAGCCGTGTCCACTGGTTTTCCTCGCCGGTAAGGGCCGCCAGGGCATCCGCGACGGCGGCCGAGCGGTCCGGCGAGGACGCGAGCTGTTCGGCTGCCGCGTGGCGTGCAAGGGGGTCGGAGTCCTCGGCCGGCCCCAGCAGAGCACGGATGAGGTCCAGTTGCAGACCGGTGTACGGCACCCTACGGCGTACGCGCGGGTCCGGGTGGGTGCGGAGCCGGAGGCCGACGGACTCCAGAAGGGGGTGCTCGTGCTCGGTGTACGTGTCGAGGACTGTCGCGAGGACGCCCCCGCCGGTTTCCTCCAGGCGCCCAGGCGGCCGGCGGATCGCCGGATTCCGCCGTGCCCCGCTCGTACGGTGCGGCCGCCCAGCGACACCTCGTCGACGTAGTGGTACTCGTCGTCCAGCAGCCGTACGGACCGGGCCGCAGGCACCCGTCCTGCGCCGCAGCTCATCGGCGGCTCCGTTCGCGTACCAGGTCCTGGCGGAAGACAGCAGCCGGTCACGGGACGCTCCGGAGAGCCGCGGCACCACGTCGCCGGCCGCCATCGCCGCGACGATGTCCGGGGAACCCCCGTCCACGTCACGCCCAAGCGGTGTGCTTCCGTCCGGCTGGACCAGACCGGGGTCCGCGCCGCGTCGCCGCACCCCACCGCTGTCGACAACCGCTGCCCAAGACCGTCGCGGTTCATGTCCCGCCCTCCTCGCCCACGCCCCCGCCGGCCCCTTGACCCCGGACGTCCGCGCCTGACGGGCAGGCCAGTCGCCTCCTCACGGGCCGGGCGCGGGCGGATGCCTGGACCGGCCTGTCAGTGGTCCGGTGCATGATCGGCGCATCGGTTCAACCTACGGATGGGAACGCTATGCCGATCACGAACCAGCAGGTGGCGGAACGGAAGTTTCTGCGGCCGCTGTACGCGGACACCTACTACCCCGGCCACGTCCTCGACAAGGGCCGAGCCATCCTGATCCGCTTGTGCGAGCGGATCGAGGCGGAGCAGCCCAGGGACCTGACGGGGCTGTACGCGCTGACCCACGCGGCGACGGAGGAATTCAACCGGCTGGAAGCGGAGTTCGAGGCGGCCGGGAGCGAGATGGAAACGGTGGCGCGCGAGGAGATCGCCGAGGACTTCTGGTTTGTCGCCTCGTCCTACGGATTCACGGACGCGGACGCGGAGGAACTGATCGCTCCCCGGGACTGGTGAGACCGCCCCGCCGCACGAGGGGAAGCCGTTGAACTCGACGCTCACCGCGGCGTTCCGCCAAACGGGGTGGGCGTGGAGTGGCACATGCGTGTTCCCTCGGCGGGGTGTTGGGCGAGCCCGAGGATGTGAACGGTATGGGCCACCGGCCAATCACAGCTGAGAGCGGGAACTTCACGTGGCGGACGCAACAGGCTCCTCGACGAAGACCGACGCGTGGACGGAGGTGCGCGACGCGATCACGACCAGGGCCGTACTGGTCATGGTGGGAGTGCTGCTGCTCCAATTGGGCTTCGCACTCTCGTACATGGGGGCATTCCACGCTCCCAAGCCCCACCGGATCCCGATCACACTGGTTGCCCCGCAGGCAGTGCGGGCAGACCTGGTGGCCCGGCTCGACGCACTGCCCGGCGACCCGTTGCACGTCACCCCGGTCCTGGACCGGGAAAAGGCTCGGGCGCGGCTCCTGGAACGCAAGACCGACGCGGCCCTGATCGTATCGGTGACCGGGCGAACCGACACCTTGCTGGTCGCCTCGGCGGGCGGGCCGTCCGCGGCCGACGCCGCCACGAAGATCGTGCAGGCCGTGGAGCGCACGCAGGACCGTGCCCTGGTGGTCCGCGACATCCGCTCGCCCGCCGCAGGTGATTCGCGCGGGCTCTCATCCTTCTACCTGGTGCTCAGCTGGACGATCGGCGGCTACCTCGCCGCGTCGGCGCTGAACATGGCGGCCGGATCCAAGCGGCCCACCCTCCTGCGCTCCCTCGTGCGGCTGGCGGCGATGCTGCCCTACGCCCTCGTCTCCGGCATCGGTGGCGCGATCATCGTCGGGCCCGTGCTCCACTGTCTGCCCGGCGCCTTCTGGGAACTCGTCGGCATCGGCACGCTGGTCGTCTTCGCATCCGGCGCCGTGGGCGTGGCCCTGCAGTCGCTGGCCGGGACGATCGGGCTGGGGCTCACCATCCTCATCTTCACCATTCTCGGCAACCCCAGCTCGGGCGGGGTCTATCCGGCGTCACTGCTGCCGCCGTTCTGGGCCGCGATCGGCCAGGCCCTGCCGCCCGGAGCCGGGACCACGGTGGTGCGCAACACCGTCTACTTCGACGGCAACAACACCACCGGGGCCCTGTGGATCCTCGGCGCCTGGGCCTTCGGTGGAATCGCGGTGGCGATCCTGTCCGCCGCCCTGCGCGACCGGCGGCAGCGCCCGCGGACCGGGGCGGCCGCCCCCACCGGACAGGAGCCCCGGCCCGACGCGGGCTGAGGCCGTACCGGCCCGGTCCTCGGGCTCAGTACCGGAAGCCGACTATGCCGAAGCCGGGCAGCGCCTTCGCGCGCCGCATCCAGTCGAGGCACTGCTCGACAGCTCGCACGACCTCCGGCTCCTGCGGTGAGGCCGGACCCGACCCGGCGTCCGCGCCCCTGGCAGCCCCGTACTGCTCCAGAGCCTGGGCGACGCGGTCGGGCGTCCACTCCCCGCAGCCCGGCGTGAAGCTGTACGGCACCGGATCGGGTGGGCCGCCGTGGCTGAAGGACTCCACCGACACGGCGGTGATCCCCAGGGCGCCGAGCCCCTGATCGACCACGGACAGCCAGTCGCCCCGGTGCGGTGTGAAGCAGTCGTTGGGAAGGAACGCGCCGGAGAACGAGCACAGCCGCTCATAGGCGTACCCGTACTGGAAGGCATGGTTCCGGTCTTCGCTGAACGGCCCGCCATGAATGACCGCGCGCAGAGCCGCTTCCGCCGTGGGGGCGCCCTTCTCGATCTCGTCGCCGTGATAGTCGTCGTCGCGCGCCAGACTGTCCGCGAACCGGTCGCGCAGCACTTCGAACAACTGGTCGTCGCGGGAACCGACCAGGGCGCGTGCTGCCGCGACATCGAGCAGGTAGACGCTCAGCGAAGAACTCATGGAACGAACCTACGCGACGCCACTGACACCGCCGGGCGGCAGCCGGCGCCTGCTCCCCGGCTCCCCTCATCCCCGGTCCGGCTCCGACACCACACGCATGCCCACCCCACGCACCCGGTAGATGCAGGTGTCGTCACCCCACAGCGACGCGTCCGCCACCGCGTAGGGGCCCCGCTCGTCCGTGCCGCTCTCCACGATGTCCATGTCCACCCGGATCAGCCGGTGAGCGGGGGTGATCTGGCCGCGGTACGTCCAGGCCGTCTCCCGGTCGGGGAGCACCGGCTCGAACCGGGGGCGCGGCACACCGGCGGCCGCACCGCCGTCGAGCAGGTGGAACTGGAGCAGCTGGCACATGGCCTCGATGCCCAAGGAACCCGGCTGCACGGGGTCCTGGAAGAAGTGAGCCCGGAAGAACCAGGCGTCCGGGCGCACGTCCTTCTCCGACCGCAACCGGCCCAGCCCCGCACTGCCACCCTGCGGCCAGTAACCCGTGATCCGGTCCAGCATCAGCAGCATGGGTCCCGGCAGACGCAGTTCACCACCGCAGTAGCGATCGGGCCGCGAGGCCAGGTCGACGGTACGGTCGCAGGGCTCGGCCAGACGGTTCCGGTCGTCCGCCGACGAGGCCAGGCCCTGCTGGTCCTCGAAGGCCGACCTCGGGAAGTAGCCGAAGACGGTTTCGGTATCGAACACGGGAACGCCGTCGGCCGAGCACGACACCCGGAACGACTCGATGATCAGGTCGCCGCTGCGCGAGACGCGCGTCAGTTCGGCGCGGGTACGGACCGTGCGGGCCGCCGGGGTCACCTCGCCGGTCACCGTCCCCGTGCCGTCGAGGTTGCGGAACAGCAGGTCAACGTCGGTGGTCAGGGCACTGCCCACGTACGAGGCGAGCCAGCCGCAGGGTTGCAGCGCGGTCTCCATGAGAACGGCGAACGGCATGGTGCGGCCACCGCTCTGCTCGAAGAACCAGGCCCGGTCGGGCACGTCGTACTCCGCGACGACACAACTGCCCTCCCGCATCCCTCCCTGGGGCCCGTCCACCGACACGATCCGGCTCATGAAGTGGTACGGGGGTCCGGGGAGCCGCGCCACTCCCCGGGGGCCGTCGAAGCGCTCGTACATCGTGCCGAACGCCTCGCTCGGCCTGCCCCAGGCGCACGCCAGCAGCGACGGGTAGTCGAAGGGGAACCCGTCGTCGGCCGTGGCCACCGGCCCGTCCTCACGATGGCCCACCAGCCCGCCCAGCCGCGGCAGCGGTACCGGGGCGCCATCGGTCTGTACCGCACCGGGGCCCGTCAGCCGCCACTGCGAGAGCGGCCAGTCGGGCACCAGCCGCAGGGCCATCCCGCGGCCCAGAAACGCCTTCGCCCCGTCCACCGAGCCCAGCACGTCGGCGTGGAGTGTCGGCACCGGGCCCGCCGAGACACCGCGTACGAACACCTCGTAGACGACGCGTCGGTTCCCGGGCGTCGCCTGGCCCCGGCACATCGTCCGGTAGGGCCGGCCGTCGACCGGTTCGAAGCGCCAGCCGTCCCGGTCGACGGTGTACCCCATGGCCGTCAGGTAGAAGGCCATCGCCTGGAGGCCGCCTTGGAACATCAGGGTGCCGGGCATGCAGGGGTCGTTCTTGAAGTGCCCGGCGAAGAACCAGTCCTCCGGTGCCAACGCCGTCTCGGCGCGCAGATAGCCCCGGCCCCACGGGCCTCCGGCCGGGTCGAAGGCGCTCACCTCGTCCAACAGCCGCAGTCTGCCGCCGTCGAGGTGCGGCGAGCGGATGTGGGCCGCCGTGGCCTCCCAGCCGGGACCGAAGCAGTCCGCCGGCCGCCCCTCGGTCAGGGCCCGGAGGCGCTCCGTGCCGAACCGGGCCCGTTCGCAGGGCACGGCAGGCGGGTCGAGCGGCAGGGAGTCATCCGGCGGACACTCGGCCGGGTCCCAGCGGATCCCGCCGCTTCCGGAGAGTTCCGCGGGGGTGAAGAAGCCGGCCTGGCCCTCGCGGACACTGAGCCGTAGCTCGCCGTCCACGTAACAGTCGTAGTGGAAGAAGGCCAGCCGCACGCCCTCGGCCTCCGCGTGGCCGTCGATGTGGATCTCGAAGGACAGGGTGTCACCGGCTCCCGGCGGGGGACCGTGAAAGGTCACTTCGCAGCCGAGCAGCCGGTAGGCGCGTTCACCCCGGTTGAGGAGATCGGCGCCCAGCCAGCTCAGCAGGAGCAGGTCGGCCTGGCCCGCCTCGATCAGCAGGCCGGACGGCATGCGCCCCGTGGAGTCCAGGTACCAGCTGTCGGACCGGATGTCGGTCTCCGTCCAGATCCTGCCGTCGGTGCGCACCGGCCCCGGCATGGCGAGTGCCGCGGGCACCGCGTCGATCCCGGTGACCCGGTCGGCGAACAGCATGGGAGGGCCCGGCATCCGGGTCTGCACCGGGTATCCGTCCTGCTCGGCGAACCGGGGCCCGAACAGGGCGGAGATCTCGTGCGCCGCGAGGTACTCCAGTTGCGCGCGGTCGAACTTCGGTCCCGGCTTCGGCTCGGGCGACGGCGGTTCGGGCGACGGCGGTGAAGCGGGCACACCCGGCACGGGGGCGGGCTTCGGCCGCACGGGGGCGGGCGACGGGAGCGGGCCGGCCGGACGGGGCGCGGCGAACCCGGGTGACTGTACGGCGCCGGGTGCGGAGGCAGCCCGGGTTCCGGCAGACGCCAACGCGGTCACGGCCAGCGCCGACGTCCGCAGGAATCGCTGGTGGGTCTCGGTGTGGCAGGCCATCACCTCCAGGTGCAGCTCGGCGGCCCGCAGGCCGAGCCGGACGACCGCGTCCCGCGCGCTCTTCGGCTCCGGCTCCGGCACCGGCACAGCGGCGGGGGAGGCGGCCGGGAGCGTGGCGGGGCTCTCGGGGACCGGGGGTGCCGGGGCGGCCGGACGGCCGGTGCCGTGGTCGGGGACCGGGGCCAGTTCCGGGGCTCGGGGCAGGGTCGTCACAGCGGGCTCCAGGTAGGGCAGGGACGGGGACGGGACTACGGGAACGGTGACGGTGGGCCCGGGATCCGGGAGTCCGGTCGCGGCACCGCCGAGCCGGGCGAGCAACTCTTCGTAGCGCACCGGCACTCCGGCGACGACGAGTTCGGCCACCGACAGACACAGCTGCCGCAGACCCGTGTCCTGCGGAGCGTCCAGCGCCACGGCAACGTGCTCCCGGTCGCCGAGTACCCGCTTGATCCAGCCGGTGCACAGCCTCCGCGGCCCGTGCTCCACGAAGACCCGGACCCCGTCGGCCCAGGCCTGCTCGACCATGGCCGCGAAGTCGATCGTGCCCATCCCCTGCGCGGTGATCGCATCGGCCGCCCGTTCGGTCGTCGGCCGGTACGACTGTCCGGTCGCTCCGCTGTAGAACCGCACACCGGGCACGTCCACCGTGGGACGGTGATGGACCGCGTGCCACACCTCCCTGACCTCCGCCAGCTCCGGTGCGTGAGCCGCGATGTCGTAGTCCAGCTCGATGGCGAGGTCGGCGCCCAGCCGGGCCACGACTCCCGCACACGCCCGGGACTCGCCGCCGATGACGCAGATCCCGGGCGCGTTCACCGCCATCAGATGAACGGCGGCCTCCTCGGCGAGCGCCGCACGGACCACGTCCAGCGGGGCACCGACCAGGTAACTCGCCCACTTGGAACCCCGAATGCCCCGCCGCTGCCAGTGCCGTCGCACCGCCCGGAGCTCGCCGCTGAGCTCGGTGGTGAACAGGCCGCTCTCCCGCGTGGCCTCGTACAGCCCCTTCGCATCCGGCCACGCCCCCAGCGCGACCAGCGCCGCCGACTCACCCGAGGAGTAGCCGAGCGCGGCATCCGGCCGCAGCCCGAGCACCTCGCGGCTGAACACCGTGTGGCACACCGCCAGTTCCGCGGCGGTCCAGATCTGCTGGAGAACCCCCTGTCGCCCCCCGGACCGCAACCGCGTACCCCGCACCCCATGTCGGTCGCGGACGGTCGCCGCCAGCGACGGCAGGGCGAGCATCAGCTCATGGCCCATGCCCTCGTAGGCGGCCGAGCCGTTGGTGTACACGAACGCGGTCCGCCCCTCGACCGGAGCGTCCCGGTACAGCACGTCGGCCGGCCGGGCCCCGCCCTCCGCCAGCCAGCGGCGGGCGGCCTCCCTGCGGTGCGCGGGCACGGTGTCCCCGTCGGCCAAGAGGGCCAGCCGGGCCGGGCCCGCGCCGGACTCCGCCCCGGCATCCAGCGCGGCCAGCACCTCCCGGCGGTCCGCACCGGAGAAGACGTGCAGGCTCGGAGCAGGACCGCGCAGCCACGGCCGGGCGTCCCCGGCGCGCAGCCGTACGCTCACGGCCGGCCCCTCCAACGGCGCCACGGCGACCCGCGCGGTCCGGGGGACCGCCCCGGTGTCGGCCGGCTCATCCGGGCGGGGGACCGCGCGGTGCTGGAGCGAGAGCGCGGCGACCGCCACGGAGACCAGCCCGGACGCCGCATGGGCACGACCGAAGGCCGCCGCCGGGTCGAACGCCGCGTCGGGGCCGTCGCCGATGACCACGTCCGGCGCGTCGGCGGCTTCCTCGTCCAGCAGGGCGACGACGGTGTCACCGTCCCTGCGCGCGGTATCCAGCAGCTTCAACACGAGGACGACCGCCGCGTCCCCCGGCACGTCCTCGTGCCCCAGCTCCCGCAGGGCGGCCCGGTGAACCGCCTGGCAGCACTGGTCGGCGGCACCGACGAGCGCGGCGTCGGCCTCGCCCGCACGCAGGGCCCTGGCCGCGAGCTCCAGCGCCACCGTCCCGGAGGCCTCCTCGGCGGACACCGTGAACCCCGGTCCGCCGAGGTCGAGTTGGGTGCTGATGCGGTTGGCCGCGAGATTCGGCATGCTGCCCACCACGCCCTCCGCCGTCATCGGCGGAGCAAACGCGTCCCGGGCGGCGTCCGCCGGTGCGCGGGCGCTCAGTCCCGCCTCCTCCAGCCAGTGCGGCACCCGCCAGCGGGCACCGGCCCGAGCCACCTCCGGGTCCACCCCCGTCCCGATGACGACCATGGTCCGCTCGCGGGGCAGCCGCACCGACCGCACCGCCTCCCGGGCGGCCTCCAGCACCAGGAGCTGATGGCGCACGGTCCGCTCCAGACCCAGCGGAGGGAAGCACAGATCCGTCAGCCCCACGGCGAACTCCGCGGCGGGACCACACCGTTCACCGCCCAGCACCGCCCGCCGAAGATCCTCCGCGGACCTCCCCTCGCCCACCCGGGCACCGATCGCGACGATCGCCACCGGGGCACGGCCGTCCGCCCTCCCGGCCGCCGCTCCAGAAGTCGCGGCCGAATCCGGGTGTGCGTCCTGGCGGGACTCCCGAGCACGGCCGGTCCGCCCCGGGCCCCGCGCCGGCCGGGGCACAGCCGGCCGTGACACGTCGTCGGGAAGGTCCACGATCAGATGGGCGTTCGTGCCGCCGAACCCGAAGGCACTCACCGCCGCCCGTCGCCGCCCCGTCCACTCCTCCGGCTCCGAGAGCACCCGCAAAGGCGTACCCGCCAGCGTGTCCAGCGGCCGTCGCACCCCGAGCGTCGCCGGACGCACCCCGGCCCCCAGCGCCCCGAGCACCTTGAGCAGTCCGGCCGCACCGGCCGACGCCAGCAGATGCCCGACATTGGACTTCACCGAGCCGATGGGCACGTCACCGGCCGCACCGAAGACCCGGGCCATGCCACGCGCCTCCACCGTGTCCCCGACCGGCGTCCCCGTCGCATGGCACTCGACCAGCGAAACCGACTCGGGGGCGACGCCCGCCATGTCGTACGCCAGGCGCATGGCCCGGATCTGGCCCTCCTCGGACGGGCTGATCAGCCCGGATCCGCGTCCGTCGTTGGAGAGCCCCACGCCCCGGATCACACCGAGCACGGGGACACCCGAAACCCTGGCGTCGGACAGCCGCATCAGGGCGACAAACCCGGCGCCCTCGCCGTGCACCAGCCCGTCCGCGTCCTGGTGGAACGGGCGACTGCGCCCGGTACGGCTGGACGCGGACAGCCCGCAGAACCCCACATGCAGGTAGAGCGGATCGGGCCGGCTGACCGCACCCGCCACCATCAGATCTGCCGTGCCGTCATGCAGCCGGTCGCACGCCAGCTTGACCGCGTACAACGAGGACGCGCAGGCGGCGTCGAGGGACCACGCCCCCGCGCCGAGCCCGAGCGCGCGGGCCGCGAACACGGCGGGCAGCCCGGAGGAGAAGCGGTTGCGGGCGTCGGGACGTGGACGGCGCCGACCCGCCAGCAGGGCGTCGCGCAGCGGCGGTCGCTGCGCGGAGAGCCAGACGTGTTCGGCGAAGGCGGCGCCGGTCTGCGTCGGGTACGACAGATTGCCCAGCACCAGCCCGCCGCGCGGCAGCGGACCCACCCGGTCCGCCTCGGCGAGCGCCTGCCGCACCCCGTACAGGACCCAGTGGAACAGCGGATCCAGTGAGGAGATCCGCTCCGGGGCGACCCGGAAACCGCCCGGATCGAAGACGGAACCGAACCCCTCGACATAGCCGCCGACCTCGCTCCAGGTGCGGTCGAGGTGGTCCTCCACCGAGCCCATCACCCAGCGGCGCGGGACCCGCCACCGCCCCGCCGGGGCGACCGACAGGCTGCTGCGGCCCGCGGCGATGTTCTCCCAGAACGTGTCCGGGTCGAGCGCACCGGGCAGCACACAGCCCCGGCCGACGACGGCGATCGGTTCGAAATCCATACGGGCGCTCACTTCGAGGACAGGGCGGGAAACCGGCAGGGCGTGGGTCCGGCTGCGGTGTCAGGAAGGGCGGCGGACGAGTTCGACACCGATCAGTTCCAGCAGGACGGATCCGTCGGCATCGATCAGTGCCGCGTCGCAGCGCGCCCCCGTGGTGTGCGCCTTGCGTCCCCGGACCACACACCGCACGGTGCCGTCCACCGGACCGCGCCGGTGCACCCTGCACTCGGCGACGGCCATGGGCAGCGTCCCCGCCCCGAGCACCGCCTCGGCCCAGAGCAGGGCGAGTTGCAGGGCGCCGTCCGCGGCAGCGGCGTCGAGCGGCCAGTGCGCGCCCGCCCACTCCAGGGCGCGCACGCCCACCACGGTCGCCTCGGCCCCGTCGTCCGACACACCGCTCACCGTCCGCAGCGCGTGGAACCGGGGCCCGTGGAACAGGGCCGTCCCCGCGTACGGGGAAGACGCGTCGAGCGGCTTCAGACCCTCGGGGGTCTCCCACGGAGCCGGAACCGGCCTGTCGGCCCAGGTGTCCAGCACCGCCCGGTAGAACGCCAGACCGTCCTCGCCCCGCAGCTCCGCCTCCAGCCCCGAGGGCGCACCGGGCGCGCCCGTGCTGCCGAGCAGGGAGAGCAGGTGGCCCGTACCCGCGAGATCCGGCAGGGGGCACGTCCTGTACACCCGCAGATCCCGCAGGACGAACGGTCCGGGGGCCGGCAGCCATGAAGCGGCCGCACCGGCGAACCAGTTCAGGGCCATCGCCACGGGCAGCACAGGGACATCGGCGGGCGCGTGGTCGGCCAGTTGCGGCAGCGAGTCGGAGCGGACCAGCAGTTGCGCCCCGGAAGGACCGGCGGCCGGCGCCATGGCGGCCGGGTCGTCCCCGGCCACCAGGACGACGCGGGCCTCCCCGGGAGCGGTGCCCAACTCGGCGGTGAAGGCGGCGGCGCCCTGCTCCAGCGGAATGAGCGGAACCCCGGACCGGCCGAAGTGCCCCGCCAGGGACGGCGTCACCATGCCGCCCTGCCAGGGCCCCCAGGCCACGCACCGCACCAGGCAGCCGGGGCGGCGGGCCTGCTCGGCCGACGCGACCTGATGAAGGACCTCGTTGGCCATGGCGTAGTCGCTCTGCCCCGGGTTGCCGAACACGGCGGCCACCGAGGAGAACAGGCAGATCGTCTCCAGCGGATCGTCCGCCGTCGCCGCCAGCAGAGCCCGCAGACCGTCCACCTTGGTGGAGATCACCAGATCGGCCTGATCGTCGCTCTTGTCGGCGATCCGTTTGTCCGCCAGCACACCCGCACCGTGCACGATGCCGGTGACCGGACCCCAGGTGTCGCGTACCTCGCGAAGGGCGGCCGCAAGGGCGACACCGTCGCGGGCATCCACCTGGACGTACCTGACCGGTGAGCCGGCCGCCTCCAGCGCCGCCAGCGTCGCGCGCACCTCGCGCGCCGCCAGGATCTCCCTGGCCCGCGCCGCGATCCGCGCGGGCGAGGAGGCCGCCGCGCCCGTGCCGGCGCGTTCCGCGAGCAGGCGGGTCAGCGACGGCTCGTCGGACGCCGATCCGAGGCCCTCGGGTTCGGCGCCCGGGTCGGTTCGGCCCACCAGGACGATCCGCGGACGGTGGGTCCTGGCCAGGTCCAGCAGGGCGGCGGCGGTCACACCGCGCGCGCCGCCGGTGGCCACGATCACGGACGAGGAGGTGATCCGCCGGGCACCGTCGCCGGCGGACGTCACCGCGGAGGACACCATCCGCAACAGGGCCCGGGTGCCGTCCGCGCGGAGGCCGACCTCCCTGTCGGCGCCGCCTTCGAGCAGTTCCCGTACGACCGCGTCGGCGACGGTCTCGTCGTCCCGGCCGCCCCGCTCGCAGTCGACGATCCTGACCGAGCCGTCCGGCCACTCCTTCGCCGCGGTCCTGGCCAGACCGGCGACCCCACCGAGCCAGGCACGGCCGGCGGCGTGGCCGCCGAGCCCGAAGTCGCCCCCGGTGTCCTGCACGGTCACGAACAGGCTGCCGCCCTCGGGCGCCCGCGCCGCCACCGTACGCGCCGCACGGAGCGCCGACCGGTGGACCTCTCCGGCCGCCTCCTGCGTGGCGGCAGCGGTCAGCCCGCCGAGATGGACGACGGCCCGTGCGTCCGGGGGCACCGTCGCCGCGAAGACGGCGTTCACGCCGTGCTCGGCGAGCTTGCGGGCCACCAGGCCGGTCAGCCCGCACCCGTCCGGACCCTCACCGGTCACGACGACCGGACCGCCCAGCAGCCCCGCTGTCGCCAGGCCGGCGGCCGGTGACTCCACCATGCGCGGGACGAGTCTCGTCAGTGCGGCCTGCTCGCCGGACGCGGCGTGGGGACCGGGAAACCCGGCACCCTCCGGAGCGGCGGTGCCTGTGGAAGGCGCGGGCCCGGGGCCCGTGGCGAGCGCGTCGACGATCTCGCGCAGGGTGTGGAGCCGGCCGAGGTGCCCGAAGTCTCCGGCCGCGAGGTCACCCAGCTCACGGCGAACGGCCGACAGGATCTCGACCCGCTTGATGGAGTCGACTCCGAGATCCGCCTCCAGCTCCATGTCCATGTCGAGCATGTCGGCCGGATAACCGGTGAGCCGGGCCACCGCAGACAGGAGGAGCGCTTCCAGCTCCGACGGCGACAGGGACACGACACCATCACCATCTCCGTCACCATCGACCGGAACCGGAGACGGAGACGGTACGGGGACGGGGACGGGATCGGCGGGTGCCGGAGGTACGGGGCCGGCGGGTGCGGCCGGAGCGGGCACGGCCGCCGTGGTGCCGATCGCCCCCATGACCGGCGCCTGCGGCGGTGACGACGGGAGAGCGAGTGGCAGCGGTCCCGGGGGAACGGGTGCGGTGAGTGTGTCCGTGTCCCCGGCGGAAGGCATTCCCAGCATCGCGGCCAGGCTCGCCTCGGTCATCCGGAGAAAGGCCATGTGACTGTCCGCCAGCATCCGTTGGCAGGCCGCGTGGGCCTCGGCCGTCTGCCGGTGGACCTGGTCGACCGCCGCGTACAGGTCGGTACTGTGCGGGATGGCCTCGGGCGTGGGCACGGGCGCCGCCGGCTGGGCGTGAACGGGAGCGGACGCGGGGACATGGGCGGGCGTAGGGGCCGTCTCGGTGTCGGACACGGGTACGTGCGCGGGCATGGGGGCCGCCCGGGTGTCGGACTCGGGCACGTGCGCGGGCTCCGGCCGGTGTTCCGGTTCGCCCTCCGGCCCGGTGGCCGGCCCGGTGGCCGGGTGGCAGTTGGCTCCGCTGATTTTCACGGTCATTCGGGGCGCGCGCTCCTTCGCTGAGGTTTCGGGCGAGTCGTAAGGGGCCCAGAGAGTGCCGAAGTCGAGGGGGACACCGCGCACGGCGAGTTCACCGAGCGCGGTGTGCAGGCTGGTGACCCCGTTGCGGCCCGGCCGGTCCAGGGAGACGGCCGCATGCCGGCGGTCACCGAGAATCTGTCCCACCAGGACGGTCAGCGCGTTCCCCGCCCCGATCTCGACGAAGGTCCGCACGCCGCTCGCGTACATCGCCTCGATCTGGTCCTGGAACAGCACAGGCGAGGCGAGGTGACCGGTGATCCGGCGGCGCACTTCCTCGGGGGCCGAGGGATACGGTGCCGCGTCGGCGTTGCCGTAGACCTCGATCCCGGGCCCCGTGAGCGGCACAGCGCGCAGATACGCGGCGAGCGGCTCGGCGGCCGGCGCGACCAACGGGCTGTGGAAGGCGTTCGACGCGGCCAGCCGCCTGGTCACCACCCCCTCGTCGGCGAACGCCGTCTCGGCGCGCCCGACAGCCTCCGCGGACCCCGAAAGCACCACCTGGCGGGGGGCGTTGTGATTGGCCGGCCAGAGATCACCGAATCCGCCCCCGGCCAGCACCTTCGCCACCTGCTCCCGGTCAGCCGCCACGGCCAGCATCGCACCGGGCACACCCGCCGCGTCCCGCATCAGCTCACCACGGCGACGGGCGAGCCCCACCAACGACTCGGCGTCCAGCACACCCGCGCAGTGCAGCGCCACCAGCTCACCGAAGCTGTGCCCCGCCACGCAGTCCGGACGCAACCCCAGCTCACGCACCACCTCCAGCACCGACAGCGCGTGCACCGCGAGCGCGGGCTGCGCCCACTCGGTGGCGTCCAGCAGCGCCCGCCGGGCCGCCCGTTCCTCATCGGTGAAGGCCGGCGGCGGGAACACGGCCCGGTGCAGGGGCCGCCCCTCGAAGCGGGTGCCGCCCAGCCGGTCCCACACGGCCTGGGCGGCGGGCGCCAGCATCGCGAGGGCGGCGCCCATCCCGACGTACTGGGAACCCTGTCCGGGAAACAGGAAGCCGATGCGGCCGGGCTCGGGCTCCCCGTACGCGTACCGGATTCCGGACGGTGTGGAGAACGCCGTGCCGGGCCGCTGTCCGATCAGCGCGAGCGCCTGCCCGTACTTCTCCCTCAGATCCTCACCGTCGTCGGCGACGATCGCCAGGCGCACCCGGTCGGTGGGGGAGAAGGCGGCGTGGCTCTCCCGCGCCCGCGCGGCGAGCGGACGGCCGTCGTCCGGAGCCGGGAGCGCGAGGTCCGCCGGGGACGCGCCGCTGAACAGGACCAGTTCGCTCGGCGCCGTCCGGTGGCGCAGGGCCAGGCGGCCCGGGGCGCCCGAGGGCGCGTACTCCTCCAGCGTGACGTGGAAGTTGCTGCCGCCGAACCCGAAACTCGACACCGAGGCCCGGCGCGGATGCCCGGCGGGCCGCACCCAGGGGCGCGTCTCGGTGTTCACGTAGAACGGGCCGTCCGGACCGGCCGCCGCCGGGTTGGGCCGCTCGACCTTCACGGTCGGCGGCAACACCTTGTGGTGCAGGGCCATGACGGCCTTGAGCAGCCCCGCCGCACCCGCCGCACACTTGGTGTGGCCGATCTGCGACTTCACCGAGCCGATCGCACACCAGGGACCGTCCGAACGGCCCGACGCACCGAACACCTCGCCCAGAGCGGCCAGTTCGGCGGTGTCCCCGGCCTTGGTGCCCGTCCCGTGCGCCTCGACCAGTTCCACGGTCTCCGGCCCGTACCCCGCGTCCTCGTAGGCGCGTCGCAGGGCCTTCGCCTGCCCGTCCGGCAGCGGGGCGTAGATCGCCGTGCTCCTGCCGTCGGACGAGGTGCCGATGCCCCGGATCACCGCGTGGATCCGGTCGCCGTCCCGCTCCGCGTCCGCCAACCGCTTCAGCGCGTACATGACGACCGCTTCGCCGAGCATGGTGCCGTCCGCCGCGGCCGAGAACGGCCGGCAGTCACCACTGGGCGACAGCGCGGGCGTCTTGGAGAAGCAGAGGAACATGCCGACGTCGTTCCCCGTGTCCACACCCCCGCTGATCACCAGATCGGCCCGGCCGAGCGCCAGCTCACCGACCGCCGTGGACAGCGCCGCCAGGGAACTGGCGCACGCGGCGTCGGTGGTGTGGTTGATGCCGTGCAGATCGAACCGGTTGGAGATCCGGCCGGCGACGACATTGCCCAGCAGGCCGGGAAAGGTCGACTCCCGCCACGGAGCGAATCGCGCCGAGATGCGGTCGCACACGGCCTGCGCCTCCGCCTCCCCGAGACCGCTCTCCCGCAGCGCGGCGAGCCACACCGGGCGATGGGTGCGCCCGTACATGTGGGGGAGGAGTTCCAGGGCGGCCGCGCCGAGGACGACACCGGTCCGCTCCCGGTCCACCCGGTCCCGGCCACCGGCGTCCGCCAGCACCTGGTCGGCGACCATCAGAGCGAGGAGCTGCGACGTGTCCGTCGACGACAGACCGGTGGGGGGCACCCCGTACGCCATCGGGTCGAAGTCCACCTCCGGCAGGAACGCGCCCCGGCGGGCGTACGTCTTGTCGGGCGCGGCCGGGTCCGGATCGTAGTGGTCCTCCACCCGCCAGCGGGACGCCGGCACTTCGGTGATCAGGTCCCGCCCGCCGCACACGATCCGCCAGTATCCGGCCGCGTCCGTCGCGCCGGGCACCAGAGCGCCCACCCCGACCACGGCCACGGGGTTGCGGCCGGACGGGGCGGCGTCCACGGCATCTCCTGGAATCGGGGGCATCGGCAGGGTCGGCGCCTCCGGAACGCCGGGGCCGCTCACGCCAGCTCGCACGGCACGTAGGTGAAAGCCTGAGGAGGCAAAGGAACTCCATGGGTACGCAGTTGATGGGCGCGGGTGAGCACGGCCGCGCCTTCGAGCAGGTTGAGAGCGATCTGCACCACGGTCCGGTGCCCGGGTTCGGCCAGCCAGGTGCCCGCCACCCACTGGTTGAAGGCACCCATCGACGGCCCGCACCAGATCTGGTAGTCGGCCCGCCGCGCCCCGTGCCCGGTGATCGCCCAGCGGCTCGAACTGCCCAGGTACCAGCGGAAGACCAACGCCATCCGGTGTTTCGGATCCGCCTGCGCGCGCGTGATCTCGGCGGGGTCGCGCTCCTCCCAGAACGCCCGCGTACGCTGCCAGACCTCCTCGAACGGGGCCCGCAGCACATCACGTTCGAGCAGGGCGCGCAGGGCGGGCGGGATCTCCTCCAAGGAGCCGTGCGTCCGGTACGCCGCGTGGAGCCGGCCGGCCCGCTGCGCGAACATCGTGCCGCGCGACAGCACCTGGAGCTTCACCCCCAGCTCGAACATGTCGGCCGCCGGGGCCATGGCCACATCGGCGATGTCCGCGTCGCACAGCATCGCCTTGGCCTCGTCGGACAGACCGGCCTCGGCGGAGGTCTGGTTCACCGACCCGACGACCACGTACGACGCGCCGAGAGCGAAGGCGCCGGCCACCGCCTCAGGAGTGCCGAGGCCGCCGGCCGCACCGATCCCGACCGGCCGGCGGTAGCCGAACCTCCGGCAGAGCGTGTCGCGCAGCGCGGCGATCCTCGGCAGC
The DNA here is from genome assembly GCF_000373645.1 of Streptomyces sp. ATexAB-D23. Taxonomy (GTDB): domain Bacteria; phylum Actinomycetota; class Actinomycetes; order Streptomycetales; family Streptomycetaceae; genus Streptomyces; species Streptomyces castrisilvae. The sequence goes on along the minus strand of NZ_KB892015.1, from coordinate 30,236 downwards.
AGGACCGACAGCGGCCGGTTGTCGGTGTGCCCGCCGCTGTCCGCCTCCACCGTGATGTCCTCGGCCACCGGCACACGGGCCGCCAGATCCGCCTCCTCCCGGGTCAGCCTGCCCTCGGCCACCAGGGAGTCCAGGAGGGCGGCCGGGGCGGGGGAGAGGAACCTTTCGGCCACCTCGGGCCGGGAGACCTTCGCGAGCATCCGGGTCGGCCGGACGATGTCCCCGTGCGCGCCCCGGCGCAGTCCCCGGGCCGAGCACCACACGACGGCCGGGGTCAGCTCCATGTACGCCGACGCGGAGACCCGGGGCACACCGCAGCGCACGAGAAGCTCGGCGACGCGCGTCTCCAGGGCCGGTTCGGCCGGTGAGTGGATGAGGTTCACACCCCAGTTCCGGCGCCCGCCCAGCTCATCGACCAGCGTGCGTACGGCCCGCTCCACCTCCCCGTACGCCAGCCCGCCCGCGCCGAAGAAGCCGAGCATGTCCCCCCGGGCCATCGCCGACACCATGGCCGTGGTCGCGATGCCGTTGGCCATCTCGCCCGCGACATAGGGGAACCGGACACCGTGCGCCTCGCAGAAGGTACGGCCGCCGAGCCACTCGGGGTACAGCGGCGGCAGCGTTCCGACGACCCGCCCCGAGGGCGTGGGACCGTGCGCGAGCCCCAGCTCACGGCCGTCCGGCCCACTGACCACGTGGACCGGCTCACGGATGCGCCGGGCGCAGGCCGCGATCCCGTCGGGTGCGAAGGCCGGCGGGGACGCGGCAGGGGAGCCGGAAGCAGTGGCGAGGAGGGGCACGGGGAGGCTCCAACGGGGCAGGACGCGGATCGGTCGAGGGGGAAGGAGAGCGCTGGGGTGGACTGGCCCGAGGTCAGGCGCAGCGAGCGGGCGGGGAAGCCGTCGCGGGTGGTCCGGACACCGGCAGGGGGCCCGGAGCCACGCCGGACCAGAGGTAGTCGAGGCCCACCGCGGCGGATGCGGCCGACGGGCCGAGCAGCGCCCTGACGCGGGTGTCGTCGAACCGTCGCCGGTGGGCGAGGTAGGCCGTCATGCCCGGGTAGAAGTCCAGCAGGGCCTCAAGAGCCGAAGGCCTCCCCGAACGGCCGGCGACCAGGTCGATCGAGAAGGGCCCCAGCCGCTCCAGCAGGGCCACGAACGTCGGCACGGGCACATCGCGGTCATGGACGACGTGGTAGGTGTCGACCCCGCCCGAGGGCGTCCGCCCGGCCAGCCGCACCATGACCTCGGCCGCGTGCTCCACCTGCAGGAGGTTCAGCCGGCCGTGCCGGTGCCCCACCATCCGGACGCGCGGGGCGGACCCGGTGTGGCACCCGGGAGCGTGCGGTGACACACCTCTGTCGCCCTCCGGCCCCGCGGCGCGCAGCGCCTCCCGCAGGATCCGCTCGATGACGAGCAGCGGATGCGAGGGAAGTTCGGGGTGCGGCGGCAGGTCGGTGACCAGGATGCTCGGCCGCAGGACCAGCACGGGCCGGCCGTGCTCCCTGGACCAGGCGTGAACCAGCAGCTCCGCCTCGTACTTGGAGCGCTCGTAGGCGTTCTCGAAGCCGCAGGTGTCATCGAGTTCGTCCTCGTACGCCACCCCCTCGCGCCGCGACCCCGCCACGAATGCGGTGCTCACGTGGTGCACGCGGGGCCGCAGTCGGCTCGCCGCCGCCAGCTCCAGGACATGCCGTGTCCCTTCGACATTGGTCCGGCGCAGCTCGGGAAGGTCGCCCTCCAGGTTGATGCTGCCCGCGCTGTGCCAGATCGCGCCGGTGGTGTCGGCCAGGTCCCGGAACGCCCGCTCCGACAGCCCCAGCCTGGGCCGCGCGAGATCGGTCTCCACCACCCGCAGCCGGACCGGAAGCTCGGCGGTGAACGCCTCGGGTGCGCCCGTCAGTTCGAAGAACCGGGTGATCCGGCGCAGCGCGTCCCCCGATCCCGCGTGGGCCAGGACTGTCAGCGACCGGTGCGTGTCGAGCAGACGACGCAGCAGGCGCAGTCCGAGAAATCCGGTGGCGCCGGTGAGGGCGACTTGCACGGCCATGGCTCCAAGGGCTTCGGAAGGACGGGCCCGCGCGGAGGCGGGGGAGGAGGGGGCGTCGGTGGGGCGACCGGGACGGGACGCGACATGCCGTACCGGCGGCGGGGCACGCCACGAGCGGCTCGACCGGTCGGGCCGGCCCGGTGCTGCGAGCGTTCGCCGCTTCTCCGACGTCCCCGGCCTCGCCATCAGCTCCTCGGCCCTTTCCGGGCGCGATGATCTCCGGCGCACGGCACACGATGACAGACGGCGGCCGGAGCGAACGCCCCCGATTCGGCCTGCTCACTCGAACGGAGTACGGCGCACGACGGCAGGCGCACGCCTCCACCGAAGGCGGAAACCGTCCCCGCATCCATCCCCGCATCCGTCCCCGTCCAAGAGGCCCGTCCCCCCTTCGAGGGATCTTGCCGAGCGCGCCGCGACCGAGGAGTCTTCGACCGTGCCGCGCCGGACAGCCGTGGCCTCCGAGCCGAGGGAGAGCAGACACGGCACGGGCGACGGGCATCGCAAGCGGTCCGAAACGAGCTACGGAACCACCCGCCGCACCGCGCGGGAACCGGGCCGTTCGGGAAGGGCGGGCGCCGGTCGCCGGGGCCGGTACACCGTCGCGCGCGGTCATCCTGAGGAACACGGCGGGGCTGGATGGCCGGCCGCCGTCCACAACGTCCCGCCACGGAGGCGGTCCGCGGCCCGCACCCGTACCTCCGCCCCGCACGCACCGTCACGCATTGGAGCCGAAGCCCCATGTCCGATTCCGATCAATCCGGCTCCCCGGCGCAGTCGGCGCCCACGCCGACCGCCCCGTCGATCCCGCCCGCCCGGCCCGCCCCGTCAGGTCAGCCGGACCACTCCAGCGAGTCGGGCCGGACCGAGCGCCCCGTTTCCCCTCCCCACCGGCCCGCCCACTCCGTCGACCGCGCCTTCCTCAACCTGGAACGCCGCCGCCCCGACGTCCATTGGGACGCCGGCGGCGTCGCGTACTTCAGCGGCCCGCCCCCCGCCCTCGCCGACCTCCGCGCATACGTGGGCCACGGCCTGGGGAAGCTGCCTCTGCTCACGAGCCGGATCGAGGGCGGCAGGCGGCCCCGCTGGCAGCCGGACGCCGGCTTCGACGTGGACCTGCATGTGCACGAGGTCGTCGCCGACGGCCCGGCCGGGTGGGACCGCGCCCTGCACACCGCGCTCAACGCCCCGTTCGCGGCCGGTACCTACTGGGGGGTCTGGCTGATCCACGGCCACGCCCCCGACGCGTACGCCGTCTGCTACCGCTTCCGCCACGCCTGTCAGGACGGTTCGGCCGCGGCCATGACCTTCCGGGCCATGCTCGGCGAGGGGGAGCCCTCGGCCCGGCCGGTGCCGGAACGGAGCCGTCGGGCCGCGATGCCCCGGCGTGTGGCCTCGGCCGCCGGCCTGGCCGTGAAGTTCGTCGCCCGCACCCTCGTCGTACGCGGACACCGCCCCGCCGCCGTGTCCGCCCCCGCCGGGGAACGGCAACTGTGGCGTGGCCGCGTACCGGTGGACACCCTCCGCCGGATCGGCGAGGCCCGCGGCGGCTCGGTCCACGACGTGCACCTCGCCGCGCTCACAGGGGCGTTGCGGGCCTGGTCACAGCGCTCGGGTGTACCTCTCCCACGGGTGACGGCCGTACTGCCCGTCGACGCACGGCGCCCCGACGAGGAACAGACCTGGGGAAACCGCTGCTTCGCCCTGCCGCTGGAACTCCCGGTCCGGATCACCTCGTCCCATCCGGACGGGACCCCGGACCGTGACGCGGCCCTGCGGCGACTGGACCACGTCATGACGGCTACCCGGAAGCTCCGGGGCGACGTGTGGCGGCAGGCCATCGGGGACCTGGTCCGTTTCATGCCGGCCCGTCCCACCGAGTGGTACATGCGCAGGGTCCTCTCCCCACGCGTCACCAACGTCATGGCCACCTCCATGCCCCTCGCCGACAAGGGCAGCCTCGGGGAGAGCCAGGTGACCGGCACCGCACTCCTGCCCCTGCTCGTGCCCGGACACCTCTTCGCGGTCGGGCTCTCGTTCTTCGGCCAGTGGGCCGAGGTCTCCATGGTCGCCCACCGCGGCCTGCCGCTGGGCGAACTCCTGCCGGAGCTGTGGGAGCAGGCCGTGAAGGAACTGGAGGACGGCTCGACGCCGGAATGACGCGGGCGGCCGCCGCACGGCCTGCCGTGCGGGGCACCCGCACGCCACCGTTTCCCCTGTGCGGTCCGCTCGTTGGTGTCACGGGCAGGCCGCTCACGCGGCCGAACGGCCGGCCGGACCACCCGCCGGGCCACGGGGCCTCCCATGCCGGGGCCCCTCGGGAAGACCTGTCACGACGGAGCAGCGCGATGGACGTCACGGATGTGCACCACTCCTACCGGCAGCAAACCGTGCTCGCAGGAGTCGACCTCCATCTGCGGCCCGGCACGCTCGCCGGGATCGTCGGGGAGAACGGCGCGGGCAAGACCACACTGCTCAAGGTGCTCGCCGGTGAACTCAGGCCCGACCGGGGGACGGTGCGACACCGCGGCAGATTCGGCTACTGCCCGCAGGCCGTCGTCCTGGACGACTCGTTCACCGTCCGCCAGCACCTCGACTTCTTCCGGAGCGCGTTCGGCCTCCCCGACCTGCTACGGGCCCGCGAAGTGATGGAGATCCTCGCCTTCACCGAGTACCTCGACCACCGGGCGGGCCTGCTCAGCGGCGGCTCCAGGCAGAAGCTGAACCTCACCCTGGCGCTCATGCACGATCCGGACGTCCTGCTGCTGGACGAGCCCTACCAGGGGTTCGACTGGGAGACATATCTGCGCTTCTGGGAGCTGGCGACGAGCCTGCGCGACGCCGGACGCTCGGTGCTGGTCGTCTCGCACCTCGCGTACGACATCGACCGGCTCGACCTGCTGTGGCGTCTGGAGGGCGGGCGACTGCACCGCCAGGACACCCGTACGGAGGCGACGGCGTGAGGCGGCACTGGTCCCTGTTCACCACAGCCTCCCGGTACGCGCTGATCGGCCACGCCCGCAACCGGTTCGCGATGCTGCTGGTCGTCGTGTACATCCCCGTGTGGATCGGCCTGGCCTACGTGGCCATCCCCGACCGGCCGGCACCGTTCCGGCTACGGGCCACGGGCGAGGTCCTGTCCCCGCCCGGCAACCACCTCACCCAGATCACCGGCGCGCTGAACGCGGTCACCCTGATCGCCGGCTTCATGATGTTCGCCGCCACCTTCACCGGCGGCGCCTTCGACCGCCGCCTGGCCATGGCGGGTTACCCGCGCTACCACCTCGTCCTCGCCAAGCTCTCCGCGCTCACCCTGGTCTGCACGGCCGTCGCCGCCTACGCCACGGCCGCGGCCGGCTTCGCCTGGTCCCCCCGCCAGCCCCTCATGCTGGCCGCCGGACTGTTCCTCGCCGCCCTGACCTACGGGGCGCTCGGAGTGGTCTTCGGCTCGGTGCTCCGCCGCGAGGTGGAAGGCATGTTCGCCATCCTGATGATCAGCATCCTCGATGTCGCCCTGCAGAACCCCCTCTCCAGCTCCGGTTCGGACAGCCCCGTCGTGCACTTCCTGCCGACGTACGGAGCCGTGCAGGCCGGCATGGCCGCGGCCTTCTCCGACGCCCCGGTGGGCGAGGGCCTCGCGATCCAGGTCCTCTGGCTCACCGGGGCCGCGTGCGCGGGGCTGCTGGTCTTCCGCAGGCGCACCCGCGACGCGCTGCCGCCCCAGCGGACGGCGAGCGTCCCTGTGCCCGCCCGGCACCCGGAGGCCTCCGGCCGGTCGGAAACGCCCCGGCGTCCATCCCGCTCGCGGCAGCCGTGACCTACGAATGCCGGTGATCGTTCTGTCGTCGCGGGCGCCGAAGCGGCGCCCGCGACGACACCCCCTCGTGCAAGGAGCACCACCCCCATGACCCTTTCGCGTACCGCCCGCAGCACGGTCCTCGCCGTCGCCCTCCTGTCCGCGTCCGCGCTCGCCGTTCCCTCCCCGGCGCGGGCCGCCGGCCTTCCGCCCGCGTGTCAGGAAGCGCTGCTGGAAACCTTCGACAAGTTCCCCGTCGTCGACTTCACGGTCCCGGACAAGGCCAAGAACACCATGCTCGGCGAGGTCCTCGGCCTCAGCGAGACCGACCAGAAGGTCTTCACCGAGAAGGCATGCGCCGCCTGGAACACCTGGGCGACCGACAACGGCCAGGCCGTCGCAGCAGACCTGGACACCCGCTACCGCAACGCGGCCGGGCCCGTGTGCAACAAGTTCGCCAAGTCATCCCTGGCGACGATCAAGAAGTACGCTCCGAACGTGCCCGCCGAGACGCGCGAGCTGGAGAAGCTGGCCAAGCGGATCTGGAAGAGCTCCATGGAGAAGCTCACCGCCGGCGCCACCAACGCCGACTGCCGTGCCGCGTACGACGCGGCGAAGGCGGGCTGGTAACGGAACCCACCGGGCCGCGCCGCGCTCCGGACGGGTTCCCGTTCGGAGCGCGGCGCGGCGAACGGCCCGCCTGGGCCGGCCCGTCATCTCCTCGGATCCCGTGACCTTCGGCCGACCACCGTCCGATGCTCACCGCCCGTGCGCCTCACTGCGCGCCGGGCGGCGCCGCACACGGCAAGAGCAAGACCTGTGCGCTCGCTGAAGCAGGTGATTCCGGCCCGTGCGCGTTCCGCGTTCACGTGACATGGGCAATTTCCGATCAGCGGTCCTCACCGTTGAGAGGGACACACATGACGAGCCAAGCAACCCAAGTCGAGCTGGAAAGCCTTCTCCACCAAGCCCTGCGGAACACCCGGACGGCCGCGCGCTGGACAGCCGCCACCGACGAGATGTGGTGCCGGGTCGCCGCACGGTCCGGGACCGGTCGCGACCAGGGCTGGAAATTGCACCTGTCGGCAACGGCCGCCTCCGCGCCGACCGTCCTGGCGAAGGCCTTGGACGTCCTGCTGCGGGACGAATCCCCCTTCAAGTTCGCCCGCTCCCTCGACCAGGTGAACGCACTCAACTCCCGTGCCACGCCGCGCGGCAGCTCGGGCAAGTTCCTCACCGTCTACCCGCGCTCGGACGCCGACGCGGTCCGGCTCGCCCGCGAACTGCACGCGGTGACAGCCGGGTTGGCCGGCCCCCGGATCCTTTCCGACCAGCCCTACGCCCCGCACAGCCTGGTGCACTACCGCTACGGGGCCTTCACCGGCCGGCAACGGCTGTCCGACGACGGCCTGCTGATCTGGTACATCGAGGACCCCGACGGCAATCCCGTGGAGGACGAGCGCAGCGGCCGCTACTGCCCGCCCTCCTGGGCGGTCTGCCCCTTCCCCGCCGCGGTGCCCCTGCCTCCCGCCAAGGGGGACGCGGCCGGCGGCCAGGTCCTGCTCGGCGGCCGCTTCACGGTACGGGAGGCGATCCGGCACACCAACAAGGGCGGGGTCTACCGGGCCACCGACAGCCACACCGGGGCACCCGTCATCATCAAGGAAACCCGGCCGCACGTGGAGGGCGACGCCTCCGGCCACGACGTCCGCGACTGGCTCCGCGCCGAGGCCCGAGCGCTGGAGGCTCTCAGGGGCACGGGACTCGCCCCGGACGCGCTGGGGCTCTTCGAGCACGGCCACCACCTGTTCCTCGCCCAGAGCGAAGTCCCCGGCGTCAGCCTGCGGACCTGGGTCGCCGAGCACTTCCGCGACGCCGGCGCGAAACGCTACCGGGCCGACGCTCTGGCCCAGGTCGCGCGACTGGTCGACCTGGTCGCGGCAGCCCACGCCCACGGCTGCGTCCTGCGCGACTTCACACCCGGCAACGTCATGGTGCGCCCGGACGGCGAACTACGCCTCATCGACCTGGAGCTCGCCACCGTCGACGCCGCCTCCTGCCTGCCGACCCGGGTGGGAACCCCCGGCTTCAGCGCCCCCGAACGCCTGAACGACGTACCCGTATCCATGACCGCCGACTACTACAGTCTCGGCGCGACCGCCTGCCTCGTCCTGGTCGGCAAGGTGCCGAACCTGCTGCCCGAGGAACCGCCCACCAGATCCGACGAGGAGCGGCTCGCCGCCTGGCTGACCGCCTGCGCCGGACCCGCGGACCTCCCCGACGGCGTGGCGGACATGATCCTGGGGCTCATGAGGGACGATCCCGCCGAGCGCTGGGATCCCTCCCGGGCGCGCGAGGCCCTTCGCAGGACGGAAAAGGCGCGCCCCACGGCGCCCCGGCGCGGCAGCCAGGGTCCCGCGGTGCGGGACGAGGACCGGCACGACGCGGTCGCCGGACTCGTGAACCACCTCATCGACTCGATGACCCCGGCGGACGACCGACGCCTGTGGCCCGTGTCCACCACGGCCGGGCAGACCGACCCCTGCACCGTGCAGCAGGGAGCCGCCGGCCCCCTCGCCGTACTGACCCGGTACTTCGAACTCACCGCGGACCCCAGACTGCCCGAGCTGCTCTCCACCGCCGGCCACTGGGTCGCGGACCGGACCGACACCCGCGCCACCCGCCCCGGCCTGCACTTCGGGGGCCGCGGAACCGCCTGGGCGCTGTACGACGCCGGACGCGCCATCGATGACCCGGTGCTCGTCGAGCACGCGCTGACACTGGCCCTGGCCCCACAAGAACCCACGCTCCACCAGGACATCACCCATGGCACCGCCGGCAGCGGCATGGCCGCCCTCCACCTGTGGCACCGCACCGGCGACCCGCGCTTCGCCGAACTGGCCGCCGACGCGGCCGACCGGCTGACGGCCGCCGCCCAGCGCGGCCCGTCCGCAGTCAGCTGGGCGGTACCCGCGGAAGCGGTCACCGGGGAGACCGGCAAGCGGTACCTGGGCTTCGCCCACGGATCCGCCGGCATCGGCTGCTTCCTCCTTTCCACCGCGGTGGTGACGCAACGCCGGGAACACCTGGAGCTTGCGGTCGAGGTCGGCGAGCACCTGCTGCACAGCGCCGTACTCATCGGTGAAGCAGCCCAGTGGCCCGCCCAGGCCGCTGACGAGCCCACCGCCCCGTACTGGTGCCACGGCGCGGCAGGCATCGGCACCTTCCTCGTGCGGCTGTGGCAGGTCACCGGCGACGACAGATACGGCGACCTCGCCCGGCGCAGCACACGGGCCGTCATGGAACGCGCTTCCCGCGCCCCCCTCTCCCAGTGCCACGGACTGGCGGGCAACGGCGACTTCCTGCTCGACATGAGCGCCGCCACAGGAGAACCCGCCTACCGCGCGATGGCCGATGAGATGGGCCGCCTTCTCCTCACCGAAGGAGCGCGCCGCCACGGGCACGTGGTCTTCCCCAACGAGTACGCGGACGTCTCGACCAGCTGGAGCGACGGGGCCGCCGGAATCCTGGCGTTCCTCCTACGGCTCCGCCACACAGACCCCCGGCACTGGCTCGTCCAGGTGCCGGGCTGAGCGGCAGAAAATCTGCCGCCCACCACCCAGGAGAAGGAGAATCCCATGGAAGCCCAGGACCTCGAACTGCTCGCCCACCTGCACGCCCTTCCCGAGACCGACCCCGTCGGCGCCGACGGAGCCCAGTTCTCGGCCACCTGCGAGTGCGTCGGCCTGCTGACCGTGCTCAACACGGTCTGTATCGGCATCAGCTGCGCCTAGGACCGGCACCACGTCCGGCCGGTGGCTGCCCCGGGGCAGCCACCGGCCGGACCGCCGGCCCCGACACCCGACACGACCGTTTCCCACGACGCGCGGCACGCGGACCGGACAGCGCACGGCCTCGCGTCACAGGCCGGGCGGAACCGAGTGGTGACCACCAGACGAGGACCGGATCCATGCAGCTTCACACCGGTGATGACCATCTCGCCCACGCGGCCCCCGCAACGGCCGCCATCGCAAGCCCGCACACCGCACCCCACCTCCCGGACCCCGAGTACGCCATCAGCACCCGCGGCCTCGTCAAGAGCTACCCCGGCCCGGAAGGCACGACCACCCATGCCGTCCGCGAGCTGGACCTGGACGTACGACAAGGCGAGACCTTCGCCTTCCTCGGCCCCAACGGTGCCGGGAAGTCCACCACGATCGCCATGCTGTGCGCCCTGGCCCGCCCCACCGCCGGACACGCCACGGTGGCGGGCGCGGACGTGCGCACACAGCCCCACCAGGTACGGCAACGGGTCGGCATGCTCTTCCAGCAGAGCGCCCTGGACCCGGACCTGACCGCCGAACAGAACCTTCGCATTCACGCACGCCTCTACGGGATCCGACGCGTCCACGTCCGACAGCGCGCCGCCGAGGTACTGGAGGTCGCCGGACTGACCGACCGTCGGCGCTCTCCCGTACGCACCCTGTCCGGCGGAATGCGGCGCCGCCTCGAAATCGCCCGGCAACTGCTGCACGCACCCAGCCTGCTGTTCCTGGACGAGCCGACCACCGGCCTCGACCCCCACGCCCGCGCGCAGATCTGGGCACACCTCCACGCCCTGCGCGAGCGGCAGGGCACCACGCTCTTCGTCACCACCCACCACCTGGAAGAGGCGGCGAACTGCGATCGCGTCGCCATCATCGACCGCGGCCGGCTGGTGGCACAGGACACCCCCCGCGCACTGAGAGCAGCGATCGGAGACGACCGCGTCATGCTGCACACCAGCGACGACACCACAGCACACCGGATCGTCCGCCGGATCGCGCCGCCGGAACACTCCGTCACCGTGGACCCCCACGGCGTATGCCTGCGCGTACCCGACGGCAGCTCCTGGATCCCCCGCCTGTGCGCGGCGCTGGAAGGCCACAGCATCGCCGTCCGCGCCGCTTCCGCGACCCCGCCGACGCTCGACGACGTCTTCTTCCACCACACGGGCCGCAGCATCCACGGCGCACGCCCCGACGCGGCACCGGGCACTTCGACCTCCGCCGACCCCGTACGGGCAACCGGCGGCGACCGATGACCACACTTCCTCTCGACGCCCAGGTCGCCCCGTCCGGTGAACGCCCGACCCGCCTGCAACATGAACTGCGCGCGATCCACGCCCTGATCTACCGCGATCTGCTGCGGCTGGCCGGCCAACGCGCCCACACCGCGCTGATGCTGCTCCACCCCGTGCTGTACCTGCTGATCCTGGGAGGGGGACTGGCAGCCCTCATCCCCAGCTCATCGCTGGGGGTCGGCTACCAGACCTACCTCTACCCCGGCATGCTCATGATGACGGTGCAGACACCGGCCATCCTGGTCGGCATCCGCCTGATCACCGACCGACAGAGCGGCTACCTGCGCGAACTCCTGATGGCTCCGGTCAACCGCTCGACGCTGCTCCTGGGCAGCTGTGCCGGTGGCACCCTCGTCGCCACGGCCCAGGGCGCCGTACTGCTCAGCCTGGCCGGCGTGGTCGGTCTGCCCTACGACCCGCTCCTTCTGGCGCTGCTGCTCGTCGGCATGGTCCTCATCTCGTTCACCATCACCGCGCTGGCCCTCACCCTGGCGGTAAGTCTTCGCAGGCCGGAGGCGTTCCACACGTTGCTCGGCGTGGTGATGATGCCCCTGCTGTTCCTCTCCGGCGGCTTCTTCCCACTCCAGTCCCTCCCCGGCTGGACCCACGTCCTGGCCGCCGCGAACCCGCTCGCCCACGGCGTCGACATGCTCCGCCGCAGCATCGCCCTGCGGGTACCCAACAGCTCGGCGGTCGGTGGCATCGAATGGGCCGGCCGGCAGCTGCCCCTTCCCGTGGAAGCGGCCCTGCTCCTGATCGGCGGCGCGGGGGCCCTGATGTGGGCGGGCCACCGGTTCAAGAAACTGGAATGAGGTACGGGAAGGCCGCCATCCCGACGGCATCACGCACGCAGGGACCGGTCCTTCACCCACCCCGGCCGGATGCGGGTGCTGACAAGGCGCGGGCGGGCAGCAGCGTCCGTGGGCCATCGCGCGGTGGACGCCACGACTTCACCCCCGCGACGTCACTTTCCACCCGGCAGCCGAGGCGGTGTCGGGCCCAGCGGCGGTGAAGGCGGGCCGACAGGGCCTGTCCGGCGGATCTTCTCGGGCCCGCGAAGATCCCCTGGGGGCCCTACACCCTCCCGTGGTGGCGGCACCCGGCGAGGAGCGTGGCGACCATGCGCCCGGCGTCGGCCCGGTCGTAGTCGGGGCCCGTGATACAGAGGTTCCCGATGGCGCGCATGAGCGTATAGGCGGTCACGTCGGGACTGACCTCGTCGGCGGCGGCACAGGCGTCGAGCAGCGTCGCGCAGGCCGGGACCAGGGTGTCGAGCATGAGCTTGTGGAGGTTCTCCAGCCCCGCGTCGCCGGATCCCAGCGCGGCACCGAGCCCGTGCTTGGTCACCAGGAACTCCACGAAGGCGTCCACCCAGTGCGACAGCGCGGTGAACGGGGAGGCCGATTCCTCCAGGAGTTGGGGCGCGAGTGCGGCACAGGTGTCGATCTGGTGCCGGTAGACGGCGGTGACGAGATCCGCCCGGGTCGGGAAGTGCCGATAGAGCGTGCCGATGCCCACGCCGGCACGCTCGGCGATGTCACGGATGGGGGCTTGGACGCCCTGGTCCACGAAGACCGCCGCCGCGGCCGCCAGCACGCCGTTGCGGGTGCGCTGCGCCTGTGCCTGGCGTACCCCGACCGGTTCCGGCACGACGCCCTCCTTTGCTCGCGGAACAATGTTCCGCTAAGTTGGCGGAACGGTGCTCCGCCAAAGTATGGCAGAGCGATCTCACCGGGAAAGCGCAGGACTCCCATGTCTTCCAGCCACCTCGACCAGCGGATCGTCGCGGTCAAGCCCATCACCGTCCCCGCGCCCGGCCGCGGCACCGACCTGCTGGTGAAGGTCACCGCCCCGCTCTCGGGCCAGAACCTACCCGTCATTGTCTTCTCCCACGGCAACGCCTGGTCCATGGACGGATACGAGCCCCTCGTCGACCGATGGGCCGCCGCCGGATTCGTCGTCGTGCAGCCCACCCACCTGGACTCCCGCCGCAACGGCCTCGGGTGGGACGACCCGCGCTTCGCCACCATCTGGCGCGTCCGGATCGCCGACCTCCACGCGGTCCTCGACGGCCTCGGCGACATCCTCGCCCAAGCCGGCGGCCTGGAGCCCCGCGTCGACCGCGCGCGCATCGCCATCGTCGGCCACTCCTGGGGAGCCCAGACCGCCGGAGCGCTCCTCGGCGCACGCGTACTCGACGCCGACGGCACACCCGGAGAGGACTTCTCCCACGCCGCACCCACCGCCGGCGCACTCATCGCCGCGACCGGAACCGGCGACACCCTCACCCCGTTCGCCGCCGAGCACCTCCCGTTCATGAGGCCGGACTACTCCACCATGACCACCCCGGCCCTCGTCATCGCCGGCGGCAAGGACCAGTCACAACTCTCCACCCGCGGACCGGACTGGTTCACCGACGCCTACCACCTCAGCCCCTCCCCGAAGAGCCTGCTCACCATCGCCGAGGGCGAGCACACCTTGGGCGGCATAGCCGGCGAGGCCGCCGCCGAGACCACCGACGAGGACCCCGCCCGCGTCGCCCTCGTCGCCGACGCGATCTCCGCGTACCTCCTCAACACCTTCGCCCTCGACGCCGCCGCGTGGACCGCCCTCGACAACGCCGCTACGACCGAAGACGGCACGTGGAGCATCACCAGCAAGTGACCCCGGCCGGACCGCACGACCGGCGGCGCGGGGCTGACGGGCCCTGCGCCGCCGGAAGGCCGCTGATGCCCGGCTGCCCGCGCGACGCGTCAGCAGTGGGCCCATGGCTCGCCCGGCACGGCTAAGGAACCCTCGACCGCCCGGTCGCCGCGATCGCGTCGGGCGAACTCCGGCCCGACGGCAGTCTGCGCCCCGGGACGGCAGCCCGTACGGAGCATTTCGGAATGCGCTCCGGCCCTGCGCTGATGCGGCGCTCAAGGGCGCAACGGAACCGGCAGCCCTGGTCGCGCGTTGGCTCGGCAGGAAGTACCGGGAGGAACCTCCCACACCGAAGTGGAGGTGCTGCATGACCATCGCGATTCGGGCTGCCCGGGATGAGGAAGCGAGCTTCCTGTCCGACCTGGCCCTCCGTTCGAAGGCCCACTGGGGGTATGACGCCGAGTTCCTTGCCTCGTGTCGCGAGGAACTCACGCTCAGAGGCCCGGAGCTCGCAGGCCGTCGGACAGCCGTTGCGGAGCGCGACGGCACCGTCGTGGGCTTCACGACCTTCGAGGGGGAGCCGCCGCACGGCGTCCTGGGCATGATGTTCGTCGATCCTGACGCGATCGGACAGGGCATCGGCCGTCTGCTGTTCACTCGCGCGGTCGAGACCGCTCGGGCCCTGGGGTTCACCCGGTTCACCATCGACGCGGACCCGAACGCCGAGCCGTTCTACGAGGCCATGGGAGGCGTCCCTGTCGGCCGAGTTCCCTCCGGGTCGATTCCGGGCCGGGCCCTCACCCAGTACGTGTGCAAGATTCGGAGCTGAAGCCCGGTTTCCGCCGGCCGGGGAGGCGAGCAGGCGGGACGGATCAGCGGCCCCCACCGGCCGCTCGCGCAAGATCGCCCGGTTCGAGGACAGCTATCGGCTCTGCCACCTCTGCGGTCCGGCGGGCATCATTGTCGGGCCGGCCGAGCAACTGCGCTGAGTTTCCGCCCGGAAGCCCAGAGCGTGAGCCGTTCAATGACTGCCCAAGAGCTGGGGACGCTCCGGCCGAGGCGCGTAGGTTCGTAGCCATGATCATGCGTATACGCGGTGTCGTACTGCCCGAGCGCGAGGAGCGCACCTTCTGGATCGACGGGGAGCGCCTGCGGACCGAACCACCGGCTGAAGCAGCCGCGAAGCAGGTGGAGACGGTGGTGGACGGCGGCTGGCTGCTGCCGGGTCTTGTCGATGTCCATACGCATCCGGGAGCGGAGAGCCCGGATGACAGATTCGACGAGGAGCTGTTGCGGCGGCACTTGTCGGAGCACCGGGACGCGGGCGTGCTGCTGGTGCGGACACCGGGGACTGTGGAGCGGATGCCTGGCTGGGTCGACAAGGAAGCCGAGTTGCCGCGCGTCCGATCGGCGGGGCAGTGGCTGGCGACTCCCGGGCGCTTCTTCCCCGGGGCAGGACGAGACGTCGGCGAGCACGAGTTGGCGGGGGCCGCGGTCGAGGAGGCCACGGCTTCGTCGGGATGGTGCAAGGTCATCGGTGACTGGCGGTGGGACGATCCGGCAGTGCCCCTGGACGTGCTGAAGGCGACCGTGGACGCGGTGCACGCAACCGGTGGGAGGGTCGCCGTGCACTGCCAGACCGGTGAGGGCTCACGAAACGCGGTCCTGGCCGGAGCCGACAGCCTCGAACACGGCATGCACCTCGATCCGGATCTCCTGGACCTGATGGCCGGGCAGGGCACCGCGTACGTACCGACCCTCTCGGCATTCGCCGAGAGCGCCGAGGTCTGGCGCGGCCGCGAATCCAGCGCCAAGCGCTCGGACTGGCTCCTCGGCTGGCAGGGCATGATCGACAATGTGCGTCTGGCACACGAAGCGGGTGTCACAGTCCTGGCCGGCACGGACACCTTCCCCTGCGGCACCGTCGCCAACGAGTCCCGATGGCTGCTCCGGGCAGGGATGCCGGCGGAGGAGGCGCTCGGTGCTGCCTCATGGACGGCGCGGGACTGGCTCGGGCTGCCGGGCCTGGTCGACGGAGCGCCCGCCGACCTCGTCGCGTACGACCGGGACCCTGCTGCGGAGCCCCAGGTTCTCGGACAACCGAAACGAGTGATTCTGCGGGGCCGGATCATGCGCTGACCCGGCGCCCTGCTCCGCAGGCCTTCCGCGACGAGGCCCACGGGGCGCCGGTCGGTTGCCTGAGAACGCCGGGACCCGTGGCCGGAGCGACCGGCCACGGGCCGGGGTGCGTGAGCCCGGCTCAGAGTTCCAGGGCGAAGCGGCGGCAGACGTGTACCCGGGCAAACTGCTCCCGCAGCAGCGCCTCGTCACGCAGGCCGGCGTGCAGGAAGGCGAGCATCGGCCGTAGCCCCGGGCGCCGTTGGGCGATGGCCCGGTCCGGCTCCGCGGCGTCGGTGTAGTAGTTCGCGTAGACGTGCAGGTAGTGCTCGCTCTCGGCGAAACCCATGGCCCGGTACCAGCGCAGCGTGTCCGGGTCGTCCCGCGTCCAGGCGTCCAGCGTCCGCACACCGAGGGCGCCGGACCGGGCACGGGCCTCGGCGAGCAGGGAGCGGCCGATGCCGCGGCGCTGGTGATCGGGGTGGACGGCGACGGTGTCGACGGTTGCCAGCGCCCCCTCGACGCCGACATCCAGAATCCCGACGACGGCACCCGGTTCCTCGGACGCCACCAACTGGAAGCCTGGCGCGGCGACCACGGGCTTGGCCCTGAGAACATCGTCGAAATAGGCGGTGCTCAGGAAGGAGAGCACCCGGCAGCGCAGCCAGGCGGTCTCGTCGGCGGGGGTGTACTCACGTATGACGTAGCTCAAGACAGTGATCCTCAACATGTGCGGCGGTTTCCGGACGGCGGCGGTCACGACGTTGAGGGATCACGGCGGAGATTCTGCGCACCGGCCCACGGCTGGGCAACCGGTTTAATGCGCTCGTTGTCTCCAGGAACAGCGTCCCTTCATGGGTTCCGCAATCAGCCGGTGACCATCAGGCGTGGCAATCTCGTGCAGAAAGGACAGCGTGGCCGGGGGAGCGCGAGGAAAATGGGAAGGCGGAGCCAACTGGCCGTTGGCAGGATGTTCCCGCTCACCATTCGATGGGAAAGGACCCGCCAACCGTGGCTCGTGCCGTTACTCTGATCCGCTCCACCGCCCTGTCCGACATCGCCGAGTACGCCTACGCGGCCACCGCGCCCGCCGAGTCACGCCTGATCTTCCTCGCCGGGGCGTGTCCGCTGAACGACGACGGTTCCACGGCGGCGATCGGGGATTATGCGGGTCAGGCAGCGAAGGCCATGGAGAACATGCAGGCCGCTCTCGCTGCCGCGGGGGCGTCACTGCGGGACGTCATCAGTACCCGGGTCCTCGTCGCATCGGCCCGCCGGGAGGACCTGGTGGCTGCCTGGCAGGTGGTCCGGGACTTGTTCGCCGACCATGACGTCCCCAGCACCTTGATGGGCGTCACCGTGCTCGGCTACAAGGACCAACTCGTCGAGATCGAAGGCGTCGCAGCCGTGCTCGATTCTTGAGACCTTATTTATCCAAGGACATCACGAATGCGGGGACGGCCGGCCGTCCCACCGCAGAGCCTGGGGTGCGTCCTCGGGGGCCCTGATCAGGTCCTGCCGAAGACGGGAGCGACCTGACGCATCGTGCCGTACCCGCCCGCGTCAGCGACAGAGATCTCCTCCGGACCGCAACCCCAGGCCTCTGCGGAGAATCTCGCAGGGATGTTCACATGGCGCATCTGCACGCCACGAGGCCAGGAGATCGTGACGTGCAGCCGCCCAGGATGCCGAACTGCCTGGCGCATGACTGTGTTGCGGGCTTCGAGAGGGCCACATGTCACGCGAAACCGCGGAAGCAGAAGCGGCGGAGATGAAGGGAATCACGTTCCCCGCCTGGTGTGGAAGCCACTACGTGTCCCTGGCTGAACTACTCGTTCGCCTCGGCAGCTTCGGCCTGGGCGTGACATGGCGTGTCGAATTCGACGAGCTAGTCGATCCTCGCTGTGCCGAGATGGAGAGATGGTCCGCCGACGGCGGCATGGACACGTTGACGCTGTTGTCTCTGACGACCCAGTCCCTTCAGCTGATCGACGCCGAAGCACGCGGGTTCGTCGGGGACAAGATGGCGGTGGTTCTGACGGAGGTGGACAGTTCGTTGTGGGACGTCCGAGTTCATGACGAGCGCATACTCACCGAGCTACGTCGCCACTACCCGGAAGCAACAGACCTCTGAGCGGGGCGTCTCACTTCCGGCGGGCCGCCGGCGGATCGAGGACACGACCCACCTGCGATGCAGGGCACAGGCCTGCCCGTAACGGGTAGCGGCCCCCGAAAGGTATCGAGGACGCGATACCCGCCCCATCGGACACGGTCTAGCCGATGACGATCTGACTGAGAGCCTGGGCGGCCTTCAGCCCGGAGCCGGTAAGGACCAGGACGGCGGTGTCGTCCGCGCCGACGTGTCCGGCGGCGCGGAACTGGCGCAGGGCCGGCAGAACTTGGGCGCTGGTGGGCTCGACGAACACGCCGCTGCCGGCGAGCTCTCGGACGGCGGGTAGGAGTGCGTCCTCGGCCACTGCGGTGGCGGCGCCGTTGCTGTCCCGGATCGCCTGGAGGACTTCCCGATCGCGTACCGGCTGGGCGATGGCCGTCCCCTCGGCGAGCGTCTTGGACCAGGTACGGGCGTCGACCTCGGCGGCCCCGTCGTCCAAGGCACGGACGAGTGGGCAGCACCGCTCGGGCTGGCTGATCAGGATGCGGGGGACCCGGTCGATCTCGCCGGACCGTTTGAGCTCGGCGAAGCCCATGGCACAGCCCAGCACGAGGCTGCCGGCCCCCGCGGGGACGATGACGGCCGACGGAGCGGTGAACCCAAGGTCCTCCCAGATTTCGTAGGCGATCAGTTTGACGCCCTGAAGGAACTGGGGGTGCCAGTTGTGGCTTGCGTAGAAACGGGTGCCCGCCCGCCGGACTGCTTCGTCGGCGACGTCCTGGCGGCTGCCGGGGACAAGGTCGACGCCGGCTCCGTGCAGCCGACTCTGCACGATCTTCGCGGGCGAGGTGGACGCGGGAGCGATGATCCGGGCGTCGATGCCGGCGGCGGCGCTGTATGCGGCGACGGAGGAGCCGCCGTTGCCGCTGGAGTCTTCCAGGAGTTGCTGGACGCCTTGGTGGCGCAGCGCGCTGATCATGACGGAGCTGCCGCGGTCCTTGAAACTTCCAGTGGGGTTCATGGACTCGGGCTTGATGGAGACCTGGAGCCCGGCGAGAGTGCGTCGCAGCAAGGGCGTGCGGCCTTCGCCCAACGTGACGGGTTCAGTCTGAGGCAGGGGGAGCGCGGCGCGGTAGCGCCACTGGGAGTTGACGCTCGTGTCGATCTGTCGGCGGGTGATGCCGGGCAGGGGTTCCATCATCAGCGGCGTGCCGTCGTTACCGCGCCAACGGGGCTGGTCGGGTGCGTAGCGGCGGCCGCTGCGGTCGACGAGCTGCGGAGTGCTCTCAGGCATGGTGCGGTTCGTTCCTCTCCGTTCGGGGCGCAGGTCCCGGCTGCGCGGGAGCAACTCGGCGTACGCGGTTTCCAAGCGGCAGGCCTCGACTGGCACGTCCGCTTCAGCCTGACCTCACCGAGCCATGCGTACACACGAGGCACCGGCACGCCTGACCCACGGCCCGACCGGGTGCGGCCCGCCGAACGATCACCTGTCAGCAACTGGGAGGTCCTGCACAACGATAAAGGTGAATCCGACCGCCGCTGTCCTCGAACTCGATGGTGAAAGGCAGGCCCATCTCACTCAGAGCCGCTATGAGTACGGCGATGCGGCCGGGGTCCACGAACCCACTGAAGGCCACAGGATCGAGCGGCGTCAGCTCCAGCTCCGCATAGGCACTTTCGACCTCGAAATCAGTCCGGCTCGAACGGCGGACCCTCCAGCCCCCTGAGTGGAACGCTTCGGCCGCGAGTCGAGCGCTGGCGGTTGCTGTGAAGGACCCACATATGTTGTTGCCGCGGTCAGCCTGTGCCAAGGCGGCAGCGTCGAGACGTGGCCCGCTCGTCCCGCCCGAAGTGAAGTTCACGCCGGAAGGTACCAGGCAGACGCAGGCACCCCACCCAAGCCACCCTGTCTGTCAGTACCCGCACCGGATTGCCCCGGCATCATCGGCACCCCGGGCACCGCACCGCCCCAGCCCACTCAGCTCGCCCACAAACGCGGCCGGGCCCGCCTCCGATCGAGATCGGCTACGGCGCTGTCTCTCGCGTCATCAGGTAGGTGTTGCCGATGTCGGGATCGCCGTAGAAGAAGAACAGCTTCAACGCGTCGTGCTGATCGCGGTCCACGTAGAAGGACCACGCGTACGTCGACGGGGGCTCGGGAGCCTCGGCGTCAGAGGCCCCGGCGGTGGAGCGCATCTCCACTCGTTTCCGGGTCGTCAGCGCGAGCCGGACGACCTGTCCGCCATCGCTGTCGGTCAGCCGCCAAGTTCCCGTCCCGGAGAGGCGCCAGCCGTCGTCGAAGTCGAAGCCCTGCCCGTCGAGCTTTTCGAGAAGTGCCGTTCCGTCCTTGCGAAGCGCCACGCGGGTCCCGTCGAAGCCGCCCCAGCCCCCGGCGACTTCGGCCGCCTTAGTGTCATGGAGCCCTGTTCCCTCGTAGTACTGATACGGGCCGGCGCACGCCGTCAGAACGGCCGGCACCACCATCAAGCCGCCGAGGGCCTCCCACGCACGTAGCCTGCTACTGCCCGCCACCAGGACCTCCCGCGCTCAGCCCGCCTTGGCCGACCGGTAGGTGCGGAGGGCCATGGAGAGGTACCCTGCCAGAGCCTTTGAACGCGTTCAACTCGGTGGGGGGCAGTGGCGCGCGAAGACAACGCACGTATCCGCCGGACCGCGCAGCACCGCTACGCCAGTTCGTCGCCGCGAATGCCGGCTGCCCCACCGTCACCGGCCTGAAACCCAAGCCCTACGCCCGGACCGGGCTGACCAGAGAGGGAACGTCCAGAACGCGGGCGAGAGCAGCTGTGACGGCAGCGCAGTGGTCGGGCAGGTACCTGGAGGACCAATCGGCGGCCAGCACGTGGAAGGCGGTCAAGTCGCGCTCGGCACCATCGAGCAGATCGCGGAATTCGGCGACGGACAGTTCGATCACCTGACTGTCGCTCTGCTCAGCGTTGACAGTGAGACGGGCGGTGTCGCCGAAACGCTCCGCAAGCGGTGACACGGGGTCGTGACCGAAGGCGAGCGTGCGGCCGTCGCCGACGAACTGGTACCAGTCCCGCCAGTCCTCCAGCCCATCACAACAACCGGGCAGAAAGGCTGCGCCCGTGGACTGGTCGGTGACCCGCAAGCCACCGGGTGCGAAGAGGCTGTCGAACGTCAACAGCCCATGAAGGAACGAGTCAAGCGGAGCGGCAGGCCGAGGAGGCCGAGAGCCGTCGGGCTCGATGTCATTGCAGCTGACGATGCACATCATGGCTGTCCCGACCTCGGCGGGCGAGAGCTCACCGCTGAGGGGCAGCCAGCTGAACGGCTCGATCTCGGTGACAGGCCAGAGGCCGAAGCCCTCAGGCCCGTACGTCTCCAGGACGGGGTGCACGGCGATCACCCGGCGAAGTCTGCCGCACTCCGCGCCCATACGGCTTCCCGATTACCCGAGGCACCTCGCCTCGGCCCGCGGGACAGGCGAGTGCAACGATCAGAAGTGCGTGGTGACCCCGAATGCTTCGCGGAGGCGGGCCATGTCGTGGAGATCCCGATCTCTGGGCTCGTAGCCCTGGTGAAAGTAGACCTGCTGCTCAGCGGACAGACAGGGAACGGTGCGGTATTGAATCATGCTGGTGACGAAGCAGGCGGACAACCGCGAACTGGCTGGGCGCACTGCCTGAAGCGCCCATCGGCCGCTCGGCCGGGATAGCCGGCTCGGCGGCTGTCCATACCGCTCGCCATCCACCCAAAGGCGATCACGCATTGCGAAGATCCGTAGACGTCGGCGCATTTGGCTGGTTGGGGCTGCCGGTCATGGTGTGGATCCGGGAGACCCGGCGCTTGGACGCCACCGAACTCTCCGAGGACCGCCTCGGCGCCCTCGCACAGGTGCCCTCCCCCCCGCCCGAAGGGTCCGGCACGCCGACCGTGCCGGACCACCCCTTAAGGTTTACCCATGGGTTTGACAGCAGGCCACGACGGAGGAACCCTGCCCGGCCCGACGGCCCCAGCGCAGGGCTGGCAGGCGCCGAGCACGGTCGAAAGGGGGCTGTACGAGGCGAAGGCGCGCGGCGACTGGCCCGCATACTACGACCTCGTCGCCCGGGCCGACCTGTACATGATGCAGTCGCGGGCGTACGTCGACGCGAACCCGGGCAACACCCGCTTCCACCCCTACTGGAGCGCGCAGACCCAAACCGAGTGCCTGGCCGTTTACACCGGCGGCATGCTGCCACCCCCCGTGGCCGACCCGGTCTACAACTGCTACGACCTGGGCTGGTTCGCGCAGGCCTGGCACCCGGACGACCCGCCCTACCTCGTTGTCAACCCCGGCAGCCCCTGCGAGGGCATCCTGCCGGCCGGGGCAGAGGGCCGCGCCCTGTGGCAGCAACACTCAGCCCCGGTCGAACGGCCGGGGCTGGCCCAGGACGCCGTCCACACCCTGGAGACGGGCGGGCCACGCAGCGGTCCCGTCGCCTTCGGTCTCGCGACCGGCGCGCACATCAACGTGCGCAACGGACACTACTGGAACTCGATGGCCTACCACGGCAGCGGCTACCGCATCGAGAAGAGCACGCTGGAACGCTGGTGGGGCGTCCGCACCCGCGAGGACTGGCAGGGAATGCAGGAGCAACTGCTGAGCGCCGGGATGGTCAGCGGCGTGTGGGAGTTCGTCCTGCAACTGCGCCGCTCCATGGCCCTGGACTTCGCGGGCCCCATCGACGTCGACCACTGGCGCCAGGCCGCGGCGAATGTGGTGCGCCGGCGCACCGAGGCCGCCGCCGAACCCCGCCTGACCGCGGACGGTGTCACCCAGGGGCGCACCGTCACCGCCGCGGAGCTGGAGGGTCAAGTGACCGGCGTGCAGCGGCTGATCGGCCGCATCGCCCGTTACGAGGCGCGGTTCCGCGCCGACGGCCTGCTACCCGAAGGGGGCTTCGTCCAAAGCGTCGAGGCCTGGGACTATGGCCGGGCTTCCGGCATGGCCCGCTGGGGCCTGGCCGCCCGACTGTGCTCCCTGCAGGAGGCGGAGGCGGCCGTGGTCCGCGCCGGCCGCCTCGTCCAGCTCAACTACCGCTCGTGGGAGAACTTCTCGGCTGCCTACATTCTCGGCCGCTGCCTCCACTTCGACGATGAGGAGTTCGGCGAGTGGTACGAGACCGCCCTGGCGACCCATCGCGCCCTGACCACGGACCCGGCCGGCCCGTGGCGCACGCTCCCCTGGAACTGAGGTGCACAGGCAGGTCGTGGCAGGGCAGGCCGAGAGCGTGCGGACGTCCCCGCCTGGGGCGGATCCTGGCTTGAGATATAGAAGTCCTCTCGTTTCCCTCCGATTGGCCGTATGAGGGGCAAGCGACCATGATTGACCTGGATCTGGATGTTTGCCGGACACGGCAGGATAGATCCGTCCTATTCGGCAGTGAACCGCACCCGTAGCTGCCCGATGAAGAAGCCGGGCTCGGCGACTCCGCTCTTCGGGATCGTCATGACGGGAGAGGAGACCGCGCTGCCCGTCGTGTCCCGGCCATGGTTATCGATGTGCCGGTAAGTGTATGCACGCCTGCCGGTCACGCGTGGACAGCTGTCAGCGGCGGTCATCGTCGAACGCGCGATAGAGCGTGTACCGCTTGAAGCCGACGCCACCAGTGGTGGCGGACGCATGGGAGGCAGCGTTGGTCCATTCGGCGACGACCATCGCTTGCGCACCATCGGATGTCATGTGGACGTGTGCCGCGAGCAGGCCCGGCACCGGCGCGACGGTGACTTCCACCTCGTCCACCGCCATCGTGCTCACTACGAAGACACCGGCTGGCTGCTCCGAGTCGTGAACCACGCTGTGGGTGAGACGGCTTCGGGCCAGCCCGGGACGGTCGATGCCGGGCACGAGCGTGTCGATGTGGCTGACGGCCCTGGTGCGGTTGGCGCGGGCCCATGCCAGGTGATCCTTATCGCTGGTCCACTGCGCATAGAAGAGGAGACCGGTGCCATCGGTGGACAGGAAGACGTGCTGTGCCAGGCGCCCGGAGGGCGTCTCGGCTGCCGCCCACTCGTCCATCACAGCGTCAGCGGCCGCGCGAGAACGCTCGGCAGTGCCAGTGAGCCACTCACTCATCAAAACTGTTCCAGCGGCAGGGCGAACGAGATCCAGAAAGCGTGTCATGGACATCGACTCTCAAGCATCAAGTGCACTTGAGGTCAAGGGGTGGACTGCTGACCCTGCCCGTCTCGTTCGGAGTCGCCCCTGGCCGCTGTCGGAACCACGGACCTGCCGGTCCTGATGCCTGTCGCTGACGCGGCTATGTACGAGGGCAAGCACACACAGCCAACACCGTCCAGGCCCGCGCGGGCCATGCCTTGTTGCGAGCATGCACGGCCGCAGTTCCGGCCGACAGGCCACATCCCCGCGTGGGAGGGCCGCATGAGCACGCAGACCCTACCGTCGGCAGGCGACTGGATCCGCGGCAACACCGTGCGCCGGCCGGGTCTGGGTCTGGCTCATCCCCACCGGCCGGAAAACCGTGGAGAACCCCGCTTCGGCCACGGGAGCCGGGGCGGGGTTCTCCCGCACACGATTCAGCAGACGGACCGGACCGCCCTCCGCCCCCTTCGCTCATCGCTGGCACGATCCCCGGCAGCTCGTCGATCGGCGTACAGAACAAGTACACCGGCTCCATGATGGGCCACGACCGCTACGCGGACGGTGAGTTCATCCGCCAGTACTCCAGCGGCAAACAGGACGGCACGGGAACGTACGACCTGACCGAAGTCTGACAGCCCCCAACCGTGAGCGGCCCCGCATACGAACCCCCGGCCTTTCGGGTGTGGTGCGGGGCCTTCCGCACCACACCCGAAAGGCCCCACGCCTTGCCGGATAGGGTCGAAGGGCCATGGACTATGAACCGATCGACCGAAGCCCCGGCGAATTCCAGCAGCCGCTGACCGAGGCCGAAATCGCGGCCGTTACGCGTACGGCTTTCGGCGCGGGCGTGACCGTGCGTTCAGCGGACGAACTCGCGGGCGGCTACTACAACAACACGTACAGGATCGACCTGGGCAGCGACCGGCCCGTGGTGCTGCGCGTCTCCCCGGAACCGGCCCGCCAGGCCAGGGCCGACCCGGAGATGATGCGCAACGAGCACGCCACCATCCCGTACCTGGCGCCGATCGCGGGCCTGCTGCCACGCACTCTCGCGATCGATTTCACCCACCAGGTGATCGGCCGCGACTACCTGTTCCAGACCTTCCTGGCCGGTGTGCCTGCCGGAGAGAAACTCACGACGTACCCGGAGCCCGTGCGCGGCACGTTCTTCCGTCAACTGGGCGACATCACACGCACCGTGCACAGCGTGCCCGGCCCGGCCTTCGGCCGAGTCGCCGGCCCGGCGCACGAACGGTGGAGCGACGCACTGTTCACCTGGTTCGACCACGCGGCCGCAGACCTCAGCGACGCCGGACTCGACGCAAGCGACATCATGAGGCTGGTCGAAGTGGCCGACCGAAACCGCACCGTGCTCGACGAGGTCACCGAACCCCGCCTGCTGCACGGAGACCTCTGGGTCGGCAACACGATGCTCGCCGAAGCCGCACCGGAACCCATGATCACAGGCGTGTTCGACTGCGACCGGACCTGGTGGGGCGACCCGGAAGCCGACTGGCCGATCTACCTGGCACTACGCAAGCCAGGCACCGAACGAGACGCCTTCTGGGAAAGCTACGGCCAAGCGGGCCGGACCGAAAGCGCCCGCTGGCGCGCACTGGTCTACGAGGCGAAACATGCCACAGCCCTGCTGCTCGAATACCACAGATTCGCCATGCACACCGAGCTGGCCCAAACCCACGGCGAGATCCGCGACCTCACCACCCGACTGGCCACCGGCTACTGAACTCGACCGGGTGACACGGGGCCTGGAGGCCGGCAAGCACCGCCGACGCGGCGGCGTTGGGGTGTCGGCTGGGGCCTCCGGGCGGTGAAGCCGGCCACCAGGGCAGTACGCAGCTACTCAGCCCCGATGGGAGCCCCGGACGATCCGGTCGATGATGGCCGCGACCCGTTGCGGGTTGCCCTGTAGCCACCCGCCGAGATGGTCCTGGATGGCCTGTCCGAGGCATGCGCGTACGCCGTCCTGTCGCTGGCCGGAGGCCCGTCCGATGGCTTGCGGCTGTGTGCCGGTGGGTATCGGGTTGTGTAGGTAGTCGTGGTGGGCGGTGACGTAGGTTTCCATGGTCCGGTTGAGGCCCTGCCTCAGATGGAACCGGTCGGCGACCTACAGGCTGTCGGGGGGTTCCGCGTCGGGCGTCTTCGGTGTAGGAGTCCGCCCGGTTTCGGTAGATGACCTCCCGCCGGGGTGGCGGTGGTTCAGCCAGGCGGCCAGCGGCCCGGCTTCGCGGGTCGGGAGCACATCGACGACTCGGTGGTCTTCGACGCTGGTCAGGTCGGTGGGATAGCTCTGGCCGCGGCGGATCGCGAAGTCGTCCATGCCGAGCACCTGCGGCGTACTGAGCCGCGGATCAGGCAGTGCCATGACCCTGCGCAGTGTGGTCATCCGTCCCGCGTCGAAGTTCAGCTGGGCCGCCGGGCGAGTGCCGGCCTGCCCCGCGAGGGCGAGCCTCACTTGCCCGAGTGCGTGGTTGAGCCGCGTGGTGAGCCGCGCGTGCGGGGCAGCGGCCGGGAGAACGGCTCGGTGAAGGTCCGGCGCGGGCAGTTCGCAAGTCCGCAGATGAAGCGTCGAACCGTCAGCCGGATCACATAACCCTGGTCAGCAAGTGGAAGGTCTCTCAGCCCGCGCTGGTATCGGTTGTGGGCTCGGGCCGAGAAGTGGCCGCAGTCCGGAGAGCCGGCGCTGCCGGCACGGCCTCTCGCTACCACTTCGGCCGTGCCGAACGCGACCGTAACCGCTTTGACCTCCACCTCGCTGATCTCCGCGAACACCAGTGAGTCCCAGAACAGCGCGTCGGTCTGCATAGCCAGCACCATCACCGTCCTCAGCCGACCACAGCAGGGAATGGAAGGGTCTTGAGGGGCGTCACTTCCGGTCGTCAGGCGTCAAGGCGCATGCCGTCTCGCACGAGCCAGTCACTCGCAATCGAACAACCGTGTCACGCTCCGTGATGGCTCCCCAAGATCTGTGCCAGAACCCGCTACTGCTCGATAAAGCCACCGTCTGGCCGAGGTGGGCCTGGACGGCCTGTCCGACATAGTCATTTGCGTCTGTGGAGGCGGGTGGGAGACCAGGATGAGGCAGTGGGACAGGGGCTCGTCCTGCGAGTCGGGGGATGTCGCGAAGGAGAGGGGTCCGAGGGGCGATCGACTGGTCGTCGCTGTTGCCAACTCCGGCGCGGTCGTGGTTCTCCCGGCCGTGCGCCTGTTCCTGCTGCCCGGGATCAATCGCGCGGAGGGAGCCCCGGCCACAGGAAGTGCTGTCACCACCTGCCCCCTCCTATAGGGTCACTGGATGACATCCGTGGAATGGACGGTCGAAGACCACCTCGTAAGCAAGCCGGATACCTCCGTTGCAATGTTCTGGAAGTTCGTCGAACTCGTTGAACGATGCGGCCCTTTCGTCTACTCCGTCTCCAAGAGCACCGTTACTTTCAAGGGTGTGCGTCGTGGCTTCGCCGGCTGTCACCCCGTCGCGACCGGCTTGCGTGTCTACCTCGATCTCCAGCGCACCGTCGAGGACCCTCGCGTCACCCGCGCCGTCGGTTACACCAAGCGCCTCTACGTCCACCATCTGACACTCTCTTCCGCTGATCAGCTCGATGAGACCTTCGCGGGCTGGGTAGAGGAGGCCTACCGTGTCGGAGAGGGCGCTCACCTCCTCAGGCAATAGCCTTCGAGGCCCCACATCCACTCGTGGGCACACCGACCGTTCCCGCCCTGGGCGGAGATGCCTTCGTGGTGGAAGGCATGTAGGGCTGACTGGCGTGGGCGCCCGTGCCGGCTGGAACGGGCGCTCCATGACGAGCGCATGGTGGTTGGCCTCAAGTTCGGCAGGTTGGTGCGTCAGCTAGCAGTAGATTTGGGTACCTCGTGCGAGTTCGAGCGGGATACCCAGGACTCCAGCGAGTACGGACGCGTCCACGTGCCTGCGGAGGCAACGGTCTACGGGATGCGGATCGTGGTCTGCGTGAGCAAGCTCGGCTCCCTCGCCCGAGGTCTGCGCAGACAATCCCGGGGCCTTCCTCGGCACGGACGAGGCCCACGAGGAGGGGGCGCTGGACATCGGCGACCTCGCCACCGTGGAGCGGGCGCTGGCCGACCTCGGTTACGTGAGAATTGTTGGAGAGCGACTACGAGGGTCCTAGCGCGCTGGAGTACTCCGCCGCACGGCCCTACTTGGTGGACACGGTTCTTCGGCCTCTGGTGACCCACCCGCCCGGTTTTCCTTTACGTGGAACGGCACGGCCGTCCTCCTGGTGCCCGGGAGGGGATCGACGCCGACGGAGAGCGCGTAATGATCGGCCCCNCATTCGGCACACCGCTCGAAGACCGTCCGGGCCTGGCTCGCCGACCACAAGGACCAGGTCGAGCTGCACTTCCTGCCCTCGTACTCACCCGAGCTGAACCCGGACGAGCTGGNCAACGCCGACCTCAAACGCAGCCTGCCCCACACCCACCGGGCCAGGAACCAGACCGAACTCGCCACCGAGACCCGCCGGTTCTTCCACCGCCGCCAACGCCAACCGCACATCGTGCGCGGATACTTCGGCGGCCGACACGTCCGACACGTCCGCTACATCATCGACGAGTGAACCCCATGAGTTTCTGATCAATAGGTCAGAGCGTGGGCCTCACTCTCTGCAAAGTAGAGCTACCCCATACTCACGATCCGTCACCACCGGATGTAAAACAGAACCAAAAAAGCGGTGTAACTGGGGTTGTTGAGGGTTACTGGCGTGCTGCGGAGAGGCGGCCGTCGAAGGTGATGTCGAAGGCGTTCAGGGCTGTCTTCCAGCGCATGGTCCAGCGGGCCTGGCCCTTGCCGGTCGGGTCCAGGGACATGATCGCCATGTAGACGCACTTCAGGGCGGCCTGCTCGTTCGGGAAGTGCCCGCGAGCCTTGACTGCCCGCCGGATCCGCGCGTTCACGGACTCGATGGCGTTCGTGGTGCAGACGATGCGGCGGATCTCGGTGTCGAAGCGGAGGAAGGGAATGAACTCCTCCCAGGCGTTCTCCCAGAGCCGGACGATCGCCGGATACTTCTTGCCCCACGCGTCGGCGAACTCCACGAACCGCTCGAGTGCGGCTTCCTCGGTCGCCGCGGTATAGACGGGCTTGAGGAGCTTGGCGATCTTGTCCCAGTCTTGGCGGGCGGCATAGCGGAAGGAGTTCCGCAGCAGGTGGACCACGCAGGTCTGGACAGTGGTGCGGGGCCAGACGGTCTCGACGGCGTCGGGCAGGCCCTTGAGCCCGTCGCAGACGAGCATGAGGATGTCGTTCACGCCGCGGTTCTTGATCTCGGTGAGGATGTGCATCCAGTGCTTGGCGCCCTCGCCGCCATCGCCGGCCCACAGCCCGAGAATGTCCCGCCGGCCCTCGGCGGTGACGGCCAGGGCCACGTAGATGGGCCGGTTCGCCACCGCGCCGTCGCGGATCTTCACGTGGATCGCGTCGATGAAGATCACTGGATAGACGGCGTCCAGAGGCCGGTTCTGCCACTCGGCCATGCCTTCGAGGACCTTGTCGGTGATCGTGGAGATCGTCTGGCGCGACACGTCGGCGCCATAGACCTCGGACAGGTGGGCCTGGACCTCACCGGTCGTCAACCCCTTCGCGGCGAGTGAGATGACCATCTCGTCGACGCCCGACAGACGCTTCTGCCGCTTCTTGACGATCTTCGGTTCGAAGGAGCCCTCGCGGTCACGGGGCACGGCTATCTCCACCGGGCCGACATCGGTCAGCACGGTCTTGCCACGGGTCCCGTTGCGGCTGTTGCCGCCGTTCTTCCCGGCGGGATCGTGCTTGTCATAGCCGAGGTGGTCAGTGATCTCGCCCTCCAGGGCGGACTCCAGGAGCCGCTTGGTCAGCTGCTGGAGCAGCCCACCCTCGCCGGTCAGCTGTAGGGCTGACTGGCGTGGGCGCCCGTGCCGGCTGGAACGGGCGCTCCATGACGAGCGCATGGTGGTTGGCCTCAAGTTCGGCGGGTTGGTGCGTCAGCTAGCAGTAGATTTGGGTACCTCGTGCGAGTTCGAGCGGGATACCTAGGACTCCAGCGAGTACGGACGCGTCCACGTGCCTGCGGAGGCAACGGTTTACGGGATGCGGATCGTGGTCTGCGTGAGCAAGCTCGGCTCCCTCGCCCGAGGTCTGTGCAGACAATCCCGGGGCCTTCCTCGGCACGGACGAGGCCCACGAGGAGGGGGCGCTGGACATCGGCGACCTCGCCACCGTGGAGCGGGCGCTGGC
>NZ_KB892014.1 GCF_000373645.1 Streptomyces sp. ATexAB-D23 | reverse complement strand
CGCACCTGCTCGGGCTGGTGCCCTCCACCGTCCACCGCGTCCTGACCCGCTACCGCCTGGCCCGCCTCACCCACCTGGACCGGGCCACCGGCCGTGTCATACGCCGCTACGAACGCGACCGGCCCGGCGAACTCGTCCACGTCGACATCAAGAAACTCGGCAACATCCCCGACGGCGGCGGCCACAAGGCCCTCGGCCNGCAAGCAGGCCGCAAGACCCGCTCGAACGCCGGCTACAGCTACATCCACACCGCCGTCGACGACCACTCCCGCCTCGCCTACAGCGAGATCCACACGGACGAGAAGAAGGAGACCGCCACCGCGTTCTGGACCCGCGCCCAGACGTTCTACGCGGCCCACGGGATCACCGTCGAACGGGTCCTGACCGACAACGGCTCCTGCTACAAGTCACACGCCTGGCGCGACCTCCTGGCAGCGGCCGGGATCACCCACAAGCGAACCCGGCCCTACCGGCCACAGACCAACGGCAAAGTCGAACGCCTCAACCGCACCCTCCTCGACGAATGGGCCTACGCCCGCCCCTACCACTCAGAGCAGGAACGACGCGACGCCTTCCCCAGCTGGCTGCACACCTACAATCACCACCGCGGACACACCGCGCTCAAGGGCCAACCACCCGCCAGCCGCGTCCCCAACCTCACAGGGCAATACACCTAGGACGAAGGGCTGACCCCCTATCAGTCACTCCTGCTGTTAGCCTGCTCCTGCATATAGGTTGCAATAACAACAGCTCAGCAGCTGGAGGGTTCGAAACCAATGGCCACGTACACGCTCCCGGAACTCCCGTACGACTACGCCGCGCTCGAACCGGTCATCAATCCGCAGATCATCGAGCTCCACCACGACAAGCACCACGCCGCGTACGTGAAGGGCGCGAACGACACCCTGGAGCAGCTGGAGGAGGCTCGCGACAAGGGGACCTGGGGAGCGATCAACGGCCTCCAGAAGAACCTCGCCTTTCACCTCTCGGGCCACATCCTGCATTCCATCTACTGGCACAACATGACCGGTGACGGCGGCGGCGAGCCCCTCGCGGCGGACGGCGTCGGCGACCTCGCGGACGCGATCACCGAGTCCTTCGGCTCCTTCGCGGGCTTCAAGTCCCAGCTGACGAAGGCCGCGGCCACCACGCAGGGCTCCGGCTGGGGCGTCCTCGCGTACGAGCCGGTCAGCGGCCGGCTGATCGTCGAGCAGGTCTACGACCACCAGGGCAACGTGGGGCAGGGCTCGGTCCCGGTCCTCGTCTTCGACGCCTGGGAGCACGCCTTCTACCTCCAGTACAAGAACCAGAAGGTCGACTTCATCGAGGCGATGTGGGCCGTCGTCAACTGGCAGGACGTGGCCAAGCGCTACGCCGCCGCCAAGGAGCGCGCGGACGTTCTGCTGCTCGCCCCCTGACCCGGCGCGCCCCGGACGCCGCACCGGACGTCCTGCCTCGTGATCGTCTTCTCAACCTTCACCGGGCAGGCGGATGAAGGGGAGGCCCCCGCCTGGACGTGACAGGCGGGGGCCTCTCTTCCGCCCGCCCCGCCGGGGCAGTGGGTTCAGAAAAGGAACTCACGAGGCGCGAGGCGGGTGCCATGATGTCCGCCATGAGGAGGACATCATGACGATCACCGTCCGGGAGCTGGCGTACTACCCGGTCAAGGGCTGTGCCGGGGTCAAGGTCGACACGGCGCGGCTCACCAGGACCGGCCTCGAACACGACCGGACGTTCATGGTGGTCGACGCGGCCGAGGGCACGTTCCGCAGCCAGCGCGCCCACCCCGCGATGGCCGTGCTCGGGGCCGAGGTCCTGGACTCCGGGACCGTGCTGGCCCTCTCCGCCGAGGGGGTCGGGGCGCTGCGCACGGAGATCGTCCCGGACGGACCGCGCCGCGAGGTCAGCATGTTCGGCAAGGACCTCGGGCCGGCCGTCGACCAGGGGGACGAGGCCGCGCAGTGGTTCTCCGACGCGCTCGGGCTCCCCTCCCGGCTGGTCCGGGTGGTCCCCGGCTTCGACCGCGACGGCTGGGGCGACACCCCCGGCAAGCTCAACTTCGCCGACGCGCACGCGGTCCTGGTCACCTCGACCGCATCCCTCGCCGGTCTCAACGAACGGATCACCGCCCGGGGGGCCGCGCCCGTGCCCATGGACCGCTTCCGCCCCAACATCGTGCTGACCGGTGACGACGCACCGCACTTCGAGGACGGGGCCGCGCGGATGACCCTGGGCACCGCCGAACTCGCGCACTCCGTAAAGGCGCTGCGGTGCAACGTCACGCTCGTCGACCAGCTGACCGGCCGCGGCGCGGGGCCCGAGCCGCTGCGCACCCTGGCCACGTACCGGCGGGAGCCGGAGTACGGCAACAAGGTCAGCTTCGGCGCGAAGAACGCGGTGGTCCGCGAGGGCGTGGTGCGGGTCGGTGACCGCGTCTCGATCGGCAGCCCGGTCGCCGGCTGAGCACCCGTAAAACCACCTGCCCCGGGGCGGGCCCGTCGCCTAGGGTTTGTCGTCACATTCCCGTCGTTCGCCCGGCGAGAGTGCGTGCATGGCGCGCGGCAAGACGGGAATGTGACGACAGGCCCTAGGGTCGGCCCGGTGCGGGCCCGGGAGCCGACGGGCTCCGGGCGGGACCGGACGACGAGGTGGAGGATGACTGTGCGCTACCGCGAGCTGGGACGCAGCGGACTTTCGGTGTCGGAGATCGGCTACGGGGCCTGGGGCATCGGTGAGTCGAGCTGGGTGGGGGCGACGCGGGACGAGTCCGTACGCGCCCTCAACCGGGCGATCGACCTCGGCGTGAACTTCATCGACACGGCGCGCGGCTACGGCGAGAGCGAGCGCATCGTCGGGCAGGTCGTGCGTGAACGGTCCGGTGACGAGGTGCTGGTGGCCACCAAGGTGCCGCCGAAGAACGGGGTGTGGCCGGCGAAGGACGGCATCGACCCGGCCGACGCGTTCCCGGGCGAGCACATCCGTACCAGCCTGGAGACGAGCCTGCGCGCGTCCGGTCTGGACCACTTCGACGTGTTCCAGTTCCATGTCTGGAACGACGAGTGGGTGGGGCGCGGGGACTGGCTGGAGACGGTCGCCGCGCTGAAGCAGGAGGGGAAGATCCGCTTGTTCGGTGTCTCCGTCAACGACCATCTGCCCGACAGCGCCCTCGCGCTCGTCCGCAGCGGCGTGGTGGACAGCGTGCAGGTCATCTACAACGTGTTCGACCAGGCCCCGGCCGAGGCGCTGCTGCCGGCCTGCCAGGAGCACGGGGTCGGGGTGATCGTGCGGGTCGCGCTGGACGAGGGCGGGCTGACCGGCCGGATCACCGCCGGCACGACGTTCCCGGAGGGCGACTGGCGCAACCGGTACTTCCGCGACGACCGCCCGGCCGAGGTCGAGCGGCGCGTCGCGGCGATCGTCGCGGACCTGGGCATCGAGCAGGACGCGATCGCGGAGCACGCGCTGCGGTTCGTCCTGAGCCACCCGGCGGTCTCCACGGTCATCCCGGGCATGCGCAGCGTGCGCAACGTGGAGCGCAACACCGCGCTGAGCGACGGGAATCCGCTCGCCGCCGACCGGCTGGCGGTGCTGGCCGGCCACCGGTGGCAGCGGAACTTCTACGCCTGAGCGTCACGCCGGCGGGGTCTTCGTCCACGGGCCGACGCCGAGCCGGCCCGTCGTCCCGAGGTCGAGTTCCGGGGTCACCGTCACGGGCGTGGCCCCGGGCTTCGCGGTGACCCGGACGTAGGGGGCGTTCACCGGGTCGCCCTCGGTGGTGGTGTTGCGCCAGGCGAGGGTCGCGCGGGCGGACTCTCCCGGGCGCAGGCTGACGGGCCGGGGCGCGTCGCTCCCGCCGATGCCGGTGGAGATCTTGTCGGTGCCGTGCAGGATGTCCACCCCGGTGACCGGTTCGCGGTCCTCGCCGAGCAGTTGGAGTGCGGGGTAGCCGTCGAGGCGGTAGTCGGTGGTGCCGCAGTTCTCCAGGACGATGCCCACGACGCGCAGCCCCATCGCGGCGTCGCCCCGGTCGTTCGTGATGCGGACCCCGGAGGCCGGGCATGCCCCTGCGTCGGACGCCTCCTCCGCGGGAACGGCCCGCACCTTGATGATCCGGGCCTGCCGCGTCCGGGCGGAGCCGGGGCCGTCCTCCGCGTCGAGGGGACGGCGCACGGTCTGCCCCGGCGGGACGGCCTCGACCGTGCGCGTGGTGTTGTCCATGGCCTCGCCGAAGCCGTTCAGCAGGGTGAAGGTGATGGTGAAGGTGAGCGGTTCCTTCTCCGTGTTGGTGACCTCGAACCCGGTGGACGGGGCGCCGGAGGGACCGCAGTCGCTGCTGATGACGCGCACGTTGTCCCACCTGCGTCCGGAGGGGTCGTCGACCGGTGTGGGCGACGCGCAGGTGGCGCCGGGCGACGCGGCCCGTGCCCCGGCCGTTTCCTTCCCGCATCCGGTGAGCAGCGCGGTGCTCGCGAGGGCGGCACACAGGGCGAGGGCGGTGGCGGGGCGCATCCGCCCAGAAGATCAAAGAGCGCCGCGCCGGGCTGTGCCCCAGGTCACATCCACCGTCACAGCAGCGTCACAGCGGCGCCGCGGGGCCCGGCCGTCCGGCCGGGCCCCGCGTCTGCCAGGTGTCCGCCGTGCCGGCTCAGTCGAAGATCGGCCCCTGGGTCCGGGTGCGCTTGATCTCGTAGAAGCCGGGGATCGAGGCGACCAGCAGGGTGCCGTCCCAGAGCTTCGCCGCTTCCTCGCCCTTGGGGGCGGGGGTGACGACCGGGCCGAAGAAGGCGATCTGCTCGCCGTCCGCGCCGGGCACGGCGATGACCGGGGTGCCGACGTCCTGGCCCACCTTCTCGATGCCCTCCCGGTGGGAGGCGCGCAGCTCGGTGTCGTAGGCGTCGGAGTCCGCGTGGTCGGCGAGTTCGGCGGGCAGGCCGACGTCCCTGAGGGCGGCCTCGATCGCTTCCCGGGTGGGGCCTTCGCCCTTGTTGTGGAAGCGGGTGCCGAGGGCCGTGTAGAGCGGGCCGACGATGTCGTCGCCGTGCTTCTGCTGGGCGGCGATCACCACGCGGACCGGGCCCCAGGCCTTGTTCTCCAGCATGTCGCGGTACTCGTCGGGCAGCTCGTCCAGCCGGTTCTCGTTGAGTACGGCCAGGCTCATCACGTGCCAGCGGACCTCGACGTCGCGGACCTTCTCCACCTCCAGCATCCAGCGGGAGGTCATCCAGGCCCACGGGCAGAGCGGGTCGAACCAGAAATCGGCGGGGGTCTTGCCGGTTGCCGTGCTGTTGTCAGACATGTCTCTCCTCATGCGGACCGATCTCACTCTGTGCGCGAGAACACCGCGGGGCGCTCCGGCCATTCCCGAGTGCCCGGCCGGAAGGCGGCATGGGAGGATCAAACTATTCGAACGTGACACAAAGGAGTGTGCTCGTGCCCGGTGAGAACCTGTCCCGAGACGAGGCCCGCGAGCGGGCCGAGCTGCTGACCGTCGACGGTTACGACGTCGAACTCGACGT
Organism: Streptomyces sp. ATexAB-D23; assembly: GCF_000373645.1. Lineage (GTDB taxonomy): Bacteria > Actinomycetota > Actinomycetes > Streptomycetales > Streptomycetaceae > Streptomyces > Streptomyces castrisilvae. The sequence continues at coordinate 131,875 of NZ_KB892014.1, read as the reverse complement.
GCGTTCCGCGGTCGGTGAGCCCGGCCGGGACGACAGGACCGCCGGTCCGCCGACCTTCCGCTCGGTGACGACGATCCGGTTCCGCGCGGCGCGCGGCGGCGCGTCGACCTTCGCGGACCTGATCGCGCCCGCCGTGAACGCGGTGACCCTGGACGGGGTGGCGCTGGACCCGGCGGCCGTCTTCGACGGGGTACGGGTGGCGCTGGCGGACCTGACGGAGGGCGAGCACGTCCTGGTGGTCGACGCGCAGTGCGCGTACAGCCGTACCGGCGAGGGCATGCACCGGTTCGTCGACCCGGAGGACGGCGAGGTCTACCTCTACACCCAGTACGAGCCGGCGGACGCGCGCCGCGTCTTCGCCAACTTCGAGCAGCCCGACCTCAAGGCCCCCTACCGCTTCCGGGTGACGGCGCCCGAGGAGTGGACGGTCTGGAGCAACGGAGCGGAGGAGTCCCGCGAGGGCGGGGTGTGGCGGTTCGCCGAGACGGAGCCGATCTCGACGTACATCACGGCGGTCGTCGCCGGTCCGTACCACTACGTCACGGACTCCTACAGCCGCACCTTCGAGGACGGCACGACGCTGGAGATCCCGCTCGGCGCGCTGTGCCGCAAGGGGCTCGCCAAGCACTTCGACGCCGACGACATCTTCCTGATCACCAAGCAGGGCCTGGACTTCTTCCACGACAACTTCGACTACCCGTACCCGTTCGGGAAGTACGACCAGGCGTTCGTGCCGGAGTACAACCTCGGCGCGATGGAGAACCCGGGCTGTGTCACGTTCCGCGAGGAGTACATCTTCCGCGGCAAGGTGACGCAGGCGTCGTACGAGAGCCGGGCCAACGTCATCCTGCACGAGATGGCGCACATGTGGTTCGGCGACCTCGTCACCATGCGGTGGTGGGACGACCTGTGGCTGAAGGAGTCCTTCGCGGACTTCATGGGCGTCTTCGCGATGGTCGGGGCGACCCGCTTCCAGGACGGCTGGATCACCTTCGCCAACAACCGCAAGTCGTGGGCGTACCGCGCCGACCAGCTGCCCTCCACGCACCCGGTCACGGCCGACATCCGTGACCTGGAGGACGCCAAACTGAACTTCGACGGCATCACGTACGCCAAGGGCGCCTCCGTGCTCAAGCAGCTGGTGGCGTACGTGGGGCGGGACGCGTTCCTGGAGGGTGCCCGGCGCTACTTCAAGAAGCACGCGTACGGCAACACCCGGCTCGGGGACCTGCTGTCGGTGCTGTCCGACACCTCCGGGCGGGACATGACCGCCTGGTCGCGCTCCTGGCTCCAGACGGCGGGCGTCAACTCGCTGACCCCGGTGGCGACCTACGACGCGGCGGGCCGGATCACCGAGCTGGCGGTCCTCCAGGAGGCCGCGGAGTCCCACCCGGAGCTGCGGCCGCACCGGGTCGCGGTGGGCCTGTACCGGCGCGACCCGGACGGCGACCTGGTGCGTTACGCGCGGGCCGAGGCGGACGTGTCGGGGCCGCGCACGGTGATCGGGGAGCTGGCCGGGGCCGAGCGGCCCGAGCTGATCCTCGTCAACGACGACGACCTGACGTACTGCAAGGTCCGCTTCGACGAGGTGTCGCTCGCCACGCTGCGGGCGCACCTGGGCGACATCACGGACCCGCTGGCGCGCGCCCTGTGCTGGTCGGCGCTGTGGAACCTCACCCGGGACGGGCTGATGCCGGCCCGTGACTTCGTCTCGCTGGTCCTGGCGTTCGCCGGGCGCGAGACGGACATCGGGGTGCTCCAGATGCTGCACGCCTGGACCCGCACCGCGCTGACGCACTACGCGGTTCCCGAGTGGCGCGAGGAGGGCGGCCGGGCGCTGGCCGAGGGCGCGCTCGGCGAGCTGCGGCTCGCGGAACCCGGCAGCGAGCACCAGCTCGCCTGGGCCCGGTTCTTCGCTTCGGTCGCCACGTCGGCCACGGACTTCCAGCTGCTGTCGGGGCTGCTCGACGGCACGGCCAGGATCGACGGGCTCGATGTCGACCAGGAGCTGCGCTGGGCGTTCCTCACCCCGCTGGTCGCCCATGTGGTGGCGGACGAGTCGGCGGTCGCCGCCGAACTGGCCCGGGACGACACGGCGTCCGGCGAGCGGCACCAGGTGCGGTGCCTGGCCTCCCGGCCGTCCGCCGAGGTCAAGGCGCGGGCGTGGGCGGATGTCGTGGAGTCGGACGCGCTGTCCAACGCGCTGGTGGAGGCGACGATCGCGGGCTTCGCGCAGCCCTCGCAGCGGGAGCTGCTGGCGCCGTACGCCGAGCGGTACTTCGAGGCGATCGAGCGGGTGTGGGCCGAGCGGTCCATCCAGATCGGGATGGCCGTGGTCAGGGGCCTGTTCCCGTCCCTCCAGGACAGCCCCGGCACGCTGGCGGCGGCCGACGCGTGGCTGGAGTCGCACGCGGACGCGGCGCCGGCCCTGCGCAGGCTGGTGCTGGAGGCGCGCGACGACCTCGCCCGGGGGCTGCGGGCGCAGGCGGTCGACGCGGTGGCCTGATCCGGTGACGGCCCGTCCGGCGTGAGACCGAAGCCCTTGCCCGCTTGCGGGCAAGGGCTTCGCCGATTGGCACGTATCGCCCCGTTCGCCCCTGCTGACGCTTCCGTCACGGTGGCGGGATTCCGCCATGTCCGCAACAACCCTCCTGCAACTCTCCACAAACCCCTGTCATTTACGAAAGGGTGAGCGGTCATCCGGTACCGATTTCCGGACTCTCTCTTTCACATACAGGGATGCTGATGACCTCCGAATCCCCCGGTTACATATCCGGCGCGAGACGTGCGGCCCGCGTGGCGGCCGCCGCCGGTCTGGTGGCCGCGCTGGCCGCCACCGGTGTCACCCCCGTCTTCGCCGCCGACGACCCGGCCGGCGCACCCGTGAAGGCCGCCGGCACCGCCCCGGCGGACAAGCTGGGCACGGCCGACGCCGAAGTCCTGACCAAGGCCAAGGCCAAGGGCGAGAAGAACATCACCATGATGGTCGCCACCGCCCCCGGTGCGACCGAGCAGGTCACCAAGCAGCTGGACGCCGTCAAGGGGTCCGTGCTGGGGCGTGCGTACGACAAGCTCGGCTACGTACGGGCGACCGTGCCGACCTCCGCCGCCGAGGCCACCATCAAGGCGGCGTCGAAGCTCAGCTCCGTCCACGGCATCGATCTCAAGCAGGAGATCATGCTGGACGACCCGACCCCCGCGGCCGACCGGGCGACCGGCAGCAAGGCCAAGGTGAAGTCGACCGGGACCTACGCGGCGCCCGGGAAGAAGACCCCGGCGAAGAACCCGTACAACCCGTCCTTCGAGACCGGTGCGGTCGACTTCGTCAAGAAGAACCCGAAGGCCGACGGCCGCGGCATCACCATCGGCGTCCTGGACGCGGGCGTCGACCTCGCTCACCCCGCGCTCCAGAAGACGACGACCGGTGAGCGCAAGATCGTCGACTGGGTGACCGCGACCGACCCGGTCAGCGACGGCGACGGCACCTGGCTGCGGATGACGGACGCCGTCTCCGGTCCGGTGTTCACCTACAAGGGGCGTACGTACAAGGCGCCCAAGGGCTCGTACCGGATCAGCGTGTTCGCCGAAGCCGCCACCAAGGGCGGCGACATGGCGGGCGACCTCAACCGCGACGGCGACACCACCGACACCTGGGCCGTGCTCTACGACCCGGTCAGCGGCACCACCCGGGTCGACCTGAACGACAACGCGGACTTCACCGACGACACCGCGCTCAAGCCGTACAAGGAGAAGCACCAGGTCTCCTACTTCGGCAAGGACGACCCGCGCACCGATGTCGTCGAGCGCATCCCGTTCGTCGTGGAGAACCGCAAGGACGTCGTCTACAACGCGGCGGGCGACACCTCCGACTACGTCAGCATCGGGGTCATCGAGTCCGAGCACGGGACGCACGTCGCGGGCATCACCGCCGCCAACGGCCTGTTCGGCGGCAAGATGAACGGTGCCGCGCCCGGCGCGAAGATCGTCTCGTCGCGCGCCTGCACCTGGTCCGGCGGCTGCACCAACATCGCGCTCACCGAGGGCATGATCGACCTCGTCGTGAACCGAGGCGTCGACGTCGTCAACATGTCGATCGGCGGTCTGCCGGCGCTCAACGACGGCAACAACGCCCGCGCCGAGCTGTACAAGCGCCTGGTCGACATCTACGGCGTCCAGCTCGTCATCTCGGCCGGCAACGACGGCCCCGGCGTCAACACCATCGGTGACCCCGGCCTCGCCGACCACGTCATCTCGGTCGGCGCGTCCATCTCCAAGGAGACCTGGGCCGCCAACTACGGTTCGGCCGTCACCAAGAAGTACGACATGCTGCCCTTCTCCTCGCGCGGACCTCGTGAGGACGGCGGCTTCACGCCGACCCTGACGGCGCCCGGCGCGTCGATCAACTCGACGCAGACCTGGCTGCCCGGTTCGCCGGTCGCCGAGGCGGGCTACTCCCTGCCGGCCGGCTACTCCATGCTCCAGGGCACCTCGATGGCGTCCCCGCAGGCCGCGGGCGCCACCGCGCTGCTGCTGTCCGCCGCGAAGCAGAAGCACATCGAGCTGCCCCCGGCCGACCTGCGCACCGCGCTGACCAGCACCGCCACCCAGATCAAGGACGTGCCCGCGCACGCCCAGGGCGCCGGTCTGATCAACATCGTGGACGCTTGGAAGCTGATCAAGAAGCAGGGCTCCCCGGCCCACGAGTACACGGTCAAGGCCCCCGTCGACACCGCGATCGACTTCGCGCTGAAGACCCCGGGCTTCGGCACCGGCCTCTACGACCGCGAGGGCGGCCTCAAGGCCGGCCAGAAGAAGACCTACGACGTCACGGTCACCCGCACCACGGGCCCGGACAAGAAGGTCGAGCACAAGCTGTCCTGGAAGTACAACGACGGCACCTTCAAGCTGGTCGGCTCGAAGAAGGTCGCCCTGCCGCTCGGCAAGCCGGTGACGGTCAAGGTCCAGGCGAAGCCGGGCAGCGCGGGCGTGCACAGCGCGATCCTGGAGCTGGACGACAAGAAGACCGCCGGAACGGATCAGCAGATCCTCGCCACGGTCGTCGTCTCCAAGGAGCTGGCGAAGCCGTCGTACGCGTTCAAGGCGTCCGGCTCGGTGCAGCGCAACGGCACCACGTCGTACTTCGTGACCGTGCCGGAGGGCGCCAAGACCCTTGAGGTCTCGATGAGCGCGCTGCGCTCGGGCAGCCAGACCCGCTTCATCTCGATCCACCCGTACGGGGTCGCGGTCGACGACAGCGGGACGCCGTACTGCTACCCGAACTACGACAACCCGTCCAACACCTGCCGCCCCGACGTCCGTTCGTACCCCGACCCGCAGGCCGGCGTCTGGGAGATCGAGGTCGAGGCCCGGCGCACGTCGCCGCTGCTGGACAACCCGTACAAGCTGGATGTCGCGCTGCTCGGCGCGACCTTCGACCCGGCGGTGCAGACCATCGCCGAGGCGAAGATCGGCACCCCGGCGACGGTGGACTGGACGGTCACCAACAACGCGGGCGCGCTGGAGGGCAGGCTCGCGGGCGGCTCGCTGGGCTCGGCCGCCGTCGAGCGTCCCTCGATCTCCACGGGCGGCGAGTACGTCAAGGAGGTCACCATCGGTGAGGGCGTGGAGAAGCTGGACTTCGCCATCGGCGGCACGTCGGACGCCAACGCCGACCTCGACCTGTACATCTTCAAGGGTTCCGCCCAGGTGGGCGCCTCCACCACGGCGGGCTCCGAGGAGTCCGTCAGCCTGGTGGAGCCGGCCGCCGGCACGTACACGGTCGTCATCGACGGCTACGACGTCCCGGCCGGGACCACCGAGTACGACTACCGCGACGTGTACTACTCCGCGTCGCTCGGCACCATCTCCGTCGACGAGTCGAAGGCCGTGAACCTGGCCTCCGGCGCCTCGGCCGAGGTCGGTGCCGAGGTCGAGGTCGCGGGTGCGGCGCCCGAGGGCCGGCAGTTCTTCGGCGAGATCAGCCTGGTGAACGCCCGGGGCACCTCCGCGGGCACCGGCAGCGTCGTGATCGAGAAGGTCACACCGTAGCCACACCGTGCTGAACATGTGATCCGTACAACAGTGGGGCGGGCGCTCACCGGGCGCCCGCCCCATCTGTCCGTCCGCACCCTTGTCCGCAGGCCGGACAATGGATTGGACAAGGCAACCGTGGACATACGCATCATGGAACGGCAACCGTGCCCGTTCGTACGTCTGAGGGAGTTCCTGTGAAGGTCGGAATCGTCGGCGCCACCGGTCAGGTAGGCACAGTCATGCGCAGCATCCTGGCCGAACGGAAGTTCCCGGCCGACGAGCTGCGGCTGTTCGCCTCCGCGCGCTCGGCGGGCTCCACCATCGAGTGGCAGGGACAGAACATCACCGTCGAGGACGCCTCCACGGCCGACTACACCGGCCTGGACATCGTGCTGTTCTCCGCCGGCGGCGCCACCTCCAGGGCGCTGGCCGAGAAGGTCGCCTCGCAGGGCGCCGTCGTCATCGACAACTCCTCCGCCTGGCGCAAGGACCCCCAGGTCCCGCTGGTCGTCTCCGAGGTCAACCCGCACGCGATCGCCGACCGCCCCAAGGGCATCATCGCCAACCCGAACTGCACCACGATGGCCGCCATGCCGGTGCTGCGCCCGCTGCACGACGAGGCCGGCCTCGAAGCGCTGACCGTCGCCACGTACCAGGCGGTCTCCGGCTCCGGTCTGGCCGGCGTCGCCGAGCTGCACGGCCAGGCGTCCCAGGTCGTCGCCGACGCGGACAAGCTCACCCACGACGGATCGGCCGTCGCCTTCCCCGAGCCCGGCGTCTACAAGCGCCCCATCGCCTTCAACGTGCTGCCGCTGGCCGGCTCGGTCGTCGACGACGGCTCGTTCGAGACGGACGAGGAGCAGAAGCTCCGCAACGAGTCCCGCAAGATCCTGGAGATCCCGGAGCTGAAGGTCTCCGGCACCTGCGTCCGGGTCCCGGTCTTCTCCGGCCACTCCCTCCAGGTCAACGCCCGTTTCGCCCGCCCGATCGGCGTGGAGCGCGCGTACGAGCTGCTGAAGGACGCGCCGGGCGTCGAGCTCTCGGAGATCCCGACCCCGCTCCAGGCCGCCGGGCAGGACGCGTCCTTCGTGGGCCGCATCCGCAACGACGAGACCGTGGAGAACGGCCTCGCGCTCTTCGTCTCCAACGACAACCTGCGCAAGGGCGCGGCGCTGAACGCGGTCCAGATCGCGGAGCTGGTGGCGGCGGAGCTGCGGGGCTGACTTCCCGGCCCGGACCCCGAGTGTCCTCGATCGCCGGTCGGGCCGAGGATTCCGCCCCTCCGGCGTTCGAGGAGCGGGGTCCGGTGCGGCGCCCCGGGAGGGCTCAGGCGCGCCGCACCTCGAAGTGCCAGCAGCCGTATTCCACCGCGCGTACGTGGACCAGGGCCACCTCCGGGTCCGCGAACGCCTGCGCGAACGCCTCGTCGTACCCCCGCTCCTCGTCCGCCGGGATCTCCAGCAGCCGGCCGCCCACGATGCGGCCGTCCGCGTCGTAGCGCCGTACGGTCCGCAGCGCGCCCGCCCGGGAGAACGGATAGCCCTTCCGGCCGGGCGCCGGCCCCTCGCACTCCTCGGCATGGATGAAGACGGGGCCCTGCTCGTCGTAAGCCCCCGGGCGGGCCCAGGTCTCGGCCGCCCACCGCCGCAGGGGTGCGTAGGAGACGAGGGCGACGCGCTCCCCCGCCTCGTTGCCGCGCAGGCAGCACCGCAGCGGGCTGCCGGCGTCGGTGGCGGTGTACGGGACGCAGGGACGCCCGGCGTCGTCGGTCTCCCGGAGTTCCTTGAGCGCGTCCGGGCCGATCGCGCGTGCCTCGTATGTGGTCATACGACGAGCGTGCCGCGACGCGGCCTCCCGGTCCGGCGGAAATCGGACATCGCTCTGGATGCGAGGCCGTGGAAGGATGACGGGAAACATCACAGATCAAGGAGATGACCGCGTGCCTGGCACGAATCTGACCCGCGAAGAGGCACAGGAGCGGGCGCGCCTGCTGACCGTGGACGCGTACGAGATCGATCTCGACCTCTCCGGGGCGCAGGAGGGCGGGACCTACCGGTCCGTCACCGTCGTGCGCTTCGACTCCGCCGAAGCCGGTGCGGAGAGCTTCATCGATCTGGTCGCCCCCGCGGTGCACCAGGTCGAACTGAACGGCAAGGCCCTGGACGTCGCGGCCGTGTTCCGCGACTCGCGCATCACCCTGCCGCACCTGCTGGCGGGTGCCAACGAGCTGAAGGTCGTCGCCGACTGCTCGTACACCAACTCGGGCGAGGGGCTGCACCGCTTCGTCGACCCGGTCGACGAGCAGGCCTATCTCTACACCCAGTTCGAGGTGCCGGACGCGCGCCGCGTCTTCGCGAGCTTCGAGCAGCCCGACCTGAAGGCGACCTTCCGGTTCACCGTGAAGGCCCCGTCCGGCTGGACCGTGATCTCCAACTCGCCGACGCCCGAGCCGAGGGACGACGTCTGGTCGTTCGAGCCGACGCCCCGGATCTCGTCGTACATCACCGCGCTGATCGTCGGCCCGTACCACTCGGTGCACAGCAGCTACGAGAAGGACGGCCGGACCGTTCCGCTCGGCATCTACTGCCGGCCGTCGCTCGCGGAGTACCTGGACGCGGACGCCATCTTCGACGTGACCCGGATGGGCTTCGACTGGTTCGAGGAGAAGTTCGACTACGCGTACCCGTTCGCCAAGTACGACCAGCTCTTCGTCCCGGAGTTCAACGCGGGCGCGATGGAGAACGCGGGCGCGGTCACCATCCGCGACCAGTACGTCTTCCGCTCCAAGGTGACGGACGCGGCGTACGAGACGCGGGCCGAGACGATCCTGCACGAGCTGGCCCACATGTGGTTCGGCGACCTCGTGACGATGGAGTGGTGGAACGACCTCTGGCTGAACGAGTCGTTCGCCACGTACACCTCGATCGCCTGCCTGGCGTACGCCGAGGGCTCGCAGTGGCCGCACTCCTGGACCACGTTCGCCAACTCCATGAAGACCTGGGCCTACCGGCAGGACCAGCTGCCCTCGACCCACCCGATCATGGCCGACATCCGCGACCTGGACGACGTCCTGGTCAACTTCGACGGCATCACGTACGCCAAGGGCGCCTCCGTCCTGAAGCAGCTGGTGGCGTACGTCGGCATGGACGAGTTCTTCCAGGGCGTCCAGGCGTACTTCAAGGCGCACGCCTTCGGCAACACCCGGCTGGCCGACCTGCTGGGCGCGCTGGAGAAGACCTCCGGCCGCGACCTGAGGACCTGGTCGAAGGCGTGGCTGGAGACGGCCGGGATCAACGTCCTGCGCCCGGAGATCGAGACGGACGGGAACGGCCACGTCACCTCGTTCACCGTGCTCCAGGAGGCGCCCGCGCTGCCCGCAGGGGCGAAGGGCGAACCGACGCTGCGGCCGCACCGCATCGCGATCGGTTTCTACGACCTCGACGAGGCCGGGAAGCTGGTGCGTACGGACCGGATCGAGCTGGACGTGGACGGCGAGCGCACCACCGTGCCGTTCCCGGCCGGCACCGCGCGTCCGGCCGTCGTCCTGCTCAACGACGAGGACCTGTCGTACGCGAAGGTCCGCCTCGACGAGGAGTCGCTGCGGGTCGTCACGGCGCATCTGGGCGACTTCACCGAGTCGCTGCCGCGCGCCCTGTGCTGGGCTTCGGCCTGGGACATGACCCGGGACGGCGAGCTGGCCACCCGTGACTACCTCGCGCTGGTCCTGTCCGGGATCGGCAAGGAGTCCGACATCGGGGTCGTGCAGTCGCTGCACCGCCAGGTGAAGATGGCGCTCGACCTGTACGCGGCGCCCGAGTGGCGCGACGCGGGTCTGACGCAGTGGACCGAGGCGACGCTCGCGCACCTGCGCGCGGCGGAGCCGGGCAGCGACCACCAGCTGGCCTGGGCGCGCGCCTTCGCGGCCACCGCCCGCACCCCGCAGCAGCTGGACCTGTTGCAGTCGCTGCTCGACGGCACCGAGGAGGTCGGGGGCCTGGCCGTCGACACCGAGCTGCGCTGGGCGTTCGTGCAGCGGCTGGCGGCCAACGGGCTGCTGGACGAGGACGAGATCGACGCCGAGTACACCCGCGACCGGACGGCGGCGGGCGAGCGCCACGCGGCGGCCGCCCGTGCGGCGCGGCCCTCCGAGGAGGCGAAGGCCGAGGCGTGGGCGTCGGTCGTGGAGTCCGACAAGCTGCCGAACTCCCTCCAGGAGGCGGTGATCGCCGGCTTCGTGCAGACGGACCAGCGCGAGCTGCTGGCCCCGTACGCGGAGAAGTTCTTCGCCTCGGTGAAGGACGTCTGGGACTCGCGGAGCCACGAGATGGCCCAGCAGGTCGCGATCGGCCTGTACCCGGCGCTCCAGGTCTCGCAGGAGACCCTGGACGCCACGGACGCCTGGCTGGCATCGGCGGAGCCGGGCGCGGGTCTGCGCCGGCTGGTCTCGGAGTCCCGCTCGGGTGTGGAGCGGGCGCTGCGGGCGCGGGCGGCGGACGCGGCGGCGGCCACCGCGTAGCAGTCCCGCTGGAGACCGCCCGGCGGGCAGGCGCTGACGCGCAGCCGTCCGCCGGGCGGGAGCAGGGGGTGCATACGACCGCAGGGCGTCGGGAGCCCCCTCGCCGTCGTGGATGAGGTCGTTACGGGGCCGGTCGTTACGGGGTCGAGGCCTCGAAGCGGGTGGCGAGTGCGGCGGCTCCGGACTCGGTCAGGGAGCCGTGCAGGCGCATCCGGGCGACCCCGCCGTCGGGGAAGGCGTCCAGCCTGACATGGGTGACCACGGCCTCGGACGGCAGCGGGAAGCGGTGCGGGGTGTCGGGCTGGAGCCGGGTGCGCGGGATGATCTCGAACCACTCGCCGCTCTCGCCGTCCCGGCCCTGGAGGGCGATCCAGCCGGCCGCGTTGCCCTTGAGGTAAGCGGTGTCGATCTCGACCGCGCGGACGGCGCCCTGGGCGGGCAGCCGGAAGCGGACCCAGTCGTTGGTGTCGCGGACCCGGCGGCGGCGGTTCTCCCAGCCGTCGTCCATCTTGCGGGAGGTGCCGGGCAGGATGATCTGGGTCGGCGAGGAGTAGAAGCGGTCCGAGGCGTCCTCGTAGCTGCCGCCGTTCAGGACCGAGATCAGGTCGAAGGTACCGAGCGTGGCGAGCCAGGACGGGTCGGGGACCACCTCGCCGTGCACGCGCAGGCGGGCGATGCCGCCGTCGGGGTGCTGACAGAGGCGGATGTGGGTGTAGCGGCGGCCGTCGGTGATCTCGAAGCCGTTGGCGGCGTGGCCGCGTACGGGCGTCGGGGGGACGATCTCCTCCCACTTCACGTCGTCGGCGAGGAGTGCGTCCGGGCCGGGCGAGCCCTCGGCCGAGGTGGCCTGGACCGAGACGCGCTGCGGGTAGTTGCCGCGGAAGTGGGCGGTGTCCACGACGATGCCGCGGATGATGCCGGGAGCACCGAGGCGGATCAGGGCCCAGTCGTGCGCGTCGGGGGCCGGGAAGGGGTGCCCGGCGTCGGCGCCGCGCCTGCGGCGGGTCTCCCAGCCGTCCATGATCTTGCCCTTGTGGCCGAAGTGCTCGGGGTCGAAGACCGCGCGCCGCCTCAGCAGGAGGTTCTCGCGCTGGGCGAAGAACTCGTCGTTGGCGGCGATCACGCCCGCGCCGAGGCGGCGGTCGGCGAGGTCGACGAGGCCGGTGAAGGGGAGGTGGTCGGCGGTGCGGTAGTCGGCGTACGGGTCGCCGCCGCCGTACGGCGCCGCGTCGTTGGCGTGGGGGTCGTCGCGGGTGGTCTCGTGGCGGTTCTCATTCCGTGCGCCCGGGTCGTTCTGTTCGAAGGTCATGCGTTCACTGTCGTACGACGGGAGCGATCAGGTCCATCGAAAGTTTTCGCACGAATCGTTAAGACAGGCTGAATGGTGCCGCGACCTCGCGCAGTGCTTCGAGCAGCCGGGCCACCGCGGGCCCCGCTTCCGCACCGCGCCGGACGGCGGCGACCACATGGCGCCGGGGCCGGTCGGCGTCCAGCACCCGCAGCACCACGCCGTCCCGGCCGTGCCGCTCCGCCGACGCCATGCGCGGGACCAGCGCGATGCCCATGCCGGCGGCGACCATGGCGAGGATGGCGGTCCAGCCGGAGGCGCTGTGCGCCTGCTCGGGTTCGAAGCCCGCGGCCCGGCACGCGGCGGTGGTGATCTCCGACCAGGGCTCCGAGCCGCCGAAGATCCACGGCTCGGCGGACAGGTCGGCCAGCCGCAGCCCGGCCGCGTCCGCGAGCCGGTGCCCGGCCGGCAGGGCCACGTCGAGCGGGTCGGCAAGCAGCGGCAGCACGGCGAACCGGGGATCGGCGGCGGTCGGCGCGTGGGCGGCCAGCGACAGGGCCAGGTCGGCATCGGCGGCGGCCAGCAGCTCGTACGCGCGGGCGGCCTCCGCCTCCCGGACCCGGACGTGCGGGCCGGGGCGGCCGTCGGCGCGCAGCCGCTGGACGGCCGGGACGACGAGGGCGGGTACGGCGGTAGCGAAGGCGGCGACGCGCACCTCTCCCGCCTCGCCGCGCAGATAGCCGGTCAGTTCGGCTTCGGCGCGCTCCAGTTGGGCGAAGACCGCCTCGGCGTGGCGCAGGACGAGGTGGGCGGCGTCGGTCAGCCGGACGCGCCGGCCCTGGGCCTCCAGAAGGGGCACACCGAGCTGTTTCGCCAGGTTGGAGAGCTGCTGGGAGACGGCCGACGGGGTCATCAGCAGGGCTTCGGCGGTCGCGGTGACCGTGCCCCGGTCGCGCAGGGTGCGCAGGATGCGGAGCTTCTTGACGTCCCACTCGGTCATGGCCGCAACCTACCGCCGAGAGGAGGTCCGAACATGCGTGTGCGCCGCACGGTACCGGCTACCGTGCGGCGCGCCCGCGCTGTGCGGGGCGGGACCGGGGCCCGGGGGCCCTGGTCACCGGGCAGGTGTCAGACCTGCTTCTTGGACTTGTCGAGGACCATGACCAGGCCCGCGATGACCAGGAACAGGACGATGGGCGCCACCACGTACAGCCCGACCGTGTCGATCACGCTCAGGCCGGGGCCCGGGTCGTCGCCGTCGTCGCGGATGAGCGCGAGCGCGGGGGACGACATGAGCAGCATCATCAGCGTCGTTCCGGCGGCGACGGCGCCGGCGCGCATAGCGTTCTTCTTGTCCACGGTGCAAACGTAGCGAACGCCTAAGCGGGCCGCGCGCCCGGGGGTGCCGTACGGGTCCCGGAGGGCACCGCGCCGGGACCCGGAGGCTCCTGACAGGGGCGCAGGACGTCCATCAGGCGGTGCAGCCGGGGCGAGGCTGCCAGCTCCTCCAGCGTGACCGGGCGGCCCTCCGCGTCGGCGATGGGCAGCCGCCAGTTGGGGTACTGGTCCCAGGTGCCCGGGACGTTCTGCGGGCGGCGGTCGCCGACCGTGTCGGGGAGCCAGACCCCGGCCATCCGGGCGGGGGTGCTGAGCAGGAAGCGGTGCACGGCCCGGACGGCCGCCTCCTCGTCGTCCTCGCCCTCCGGGAGCATCCCGAGCCGGGCGAGCAGGGCCAGCCACTCGGCCGTGTCGGCGCCGTCCTCCCGGCGCTCCTGGTCCAGCGGGCGGGTGAGCAGGCCGAGGCTGTGGCGCAGCGTCACATGGTCGCCGGTCAGCCGGGCGGCCGTGGAGGGCAGGTCGTGGGTGGTGGCGGTGGCCAGGCAGTCCTCGCGCCACTGTTCGGGGGCGAGCGGGCGGCCGGTGCCCGACCAGTCCCGTTCGAACCAGAGCACCGAGGTGCCGAGGACGCCGCGCCGGGCGAGCGCCTCGCGGACGCCCGGTTCGACGGTGCCCAGGTCCTCCCCCATGACGACGGTGCCGGCCCGGTGCGCCTCCAGGACCAGGACGGCGAGCATCGCCTCCGCGTCGTGGGTGACGTAGGTGCCCTCGGTGGGCGGGCGGCCCTCGGGCACCCACCAGAGCCGGAACAGGCCCATCACGTGGTCGATGCGCAGGGCGCCCGCGTGGGCGAGGAGTCCGCGCAGCAGTCCGCGGTACGGGGCGTAGCCGGAGGCGGCGAGGGTGTCGGGGCGCCAGGGCGGCAGCCCCCAGTCCTGGCCGCGCGCGTTGAAGGCGTCGGGGGGCGCGCCGACGGACATGCCGTGGGCGAAGGCGTCCTGCTGGGCCCAGGTGTCGGCGCCGCCGGGGTGCACGCCGACGGCGAGGTCGTGGACGATGCCGACGGCCATCCCGGCGTCCCGGGCGGCGCGCTGGGCGTCGGCGAGCTGGGCGTCGGTCAGCCAGGCGAGCCGGCAGTGGAAGTCGACCCGGTCGAGCAGTTCGGAGCGGGCGCGGGCGGTGGCGTCGGAGCGGGGGTCGCGCAGCTCGGCCGGCCAGTGGTGCCAGTCGGAGCCGTGCACCTCGGCGAGCGCGCACCACAGGGCGTGGTCCTCCAGGGCCCGGCCCTGCGCGGCGAGGAAGTCGCAGTAGGCGGCGCGGCGGCCGGGGGTGAGCGGGACGGCGACGAGCAGTTCCAGGGCCCGGCGCTTGAGCGCCCAGACGGCGTCCCGGTCGATGAGGGCGCCCTTGCTCAGCACGGCGTCGCTCAGCTCGGCGGCCTCGCGGCGCAGTTCGTCGAGGGCGGCCGGGTCGGTGGCGTGTCCGTACTCCGGGACGGACTCGACGCGCAGGTGCACCGGGTCGGGGAAGCGCCGGGAGGACGGGCGGTAGGGGGAGGGGTCGGTGGGGTTGCCGATGACCGCCGCGTGCAGCGGGTTGACCTGGACGAATCCGGCGCCGAGGCCGCGGCCGGCCCAGGAGGCGAGGTCGGCGAGGTCACCGAGGTCGCCCATGCCCCAGGAGCGGGCGGAGAGCAGCGAGTAGAGCTGGACGAGGAAGCCGTGCGTGCGGCCGGGCGGCTGCGGGACGCGGGCCGGGGCGACGACGAGCGTGCAGGAGCGGTCCTCGCGGCCGGGGGCGCGGGCGGTCAGCCGGTGCACTCCGAGTGGCGGCTCGGCCCACCAGCGGGGCGTGGCGGCCGGGTCGGCCGGATGTCCTCCCGCGCCCGGGACCCGCATCCGGGACGGCCCGGTCCCGTCGGCCTCCTCGGGACGGACGGTCAGCTCCGTGCCGGGCGGCAGGCCGGTCAGGGCGGCGGGCAGGGGCTCCCCGGACCACACGACGACGGTGGCGGGCAGCAGCCTGGAGCGGGCCGCCGACTCGGCGGCGGCGAGCGCGTCCCGTACCGCTTCGGGTGTGGTGGCGTCGACGCCGAGCGCTCCGAGCACGGCGACGACCGTGCCCTCGGGGACGGGCGCGGTGACTCCGGCGGACGGGGAGAAGGAGGTGGCGACGCCGTGCAGTGCGGCGAGCCGGGACAAGCCCATTCAGACTCCTGGGGACTCCGTGCCCCACGCGCTGCCGGACATGGCCGGTTCGCTGGTCAGCGGGGCGAGGACGGCGAGCGGGGGCTCGCTGGTCAGGGGGACGGCCTCGGCGAGCGGCGGCTCGCTGGTCAGGGGTATGGCGTCGGCGAGCGGCGCCTCGCTGGTCAGCGGGCCGGGCGCGGTGGCGGGGCAGGCGCTGATCAGCGGGTCGGGGCCGGGTACCTGTTTGGGGAGGGCGGAGAGCAGGAGCTGCGCGGTGGCGGGCATGGTGGCCTCCTGGCCGTGGAGAACAGGACGGAGCAGACCTACCCAGCGGACGCCGCCGCAGACTAGGCGTTACGACAACGAGTTCAACGTGTTCCGGGTCACAATCCGTTCCCGGAAGGCCGGTTGTCCGCAAGACATTCGCTTTTTTCGGCCATTCGGCGCTGTCTTTCGCGTGCTGCCTCGTCCCGCGCACCCCGTTCATCACACCGCCGATATCGGGCATTTCCCTACCGATCGCCCCTTGCGTTGACACCCTCGCGGGCGGGGTGGTGGGCTCGGGGGCCGGCGGTGGGAGCGAGGGGAGAACAGGGATGCGGCTCAGGCGCAGGACGCGGGCGACGGCCGTCGCCGTGGCCGTGCTCGGCGGGCTGCTCGCCGCCGGAGCCCCGCCCGCCCTCGCCGCCCCCGCGGGCCCCGGAACCACCGCCGTGGCGGGCCCCGGCCGTACGCAGGGCACCACGCCGCCCGCCGTGTGGCCGCGCCCGCAGAGCATCGAGGCCGCCGGGAAGGCGGTCGCACTCGGCGACGCGGTCACCCTGGTCGCCGACGCGGCGGCCGACCCGTACGCCGTGGCCGCCCTGCGCGCGGTCCTGCGGGACGCGGGAGTGCGGACCGTCCACGAGGCGCTGCCGGGCGCCGGGCCGGTGATCCGGCTCGGCGGCGACGGGGCGTCGGACGCGCTGCGCGCCCTGGGCGCTGCGGACCGCGCCGATCTGCCGTCCGGCGGCTACCGGCTCGCGACGGGCCGGATCGCCGGGCGCGCCGTCGTCGCCCTGGACGGCGCCGGCGGGGACGGGCTGTTCCACGGGGTGCAGACGCTGCGCCAGCTGATCCGGGGCGGCGAGGTCGCCGCCGTCACCGTCCGGGACTGGCCGTCCACCGCGGTGCGCGGGCTGACCGAGGGGTTCTACGGACAGCCGTGGAGCCAGGAGGCACGGCTCGCGCAGATCGGCTTCCTGGCCCGCACCAAGCAGAACCGCTACCTGTACGCGGCGGGTGACGACCCGTACCGGCAGGCCCGCTGGCGCGACCCGTACCCGGAGGGCGGGCGGGCGGATTTCCGGGCGCTGGCCTCACGGGCGCGGGCCGCGCATGTGACGCTCGGCTGGGCGGTGGCCCCCGGGCAGTCCATGTGCCTGTCCTCGGACGGGGACCTGAAGGCGCTGAACCGGAAGATCGACGCGATGTGGGACCTGGGGGTGCGGGTCTTCCAGGTGCAGTTCCAGGACGTCAGCTACAGCGAGTGGCACTGCCCGGCCGACGCGGACACCTTCGGCAGCGGCCCCGAGGCGGCGGCGGAGGCACAGGCCCGCGTCGTGAACGGGGTGGCAGCGCATCTGGCGGAGCGCCACCCGGGCGCGGAGCCGCTGTCGGTGATGCCGACGGAGTTCTACCAGGACGGTGCCACGGAGTACCGCACGGCGCTCGCCGCACGGCTGGCGGACGACGTGCGGGTCGCCTGGACCGGCGTCGGGGTCGTGCCGAGGACCATCACGGGTGGCGAACTGGCCGGGGCGCGGGCCGCGTTCCGCCATCCGCTGGTGACCATGGACAACTACCCGGTCAACGACTACGCGCAGGACCGGATCTTCCTCGGCCCGTACACCGGGCGGGACCCGGCGGTCGCGGCCGGCTCGGCGGCGCTGCTGGCCAACGCCATGGAGCAGCCGTCCGCCTCCCGCATCCCGCTGTTCACCTCGGCCGACTTCGCGTGGAACCCGAAGGGCTACCGGTCCGAGGAGTCCTGGCAGGCCGCCATTGACGACCTCGCGGGCGGGGACAGCGGCAGCGGGGAGGCGCTGCGCGCGCTGGCGGGCAACAGCGCGGGCTCGGTGCTGGGCGGCACCGAGTCGGCGTATCTGCGGCCACTGATCAGCGCGTTCTGGAAGGCGTACGCGGGCGACGACGCGAAGGCCCTGGACCGGGCGGCGGACCGGCTGCGGGACGCGTTCACCGTGATGCGCGAGGCCCCGGGCGAGCTGGCGGCGACGGCCGGCGGGCGGCTGGGCGAGGAAGTGCGGCCCTGGACCGCGCAGTTGTCCCGCTACGGCCGGGCCGGCGAGCTGGCCGTCGATCAGCTCCGGGCCCAGGCGCGCGGGGACGGCGCGGCCGCCTGGCAGGCTTCGCTGGCGCTGGAGCCGGTGCGGGGGGACATCGCGGCGGGCGGGGCGACGGTCGGTGAGGGCGTGCTCGGCCCGTTCCTGGACCGGACGCGGGAGGAGGCGGCCTCCTGGACCGGCACGGACCGGGCGGGCGGCAAGGTGACCGAGGCCCGGGGCGGCTACACGGTGCGCCTGGACCGGGCCAGGGAGCTGGAGGCCGTCACCGCGACGACCCTGCCGGGTGCCGGGACCTCGGGCGCCACGCTCCAGGCCCATGTGCCGGGCGAGGGCTGGCGCGCGCTCGGCCCGCTGTCGGAGAGCGGCTGGACCCAGGCGGCGGGCAAGGGGCTGCGGGCCGACGCGGTCCGGATCAGCTGGCCGGCCGCCACCCCCGTGGTCGCCGGGGAGCCGCCCCTGATCATCCCGCCCCTGGCGGTCGCGTCCGTCGGTGCGGGGACGGCCCCGGACGTGCGGTCGCTGGTTCCGTGGTTCGGTGACGAGCCCGCCGCCCGGCTCGACCTCGCACGCGGCGAGACGGACGCGGTGATCGGCGGCGGGCCGCAGGAGGTGCGGGCCCGGCTGTCCGGCCGCCGCCCGGCCGAGGTGCGGGGCAGGCTGACCGCGAAGGCCCCCGCGGGCATCGAGGTCCGGGTGCCGAAGCGGACGACCGTGCCGCGCGGGACCCGGACCGAGGTCCCGGTGGAGATCGAGGTGCCGGCGGACACCCCGGCGGGCGAGTACCAGGTGCCGTTCAGCTTCGGCGGTGAGCGGACCACCCTGACCGTCCGGGCCTACCCGCGCACCGCCGGACCCGACCTGCTGCGCGGGGCCGCCGCCTCCGCCTCGGGCGAGGAGACCGCGGACTTCCCGGCGTCCGCCGCCTCGGACGGCGACCCGGAGACCCGCTGGTCCTCACCGCCCGATGACGCGGCCTGGTGGCAGGCGGAACTGCCCGCCCCGGTCCGGCTCGGCCGGGTGGTGCTCGACTGGCAGGACGCGTACGCCGCGCGCTACCGCGTCCAGGTCTCGTCCGACGGCCGCACCTGGCGCACCGCGGCGACCGTCCGGGAGGGCGCGGGCGGGCAGGAGTCGGTGCGGATGGACGCGAAGGACACGCGCTTCATCCGTATCCAGGGCGACGCACGGGCCACCGAGTACGGCTACTCGTTCTGGTCCGTACGGGCGTACGCGGTGGCCGGGCACGGCTGACCGGGCCCTGTCGCCGGCCGGTGACAGGGCCAGAAGACGACGCGGGCCCGGGTTCTCAGGCTGAGATGCCGTCGATCCGGGCCATCGCGTCGTCCGCGCCGAAGGGTTGCAAGTAGGGCAGCCAGCGCGGGTCGCGATGCCCGGTGCCGATGATCCGCCAGGCGAGCCCGGTGGGCGGGGCGGGCTGCTGGTGCAGCCGCCAGCCGAGCTCGGGCAGATGGCGGTCGGCCTTGACGTGGTTGCAGCGGCGGCAGGCCGCCACCACGTTGTCCCAGGCGTGCTGTCCGCCGCGGCTGCGCGGAATGACGTGGTCGACGCTGGTCGCGGCGGCGCCGCAGTACATGCAGCGCCCTCCGTCCCTGGCGAACAGCGCCCGCCGGGTCAGCGGCACCGGCCCCCGGTAGGGGACGCGGACGAACCGTTTGAGACGGACGACGCTGGGGGCCGGGACGGCACGGGTGGCGCTGTGCATGAAGGCGCCGGATTCCTCCAGGCAGATGGCCTTGTTCTCCAGGACGAGAACGAGCGCGCGGCGGAGCGGTACGACGCCGAGCGGCTCGTACGACGCGTTGAGAACCAGGACATGCGGCACGGGTGATGCCTCCTTGTACGCCGGCGGCGCGTGGCTCGCGCCGGGACGATCCGATCTCAGTTTCCCCTCCTGCCTGGTCGAAGCGCCACCACGTACGGGCAACGGGCCGGAAGGTTTTCCGTCCGCACGGGGGTCCCCGGGCCGTGCGGACACCCCGGAACAGGCGCTTGTGACCCCGTCCGGCGCCCCTCCCGCGCCCGGTGTGCGCTTCGCCACACGCACCGCTTCCGACCGGTTTCCTTATGCGTTCCGTATCCCCGGGTGAGTCGTGTCTCTCCCCCCGGTCACGGCAACGGAGCACGGACGATGCCCCGTTAGTGTGGTTGTTCAGCGCTCCCCCGCCCAGCGCTCCCCCTGGAGGTCTCACCGTGTCCCTGTCCGCCCTGTTGGCCGCAGCCCCGTCACCGGAGCCCGGAGGCTCGCTGGGCGAAGCCGCCGAGCAGGCGGGCAACGCCGCGGGCTGGGTGGAGGAGAACTGGTCCACCTGGCTGAACACCGGACTGCGGATCATCCTCATCGCGGCCGTCGCGGTCGTGCTGCGCCATCTGGTCCGCCGCGCCCTGAGCAAGTTCATAGAACGGATGAACCGCAGCGCCCAGGCGGTCCAGGGCACCGCGCTCGGCAGCCTGCTGGTCAACGCGGAGCGCCGCCGCCAGCGCTCGGAGGCGATCGGCTCGGTACTCCGTTCGGTGGCCTCGTTCCTGATCCTGGGCACCGCGGCGCTGATGATCCTCGGCGCCTTCCAGATCAACCTGGCGCCGCTGCTCGCCTCCGCCGGGGTCGCCGGGGTCGCGCTCGGCTTCGGCGCCCGCAACCTGGTCACCGACTTCCTGTCCGGGGTCTTCATGATCCTGGAGGACCAGTACGGCGTCGGCGACACGATCGACGCGGGCGTGGCCTCCGGCGAGGTCGTCGAGGTCGGCCTGCGCGTCACCAAGCTGCGCGGCGAGAACGGCGCGATCTGGTACGTCCGCAACGGCGAGGTCAAGCGGATCGGCAACCTCAGCCAGGGCTGGTCCACGGCCAATGTCGACGTGCAGGTGCGGCCCACGGAGGACCTGGAGCGGATCCGTACGGTGATCACCGAGGCCGCCCAGGCGATGGCCAAGGAGGACCCGTGGACCGAGCGCCTGTGGGGCCCGGTGGAGATCCTCGGCCTGGACACCGTGCTGCTGGAGTCGATGACGGTCCGGGTGAGCGCCAAGACGATGCCGGGGCAGGCCGTGGGCGTGGAGCGCGAGCTGCGCTGGCGCATCAAGACGGCCCTGGACGAGGCGGGCATCACCATGGTGGCCGCCGCCCCGGACGAGGACGCGGCCGGCGACCCCACGGCCGGGATGGCCGCCCCTTCGGCGTACGCGTCGGCCACCTCGCCTCAGTCGCTCGCGGCCACCCCGATCCCGCCGCCGAACATCGCGAAGTGACACTCCCCGGCCGGGGCCCGCACAGGTCCCGGCCGGTTCCGTCGCCGCTCGGATAACGCTTTGGTTGCCACCGGGGTGCCGCCCATTGACGCCGCGGTGGCGGGCGCCCTACGGTCCTCTCACCGAATAGGAAACTTTCCTAACAGAGGGCAGGTGGCAGAGATCATGGCCGGAACCACGCCGGGCACCCCCCGCGTTCTGCGCGCCATGAACGACCGGGCCGCCCTCGATCTGCTGCTGGAGCACGGCCCCCTCTCGCGGACCAGGATCGGGAAGCTCACCGGCCTCTCCAAGCCCACCGCCTCCCAGCTCCTGGCCCGCCTCGAAGCCGCCGGGCTCGTCGTCGCCACCGGGACCGCCGCCGGGCGCCCCGGACCCAACGCCCAGCTGTACGCCGTCAACGCCTCGGCCGCCCATGTGGCCGGGCTCGATGTGAACGCCCACCGGATCGTCGCCGCCGTCGCCGATGTGACCGGCGAGACGGTGGGCAGGTTCGAGCTGCGCACCCCCGGGCGGCGCGCCGACAGTGTGGTGCGGCAGGTGACCGGGGCGCTGGACGGGGCGGTCAAGGACGCCGGACTGACCCGGTCCGACGTGCACCGGGTGGTCATCGGCACCCCCGGCGCCTTCGACCCGGGCACGGGCCGGCTGCGCTACGCCTCGCACCTGCCCGGCTGGCACTCCCCCACCCTGCTGGACGAGCTGGCGGCCGTGCTGCCGATGCCGGTGGAGTACGAGAACGACGTGAACCTCGTCGCGGTGGCCGAACAGCGGCTCGGCGCGGCCCGGGGCCACGACGACTTCGTCCTGCTGTGGAACGAGGAGGGGCTGGGCGCCGCACTCGTCATCAACGGCCGGCTGCACCGCGGCTTCACCGGCGGCGCCGGCGAGGTCGGCTTCCTGCCGGTGCCGGGGGCGCCGCTGGTCCGCCAGGTCACCAAGGCCAACGCGGGCGGCTTCCAGGAGCTGGCCGGCGCCCAGGTGCTCGCCAGGCTGGCCCGGGAACTCGGCATCGAGGACGAGGCGGTGCGCGGCAGCGGCACCCATCACGAGATCGCCGCCGCGCTGGTCGGCCGGGCCGCCGGGGCCGTGGCGGACGGCGAGGAGGAGGGCGGGCCGTACGGCCGGCTGCTCGACCAGTTCGCCACCGGCCTGGCGACCGGTCTCGCCTCCATGGTCGCCGTGCTCGACCCGGAGATCGTGGTCCTGTCCGGCGAGCTGTTCTCGGCCGGCGCCGAGCCGCTGCGCGCCCGGGTCGCCGCGGAGCTGGCCCAGCTCGCGGCGTCCAGGCCCCGGCTGATCGCCGGAGACGTCACCGACCGGCCCGTTCTGCGCGGCGCGCTGGAGAGCGCGCTCGCCACCACCCGCGACGAAGTGTTCGACACCTCGCGCTGACCCCTCACGCCCCCCGCTTCCCCGTACACGTTCCGTCCTTCCTGCCCACCCCTTCACCGGGAGACACCACCATGTCCGGAAACCGCCGGAAGCCGGCCGCCGCACTCGCCGCGACCGCCGCGATAGCCCTGTTCGCCTCCGCCTGTACCGGGCAGAGCAGCTCCGGTGCCAGCGATGACGCGTCCAAGGACACGACCATCACCTTCTGGCACGGCTGGAGCGCGCCGGGCGAGGTGAAGGGGATCGAGGCGACGATCGCCGCCTTCGAGAAGGCGCACCCCAACATCCATGTGAAGGTCGTCGGCAACATGACCGACGACAAGATCAACCAGGCGCTGCGCACCGGTGGTTCCAAGGCGCCGGACGTGGTGTCCTCGTTCACCACGAACAACGTGGGCAAGTTCTGCTCCTCGAAGGCGTTCGTGGACCTCAACCCGTTCCTGAAGAAGGACGGCATCGACCCGGACACCACCTTCCCGAAGGCGATGAACGAGTACACCCAGTTCGACGGGGTGCGCTGCACGGTGCCGCTGCTGGGTGACGCGTACGGGCTGTACTACAACAAGGACGCGTTCGAGGCGGCCGGCATCGCGAACCCGCCGAAGACCTGGTCGGAGTTCGCGGCCGACGCGAAGAAGCTGACGAAGACCAAGGGCGACTCGTACGAGCAGCTGGGCTTCATGCCGAACTACCACGGCTACGAGTCCACCACCGAGCACTACCTCGGCGGCTGGAACCCGGAGTACTTCGACGCGGACGGCAAGTCGAACATCGCCGAGGACCCGGCGTTCGCCTCGATGCTGACGAACCAGAAGAAGCTGGTCGACTCGCTCGGCGGCTACGAGAAGCTGGAGAAGTTCCGGACCGGCTTCGGTGACGAGTGGGGCGCCAAGCACCCCTTCCACACCGGCCAGGTTGCCATGCAGCTGGACGGCGAGTGGCGGCTCGGCATGGCCGAGGAGACCAAGCCGGAGTTCGAGATCGGCGTGGCCCCGATGCCCGTCGCCGACGACGAGGCCGACACCTACGGCAAGGGCTATCTGACCGGCACCATCGCCGGGATCGCGGCGACGTCCGGCAAGCAGAACGCCGCGTGGGAGCTGGTGAAGTTCATGACGACCGACACCGACGCGGTGGTGGACTTCGCCAACGCGATCAACAACGTGCCCTCCACGCTGGAGGCGCTGAAGTCGCCGAGGCTGAAGTACGACCCCCGCTTCAAGACCTTCCTGGACATCGCGGCGAACCCGAAGTCCACGACCACCCCGCCCTCGGTGAACGGTGGCGCCTACCTGGTCTCCCTCCAGAACCTCGGCTTCGACGTCGAGAAGGGCAAGCAGAAGGACATCGCGGCCGGCCTGGAGAAGACCGCGAAGGAAATCGACGCGGCGATCGCCCAGGCGAAGTAGAGCCGCCACGATGAGCACGTACACACTCCGTTCGAAGCGCCGCAGGTCGGCGCTTCGGACGGCGGCCTTCATGTCGCCGTGGCTGATCGGGTTCTGCGTCTTCTTCGCCTACCCGCTGGTCTCCACGCTCTACTTCTCCTTCACCAGCTACGACGGGTTCGCCGCCCCCGAGTTCAGCGGCCTGAAGAACTGGTCGTTCGTCTTCAACGAATACCCGCTGTTCTGGCCGGCACTGCGCAACACGCTGTGGCTGGTCGTGGTCATGGTCGCCTGCCGGGTGGTCTTCGGGCTCGGTGTCGGGCTGCTGATCACCAAGATCAAGACGGGTACGGGAGTTTTCCGGACGCTGTTCTACCTGCCGTACCTGGCGCCTCCGGTCGCCGCCACGCTGGGCTTCGTCTTCCTGCTCAACCCCGGCACCGGGCCGGTCAACTCGATCCTCGGTGACCTCGGGATGGGAACCCCGGGCTGGTTCACCGACGCGACCTGGTCCAAGCCGGCGCTGACCGCCCTCGCGGTGTGGGGGGTGGGCGACCTGATGGTGATCTTCATGGCCGCGCTGCTCGACGTACCCAAGGAGCAGTACGAGGCGGCGGAGCTGGACGGGGCGACCGCATACCACCGGTTCCGCTACGTCACGCTGCCGAACATCTCGCCGATCATCATGTTCGCCGTGGTCACCGGCATCATCCAGACGATGCAGTACTACACCCAGCCCCTGGTGGCCGGGAAGGTCGCGTCGGGGGTGATGGGCGGCTCGGGCCAGCAGTTCGAACCGGGCTATCCCGACAAGTCGACACTGACGCTTCCGCAGCTCGTCTACAACCTCGGTTTCCAGCGCTTCGACTACGGCTCCGCCTGTGTGGTCGCGCTCGTTCTCTTCGTCCTCGCCATGGCGTTCACCGCACTGCTGATGCGGCGCCGCAGCGGACTGATCCAGGCAGGTGAGTGACGTGGCGCAGGTTCTCGACATCCCGAAGACCGCGGGCCCGGCGAACGACCCCGACACCCCGGCCCGGCGCGTCGCACGCCGCAAGGCGCTGCTGCACTGGATCGCCGTGCACGCGCTGGGCGTGGCGGCCGCCCTCTTCTTCGTGCTGCCGTTCGTCTTCCTCCTGCTCACCTCGCTGATGAGCGACCAGCAGGCACTCACCCGTGACCTGTGGCCGCACCCCTTCGAGTGGGCCAACTACAAGAAGGTGTTCGACACCCCGGGCTTTCTGACCTGGTGGAAGAACACCCTGCTGTACGCGGGCGCGGGCACCGTCCTGACGGTGGTCTCCTCGCTGCCGGTGGCGTACGCGCTCGCCAAGTTCCGCTTCCGCGGGCGGCATCTGTCGCTGATGCTCGTCATCTCGATGATGATGCTGCCGCCGCAGGTGGTGGTCATCCCGATGTACCTGTTCTGGGCCAAGCAGCTGGACCTGTCCGGCACGCTGTGGCCGCTGATCATCCCGATGGCCTTCGGTGACGCGTTCTCCATCTTCCTGCTGCGGCAGTTCCTGCTGACCATCCCCGACGAGTACCTCGACGCGGCGAAGGTCGACGGCTGCGGCGAACTGCGCACCCTGCTGCGCGTCGTGGTGCCGATGGCCAAGCCGGGCATCGCCGCGGTCGCCCTCTTCCAGTTCTTCTACGCCTGGAACGACTACTTCGGCCCGCAGATCTACGCCTCCGAGAACCCGGCGGCCTGGACCCTGAGTTACGGACTGGAGTCCTTCAAGGGCGCACACCACACCGACTGGAACCTGACCATGGCCGCGACCGTTCTGGTCATGGCCCCTGTGATCGTCGTCTTCTTCTTCGCACAGAAGGCCTTTGTCGAGGGCGTCACACTGACCGGAGTAAAGGGCTGATTCATGAAGCTCGCAGTAGTGGGTGGCGGGTCCACCTACACCCCTGAACTGATCGACGGATTCGCCCGGCTGCGTGACACGCTGCCGGTCGAGGAGCTGGTCCTCGTCGACCCGGCCGCCGACCGGCTCGAACTCGTGGGCGGCCTCGCCCGGCGGATCTTCGCCAGGCAGGGCCACCCGGGGCGCATCGTCACCACATCGGACGTCGACGCGGGAGTCGCCGGCGCCGACGCCGTCCTGCTCCAGCTGCGCGTCGGCGGCCAGGCCGCCCGCAACCGGGACGAGACCTGGCCGCTGGAGTGCGGCTGCGTCGGCCAGGAGACCACCGGGGCCGGCGGCCTCGCCAAGGCCCTGCGCACCGTCCCGGTCGTCCTGGACATCGCCGAACGGGTCCGGCGCACCAACCCGGACGCCTGGATCATCGACTTCACCAACCCGGTGGGCATCGTCACCCGCGCGCTGCTCCAGGCCGGCCACAAGGCCGTCGGCCTGTGCAACGTGGCGATCGGCTTCCAGCGCAAGTTCGCCGCGCTCCTCGACGTGACCCCCGGCGAGGTGCACCTCGACCACGTCGGGCTCAACCACCTGACGTGGGAGCTGGGGGTGCGCCTCGGCGGCCCCGAGGGCGAGGACGTCCTGCCGCGGCTGATCGCCGAACACGGCGACGCCATCGCGGACGACCTGCACATGCCGCGCGCGATCGTGGACCGCCTCGGCGTCGTCCCCTCGTACTACCTGCGCTACTTCTACGCGCACGACCAGGTCGTGCGCGAGATGGGCACCAAGCCCTCGCGGGCGGCCGAGGTCGCCGCCATGGAGAAGGAACTCCTGGCGATGTACGGCGATCCGGAGCTGGCCGAGAAGCCCGCGCTGCTCGCCAAGCGCGGCGGCGCCTTCTACTCGGAGGCCGCCGTGGACCTCGCAGCCGGCCTGCTCGGCGGCAGCGGCTCCTCGCACCAGGTGGTGAACACGTACAACAACGGCACCCTGCCGTTCCTGCCGGACGACGCGGTGATCGAGGTGCAGGCGAAGGTCGACGCCTCGGGCGCGACGCCGCTCGCCGTGCCGGCCCTGGACCCGATGTACGCGGGGCTGATCGCCAACGTCACGGCGTACGAGCACCTGGCGCTCCAGGCCGCGCTGCACGGCGGCCGGGACCGGGTGTTCAAGGCGCTGCTCGCGCACCCCCTGATCGGCCAGTTCGAGTACGCCGAGGCGCTCACCGACAAGCTGATCGCGCACAACCGGGAGCACCTCCCGTGGGCGTGAACGGTTCGGTCCTCGCGATCGACGCGGGGAACAGCAAGACCGATGTGGCACTCATCGGTGCGGACGGCACGGTGCTGTCCACGGCCAGGGGCGGCGGCTTCCAGCCGCCCGTGGTCGGTATCGGTACGGCGGTGGATGTGCTCGGCGCGGCGGTGGAGCGGGTGCTGGCCTCGGCCGGCGTGGACACCGGGGAGGTCGCCCATGTGTCCGCCTGCCTCGCCAACGCCGATCTGCCGGTCGAGGAGGAGCAGCTGACCGAGGCGCTCGGCGCGCGCGGCTGGGGCCGCACGGTCGAGGTGCGCAACGACACCTTCGCGATCCTGCGGGCCGGGGTGGACGAGCCGCGCGGGGTGGCCGTGGTGTGCGGCGCGGGGATCAACTGCGTCGGCATGGTGCCGGACGGGCGGACCGCGCGCTTCCCCGCGATAGGCCGGATCTCCGGTGACTGGGGCGGCGGTTCGGGTCTGTCCGAGGAGGCGATGTGGTTCGCCTCGCGGGCCGAGGACGGGCGCGGCGAGCCGACCGAGCTGGCCCGCGCGCTCCCCGCGCACTTCGGGCTCGGTTCGATGTACGCGCTGATCGAGGCGCTGCACCTGGGCCGCATCGCGCCGGAGCGCCGGCACGAGCTGACGCCGGTGCTCTTCGCGACGAGCGCGGCCGGCGACCCGGTGGCGCGGGCCCTGGTGGACCGGCTGGCCGAGGAGGTCGTGGCGCTGGCCTCGGTCGCGCTGTCCCGCCTGGGGCTGCTCGGTGAGGAGGCCCCGGTGGTCCTGGGCGGCAGCGTACTGGCGGCCCGGCACCCGCGGTTGGACGCCCGGATCGCCGAACTCCTCGCGGAGCGGGCCCCGAAGGCGGTGGTGCGGGTGGTGCGGGAGTCCCCCGTGCTGGGCGCCGGTCTGCTGGGCCTGGACCACACGCGTGCGGAGCCCGAGGTGCACACCAGGCTGCGTGCGCAGTACGCCTGACGGATGGGCGGCAGGGGCGTCCCGTAGCCTTCGGGTTGTGGGGCGCCCTCGCGCGTACGGGAACCGATCGGTCGGCCCGGACGTGTTGAAGGGTGGGGAGGACGGCCCGGTGGGGGATCGTGCCGTTCGCCTTGATCAACGGCTCAGCTCTTGATCGAATTGCTGTTGACCGCGGCCGGCCACGGCCGGCCGCGCCACGGGCCCGGTGCTCGATCCAGGCGTTCTGGATGTGTGTACCGGTCCCTGCGGCCATACTTCTGGCCGGGTACCAGTCCCCCGATCGGCCGGGGGGCGGGCCGCCGTCAGTGACCGAGGGGGAGGTCGAGTGACACACCCGCCGAGTGTGCGCCGGGCGCCGCACAGCGCGCCGGAGCAGCCACCCGCGCCGGCGGCCGTACCCGTGCCGCCGCAGCACGGCGGCCGGGCGGTCGCGGTCGAGCGGCTGCGTGCCGCGGCGACCACCGAACCGGGCAGGCTCCGGATCATCGGGGCCGTACTGGCGCTCCTGGTCCTGGCGTTCGGGGCGGTGGCCGCGGTCGAGATCAACGACCGCGCGGCCTCGGCCAACGACGTGGTGGAGCGCAGCCAGCCCCTCAGCGCGGACGCGGCGGGCATCTACCGCTCGCTGGCGGACGCGGACGCGGCGGCGGCGAGCGGCTTCCTGGCCGGTCCGCGGGAGCCGCGCGCGGTGCACGACCAGTACGTGAAGGACATCGAGGAGGCGTCCCGGCTGCTGGTGAAGGCCGCGGCGCACACGGACACCTCCTCGGCGTCCGGCCGCGAGATCACCACGCTCAACGAGGGACTGCCGCGCTACACGGGTCTGATCGAGCGCGCCCGCGCCACCAACCGGCAGGGTCTGCCGCTGGGCGGCGCCTACCTGCGGTACGCGAACCAGCAGATGTCCGGCCAGCTGCTGCCGGCCGCCGAGCGGCTGTACGAGGCGGAGACCGGCCGGCTCGACCGGGACCAGCACTCCGCGCGGGCCTGGCCGTTCTTCTCGCTGGGCATCGGAATCGTCGCGCTGGCGGTGCTGTTCTGGGCGCAGCGGCGCAACTACCGCCGCACGAACCGGGTGTTCAACCACGGTCTGCTGGCCGCGACGGCCGCGGCGACGGTGCTGCTGCTGTGGCTGGCGGTGGGCCACACCGTGGCCCGCTCCGATCTGGCCCAGGCCGATTCGCACGGGCAGCGGTCCATGGACGTGCTGAACCGGGCGCGCATCGACTCGCTGAAGGCGCGCGCCGACGAGAACCTCACGGTGGTCGCCCGGGGCGCGGTGCTCACCGCCGACGGCAAGAGCGACAAGTACGAGACGGACTACAACGCGGGCATGAAGGCGCTCGGCGAGGAACTGGCCGAGGCGGCGAAGCTCGCCGAGGACACCGGTGACACCGAGGGCGGCAAGCCGGTGGCCGCGGCCGCCAAGGCGGTCACCGAGTGGCAGGGCCGCCACCGGACCGCCCGCAAGGCCGACGACAGCGGCGACTACGACACCGCCCTGGAGCAGATCATCGGGCAGAAGAACTCCACGGGCGAGTCCTTCACGAAGGTGGACGAGGCCCTGCGCACGGCGCTCGACCACGAACAGAGCGACTTCACCCGGGCCGCGGAGGACGGGCGCGGCGCCCTGGGCGGCCTGCCGGTCGGCGCGGCGGTCCTGGCCGTGCTGGGCGCGGTCGCGGCCATCGTCGGGGTCAACCGCAGGCTCTCGGAGTTCCGGTGACAGGGGAAGCGATGACAGCGAAGGACCCGAGGACGGGCCGCGGCCCGCTGCGCCGGCTGCGCGGCTGGGGCGGGGTGAGCGCCATGGCCGCCGCCTGTGCGGTGACGGCGTCGCTGACCCTGCTGCCGCTCTCCCACGACGGCGACGACGTGTTCGGCCCCCAGGCCACGGGGCCCGGCGCGCTGAACGCCCTTCAGACGCGGGCCGATTCCTGCAAGGACCCGCTGGCCAGCGTCCCGCCGTCCGAGGTGGACGGCGAGGCGGTCAGGCGGATCAAGGAGCGCGGCAAGCTCATCGCGGGCGTCGACCAGAACAGCTTCCAGTGGGGTTTCCGCGACCCGGAGACCGGGAAGCTGGAGGGCTTCGACATCGACCTGGTGCGGGCCATCGCCAAGGCCGTCCTCGGCGACGAGAACAAGGTGATCTTCCGGGCGATCCCGACCAACCAGCGCATCGAGGCGCTGGAGAACGACAAGGTCGACGTCGTCGTGCGGACGATGACGATCAACTGCGCCCGGCTGCGCGACGTCTCGTTCTCCACCCCCTACTTCCTGGCCGGTCAGCAGGTCCTCGCCGCCAAGGAGGACCACTCGATCACCGGCTACAACTCCACGCTGGCCGGCAAGCGGATCTGCACCGCCGAGGGCTCCACGGCGTATGACGAGCTGAAGAAGAAGTCGTACGGCGCCGTCTTCGAGGACGAGCACGACGGCACCCCGGCCGACGAGGACCAGCTGACCGTTCCCAACCAGCTGGACTGCCTGGTGCGGCTCCAGCTGGGCGAGGTGGACGCGATCGTCACGGACAACGCGCTGGCCGCCGGCCAGGCCGCCCAGGATCCGGCCGTGCAGCTCAAGGGCACCCCGTTCACCGAGGAGTACTACGGCGTGGCCACGAAGCTGGGCGCCGACGACCTGGTGGCCCGGGTCAACAAGGTGCTGCTCGACTACACCTCCGGCGGCGCGGACAGCCCCTGGATGACGTCGTACAAGAAGTGGCTGGCGAACGGCCTGCCGGGAATCGAAGGGCCGCCGAAACCGCAGTAGGCGGGACAGAGCCCGCGGGCCCGGCACGATCCAGAGACAAGGCCCTGGGCCGTCCGGCCGGCGGTGGCGGCACTGATCCTGCCGGGCCCCCCGCCCGGCAGGGAGAGCGAAGAGGTGATCGATGGGCGTCGCTGGTCCCTTCCCCGGCTACGCGGCCCGGCCCCCCGGTCCTGTCATGGACCGGGACGAGGCCGACCGCGCGCTGGCCCGGCTCGGCGCGGAGCACGAGGCGATCGAGACCTCTCTCCTGGCCCTCCAGGACCACGCCGGCCGCCGGCTCCTGGAGGGCGCCGAGCTGACCGGTGTCACCCGGGAGCGGTGGACCGTCACCGAGCAGTCGATCACGCTGCTGTGGAGCTACTTCGACGCGTACGCGGGTGTGCTGAACGAGGCGCGCGAGGTGCGGGCCAGGCGCCGCCACCCCAACCGGGAGGACCTGGCGACCCTGACCGAGCTGCTGCGCGGCCAGGGGGTCACGGTGGCGCACGCGGCGGCCGGGCACGACCCGTCGGTCAGCGGCCCGGCCCGGCTCTCCGAGCGGTTCACGCTGGAGGAGCTGGTCTCCCGGATGAACGGTCTGTACGCGCGCGCCCTCGACATGGTCGTCGCGTCCGACGCCGTGTGGTCGGCGATGCCCGCCCGCATAGATCTCCTCGCCGCCGAGCTGCGCCGTACCCACTCGCTGGCGCACTCGGTGGGCGTGCGGCCCGGGGAACACCCCGCGGGCGACGACCTGGAGTCGATCACCCAGGAGCTGACGACGCTGCGGGCGCAGGTGATCTCGGACCCGCTGGCGTTCTGGCTGCCGGGGCCCGGGAGCGCGGCGCCCGGCGGCGGGCGTCCGGACACCACGCGCTACGACCGGGCGGCGCGGGCGCTGGAGGAGGTGCGGCGCGAGGTCGAGGCGGTGCTCGCCGTCCGGCAGGACGCCGAACAGCGCCTCGTGCACCTGCGCGACGTGCTCTCCCGGGCCGACCGCACACTGGCCGAGGCCCGCACGGCGCGCGGCGAGGTGCTGGCCAAGATCGCCGCGTCCGAGGTGCCCGTGGTCAACGGCCCGCCGACCGTGCTCCAGGAGCGCCTGGCGGCCGCCTCGGAGTACCGCAGGCACGCCCGCTGGCACCGGCTCTCGCCGCTCCTGGAGACCCTGGAGCGGGAGGCCGAGGAGGAGTTGCTGCGGGCCCGGGAGCAGCTGACGGCGGTCACCGCGCCGCTGGCCGTCCGGGCGGAGCTGCGCGGCCGGCTCGACGCGTACAAGGCGAAGGTGGCCCGGCACGGCCTGGCGGAGGACCCGGTCCTCATCGAGCGCTACGACGCGGCGCGCCGGATGCTGTGGAGCGCCCCGTGCGACCTGCGGGTGGCCGCGCAGGCGGTGCAGCGCTATCAGGACGCGGCGCTGGACCAGCTGGGCGGCCGGGGCGGGTCCGGCCCGCAGGACCGGCGGGGGCACCCGTGAGACGGACCGGGCCCGGGGAGCGCGCAGCGGGCATGAGCAGGAGTGACGGACCGTCGAGGCCGCCGAGGCGGCGGGGCGAAGAGGGGGAACGAACATGAGTACGCAGTGCCAGCGCCCCGCGTGCGAGGGCAGTTACGAGGACATGGGCGGCGGTGAGCTGTACTGCGACACCTGCGGTCTGGCGCCCGTCGTCGCGCCGGCGGGGTCTCCCCCGTCCGGGCGAGGCCGAGAACCCGGGGACGGCTCGCTGAACTCGCCGGCCACGGGGATCACGGGCGGCGGGCGGGCGAGCAGCCGGAGCAGCGACAGCTCCTCCGCCCGCAGCAGTTCGCAGTCCTCGTCGCGGGCGTCGTCCCGGGCCTCGTCGCGTTCGTCGACCTCGCGGCGTTCGGTCTCGGGGCGGCTGTCGCGTTCGCTGTCCGGCCGGACCGGCTCGCACTCGGTCTCGGTGCGCTCGTCGGCCAAGTCGACCAACGCCTCGGGCCGCAACCGGCTGGGCGCGGGTCTGGTGCAGGTCCCGGACGTGCCGCGCCCCGATCCGCGTACCGCCGTGATGGAGAACCCGGAGGTGCCCGAGCGCAAACGGTTCTGTTCGCGTTCGGACTGCGGGGCTCCGGTGGGCCGGTCGCGGGGCGAGCGGACGGGCCGCACCGAGGGGTTCTGCACCAAGTGCGGCCACCCGTACTCCTTCGTGCCCAAGCTCCAGGGCGGCGATGTCGTCCACGGGCAGTACGAGGTGGCGGGCTGTCTGGCGCACGGCGGGCTCGGCTGGGTCTATCTCGCGGTGGACCGCGCGGTCTCCGACCGGTGGGTGGTCCTCAAGGGCCTGCTCGACACGGGCGACCAGGACGCCATGGCGGCGGCCATCTCGGAGCGCCGGTTCCTCGCCGAGATCGAGCACTCGAACATCGTGCGCATCTACAACTTCGTCGAGCACCTGGACCAGCGGACCGGTTCGCTGGACGGCTACATCGTCATGGAGTACGTCGGCGGCAAGTCGCTCAAGGAGATCGCCAACGAGCGCCGCACGCCGGCCGGGAAGCGGGACCCGCTGCCGGTCGAGCAGGCGTGCGCGTTCGGCATCGAGGCCCTGGAGGCGCTGGGCCACCT
Organism: Streptomyces sp. ATexAB-D23; assembly: GCF_000373645.1. Lineage (GTDB taxonomy): Bacteria > Actinomycetota > Actinomycetes > Streptomycetales > Streptomycetaceae > Streptomyces > Streptomyces castrisilvae. The sequence goes on along the minus strand of NZ_KB892014.1, from coordinate 98,667 downwards.
GCACAGCCGCAACCTGCTGTACTGCGACTTCAAGGTCGACAACGCGATCCAGACCGAGGACCAGCTGAAGCTCATCGACATGGGCGCGGTCCGCCGGATGGACGACGACGAGTCGGCGATCTACGGCACGGTCGGCTACCAGGCGCCGGAGGTCGCGGACCTGGGCCCGTCGGTCGCCTCCGACCTGTACACGGTGGCGCGCACGCTCGCGGTGCTCACCTTCGACTTCCAGGGGTACACGAACGTCTTCGTGGACTCGCTGCCGGACCCGGACAACATCGAGGTGTTCCGGACCTACGAGTCGTTCTACCGGCTCCTGGTGCGGGCCACCGACCCCGATCCGGCCCGCCGGTTCGCCTCGGCGGCGGAGATGGCCGAGCAGCTGACGGGTGTGCTGCGGGAGGTGGTGTCGCTCCAGACGGGGCGCCCGCGTCCGGCGCTGTCGACGCTGTTCGGCGCGGAGCTGCGGGTCACCGACACGGAGCTGTTCGCCGCCCCGACGGGCGAGGTGTCGCGGCTGGGTGTCCGCAGGGTCGAGCCCGGCGGCTCCGGGTTCCTGGGGCGCCGGCGGGGCGGGGCGGCGAGATCGGCACTGCCGCCCGCCGCGGTGACCCCGCCCGGGGGTGTTCCGGGGGCGCTGCCCGCCGGGCCGCCGCCCGCCTCCGCGACGGGCGCCGCCCCGGTGCCCTCCGTCGCCACCCATGTCCGTGCCCCCGGCGGGCCCGGCACCGGCTCCGGCCCCCTGCCGCACGCGCCGGCCACGGTGAGCGTGCCCGCCCCCCGCAGTCCGGTGCCCGCGCCGGCCGCCCCGCAGACGCCGCCCGGTGCTTCGGCGCCCCGGCTGGCCGGGCTGGACGTGCGCGGGACCTCGCTGGCGCTGCCGGTGCCCCGGGTCGACGCGAACGACCCCAACGCGGGTTTCCTGGCCGGGGTGATGGCGTCGGCGCCCGCCGAGCTGATCGCCGCGTTGCAGGCGGTTCCGGCGGCGTCGCTGGAGACCCGGCTGCGTGAGCTGCGGGCGTATCTGGAGATGGGCGACCTCGACGCGGCCGGGAAGACCCTGACGGAGCTGGAGAGCCGGCACCCGGACGACTGGCGGGTGGTCTGGTACCGGGGCCTCACCTCCCTGGTGACCGGCGACAGGGAGAACGCGGCGCTGGCGTTCGACGCGGTGTACGACGCGTTTCCCGGGGAGCCGGCGCCGAAGCTGGCCCTCGGTATCTGCGCGGAGGTGCTGGGTCAGCTGGACAACGCCGCCGAGTACTACCGGCTGGTGTGGCTGACCGATCCGAGCTTCGTGAGCGCCGCGTTCGGCCTGGCCCGGGTGCAGCTCGCCGCCGGGGACCGGAACGCCGCCGTCCGGTCGCTGGAGTCGGTGCCCGAGGCGTCGATCCACTTCACGGCGGCCCGGGTCGCCTCGGTCCGGGCGCGGCTGCGCGAACGGGCCCCGGGCGAACCGCTGATGACGGACCTGACGGCCGCTTCGGCGCAGGTGTCGGGGCTCGCCGGTCTCGGGCTCGACGCGGTGCGGCGGGAGCAGTTGTCGACCGAGGTGCTGGGCACCGCGCTCGACTGGGTACTCTCCGGTAGCCCTTCGGGCCCGCAGCAGTCCGTGCACGGCGGGCCGCAGGGCCCGGGGACGCTGCTCGGCAGCGAGCTGGACGAGCGCGGGCTGCGTTTCGGTCTTGAGCGCGCGTACCGGATGCTCGCCCGGCTCGCGGAGCCCGGCGCCGAGAGGATCGAACTGGTGGAGCGGGCCAACCGCTTCCGCCCCCGAACGTGGGTGTGAACATGTCGCAGAACCGCCAGGAGTCGGCGTTGCCGAGGTGCCCCGGCTGCGAGGAGCCGTTGGAGCAGGGCGACCTGTTCTGCGGTGCGTGCGGGTACGACCTGTCCGCCGTGCCGGAGCCGCCGCCGGACCGCCCGACGGTCGCCATCGTCACGCCGGACGCGGGTGCGGGCGCGCCGCCGTCCGGTGCGCCCGGCGCGGGTGCGCCGCGCGCTGCCGCGCCTTCCGGGGCGCGCCTCGACGGCCCGGCCCGCTCCGGGGACTTCGAGCTGGCCGCCCCGGGGGCGGCCGCGCCCGACCCCCGGCTGTCCCCGAAGCCGGCGCAGGCCGTCGCGGCGGCCCCCTCGGCCGGGGCCAAGCTGTGCGTGGCCTGCCGGGCCGGCCGGGTCGACGGCGACGGCTACTGCGAGAACTGCGGCCACGCGCAGCCGCGCGAGCGCGACCACATGGAGCAGGAGCTCGGTTCGGTCGCCGCGGTCAGTGACCGGGGGCTGCGCCACCACCGCAACGAGGACTCGTTCGCGGTGTCCACGACCGCCCTGCCGGACGGCTCGGCGGCCGTGGTGGCGATCGTGTGCGACGGGGTGTCGTCGGCCAGCCGGCCCGACGAGGCCTCGGCCGCGGCGGCGAGCACGGCCAACGAGTCCCTGCTGGAGGCGCTGCCGCGCGGCACGCATCCGCAGCAGGCGATGCACGAGGCGATCGTGGCGGCCTCGGAGTCGGTCAACCGGCTGGCCCAGGAGCCGGACCGGGAGCGCGAACCGCACCGCCATCAGAACGCCCCGGCGTGCACGCTGGTCGGCGCGGTGATGGCGAGCGGTCTGCTGGTCGTCGGCTGGGTCGGCGACAGCCGCGTGTACTGGGTGCCCGAGGACCGCTCCACGGCGCCCGCCCGGCTGACCGAGGACGACTCCTGGGCCGCGCAGATGGTCGCGACGGGCCTGATGAACGAGGCGGAGGCGTACGCGGACGAGCGTGCCCACGCCATCACGGGCTGGCTCGGCGCCGACGCCTACGAACTGGAGCCGCACACGGTCTCGTTCAAACCGGACCGGCCCGGCCTCGTGGTGGTCTGCACGGACGGCCTGTGGAACTACGCGGAGTCCGCGGCCGAGATGGCCGCCGCGGTCCCCGAGGACGCGTACGAACGACCGCTGCACGGCGCGCGGGTGCTGGTGGGTCACGCCCTCGACGGCGGGGGCCACGACAACGTAACAGTGGCCCTGCTGCCGTTCGCCGTGTCACCGCAGGGGGCAGGCTCCGCCTGAACCGGGCGGTTCACCCTGCCCACCTTTGATGCCTTTGTCCGTACATCTGTCTTCATCTGACACGTGGAGCCTCAAGGAGCCGATCAGATGGCCAACTTCTCCAAGTCGAACGTGCCGCAGTTCTCCGTCGAGGTGTATCAGAACGAATTCCTGCCCGAGGGCGGCCGTGAGGTCAACGGCATCATCACGGTCACCTCGACCGGGGGCGGCACCACCGGGGGCGTACCCCTGGCGGGCGCGTCCGGGCCGGGGCGGGCCACCGGCGCCGCCGTGGTGATCATGGTGGACTGTTCGGGTTCGATGGACTACCCGCCGACGAAGATGCGCAACGCCCGCGACGCGACGGCGGCGGCGATCGACACCCTGCGCGACGGCACCTCGTTCGCCGTGGTCGACGGCACGCACGTGGCCAGGGAGGTCTACCCGGGCAACGGCCGGCTCGCCGTCGCCGACGCCCGGACCCGGGCCCAGGCCAAGGAGGCCCTGCGCCGGCTGAGCGCGGGCGGCGGTACGGCGATCGGGACCTGGCTGCGGCTGGCGGACCGGCTGCTCGGCTCCGCCGACGTGGACATCCGGCACGGCATCCTGCTGACGGACGGGCGCAACGAGCACGAGTCGCCCGAGGACCTGCGCGCGGCGCTGGACGCCTGCGCGGGGCGGTTCACCTGTGACGCCCGCGGGGTCGGCACCGACTGGGAAGTGAAAGAAGTCACAGCCATCGCCTCGGCGCTGCTCGGCACGGCCGACATCGTCGCCGACCCGGCGGGGCTCGCGGCGGACTTCACGCAGATGATGGAGAACGCCATGGGCAAGGAGGTCGCGGACGTCGCGCTGCGCCTGTGGACCCCGGTCGGCGTGGAGATCCAGTACGTGAAGCAGGTCGCGCCGACGGTCGCCGACCTGACCGACCGCCGCACCGAGGCGGGCCCCAGGGCCGGGGACTACCCCACGGGTTCCTGGGGCGACGAGTCCCGCGACTACCACGTCTGCGTCCGGGTCCCGGAGGCCGGAATCGGTCAGGAGATGCTCGCGGCCCGGGTCTCCCTGATCCTTCCCGACCCGGCCGGCGGGGCGCCGCAGACGCTTTCGCAGGGTCTGGTGCGGGCGGTGTGGACGGACGACATGGTGGCGTCCACCTCGATCAATCCGCAGGTGGCGCACTACACGGGTCAGGCCGAACTGGCACAAGTCATCCAGCAGGGTCTTGATGCCCGCAAGTCGGGAGACTTCGACGGCGCCACGGCCAAACTGGGTCGTGCGGTGCAGCTGGCATCCGCGTCCGGGAACGAGGACACTGCGAAACTGCTTTCGAAGGTGGTAGACGTCGTCGACGCGGCGACGGGTACTGTGCGACTGAAGGCGAAGGTCGCGGAAGCGGACGAGATGACCCTCGAAACCCGCTCCACGAAGACGGTACGCGTCAAGAAATAGCCACATATCCACACCGATCAGCAGCCCGCCGGTTCAGGTCCGCCGGGCCGCGGAGCAAGACGAATAACGGCCTGTGGGCCGGACAAGGAGAGGGGGAAGCGCCGACATGCCGACCTGCCCGAACGGACACCAGTCGGGTTCCGAGGACTGGTGCGAGGTCTGCGGCCACCGCATGACCGGGCCGGGCGCGCCCGCGGGTGCGGTTCCCCCGCCGCCTCCTCCGCCGCCCGCGCGGGGTTACGGATATCCGCAGCCCCACGACCCGAACGCGACGGCCCAGGCCGAGCTGTGCCCGCAGTGCCGCACGCCGAGGGAGGCGATGGCGCCGTTCTGCGAGGAGTGCCGCTGGAACTTCCTCACGAGCACCGCGACCTCGTACACACCGCTGGCCCCGCAGCACGGCGGCCCCGGCCCCGGTCCCGGGCACAATCCGCCGCCGGGCTTCCCCTCCCAGCAGCAGCAACCGCCGCAGCAGCAGCAGCGCGACCCGTTCGACTACCAGGGCTCGCGGCCCTCGCAGATGAACCGCTCGGCCGAGCCGCTGTCCGCGGGGCCCGGCCAGTCCGGCCCTCCCGGACCGTTCGGGCAGGGCCCGCAGGGCACCCCGCCGCCGTACCAGCAGGGACCGCCCGGCCAGCCCGGACAGCAGGGCCGGCAGGGTCCGCCGCCTCCGCCCCCGTACCAGCAGGGACCTCAGGGCGGCCAGCAGGGCGGACCCCCGCCGTCGCCGTTCCAGCAGCAGGGCCAGCAGCAGGCGCCGCACGCCTTCCAGCAGACGGCTCCCCCGCAGGCCCCGTCGCGCTCCGACGGGGACGACTGGCTGCTCTCCCCACCGTCCCAGACCGCCCAGGGCCCGCAGACGCCGATGCAGCAGCCGCCCTTCCCGGGCCAGCAGCACGGCCCGGGGCAGCAGCACGGACCCGGCCAGGGACAGGGACAGGGACAGGGACAGGGACAGGCTCCGCTGTCCAACAACTGGACGGCGTTCATCGCCCCGGACCGTGACTACTTCCTGGCGATGATGCAGCGCAGCGGCCCCGAGGCCACCGGGCTCAACCTGCCCGCGTACTCCCCGGAGCAGCAGCTCGCGCTCACCGGCAGCCAGATCACGATCGGCCGCCGCCGGCACAGCACGGGCGAGTCCCCGGACATCGACCTGTCGGTGCCGCCGGAGGACCCGGGCGTCTCCCACCAGCACGCCGTGCTCGTCCAGCAGCCCGACAGCAGCTGGGCCGTGGTCGACCAGAACTCCACCAACGGCACCACGGTCAACGGCGCCGAGGATCCGATCCAGCCCTACGTCCCCGTTCCGCTCCAGGACGGCGACCGGGTGCACGTCGGGGCGTGGACGACGATCACGATCCGCCGGGACTGACGCCGCCAGACACAGAGCGGCCGGTGAGAGGCTTTGCGTCTCTCACCGGCCGCTTTGCCTTGCGGATAGTTCGCGCCACGAATGTCCGCCCCGGGCGGGGCCGTACCGTCACCACCTGCCGTATTCTGGGCGAATGCGAAAGGCCGAAGGCGAACAGATGGGGATCGCCACCGCATTGGTGCGCTCCGCATTTCTGGTGAACGCCGTGTACGCCGATTCCGGCCGCGAGCACGGCATCACCGCCCAGCAGGGCCAGCTGCTCTGCGTCCTGATGCTCAAGCCGTACGGCATGCGCGAGCTGGGCACCGTGCTGGGTCTGGCCAAGTCCAGCCTCACCGGACTGGTGGACCGGAGCGTGCAGCGCGGCCTGGTGTGCCGCGAGGCAGATCCGGAGGACGGGCGTGCCGTGCGGGTGGCGCTGACCGGGGCGGGAAGCGAGCTGGCCGAGGTGTTCCACGAGGAGACCAGCCGACGGGTGGAAGCACTGGCGGACGGCGTCGACGCCCCCGACCGCGAACTGCTGGCCGCCCTCCTCGGCCGCCTGGTGCTGGACAACAAGGTGCCGGTGGTCTTCCGCGGCCCCTGCGAGAACGCGCCCACGGCCACCCCCGGCTGTTAGGCCGTGCCCTCGTCGCGGGTGATTCCGAAGAGTTCGGCGAAGCGGCCGGTGAACAGGTCCTTTCCCTTGTACGCGCTGACCTGCGCGGCCGGCAGCACGGCCGGGCCGTCCGGGGTGGGCACCTGCCCCACCCCGCCGCCGGGGCCGAGCGGCAGCAGCGCCGAGGGCGGCGACGGCCGGTAGGTGCCCGCCGGAACCTCGCCGCGCACCTGGGCCAGGACGTTGCCCGCCACCACCTCGGCGTGCTTCATGGCGTACCCGGCCATCTTGGCCTCGGCCAGGCCGGTGAGGTCGCCGAGGGCGTAGATGTGGTCGTGCCCCACGACGTTGAGGCGTTCGGTGACCGGGACGCGGCCCTGCGCGTCGCGGTCGGCGACCCGGCCGTCGGCGAGGTAGCCGCCGTTGGAGCGCACGCCGTAGCAGCGGAACCAGAGGTCGGCCTCGATCGCGTCGCCGCCCGTCGTGGTCACCGTGAACGGCTTCAGGCGCCCCGGCTCGGCCGGCGGTTCCCCGGCGAGCGCGGTACCGAGCCGCAGCTCGACGCCGATCCCGGCCAGCTGGCGCAGCAGTTCCTCGCGGAACTCCGGCAGGAAGCCCGGCATCAGCTCATCGGCCGGGTCGGTGACGATCACGTGCTTGTCGGGCCAGACCGCCTTGATCTCGCCGGAGAGTTCGAGGCCGACCGGTCCGGCGCCGGCGATCAGCACCCGCCCGGCGGCGGCGAGTTCCGCGTGGGCTTCGCGTATCCGGGCCAGCGCGTCGCCGGAGAGGTCGGTGTCCGTCTTGGCCGGGAACGGGTAGTCGGAGCCGGACGCGAGCACCAGGTAGTCGGCGGCGATCCGCTCGCCGGAGGCCAGGGTGACGCCGCCCGGGTCGACGGCGACGGCCCGTTCGCGGCGGAAGGTGCCGCGCTTCAGGAGGGTGTCGTACGGGAAGAAGATGTTCTCCGCCCAGTCGGGCCTGACCAGGGCCCGAAGTGATCCCGCCGCGTGGACGAACGCGTCCTTGGGGTCGATGAGCACCACATCGGTTTCCTCGTCGAGCGCTTTGGCGACCGCCGATCCGCCGTATCCCCCACCGATGACCACAACCGTGCGACGGGCCGTTCCGTTTTCCATGCCGATCCCCATCCCTGAATGAGCACGCACACATACGCGCATCATGTAGTTCGTCACACGAACATAATGGTTCGTGTCACGAACTGTAAAGCGCTCATACCGCTGCCCCGGCGGAATCACCCGGGGCCCCTCCTCGCGGACGGCGCGTCTGCGACCATGGACGGGTGACTGAGAATCCGCGCGACACGGTGCAGGAGCTGACCTTCTACGAGCAGGTCGGCGGCGAGGAGACCTTCAGGCGCCTGGTCCACCGCTTCTACCAGGGCGTCGCCGACGACCCGCTGCTGCGGCCGATGTATCCGGAGGAGGATCTCGGGCCCGCCGAGGAGCGGTTCGCGCTCTTCCTCATGCAGTACTGGGGCGGCCCGCGCACCTACAGCGACCGGCGCGGGCACCCCCGGCTGCGGATGCGGCACGCGCCGTTCCGGGTGGACCGCGCGGCGCACGACGCCTGGCTGGGCCACATGCGCGTGGCCCTGGACGAACTGGGCCTGGCACCCGAGCACGAGCGGCAGCTGTGGGACTACCTCACCTATGCGGCCGCCTCGATGGTGAACACGGACGGCTGACAAGCGGTCACAGGGCGAACATGTACGTGCGGAATCCGGTGCTCCGCGGCCGGATACCGGTCACAATCCCATCAAGTTGTACCCGTAAGCGGTTTCCACACGCAGCGGCCGTCTGACAGCATCCAGGCAGCGCAGGGGGCGGGCGTTGCGTGAGTGGTGACTAGGGGGCCAGGTGTGACGGGGTTCGTCTTTCTGCGGGTGAGGGCGCACCGGCTCCTTCTCGCCGCGGCCGTGCTGGCCGTGCTCCTGACCACCTCGGTACTGGCCGCGCTCACCGCGTTCTCCGGTTCCATCGGGGACGCCGCGCTGCGCCACACCCTCACCCACCGCTCGGCCGTCCCCGCCGCGCTCCTGGTCTCCGCGCAACTGGAGCCCGGCGAGCGGGAGTCCGCCGACGCCGCGGCACGCGAGGCCGCCCGGGAGACCTTCGACGGCCTGCCGGTGACCGTACGGAAGCTGGAGGCCTCCGGTCCGTACGCGCTGCCGCGTGGCCTCCAGGCCCCGGCCGCCCGGCGCGGTGACCCGGACCTCACCCACTTCGCCTCGCTGGACCGCAGCCGCGTCCGCCTCACCGCCGGCCGCATGCCCGTCGCCGGGGCGGGGAAGAGCGGCGGCCCCGTCGAGGTCGCCCTCCCCTCGACCGCAGCCGACGCCCTGTCGCTGAAGCCCGGGGCGCGGCTGAAGGTCACCGACCGGCTGGGCGGCAAGCCGGTGCGCGTCGTGATCACCGGGCTCTACAAGGCCGCCGACCAGGCCGACCCGTACTGGCAGTTGGACGCGCTCGGCGGTCGCGGCGTCCGCAAGGTCGTCTTCACGACCTACGGCCCGCTGCTCACCGACCCGGCCGTGCTCGGCTCGGGGCGGATCAGCTCGGGCGAGGTGTCCTGGCTGGCCTCCGCCGACTTCCGGACCGTCACCACCGGCCGTATGGAGGCCCTGCACGACGCGGCGACCACAGGCCCGAAGAAGCTGCTGGCCCTGCCCGGGTTCAAGGACGGGGCGAGCGCGCAGACGTCCCTGCCCACCGTGCTCGACCAGGTCGACCGCGCGCTGTTGGTCTCCCGCTCGACGCTGACGATCGTGGCCGTGCAGCTGGTCCTGCTCGCCGGGTACGCCCTGCTGCTCGTGGCCCGGCTGCTCAGCAGCGAACGCGCCGGGGAGACCGAACTGCTGCGGGCACGCGGCGGATCGCGTGCCCGGATCACCTCGCTCGCGGCCGTCGAGGCGCTGCTGCTCGCGCTGCCCGCCGCCGTCGTCGCGCCGCTGCTCGCCGGCCCGCTGACCCGGCTCCTCGCCGACCGAGGCGAACTCTCCCGGATCGGTCTGCGCCTGGACACCGGGGCCACGGGGCAGGTGTGGCTGATCGCCGCCGTCACCGCGCTGGCCTGCGCGCTCGCCGTGGTGGCACCCGCGCTGGCCGCCAGCTCCGGGGGCAGGCGCTCGACGCGTTCGGCCGCGCTGCCCGCACCGGTCCGGGCGGGCGCGGACCTGGCGCTGCTGCTGATCGCGGCCGTCGCTTACTGGCAGCTGGACCGGCAGACCAAGGGCTCGGGCAGCGGCGCGCTCAGCGGCGACCGCTCGGGCGGGCTCGGAATCGACCCGCTGCTCGTGGCCGCGCCCGCGCTGGCCCTGCTCGCCGGGACCGTGCTGACCCTGCGGCTGCTGCCGCCCGCCGCACGCCTCGCGGAGCGCCGGGCGGCGGGCGGCCGGGGGCTCGCGACCGCCCTGGCCGGCTGGCAGTTCAGCCGCCGGCCCCTGCGGGGTGCCGGGCCGGTCCTGCTGCTGGTCCTCTCGGTGGCGATGGGCATGCTGGCGATCGGGCAGAGCGCCTCGTGGAACCGTTCGCAGAGCGACCAGGCCGACTTCAGGTCCGGCGCCTCGGTGCGCATGACCGGCGGCGTCAGCGCGGACCCGGCCAAGTCCGGTGCGTACGAGGGGCTGCCGGGCGTACGCGAGGTGGCGCCCGCCTTCCGGACGACGGTGGACCTCTCCGACGAGCGCACCGCCGACATCCTCGCGCTGGACACCGCGCACGCCGACGAGCGGATGCTGATGCGCGACGACCTCGCCGGCGGCTCCAGCGCCCGGCTGTTCGACTCGCTGGCTCCGGAGAAGACCGCGCGCACCGGGCTGCCGCTGCCCGACGGCAGCACCCGGCTCCGCTTCGACCTGGCGATCTCCGTACCGGCCGCCGCCCACCAGACCTCGCCCTCCGGCATGGCCCCGCAGCTCACCGTGTTGCTGGAGGACCGCTACGGCCTCCCGTACCAGGTGGCCGCCGGGGCCGTGCCGGCCGACGGGAAGGTCCGCCCGTTCGAGATCAAGGTGGCCGCCGCCGGCGGGCTGGCCGTCACCGGCTTCGAGCTGGACGACAAGCAGCCCGTCGCTCACGGCGAGTCGCACCGGCTCGCCGTCACCCAGCTGCGCACGGTCAGCGAGGACGGCGCCGAACGGCCGGTCCCGCTGCCTTCCGGTTTCCGCTGGCAGGCCGCCGTGAGCGCCGACTCGTTCGGCGACGTGCAGCCCGGCGCGGCCGCCTTCCCCACCGCGTCGGCCGCCACCCCGCTGGGCGTCGACTACCTCACCGGCTCGGTCACCGACGAGGACGCGGTGTACTCGGTGCCCGCCCTCAACGTGCGGATCACCGCGGAGCGGCCCAAGGCCCCGGCCATGATCCAGGCGGTCGCCACGGACGCCTATCTCAAGGCCACCGGGGCGACGACCGGGCAGGCCGTCGACGTCACGCTGGCCGGCGAACGGGTCCGGGTGAAGATCGCGCGGACCGTGCACCGGCTGCCGACGACCGGCCCCGGCGGCTCCGCCGAGGCGACCACGGAGTACCGGCGGGCCAGGGACGGCGGGGCGCTGCTGCTCGACCTCAGGTCCCTGGGCCAGGTCTTCGCCCAGCGGCCGAGCGCCCGGCTCACCGCCACCGAGTGGTGGCTGAGCACCGCCCCCGGCCGCACCGCCGAAGCAGCCGCCGCGCTGCGCGCCCTGCCCGACACCGACCCCGCGCAGGTGCTGGTCCGCGACGAGGTCGCCGACGAACTGGTCAGCGATCCGCTGGGGGCGGGCCCGCAGTCGGCGCTGCTCGCGGTGGCGGTCGTCGCGGCGGCCCTGGCCGCGGTCGGCTTCGCGGTGGCGGCGACCGGCTCGCAGCGGGAGCGTTCCGCCGAGTTCGCCGTGCTGCGCGCGCTGGGCACCCCGCGCCGCCAGCTGGCGCGGATGACCGCGGCCGAGCAGGGCGTGCTGATCGCCATCGCCCTGCTGGTCGGTGGCGCGCTGGGGGCGCTGCTCACCCGGGCGGTGGTGCCGCTGATCGTGCTGACCGGACAGGCGGCCCAGCCGGTGCCGTCGGTGCTGGTGCGGCTGCCGGCCGGACAGGTCGCGCTGCTGCTGGCCGGGGTCGCGGCCCTGCCGCTGCTCATCGTCGCGGCCCTCGCCCTGCGCCGCGCCGACCCCGCGATTTCGCTGCGCCACCAGGGGGACCACTGACATGAGCCCGCGTTCGAGAACCCCCCGCACGGCGGCCGCCTCCGCCCCCTGGGTACGGACCCGGCTGCGGACCGCGCCCGGCGCCGCCTGCGCGTTCTTCCTGCTGGTGCTGGTGACGGCGTTCCTCGCCGCCGCCTTCCCCCGCTCCGTCGACCGCTACGAGGGCCAGGGGCTGCGCCACGACCTCGACGTCGTCGAACCGAGGCGCAGCGTCCTGGAGGTGAGCGGCCCGCAGCCGGGACTGGAACTGCCGGCCGCCGCGCGCGAGGAGGCGGTGCGCGGGGCCACGATGGCCGCCGCGCAGCGCCGCATCCTGGACGCGCTGCCCGACCCGGTGCGGGCCGACGCCGCCCAGTCCGCCTACGGGGTCCGCACCTCGGACCCGGTCGCGGCGAAGGAGACCTGGCTCCCCCGCCCGTACGGCATCGACCCGGCCCTGACCTACGTCACGCAGTCCGCGCTGCCCGACCACGCCACCCTGCGCACGGGGTCGTGGCCGAAGGCGCGCGGCCAGGTGACGATGGAGACCCGCGAGGTCGAGGCGGCCGTGACCGAGGCGACCGCGAAGGCGCTGCGGATCGAGGCCGGCGCGACGGTCGCCGTCCCGACCAGGGGCGGCGGGAAGGTGACCGTACGCGTCACCGGCATCGTCGCCCCGAAGCACCCGAAGGCCTCCTACTGGTCGGCCGAGCAGCTGCTGCGCACCCCGTCGCTGGTCCCCATCCCCAGCAAGGACAGCCCGCGCTACTACTGGACGGCCGCGCTCCTGCTGCCCCCGGACGCCGGCCCGGCCCTGCTCGCCACGACGGGGCAGCCCGAGCTGTACTGGCGGCTCGCGCCGGACAGCTCCCGCCTGAACTCCCGCGACGTGGACCGGCTGCGTACGGCGGTCGCCTCGCTGGAGGGCGGCCCCGGACTGCTCACGATGCGCCAACTGGCCGGGGAAACGGTCACCGTCACCACCGACCTGGACGAGATCCTGGCCTCCTACGACGGCATGCGCGCGGCGATCGAGCCGGTCGTCACGGTGGCCGCCGTCGGCATCGGGGCCGTCGCCGCCGTCGTGCTGCTGATGACGGGCGGCCTGATCGCGGGCCGCCGGCACGCCGAACTGGCCCTGCTGCGGGCCCGCGGCGGGTCCCTGGCCGGCATCGGGGGCCGGCTGCTCGCCGAGACCGCGGTGACGGCCGTGCCGGCGGGTGCGCTGGGGCTGCTGCTCGCGGTCCTTGCCGTGGGCGAGGCCAGGATGCTGCCCGCCGTGGCCGGGGCCGGCGCGGTCGTCGTGCTGGTCTGCGCGGCCCTCCCGCTGCACACGGCCCTCCTGCACCGCAAGCACCAGCTGCACGGCGCCCGGGACGACCTGGCGACCGCCCGCCCGTCCCGGCGGCGTACGGTCGCCGAGCTGACCCTGCTGGTGCTGGCCGTCGGCGCCGTCGCGGCGCTGCGCCGGCGCGGCACGGACAGCGCGGGCGGCACCGACCTGCTGGTCAGCGCCGCGCCCGTGCTGGTCGCGCTGATCGCTGCCGTGGTCCTGGTCCGGCTCTACCCGCTGCCGCTGCGGCTCGCGCTGCGGTCCGTGGCCCGGATGCGCGGTGCGGTCGGCTTCCTGTCGCTGGCGCGGGCGGGCCGCTCCTCGGCCTCCGGCACCCTGCCGCTGCTCGCGCTGCTGGTCGCGCTGACGACGGCGGCGTTCGGCGGCTCGGTCCTCGCGGGGGTCGCGGACGCCCGTGACGACGCGGCCGTGCTCGCCACCGGGGCCGACGCCCGGATCAGCGGTCCGGGCGATTCCGCACCGCTGCCCGCCGCCCTGATCCGCGCGGCCGGCGCGGCGGACGGCGTACGCGAGGTGGTGCGGGTCCAGATCGAGTACGGGGTCTCGCTGCCGCCCGCGGCCGGCGGGTTCGAGGACGCGAAGGGCGCGACGCTGATCGGCGTAGACCCGGAGGCGTACGCCCGGCTGGCCCGCGACGTCGGCCTCGGCTCCTTCCCGGCCGGCCGGCTGAAGGCCACCGACGCGCGGCCGGAGAAGGGGCGGCCCGCGTCGAAGGACCGGGTCCTGCCGGTGATCGCCTCACCCTCGGTCGCCGAGCGGCTCGGGGACGGGGCGCGCGACCTCCAGTCGCTGGCCGGTGACTTCAAGGTACGGGTGGCCGGCACGGTCACCCGCACGCCCGCCGTCTCCGACACCTCCTTCATGATCGTCGACGCCTCCGCCCTCACCCACCGGCAGACCACCGCGCTCCTCCTCACCGGCGACCGCCCGGACGCCGCCGGGCTGCGCGAGGCCGCCGCCGACGCGGGCAAGGGATTCTCCGTACAGCTGCGCTCCGAGCAGCGCGCCTCGTACGTCGACACCCCGATGCAGAACGGCGCCGAGCGGATCTACCTGGCGGCCATCGCGGCCGGTGCCGGGTACGCCCTGCTCGCCGTGCTCCTCTCGCTGCTGCGGACCGCCCCGGAACGCACCACGCTGCTGGCCCGGCTGCGCACCATGGGTCTCACCTCCCGGCAGGGCGGGCGCCTCCTCGGCTTCGAGGCCATGCCGCAGGCCCTGCTCGCCGCCGTGGGCGGGCTGCTCGTCGGCCGGGCCACCATCGCACTGCTCGCACCGGGCATCGACCTGGTGCACCTCGCGCTCTCGACCGGTCCCGGCTCCAGCCTGCTGGACACCGCGCCGCTGCGCACCGACCCGTGGTCCCTGGTCCTGCCGGCGCTGGGCGTGATCGTCCTCGCCGCCGCGGTGGCCGGGGCGCAGGCCTGGTGGGCGGGCCGCCGCGGATCGATCACCGAACTCAGGGCAGGAGACTCCCGATGACGACGCCGTCGACCGATTCCACGCTGGCGGAGCTCGAACAGCGGGCCACCGCCCGGCGCGACCGGCCCTCCTACGGGCACGACGCGCTGATCGCCTGCGACCGCCTGGTGCGCATCTTCACCACGGACGGCGTGGAGGTGCAGGCGCTCCAGGGCCTCGACCTGCTGGTGGAAGAGGGCGAACTGCTCGCGCTGGTCGGGGCGTCCGGCAGCGGCAAGTCGACGCTGATGAACATCCTGGCGGGGCTGGACGAGCCCACGGCGGGGGCGGCGAAGGTGGCGGGCTGCGACCTGCTGTCCATGGGGCAGAAGGAACGGCTCCGCTACCGCCGGGACGTCGTCGGCTTCGTCTGGCAGCAGACCGCCCGCAACCTCCTGCCGTATCTGACGGCCATCCAGAACGTCACGCTGCCGATGCAGCTGCGCGGCCGTGTCCGTGGCCGCGAACGGGCCGCGCGCGCGGAGGCGTTGCTGCGGATGCTGGAGGTCGAGGACTGCCGCGACCGGCGCCCGCAGCAGATGTCCGGCGGCCAGCAGCAGCGGGTGGCGATCGCGGTCTCGCTCGCCAACTCCCCCTCGGTGCTGCTCGCCGACGAGCCGACCGGCGAACTCGACTCGGCCACCGGCGAGCAGGTCTTCGCCGCATTCCGCCGCGCCAACGAGGAGCTGGGCACGACGATCGTGATCGTCACCCACGACCAGGCGGTCGCGAACGAGGTACGCCGTACGGTCGCCATCCGGGACGGCCGTACCTCCTTCGAGGTGCTGCGCCGCACCGAGGTCGACGCGGCGACCGGCCAGGAGTCCCAGGTGGCCCGCGAGTACGCGATGCTGGACCGCGCCGGCCGGCTGCAACTGCCCGCCGACTACACCGAGGCGCTGGGCATGGAGCACCGGGTGATGCTGGAACTGGAGCAGGACCACATCGGCGTGTGGCCGGACGGCCCGAAGCAGGAGAGCGCGAAGCCGGAGAGCGCCGGCCCCGAGTAGCGGCCGCGGGGTGACCGCCGTCGAGGCAGGCCGGTGAACGGCCGTTAGGATCCGGCCATGACGACGTTCGAACGCGAGATCACCGAGCCGGTCGACCTGTGTCTGCCCGACGGCACGCTCAATCAGGCGGCGGTCGGCTGGTCGCGGGTGCCGCTGCACCGCGCCAATCTGCGCGGCTGGGGCCGGACGAAGCGCTGGGAGTACTGGTGCGTGACGACACCCACGCATCTGGTGGCGCTGACCGTCAGCGACCTGGACTTCCTCGCCCTGAACACCGTCTACCTGCTCGAATACGCGCCGGGCGGCCTGGAGTTGGAGCGGACCGCGATCATCCCGGCGGGCCGCGGAGTCCAGCTCCCCGACACCGTGGCCGGCGCCCCCGGCTCCCCGGACGTGGTGACCGGCCCGGCGCGCCCCACGGGCGGCAAGGTGCGCGTCGAGATCCGCGACGAGCCCGGCGGCACCCGGCTGCGGGCGCGCTGCCTGACCCAGGAGCGGCTGCCGCTCGAAGTGGACCTCCTGGTGGCCCGGCCGCCGGGCCACGAATCGCTCTCCGTGGTCGTGCCCTGGGACAGCCGGCGCTTCCAGTACACCTCGAAGCAGACCGCGCTGCCCGCGTCCGGCCGGGTCCGGATCGGCAGCGAGTTCCTGGAGTTCGACGGGGACGACACCTGGGCCGTCCTGGACCACGGCCGGGGCCGCTGGCCGCGTACGGTCGACTGGAACTGGGGCGCCGCCTCCGGGCGCACCGACGGGCACACCGTGGGCCTCCAGTTCGGCGGGCGCTGGACCCTGGGCAGCGGCTCCACGGAGAACGGGCTCTGTGTGGACGGCCGGCTCAGCAAGATCGGCGAGGAGCTGGCCTGGCGCTGGTCACCGGCCGATCCGCTCGCCCCGTGGACCATCCGCACCCCGCTGACCGGCCAGGTGGACCTGACGTTCACCCCGTTCCACAACCGCAGGGCCCGTACCGAGACCGGTCTGATCGCCAACCGCACCGACCAGTGCTTCGGCCACTACGACGGCCGCGTCCGCACCGACGACGGCGAGGAGATCGCGGTGGACCGCCTGCTGGGCTGGGCGGAGGACGTGCACATGCGCTGGTGACCGGGGCGGCGGGTCAGCCGCGTACGGAGACCGCGAGGTTCCCGAGGCCGCCGGCCGCGCCCGCCCGGCGCAGCGCGATGGAACCGTACGGGGTGCGCAGCCTCAGCCAGCCACCGGCCGCCAGCAGGGCGACGGGGAAGCCGGGGGCGGCGCGCAGGAAGCCGAGAGCCTGCGCGGCGTGCACGGCGCGCAGCGGGAGTTCCGTGGCGGCGACGGTGCGCGACCAGATGTCGTGCCCGATGCGGTCCCGCTCGGCCCGGGTGCGCCGCTCCTCGGGCAGGGCCTCGTCGCGGGTCCTGAACTCGGTGACCGCGGCGTTCAGCGCGGCGCGCAGGGAGGCGGGGTCGGGCAGCCCGGGACGCTCGGCCCAGCCGCCGCGCGGCGGGAGGACACCGGCCCAGGGCGGCCCGGTCACCGGGGCGGGCAGGACGCCGGTTCCGGCGTCCGGGCCTTCGGCGGAGAGGGACTCCAGGAGTTCCCCGGCCGAGACCGTGACGTCGAAGTCGCGCGCGTCCGCCAGCCGCGCCGCCCGGATCGCCAGCACGTCGAACGACGGCGGCCTGCCGAACACGGCGAGCGCGCCGCCGCCCGACTGGAGGCGTACGGCCGCGGCCCGGTCGTAGTGGAGCAGCCGGCCGAGGAAGGCCGCGAGATCCGCGGCCTCCCTCGCGTCGGCGAACCGCAGCGACTGCAGGGACACCGTCATACCGCGGCGGGCTCCTCGGCCAGGTACTCCTGGAGGAACAGCTTCTCCTCCGCGGAGATCCGCCGGGGGCGCTCCTCGGCCAGGTTGTACGGCACGACGACGGTCGAGGCCCGTACGTAGACCTGCTCCGGGTCCTTGACCTCGTAGGCGATCGTCAGCGACGCGGCGCCTATCTTCGTGACCCAGGACTCGACGGTCACCGGACGGTGCCGGTGGACCAGGGGCCGCAGGTAGTCGATCTCGTGCCGCGCCACGACGGAGCCGCCGGCGAAGGACGGCGAGCCGTCCCCCGGCGCCAGCCGGAACATGAAGTCGATGCGCGCCTCCTCCAGGTAGCGGAGGAAGACCACGTTGTTGACGTGGCCGAAGGCGTCCATGTCCGACCAGCGCAGCGGGCAGCTGTAGATGTGACGAGCCAAGACGATCAGCCTCGCGTGAGCTTCTTGTACGTGGCGCGGTGCGGGCGGGCCGCGTCCGCACCGAGCCGCTCGACCTTGTTCTTCTCGTACGACTCGAAGTTGCCCTCGAACCAGTACCACTTGGAGTCGCCCTCGTACGCCAGGATGTGCGTGGCGACGCGGTCCAGGAACCAGCGGTCGTGGGAGATGACCACGGCCGCGCCCGGGAACTCCAGGAGGGCGTTCTCCAGCGAGGACAGGGTCTCGACGTCGAGGTCGTTGGTGGGCTCGTCGAGGAGCAGCAGGTTGCCGCCCTCCTTGAGCGTCAGCGCCAGGTTCAGGCGGTTGCGCTCACCACCGGAGAGGACACCGGCCGGCTTCTGCTGGTCCGGGCCCTTGAAGCCGAACGCGGAGACGTACGCCCGCGAGGGCATCTCGACCTGGCCGACGTTGATGTAGTCCAGCTCGTCCGAGACGACGGCCCAGAGGGTCTTCTTCGGGTCGATGTTGGCGCGGGACTGGTCGACGTAGGAGATCTTGACCGTGTCGCCGACCTTGATGGAGCCGCTGTCGGGCGTCTCCAGGCCCTGGATCATCTTGAACAGCGTGGTCTTGCCCGCGCCGTTCGGACCGATGACGCCGACGATGCCGTTGCGCGGCAGCGTGAACGACAGGTCGTCGATGAGGACCTTGTCGCCGAAGGCCTTCGAGAGGTTCTCGACCTCGACGACGATGGAACCGAGCCGCGGCCCCGGCGGGATCTGGATCTCCTCGAAGTCCAGCTTCCGCATCTTGTCCGCCTCGGCCGCCATCTCCTCGTACCGGGCGAGACGGGCCTTGGACTTGGTCTGGCGCCCCTTGGCGTTCGACCGCACCCACTCCAGCTCTTCCTTGAGCCGCTTCTGCCGCTTCTCGTCCTTGCGGCCCTCGACCTTGAGGCGGGTGGCCTTCTTGTCGAGGTACGTGGAGTAGTTGCCCTCGTAGGGGAGCGCGCGGCCGCGGTCCAGTTCGAGGATCCACTCGGCGACGTTGTTCAGGAAGTAGCGGTCGTGGGTGACGGCGACCACGGCGCCCGCGTACTTCGAGAGGTGCTGCTCCAGCCAGTTCACCGACTCGGCGTCGAGGTGGTTGGTGGGCTCGTCGAGCAGCAGGAGGTCGGGGGCCTCGATGAGGAGCTTGCAGAGCGCGACGCGGCGCTTCTCGCCACCGGAGAGGTTGGTGACGGGCCAGTCGCCGGGCGGGCAGCCCAGGGCGTCCATGGCCTGCTCCAGCTGGGCGTCCAGGTCCCACGCGTTGGCGTGGTCCAGGTCCTCCTGGAGCTTGCCCATCTCGTCCATGAGCGCGTCGGAGTAGTCGGTCGCCATGAGCTCGGCGACCTCGTTGAAGCGCTTGAGCTTGCCCATGGTCTCGGCGGCGCCGTCCTGGACGTTCTCCAGGACCGTCTTCGCCTCGTCGAGCTTCGGCTCCTGCATGAGGATGCCGACGCTGAACCCGGGCGACAGGAACGCGTCACCGTTGGACGGCTGCTCCAAGCCCGCCATGATCTTCAGCACCGTGGACTTACCGGCACCGTTGGGCCCCACGACACCGATCTTCGCGCCGGGCAGGAAGTTCAGGTTGACGTCATCGAGAATCACCTTGTCGCCGTGCGCTTTGCGCGTCTTGCGCATGGTGTAGATGTACTCAGCCAAGAGAAACCGTCCGGCAATCGATGTGTGGGCAGATACACCCCATCTTGCCTGACGGCCGCCTCTTGACGGAAACCGGTCCGGTGCGCGATACGCGGAATCCCGGCCCGCGGTACGCCCGACACCGACCCGCGGCAGGCGCGAGACCGGCCCGCGGTACGCGCGAGACCGGCCCGCGGTACGCGCGAGACCGGCCCGCGGTACGCGCGAGACCGGCTCGCGGTATGCGAAGGCCCCGGTGGGCCGGAGCCTCGCCGGGGCCTTCATCAGCGGGTGTGACGGTGTGCTACCGCCGTTCACTCACCGGTGGACTGTCCCTTGCGCCGGCGGAGGAGGAAGACCGCGCCGCCGCCGATGACGACGAAGGCGATGGCGACGCCCGCGATGACCGGGGTGGCGTTGGAGCTGCCGGTCTCGGCGAGGTTGCCCCCGGGGCCCGCCGTGCCGCCGCCGGCCGTGGCGGTGGTCGTGGTGGGCTGGTCGAGGGTCTGGGTGTCGACGCCGCCCGTGGTGGTGCTGCCGCTGGTCCGGCAGTCCAGGACGCCCTTGAACGTCTTGGCGAACCCACCGGGTCCGGTGACCGTGACGTCGTACGCCTGGTCCTCGGAGACCGGCACGGTGACGGTCAGGGACTTGCCGGCCTCGACGAGGTGCTCGGTGCCGTCGAGTTCGAAGGTGTACGGCTCGTCGCCCTTGTTGCCGACGGTGATGTCGACGCCGCCGCTCTCGCAGTTCTTCCTGGCGGTGGCCGCAGGGACCGCGCCCTTCTCGGCCCAGGACGCGGTGGCGCTCGCGGAGACCGTGGACTCGCTGGAGCCGGCCAGGATCTGGGTCTGGCTCCGGGTGACCCCGGCGAAGGCCCGCCCGACCGGGACGGAGGTGGTGGCCTGGACGGTCAGCGCGGCGGAGCCGTCCGGGGAGTCGGCGGGCACGTCGAAGTAGAGCCGGTCGCCGTCGGCGGCCGTGGTGACGGGCTTGCCCTTCTTGTCGGTGATCCCGATGCCGCTGGCCGAGTCGGCGGGCGGGGCCACCGAGACCTGGCCGGCGTTGGTGCGGACGGTGACCGGGCCGATCCGCTCGCCGGAGCGCCCGGACACCGCGACCGGGTCGAGCGCGAGGGACGCCTTGGGCTCGGCGCTGTTGGCGGCGTTCTTCTCCAGCCAGTCGGCGAGCTTCTCCGCCTGCTTGTCGGAGGCGGTCACCTCCGCCTTGTCGGAGAAGCGCCAGATGGCTACCTGGGTGCCGGCCGCCGCGGTCTTCTCGGTGAGCGGCCCGGTGCCGGCCTTCTCGGCGAGGTCCGAGAGGTCGTCGATCTGCGGGTAGGAGTGCTCCAGGATCCAGCGGATCCGGCCGGCGTCCTTGTTGCTGCCCAGCGAGGTCTGGTCCCAGGGGGTCTCCAGGTACTTCGCCTGGTCCTGGGTGGGGTTGTGGATGTCGATGCAGTACGTCTTGAGCTTGCCGCCGCCGTCGACGGTCATCTCGAACAGCCCGGCGGGCAGCTTCTGCTTCCTGCCGTCCACGCGCAGGACTGCGGTGTCGTAGGTCTTCAGCCCGTCCAGCACGGCGGTCGCCCCGCCCTGGTGCGGGGGCGCCTCGTCGGCCGCCGCACCGCCCGCGCCGACGAGAACCCCGGCCACGGCGAGGCCGGACGCCACCACCGAAGCGGTCAGCCGGGCTATGCGCCGGCCCCGCCCGGAGCGGGCCGTCGCCGTGGATGACGAGGCGGTCGCTGAAGAAGCAGAAAACACAGATTTCCCCTCCGGGCGAGACCCTCGCGCCCGGTACGCGTGTGGGGAATGTCCCGCCTGCCTACTCAAGTGCCCTGTGAGTACGGGGAAATCCTATGGAGCGAGTCATGCCCGGTCCCCCGTCATACCGTCGGACAACCATTCCGACTCGGAATCGTTATCCCTGGTAACCCCAGGTCTCGGAGGGTCACCGTCCGTCCCGCACGCTTCGTCATGACGCGGTCACCAGATCGGACTCGGCCCGCCGAGGCGCGGCGTCCGTCTTCTGACGCGCCGTCCGCCGCCGCGCCGCCGGCCGCGCCACCGGGCGCTCGGGCCGCTCCTGCGGCGGCTCGTCGGACCCGCCCGGCTCCGCGCCCGCCACCGGCTCCTCCCGCTCCCCCGGCCCCTCCCGCACCGCCCACGGATCGGCCCCGGGGGCGGAAGCCGGACCGGACCGGGCGGCCGGTACCGGCTCACCCCTCACCACCCGGCGGAACGCCG
Source organism: Streptomyces sp. ATexAB-D23 (assembly GCF_000373645.1). Taxonomy (GTDB): domain Bacteria; phylum Actinomycetota; class Actinomycetes; order Streptomycetales; family Streptomycetaceae; genus Streptomyces; species Streptomyces castrisilvae. The sequence continues at coordinate 77,069 of NZ_KB892014.1, read as the reverse complement.
CCGTGCCCCGCGTCAGGTCGTGCCCCACCGCCATCGCCTCGATGTCCACGAACGTCCGGCGCTGCCCGTCCTTTTCCTCCTCACGCACCTTCAGCCTGCCGTGCACCACCAGGGGCTCCCCCACCGCGACCGAACCCGACAGATTCATCGCCAGCGTGCGCCACGCCCACACGGTGTAGAAGCTGGTGTGTCCGTCGGCCCAGAGCTCCTTCACCCGGTCCCACCGTCGCGGCGTCACCGCGAACCTGAACCGGGCCATCCCCCCGGTCGCCGTGTCCCGGAACTCCACGGCCGTCGCCGCGTTGCCCACCAGCGTCACCAAGGTCTCGTTCATGACTCCGCCTCCCCTTCGCCCGGTCTCCTTGACCGCCGTGTGCGCGGTCACTGATCCCATGCTGGAGGGGAGGCGGAAATCCCGCTGGGGGCTGTGGACTAACGGCCCGTTGTGGAAAACTCCGTCACCGCCACGTACCTTTCGCGCACTTCGCGGTAGCGCACCAGCTCGGCCGACACCGGGTCGAGCACCCGGGCCCGCCCACAGGCCGCCGCCGCCTCGCGCAGCCGCCGTTCGGCCTCCTGGCCGTACCGCCGCGCGGGCCCCCTGGCCGCCGCCGCGCACGACCACTCCACCAGCGGGCCGCCGATGATCCCCGCCAGCATCACCAGCGCGGGCGTCAGCAGCCCCGGCTCCAACACCCCGATGATCTGACCGGCCAGCCACAGGCCGCCGAAGATCTGCAACAGCGTCATGGCCACCTGCGCCAGGACGGCCGCCGGCCACCAGGCGGGACGCGGCGGCCGCCCGGCCCCGCGCCCGCTTCCCGCCCCCGGCACCGCCCCGGCGCTGCCGCCCGGGTCCTCGGTTCCCGCCGCGCCCGCGTCCGCCTCCCGGCCCTCCACGGCCCCGGCCCGTCCGGCCAGTTCGTCCAGCGCGTCCGGCAGTCCCTGTGCTCCGTGCACCGCCGCCTCGCGCACTGCCTGCGCCCAGGGTCCCGGCAGTCCGGCCGCGGCGTCGTCGGCCACCGTGCGCACGGCCTGCTCGACCCGCTGACGTGCGGTGAGCCGTTCCTCGGGCGGGGCGGCCAGGGGCGCGCGGTCCCGGCTTCCGGGCTGCCGCGCGGCCTCGTACCAGCGCCACAGCCGCAGCCACGGCGTGCCGCAGGCCCGTCCGGCGTTGCGGCGCCACTCGCGCTCGGCCGCCTGTCCGGCCGCCGCCGCGCCCACGGCCTCCGCGAGGCGGTCGGCGAACTCCTCGCGGGCCTGCTCGCCGAGCCCCGGCCGTCCCTCGGCGACGTACACCGGGCGCAGCCTGGCCGCCGCCGCGTCCACGTCGGCGGAGAGCCGCCGGGTGGCCGCCGTGCGGTCCTGGACGAACCGGCCGAGCAGCTCTCGCAGCTCGCCCACGCCGTCGCCGGTCAGCGCGGACAGGGGAAGCACGGTCGCCCCGGGATCTCCGTGTTCGCCGAGGGCCATGCCGTCCTCGTCCAGCAGCCGGCGCAGGTCGTCCAGGACCTGGTCGGCGGCGTCCCCGGGAAGCCGGTCGATCTGGTTGAGGACGACGAAGGTGACCTCCGCGTGGCCGGCGAGCGGCCGCAGGTAGCGCTCGTGCAGGGCCGCGTCCGCGTACTTCTCCGGGTCCACCACCCAGATCACCGCGTCGACCAGCGCCAGCACCCGGTCCACCTGGTCGCGATGGCCCCGCGCCGCCGAGTCGTGGTCGGGCAGGTCGACCAGGACCAGGCCCTGGAGCGCCTCGTCCGCCGCCGCACCGCCCGGCTGCGGCCTGCGCCGGAGCCGTCCGGGCACGGCCAGCCTGTCGAGCAGACCGGCGGCCCCGTCCGTCCAGGAGCAGGCCAGGGGCTGGGAGGTGGTGGGCCTGCGCAGGCCGGTCTCGGAGAGCTGGGCGCCGGCGAGCGCGTTGAAAAGGGTCGACTTGCCGCTGCCGCTCGCCCCGGCGATGGCGACGACGGTGTGCCGGGAGGAGAGCCGCTGCCGGGCGGCCGCCTCGTCGAGCACCCGGCCCGCCTCCGCGAGGGCGGAACGGTCGAGGCGGGCCCTGGAGAGTCCGACGAGTTCGCGCAGGGCGTCCAGGCGGTGCCGGAGCGGGCTGCCGGACGACACGTACGCCTCGACCTGGGGCCGGCCGTCGTCCTCCGCCGCTGCCACGGCTTCGGGGGTGTCCTCGGGGGTGGCCTCCTCTCGGGCGGCCTGAGCCCGGCGGGCGATGAGCCCGTCGTCCCAGCCCGTCCCGGCGCCGTGGCCCGCCTCGGGTCCGGCCGCCTCGCGCGGGTGCCCCGTCGTCTCGGCGCGGCGGCCGCGGCTGCGGGTCCTGCCCCGGCCCTGTCCCGGATTTTCGTCAGTGACGGCAGTCATCGCTGCCACCTCTCCTTCTGCAGTAGGGACAGTGCGGCGATCAGTTCGGCCTGCGGTTCGGGGGCCACGTCGAGAGCGTCCAGGGGCGCGAGCCGCCGGTCGCGTTCACCGTTCAGCACATGGTCGAGATAGGTGGTGAGCAGCGCGCCGCCCTTGTCGCGCAGCCGCAGCGCGCCCTGCGCCCCGATCCGTTCGGCGAGCTGCTCACCCGCGGTTCGGGCCCGGCGTCCGCCGAGCAGGGCGGCGGCCAGCAGGGTGGCGACGGTCTCGGGGTCCGGGGCGGTGTTGCGCTCCATCAGGCGCAGCTCTTCCTCGGCCAGTTCCTCCAGAATCCGGCGCCAGCGCCGTACGGTCATGGCGATCCGGCCCCGGATGTCCTCGGCCGGCCCCCATCCGCCTTCCTCCCGGCCCGCCGCCTCGAACGCGAACGCCGCCGCGGCCGGTTCCCGCCGCCAGGTGGTGCGGATCTGCTCGTCGGCTGCGGCGACGGCGCACTCCAGGAGCGCGGCCAGGCTCTCCACCAGCGCGTCGAGCACTTCCTCCGAGGTGCTGTACAGCGGGTAGCCGCGCCACCGGGTGCGGGCGTCACCGGCGAGCGCGCCGCCGTTCTTCACCCTGCGCCGTACCCGGGCGCCCTCCTTCCCGTACGCGTCCTCCACCACCCCGGTCAGCCGCACGGCTGCCGCGTACTGGGCGGCGACGGCGCCGGCGAGTGCGGGCATCCGGACGTCCAGGGAGTCGATGACCCCGGCGGCGGTCCGGCCGACCGCCTGCTGACGGGCGGCCGGGTCCTGGGCCCGGTGGGCGAGCCAGGCGCGCAGCGGGGCGACGGCGGTGGTGGGCAGCAGTCCGCTGCCGCCGCCGGCCGATTCGGGCAGTTCGGGGATGGTGAAGCGCGGCACCTCGCCGAGGCCGGCCTTGGTGAGCAGGGCGCCGTACTGCCGGGAGACCTCGGCGATCACCTGGTGCGGGACCCGGTCCAGGACGGTGACGAGGGAGGCGTTGTACTCCTTGGCCGTGCGCAGCAGGTGCCAGGGGACGGCGTCGGCGTACCGGGACGCTGTGGTGACCATCACCCAGATGTCGGCCGCGCAGATCAGTTCGGCGGCCAGGACGCGGTTGCGTACGACGAGGGAGTCGATGTCGGGGGCGTCCAGCAGGGCGAGGCCGCGCGGCAGCCCCATGGCCGTCTCGACGCGCAGCGCGGTGCCCCTCTCGGCGGCGTGCCCGTCGGGTCCGTCGAGGTCGTCGCACTGGCCGGGGTCGGCGTACTCGTCGGGCGACAGCCAGACCCGGGTGAGCTGCGGCAGCACCCGTACGCCCGCGAACCAGTGCTGGTCGTCGGGGTGGCAGACGAGGACGGGGGTACGCGTGGTCGGGCGCAGCACTCCCGCCTCGCTGACCCGGCGCCCCACGAGGGAGTTGACGAGCGTCGACTTGCCGGCGCCGGTCGATCCGCCGATGACGGCGAGCAGGGGCGCCTCGGGATCCTTCAGTCTGGGCAGCAGGTAGTCGTCGAGCTGGGCGAGCAGCTCGGTCCTGGTCTGCCTGGCGCGGGGGGCCCCGGGGAGCGGAAGTGGGAGACGCACGGCAGCGACACGGTCGCGCAGGGCGGAGAGTGCGTCGATGAGCTGAGGCCGTACGTCCAAGGTCACCACATGCGAAGAATGCCCAATTTTGGCGCCTTTTTGAAGCGTATAGCCACCTCTGCGCGCCGGTTCCTCCGTCCGGACAGAGGGGATGAGTGGGGCGCAGGCATAACGAGTGCACAACACCCGGGGCGCGAGGCGTCAAAAGCGGTGCACGGCTCGCACCTACCTGCGATTATCGTCTCGCTTCACTGAACCTCCACATCGTGCCACGCAGGTGAAGCAACCGGGTCGAGCCATTCGGAGCCCTATCCTTGTCCCGGCAAGGTCACGGACCGCCCGGGTCCCGGGGCTCCAGACCACCGCAGCCACCACCGGCCCCCGTAGCTCAGTGGATAGAGCAGGTGCCTTCTAAGCACTTGGCCGCAGGTTCGAGTCCTGCCGGGGGCGCCTCTGCCCAGCCCGTGCCAGGCCCTCCCCCGGGAGGGCCTCCGTCTTGTGCGGCGGCGCGTCTGTGCGCGGCGGGTCCGAGCACGGTAGCGAGGACCGCGTAGTGACGGCGTAAACCTGCCTCCCCCGCCCGCCCGTTTCAGGCCGCGGCGACCGCCAGCAGGACGAACGCCAGGAGCGAGAGCGCGGTCCGGACGTGGTGCAGGGTGTTCCAGCGGGATTCGAACGCCGTGCGGGCCGCGGTGTCGTCGCCGCCCTCGGAGCCGGCGAGCGCGTTGTTCAGCGGGATGTTGCCGGCGATCGTGACCAGGTGGGAGGCGACGGCGCAGGCCGAAGCGCCGATCAGCGGCCACCGGGATTCCTCGCCGGCCTGTGTGAACACCGCGACCACCGGGAACGCGACCGCGCCGAGGAAGAGCAGGAGGAAGGCGGGTCCGGGGACCTTCTCGTTGATACGGCGCATCGCCGCGGTGAAACCCTCGTCCGGGAGTGCGCCCAGGCCGGGCATCACCGCGATGAGGAACGTGAGCAGAAAGCCCGCGTAGAGGCCGTTCGTGAGCACGGCGAGGGTCAGGAACAGAGAGGCCATGGCACCCATCATGGCCTGCGGGAAGCGGCCGCACAGCCGGATTTCGCTGATGCGTGCGAGCCGCTTCCCGGGGCCGCGCTCAGTCCATCTCGCCCTCCTGGACCGTGCTCCCGTCGTCACGGTCGCCGCTCTTGAGCCGGTCCGCCTGGGTGATCGCGGTGGCCAGCTTCGTCACCGAGGCGTCCTCCGTGGCCGTGGCCAGCTTCCGTGCGCGGGAGGCGAGTTCGGCGAGGGTGGGGGTGCCGGGCAGGCTGGTGCCGCGCAGGGTGTCCGCGAAGTAGGCGGCGACCGCCGTCACCTGGAGCCGGGTGCTCCTGCCGCCCCACAGCTTCCCGCCGATCGCGCCGGTCTCCACGGCGGCGGACTTCTCGTGCGGGGTGCGGGTCTTCGGGTCGAGCCAGCGCACGGTCGCGGTGGCCACATGCCCGGACGCGCCGTCCCGCAGGCGCACCGCGTACAGGGCGGTGACCGTGTGGCCGGGGCCGACCTCGCCGCCGTCCACGCTGTCGTCGCGGAAGTCCTCGTCGGCGACCTTGCGGTCTTCGTAGCCGACCAGCCTGAACTTCTCGACGGTCTTCGGGTCGAAGGCGACCTGTGCCTTGGCGTCGCGGGCCGTCAGTTCGAGGTGGGCGGGGAGCTGGTCGACGAAGACCTTGCGGGCCTGTTCCTCGTCGGCGATGTACGTGGTGTGGCCGTCGCCCTTGTTGGTCAGCCGCTCCATGAACGCGTCGCCGTAGTCGCTGCCGACGCCGACGCCGAACAGGGTGATGCCGTAGTCGCGGCGGGCCGAGTCGATCCGTTCGAGGATGGTGTCGGCGTCGGTCTCACCGGTGTTGGCCAGCGCGTCGGAGAGCAGGACGACCCGGTTGTTGGCGCCCTTGCGACGGCCCTCCACCGCTTCCTCGTAGCCGCGCTCGATGCCCGCCCCCACGTTGGTGGAGTTGGCGGATTCCAGCGAGTCGACGGCGTCGTGAATCTTGCCGCGCCGGCCGCTCAGCCGGGTCATGGGCAGGACGGTCGTCGCCTCGTCGCTGAAGGTGACCAGGGAGACCGAATCGTCGTCCCGCAGCTCGTCGGTGAGGATGCCCAGCGAGCTCTTCACCAGCCCGAGGCGGTCCGGGGAGTTCATCGAGCCGGAGATGTCGACGACGAAGGTGAGGGCGGCCGGGGCCCGTTCGGCGGTGGCGGGAGCCGCCTTGGTGGCCAGGCCGACCCGGACCAGCGACCAGTTGCCGTCATCGCCGCCGGCCCGCGCCCCGTCGACGGAGACCGAGAAGCCGTTGTCCGACGGGCGGTGGTAGCCCTGGCGGAAGCTGTTGACGAACTCCTCCGGCCGCACGGTCTCCGGGCCCGGCAGCCGGCCTTCGCCCAGGGTGCGGCGCGCGTAGCCGTACGAGGCGGTGTCCACGTCCAGGGCGAAGGTGGAGAGGTAGTCCGGCGGGGCGGTCTCCTTCAGCCCGTCCGCCTTGTCCGCCTTGCCCGCCTCCTCCTTGCCCTTCGCGCCGTCCTCGGCCGTCCCGCCGGTACGGGCGGGTGCGGGTGCGGGCGCTCCGCCGCGCCGCTGGGACGAAGCCGCGTCCCGTTGGCCCGTCTCCCCCGAGCAGCCGGTGAGCAGCACGCCGGCCGCGAGCAGCAGCCCCAGCGCACCTCGGTATGTGCGTGTGCGGCGTTCCATGCCGTACCCCCCTGTGTCGTCATGTCAGCACTGGTGAATGTGACGTGCGAACGGGGTCCGCGGACCGGTCGAAAGCGTTGCGGAACGGTTTCGATGCGGCAACGGCGGGCGGTCGGCGGGCGGAATGTCAACCTCAGGACACGATGTCCTTACGACTGAATCCCCGGAAGGCGAGAGCGAACAGGATCAGGGCATAGGTCACCGATACGGCCGCGCCCTTCAGCATGCCGCCCCACTCGATGCCGGGCTGGAGCGCGTCCGCCCAGGCGAACTGCCAGTGGGCGGGCAGGAACTCGCGCCAGGAGCCGAGCGCGGTGACCGCGTCCAGGACGTTGCCGACGATGGTCAGCCCGACCGCTCCGCCGACCGCGCCGAGCGGGGCGTCGGTCTTCGTCGACAGCCAGAACGCCAGACCCGCGGTCACCAGTTGGGACACGAAGACGAACGCGACGACGAGCGCGAGGCGCGGCACCGCGTCCCCGGCCGCCAGCGCGCCCCCGGTGGGCAGTTCCAGGGGCCCCCAGCCGTACGCGGCCGCCCCGGCGGCGAGGGCGACGAGCGGCAGCAGCACCATCGCGGCGAGGCTGAAGCCGAGCGCGACGACGAGCTTGCTCCACAGCAGCCTGGCCCGGGGCACAGGCGCGGCCAGCAGGTAGCGCAGCGAGGACCAGCTCGCCTCGGAGGCCACGGTGTCGCCGCAGAACAGCGCGACCGGGATCACGAGCAGGAAGCCCGCCGAGACGAAGAGGCAGGTCGCGGCGAAGTTCGCGGCGGACGCGGTCGCGGTGTCCATCAGCGTGATGCGCGCGCTGCCCCCGGGTCCGCCGTCGGGGGTGCCGCCGATGGCGAAGGCGGTGATCAGGATGAACGGCAGCGCGGCCAGCACCCCGCCCATGAGCAGGGTGCGTCGTCTGCGCAGCTGCCGGACGGCCTCGACGCGCAGCGGGAGCGTGCGGCGGGCGTGGTAGCCGGGGGCCTCGGGGGCCGCGGCGAGGTCGGCTGCGGTACTCATGCGGAGCCTCCGGAGATCAGGGTGAGGAAGGCGTCCTCCAGGCGGCGGTGCGGTCCGACCCCGGTGAGCGGCACGTCGAGGCGTACCAGTTCGGCGATCAGCTGCGGCGAGGTCGCCCCGTCGAGCCGGACCAGCAGCCCGTGCGCGTCGTCGGTGCGGACGGCGGAGGCGATGCCCGGCAGGGCGGCGATCTTCTCCACGAGGGGTTCGGTGAACGGGTCGGCCGCGGTCACCAGGAGCATGTCGCCGGAGCCGGTGATCTCGGCGACCGGTCCCGCCTGGACGAGCCGGCCGCGGTCCATGACGACCAGGTGGGTGCAGGACTGCTCGACCTCGGAGAGGAGGTGGCTGGAGACGATGACGGTGCGGCCGCCGGCCGCGTAACGGATCATCACGTCCCGCATCTCGCGGATCTGCGGCGGGTCGAGCCCGTTGGTCGGCTCGTCCAGGATGAGCAGGTCCGGCATGCCGAGCATGGCCTGGGCGATGGCCAGGCGCTGCCGCATGCCCTGGGAGTACGTGCGCACGGCACGGGCCAGGGCGTCGCCGAGGCCGGCGATCTCCAGGGCCTCGTCGATGCGCGCGTCCGCGTCGGGGCGTCCGGTGGCCTTCCAGTACAGCTCCAGGTTGGCGCGGCCCGACAGGTGCGGCAGGAATCCGGCGCCCTCCACGAAGCAGCCGACCCGGGACAGCACGGGCGCGCCGGGGCGGATGGCCCGCCCGAAGACGCGGATCTCGCCGTCGTCGGGGGTGATGAGCCCCATGAGCATGCGCAGCGTGGTGGTCTTGCCCGCGCCGTTGGGCCCGAGGAGGCCGAGCACCTGGCCCTTCTCTACTCGGAAGGAGAGGTCGCGGACGGCGAATGGGGTCTCCCCTGCTCGAACGAAGCTGAGAGCTTGGGGGAGGCCGGCGGACCTGACGTATTTCTTGGACAGGCCGGTGATCTGGAGCGGTACGTCGAAGAGCGCCGGGTCGGGTGCGGGGGGCGCGGTACGGCGGCGGGCGGTGAGCAGCAGGGCTGCGGCGATCAGGACGGCGGCGGCCGGGAGGCCCCAGGTCCACCAGGGCAGCGCGGCGGACGCGGTTTCCAGGCCGGGCGCGGTGGGAACGGTGAGGGGCCCGTCGAGGGAGACGCTGTACGTGGCGGACTCGGCCGGGGAGGCGTAGCCGAGGTCGGTCGCGGAGAGGACGAGGCGCAGCCGGTGGCCCTTGTCGAGTGCGTGGTCGACGGCGGGCAGGGTCAGCTCCAGGGGCTTGCCCTGCTCGGCGGGGGTGATCCGGTAGGGGGCGGCGAGCTGGGCGGGCAGCACCTGCTTCTTGCCGTCCGGGGACACGTCGTACACCTTGCCGAACAGCACCGCGTCGCCGTGGTCGGCCTTGACGGTCACCCGCACGGTGGGTGAGCCGGTGATACGGCGCGAGGTGGTCAGCGGGGCGGAGTCGAAGCGGGCGTACTGGCCGGGGAAGTCGAGGGAGAGTCCGCCGACTCCGAGGGTGGACAGCTGGGCGAGTGAGCCGCCGATGCCGGGGACGGCGGAGATGGCCGGCGGGTCGCCGCCCGGCGGGCTGGTCACCTTCTGGGTGCGGCCGCGCAGTTCGACGGTTTCCCCGCCGCTGTGCAGGCCGGGGTAGGTGTCGCTGCTCGCGCCCCGGGTAAGGGCCGCGCCGTCGGTGGAGTCGATGCCGCCGGTCCGGGTGACGCGGAAGGCGGGGCCGGTGTCGGCGCCCTCTTCCCCCTTCAGATAGCGGTCGAACCAGTTCCCGATCCTTTCGTGTACCCGGCCGGTCTCCATGTCACCCCCGTCGTGGCCGCCGGCGATCCAGTCGACGGAGACGGGGGCGCCGTTGGCCTTGATGGCCTTTGCCATGGCGTCGGCATGGCCGAGCGGGAAGAGGGAGTCGGTCTGGCCCTGGACGATGAGCGCGGGGACCTTGATGCGGTCGGCGACGGCGCTCGGGGACCGTTCGGTGAGCAGGGCGCGCGCGGCGGTGTCGGGCTTGCCGCTGACGGCGACCCGTTCGTACAGGTCGCACAGCTGCTTCTCGAAGTTCCCGCAGCCGCCGCCGCTGTTGACGAAGATCCCGGTCCAGAGTTTCTTGAACACCCCGTCGGGGAAGAGCGCGTCGGCCAGGTTCCAGTAGGTGATCTGCGGGGCGATGGCGTCGACGCGGTGGTCGTACCCGGCGGCGAGGAGCGAGACGGCGCCGCCGTAGGAGGCCCCGGTGATGCCGACGCGGGGGTCGCCGTCGGCGTCGAGCTCCACCTCGGGACGGGCGGCGAGCCAGTCGATCAGCCGGGAGACGTCCCTGACCTCGCGGTCGGGGGCGTTGAGCCCGATCGTGCCGCCGGACTTGCCGAAGCCGCGCGCGGACCACGTGAGCACGGCGTACCCGTCGGCGGCCAACTGCTCGGCCTGGGCCCGGGTCTCGGCCTTGCTGCCGCCGAATCCGTGGCCGATGAGCACGGCGGGGCGGCGCCCGGTGCCTCCACCGGTGAAGTACGAGGTGTCCAGGGACACCCCGTCGACGCGCAGCAACCGGTCCTCGCGGTGCACGGCCGGCGCGCTGTCGTCGGCCACCGCGGTCCAGGTGCCCGCACCGGCCAGCACGAGGAGCGCGGCCGCGGCCGCCGCCCACCGGCCTCGGGTACGGGGCAGCAGGCGCCGCCACCGGGACGTACGCGCAACAGGGGTCTCCATGGGTCGAGCCTATGCGGCCCGCCGCCCCGCCCCGCCTGCCGTCAGGCGGAGGTCCCGGGCCTCCTCAAGGCGTACGACACGCGCCCCGCGTACTCCGCACGCGGTATGCGGCGAGGGTTCCGTGCCCGCGCGATCGCGTCGCGTACCGCCCCGCCTCTCTGGAACGCTGCCGCCATGAACCGACCAGAGGTACTGCTGATAGGCGGGCGCGCGGGCGTGGGGAAGACGACGGTGGCCTGGGAGGTGTCGACGCTGCTGCGGGAGGCCGGGGCGGCGCACGCCGTCGTGGACGGCGACTTCATGAGCGCGGTGCACCCGGCGCCCGAGGACGATCCGCACCGCTCGCGGATCACCGAGCGCAATCTGACGGCGGTCTGGGCCAACTACGCGGACCTGGGCCACCACCGCCTCGTCTACACCAACACGGTGTGCGTGCTCGCCGAGTCGGCGCCCATGTTCGAGCGCGCGATGGGCGACGGCCTGCGGATCGTACGGGTCCTGCTCACCGCGACGGACGCGACGGCCGCCCAACGGCTCACCGGCCGTGAGATCGGTTCCGAGCTGGAGAGCGAGCTGCGCGGCAGCATGCGCAAGGCCCGGCTGCTCGACGCCCACTCACCGGCTGACACCGTGCGGGTGGCGACGGACGGGCGGACGGTGGCGGACATCGCGCGGGAGATCGTGACCGTGACGGGGTGGGCCCGTGCCCAGGCCCAAGGGTCTGTCCGGCGGATCTTCACGGGCCCGACAGGCCCTGGGCGGTAGCCGGGGCCACCGGCAGCGGGGTGCCCTTCGGGAGCGGGTACGGGGACTCCTCGGGCAGGAGTGCGGATGCCGCTTCCGTGCGGCCCGCCCGGACCAGCTCGTGGATCTCCCGGGCCAGCGGGGTGACATCGCGGATCGCGACCGTCCACTCGTCCGCGTACCGCCGCGACGCCTCGCCCGCCAGGCCGAGCTGGAGGGAGCGGAACGGAAGCCGGTCCAGGTGGAGGTCGCGCTCCGGGTCCCACTGGACGCGGGCGGGCGCCCGGCGCAGGTCGTGCTGCCAGGTGGCGCGGTCGGGGTGCACGCCTCTTTCGTAGTGCGAGAGTTCGGCGTGGCCGAGGGCCCAGTCGAAGCCCTCACGGGTGATCTCGACGGCGAGGACGGTCTCCTGGCCCTCCTTCGCACCCCAGCCGCAGCGGTACATCATCCACAGGAAACTCGGCTTGATCCACGTCATGCGGTCCCGTTTCCAGGCGGGCGGAAAACGCCCGTCGCGGGCCGCCGGCAGCCCGAGCGACGGGGTGTAGGCCTGGTAGACCGTCACGGTGGTGGCGGTGTGGAGCGCGCGGATCTCGTGCTGCGGCGGGGTCGATGCGGTCATTCGGACATCCCAGCACCGGGCGTCGGCGGAGGGCGAACGAATTTCCGCCGGGTTCTCTACCTCGCCGCGTGCATCACGCGGACGCCGGACCACACGATGACGTGGTCCCCGCTCGACGCCTTCGCGCCGGAGGTGGAGTTGCCGTAGTAATTCCACCGCCAGGTGCCCGACTCGGCGGCCTTCACCGTGGTCTTGAGCGCCCCCGTCGAGCTGGACGTCACCTTCTTGACCGTGGTGTACGAGGACGCGCCGTCCGCCTTGAACTGGAGACTGACCGTGCGGCCCCCGTACCCCTGGTAGGTGCGGGTCGCCCAGTTCGCCCGGGTGACCTTGCCCGTCACGGTGATCGTCCTGCCCTTCACGACGGGCTCGGGAGCGGCGTTGACGGTGACGCGGGTGGCGCGCTGGACCTGGAGGGGGAGGTTCAGGTCGTTGAGGACATGGTCGCCGCCGGGCAGTGGGAGGTCGGCGGCGGTCTTCCAGGTGCCGGCGTCCCCGTTCCCGTCGATGGCGTACTTCGGGTTGATGTACAGCTTCGCGTCGAAGTCGCAGCCCGTCTTCCCCACGGGCCGGCAGCCGTTGGTGGAGAAGTCGCTGTACAGCATGTCCGAACTCGCGAGGTCGAGCTTCCCCCGGTAGGGGTAGACCATCGGAGGCCAGTCCCACGTGCGCGTGGTCGTCATCCGGAAGGTCACGGGCACCGCGACCTCCTCCTGCGTCCCGATCACGATCGGCTTCCCGCCGTTGACCGAGACCTGGGAGTAGGAGACCCCGCCCTTCGCCGCTCCGGCCGGCGCCGCCGCCATCGCGGTGAACACGGCTGCCGCTCCCCCGGCCACCGCCGCGTTCCACATTCTCTTCGCCATGTGTGTGCAAGCTCCTCTCCTGGAAAACCGGACCGCCTGTGGGACCAGGAAGCCCCGCGCACGGTTGTACGCGGCACGGCAACGATCCGGTCACGCGCTCGGAGCCGTACAACTGCACGTCAGGACACTGACATTCGTCATACGGAGGTGAGTACACGCGGCTCTGCCGGGAAAGGGGGCCGGGCCGACAGTCTGTACGTGTCGAGAGCGGGAGCCGCGAGGGCGCCGCCGATACGGGAGGAACCGACATGAGCAGCCCGGCCGCCACACTCACCGCACCTGTCGCCGCCCCGGCCACCGTCGCTCCGATCGCTCCCCGCAAAGCCCTCCTGGACAGCCTGATGCCGCTGCTGATGGACGTCGGGGTGCCGCTCGCCTCCTACTACGCGCTGAAGGCGGCGGGGCTCTCCACGTTCGGGGCGCTGGCCTGGAGCAGCCTGGTGCCGGCGGTGCGGACCGTGTGGGGCGTGGTGCGCGAGCGGCGGCTCAACGCGCTTGCCGCGCTGATGGTGTCGGTCAACGTGGTCTCGCTGCTGCTGGGCCTGGTGGCCGGTGATCCGCGGCTGCTGCTCCTCAAGGACAGCGCGGTGAGCAGCACCATCGGCCTGGCGTTCCTGCTGACCGCGTTGCGGGGGCGGCCGATGATGACGGCAGCACTGCGCCCGTGGCTGACGCGTGGTGAGGCGTCCAAGACTGCGGCCTGGGAACGGCTTTCGGCCGGTTCGTCGGCGTTCCGGCGGGCCGAGACCCGGTTCTCGGCGGTGTGGGGCGGGGCGCTGCTCGCCGAGTGCGCGGTGCGGGCCGTGGGCGCGTACACCGTGCCGGTCGAGACGATGGTGTGGGCCGGGACCGTGATCCTGGTGGCCTCGATGGTGCTGGCGTTCGTCGTCTCGGGCCGGATCGCGGTCGCGCCGATGGAGCGGATGGTCGAGGACGAGGCGCGTACGGCCGGGAGCTGACCTCTCCCCCGAGTCCCGCAGGGCCGCTTCCGGGGGGAGCGGCCCTGCGGTCGCGGTGAACTGGAGCCGGGCCGGGGACATCACGGGCCGGGGCGTCGGCCCCGGCCCGGAGATGTGCGTCAGTGGTTCCTGGGGAAGCCCAGGTCCACGCCCGCCGGGGTGTCGGCCGGGTCGGGCCAGCGGGTCGTGGTGACCTTGCCGCGGGTGTAGAAGTGCACGCCGTCGTTGCCGTAGATGTGGTGGTCGCCGAAGAGGGAGTCCTTCCAGCCGCCGAAGGAGTGGTAGCCCACCGGGACCGGGATCGGCACGTTGACGCCGACCATGCCGGCCTCGATCTCCAGTTGGAAGCGGCGGGCGGCGCCGCCGTCGCGGGTGAAGATCGCGGTGCCGTTGCCGAACGGCGAGGCGTTCATGAGGGCGACGCCCTCCTCGTACGTGCCGACGCGCAGCACGCACAGGACCGGGCCGAAGATCTCGTCCTTGTACGCGTCGGAGTCGGTGGAGACGTGGTCGAGGAGCGAGAGGCCGATCCAGTGGCCGTCCTCGAAGCCGTCGACGGTGAATCCGGTGCCGTCCAGGACCACTTCGGCGCCCTGGGCGGCGGCGCCGGTCACGTAGGAGGCGACCTTGTCGCGGTGGGCGGCGGTGATCAGCGGGCCCATCTCGGAGGCCGGGTCGGTGCCGGGGCCGATTTTGATCTTCGCGGCCCGCTCCTTGATCCGGGCGACCAGCTCGTCGCCGATCGCGCCCACGGCGACGACCGCGGAGATCGCCATGCAGCGCTCCCCGGCCGAGCCGTACGCGGCGGAGACCGCGGCGTCGGCGGCGGCGTCGAGATCCGCGTCGGGCAGGACCAGCATGTGGTTCTTCGCGCCGCCGAGCGCCTGGACGCGCTTGCCGTTGGCGGAGGCGGTGGCGTGGATGTGGCGGGCGATGGGGGTCGAGCCGACGAAGGAGACGGCCGCGATGTCCGGGTGGTTCAGGAGGGCGTCGACGGCAACCCTGTCGCCGTGCAGGACGTTCAGCACGCCGTCCGGCAGACCGGCCTCGGCGGCCAGCTCGGCCAGCAGGTTGGCGGCGGAGGGGTCCTTCTCGCTGGGCTTGAGCACGAACGTGTTGCCGCAGGCGATGGCCAGCGGGAACATCCACATCGGCACCATGGCCGGGAAGTTGAACGGGGTGATGCCCGCGACGACGCCGATCGGCTGCCGGATCGATGAGACGTCGACCCGGTTGGAGACCTGGGTGGACAGCTCGCCCTTGAGCTGGGTGGTGATCCCGCAGGCAAGTTCGACGATCTCCAGGCCGCGCGCGACCTCGCCGAGCGCGTCCGAGTGCACCTTGCCGTGCTCGGCGGTGATGAGCGCGGCGATCTCGTCCCGGTGGGCGTCCAGCAGTGCGTGGTAGCGGAACAGGATCCCCGTGCGGGCGGACAGCGATGAGGAGCGCCACGTCGTGTACGCGTCCTTGGCGGCGGCCACCGCCGTGTCCACCTCGTCCGGGGAGGCGAACGCGACCCGGGTGGTGACGGCGCCGGTGGCCGGGTCGGTCACCGGGCCGTACGTGCCCGACGTGCCCTCGACGGTCTTGCCACCGATCCAGTGGTTCACGGTCTTCATGCTGCGGCTCCTTCAGAGGTGACGGCGTCGGTCGGCGCTGTGGCGTTCGTACTCTTTCCGTGCTGCGACCGCCGCGGGGCGGGTGGCCGTCTCGGCCACGGGGACATCCCACCACGCCTGTGCGTCCGGGGGCCCCTGTCCCGCACCAGGTGTTTCGGTCTCCACATGCACACAGACGGGCCGGTCCGCCGCGCGGGCCTCGGCCAGGGCCTCGCGCAGCTCGCCCACCGTCCCGGCGCGCAGCACCCGCATGCCGAGCGAGGCGGCGTTGGCGGCGAGGTCGACGGGGAGCGGGGGCCCGGTGAAGCGGGTGTCCGCGGCGCGGTGGCGGTAGGCCGTACCGAAGCGTTCCCCGCCGGTGGACTCGGAGAGGCCGCCGATCGACGCGTATCCGTGGTTCTGGAGGACGACGAGCTTGACGGGCAGGTCCTCCTGAACGGCGGTCACGATCTCGGTCGGGTTCATCAGGTAGGTGCCGTCGCCGACGAGCGCCCAGACGGGGCGGCCCGGGGCGGCGAGCTGGACACCGATCGCGGCCGGGATCTCGTAGCCCATGCAGGAGTAGCCGTACTCCACGTGGTACTGGCGCGGGGAGCGGGTCCGCCAGAGTTTGTGCAGGTCACCGGGGAGGGAACCGGCCGCGTTGATGAGGATGTCGTCGTCGGTGACCAGCTCGTCCAGAAGGCCGAGGACCTGGGTCTGGGTGGGGCGGGCCCGGGGGTCGGGGGTGGCGTAGGCGGTGTCGACGCGCCGCTCCCAGCGGTCCTTGGCCCCGGTGTACTCGGCCTCGTACGCGGGGTCCGTGCGGTGCCCGGCCAGGGCTGCGGTGAGGGCTTCCAGGGCGGTGCGGGCATCGGCGACGAGCGGGAGCGCGGCGAGCTTGTGGGCGTCAAAACCGGTGATGTTGACGCCGAGGAAACGGACGTCCGGGTTCTGGAAGAGGGTCGCGGAGGCGGTCGTGAAGTCGGTGAAGCGGGTGCCGGTCCCGATGACGAGGTCGGCGGTGCGGGCCAGGTCGTCGGCGGTGGCGGTGCCGGTGTGGCCGATGCCGCCGATGTCGGCGGGGTGGTCGTGGCGCAGGGAACCCTTGCCGGCCTGGGTGGAGGCGACGGGGATGCGGGTGGCGTCGGCGAACGCGGCGAGTGCCTCCTCGGCGGCGCTGTGGTGGACCCCGCCGCCCGCGACGATCAGCGGCCTGCGGGCGGCACGCACCGCCGAGGCAGCCCGGTCGAGTTCGTGCGGGTCGGGGGCGGGGCGGCGTACGTGCCAGACGCGCTCGGCGAAGAACTCCTCCGGCCAGTCGTGCGCCTCGGCCTGTACGTCCTGGGGCAGCGCGAGTGTGACCGCGCCGGTCTCCGCCGGGTCGGCGAGGACCCGCATGGCGTGCAGCGCGGCCGGGATCAGGGCCTCGGGGCGGGTGACGCGGTCGAAGTAGCGGGAGACGGGGCGCAGGCAGTCGTTGACGGAGACGTCGCCCGCGAACGGCACCTCCAGCTGCTGGAGCACGGGGTCGGCGGGGCGGGTCGCGAAGGTGTCACCGGGCAGCAGCAGGACCGGCAGGTGGTTGACGGTGGCGAGGGCGGCGCCGGTGACGAGGTTGGTGGCGCCGGGGCCGATGGAGGTGGTCACGGCCTGCGCGGACAGCCGGCCCGACTGGCGGGCGTATCCGACGGCCGCGTGCACCATGGACTGCTCGTTGCGGCCCTGGAGGTAGGGCATGGCGGGGCCGGTCTCCAGGAGCGCCTGGCCAATGCCCGCGACGTTGCCGTGGCCGAAGATGCCCCAGGTCGCGGCGATCAGCCGGTGGCGGTGGCCGTCGCGCTCGGTGTACTGGCGGGCCAGGAAGGCGATCAGTGCCTGGGCGGTGGTGAGCCGCCGCGTGGGCGCCCCGGTGGATCCGGTCCCGCCGGTGGATCCGGTAGCCCCGGTGGATCCGGTCCCGCCGGTGGTTCCGGTCGTTGCGCTGCGCTCTGTCATCCCCGGTCCTCCGGCCCGTAGAGCGGCAGCCGGGGGTCGGCCGGCTGGGACGGCCAGGTGTCGCGGATCCAGCGGTGGTCGGGGTGGTCGCGGATCAGCCACTCCCGCTTCTCGCCGGGGCCCGCCATGACGTTGAGGTAGTAGAGGGTGCGGCCGGGCGGGGCGATGGAGGGGCCGTGCCAGCCGTCGGGGATGAGGACGGTGTCGCCGCTGCGGACCTCGGCCAGGACGTCGGTGCCGCCGGGCCGGGACGGGGACACGCGGTGGTAGCCGAGGCCTCCGTCTGCCACCTCGAAGTAGTAGATCTCCTCCAGGACGGATTCCTCGCCGGGGTGGTGCTCGTCGTGTTTGTGCGGCGGGTAGGAGGACCAGTTGCCGCCGGGTGTGAGGACTTCCACGGCGATCAGCCGGTCGCAGTCGAAGGCGTCGGCCGCGGCGAAGTTGTTGACCTGTCGGGAGCAGTTGCCGGAGCCGCGAAGCTCCACGCGTACCTCCGGCGCGGGGCCGTAGCGAGCGGGGAGTCGTCGCTCGCACTTCGCTCCTGCCAGGGCGAAGCGGCCTCCTGCGCCGGAGGCGATCTGTGCGTGGGCGTCGCGCGGTACATAGGCGAAGTCGGATACGCCGCTGAACACGCTCTTACGGCCCAGCAGTTCAAAGATCTCATCTGAGATGTGCACCGTACAGCTGCCGGTCAACGGCAGTACGATCCACTCGCTCTCCCCGGTGACAAGTGTGTGAACTCCTCCCGGTTCCAGATCCACCACTCTTAGGCTCGACCGCTCCCAGCCGGCCTGTTCCGGGCCGATGTCGAGGGCGTAGGGGCCGTGGGCGGTTCGGCCCGCGGGCAGGTGGTACGTCGGTTGTCCTCGCATACTCATGTCCCTTCCCCGGCCGTGGTGTCCGGACCGAGCAGTGATACGGCCGTGTCGACGGCGGCGGTCACCTCTCCGTCTGCGGGATACAGCAGTGAGCGCCCCACCACCAGCCCCCGGACGGTCGGCAGGCGCAGCGCGGCCCGCCATTTCTCGTACGCCGCGTCCTGCTCGTCTCCGACCTCGCCGCCGAGGAGCACGGCGGGCAGCGTCGAACTCTCCATGACCCGGGCCATCTCGTCGGGCTTCTCCGTGACGGGGACCTTGAGCCAGGTGTACGCGGAGGTGCCGGCCAGTCCCGAGGCGATGGCGATGGCGGTACTGACGGCGGCGGCGCTCAGGTCGTTGTGGACCCGGCCCGCGGCGCGGCGGCAGAGGAAGGGTTCGACGAAGACGGGCAGCCGGTGGGCGGCCATGGCGTCGATGGCGCGGGCGGTCGTGTGCATCGTGTCGAGGGAGCCGGGGTCCTGGTGGTCGATGCGCAGCAGGAGCTTTCCGGCGTCGAATCCGAGGCGGGCCAGGTCCTCGGGGCGGTGTCCGGTGAAGCGGTCGTCCAGCTCGAAGGAGGCGCCGGCCAGTCCGCCCCGGTTCATCGAACCGATGACCACCTTGTTCTCCAGGGCGCCCAGGAGCAGCAGGTCGTCCAGGATGTCGGCGGTGGCGAGCACGCCGTCGACGCCGGGCCTGGAGAGGGCGAGACAGAGCCGTTCCAGCAGCTCGAAGCGGTTGGCCATGGCCAGTTCGCGGCCGCCGACCGCGAGCGAGCCTCGGGCGGGGTGGTCGGCGGCGACGATCATCAGCCGGCCGCGCCCGGTGACCAGCGGGCGCCTGGCGCGGCGGGCGGCGGCCTCGGCGACGGCCTCCGGATGGTGCATGCGCAGGTGGACCAGGTCGGAGACGCGGGAGGCGGCCGGGCTCATCGGGCCGCTCCGGGGGCCCTGGAGATGACGGCGCCTTCGGCGAGAGCGGCTTCGACCTCGTGCGGGAAGGGCATGGCGGAGGAGCAGGCGAGCCGGGAGGCGACGATGGCGCCGGCGGCGTTGGCGTAGCGCATGGTGCGGGCGGTCTCCCAGCCGGCGAGCAGCCCGTGGCAGAGCGAGCCGCCGAACGCGTCGCCCGCACCGAGGCCGTTGACCACGTCGACGGGCAGTGGTGGCACATCGGCGACGGTGCCGTCCCGGTGCACGGCGAGGACGCCCGCCGGGCCCCGCTTCACGACGGCCAGCTCGACGCCCGCGTCGATGAGGGCGCGGGCCGCCGCGTACGGTTCGCGCTCGCCGGTCGCGATCTCGCACTCGTCCAGGTTGCCCACGGCGACGGTGGCGTGCGCGAGGGCCTCGCGATAGCGGGCGGACGGGGAGACCGCACCGGCCGTCCCGGCGGGCGCCCCGGTCGTCCCGGCGGGCGCCCCGGTCGTCGGGCCAGTCGTTGCGCCGACCGTTACGCCGTCCGTCGCCGCGGTCGCCGCCCCGGCCGGCGCCCCGGTCGTGACCCCGGTGTTCGCCCCGGCGGGCGCCCCGGCCGTGATCCCGGTGGTCGGGTCGTCGGCCGGAGCGCCGGTCGGTGTGCCGGTCGGCCCGGCCGCGGGCCCGGCCCCTTCGCCGGA
Source organism: Streptomyces sp. ATexAB-D23 (assembly GCF_000373645.1). Lineage (GTDB taxonomy): Bacteria > Actinomycetota > Actinomycetes > Streptomycetales > Streptomycetaceae > Streptomyces > Streptomyces castrisilvae. Next base: position 57,417 of record NZ_KB892014.1, on the reverse strand, counting down.
CTGTTCCCAGAACATCGGGCGCCAGTCGAGGTCGAAGACGGTGATGCCGGACCGGTCGCGGGCGCGCAGCGCGGCGAGCGTCGCGGTCCGGCTCGGCTCGGCGCACAGCCCGGTACCGGTCATCCAGAACACCCGGGCGGCCCTGATCGCCGCCAGGTCGAGCTCCGAGGCGTGGATCTCCAGGTCCGGGGCCTTGGGCTGCCGGTAGAAGTAGAGCGGGAAGTCGTCGGGCGGGAAGACCTCGCAGAAGGTGACCGGGGTCGGGTATGCGGCGACGGGGGTCACCCATCGGTCGTCCACGCCGAATTCCCGCAGCTGGTCGTGCAGGTAGGTGCCGAAGGGGTCCTGCCCGGTCCGGGTCACCACGGCGGTGCGCCGGCCGAGGCGGGCCGCGGCGACGGCGACGTTGGCGGGAGAGCCGCCGAGGAACTTCCCGAAGGTGTCGACCCGGGCCAGCGGCACACCGGTCCTGAGCGGATAGAGGTCCACCCCGATCCGCCCCATGGTGATCACGTCGTACGGCTCAGGCATTCAGCGTCCCTTCGGCTGGGCGCCCTTCGGGCTACCGGTGGGGCGGCTGCCGCGACGGCGGCCGGTACCCGGTTCTAACCCTTCCCCCGATCACTGTCAATCATTTGTACGGACATACGGACGTATCCTTGACATGTGCGCCCCCGCGTGGTGAGGGTGGGCGCATGGCCTCCTCCTCCGCTTCCGCCCCGGCCGGTATCCGCATCGGATCAGCGCCCGACTCCTGGGGAGTGTGGTTCCCCGACGACCCGCGGCAAGTGCCCTGGCGGCGCTTCCTCGACGAGGTCTCCACCGCGGGCTACGAGTGGATCGAGCTGGGACCCTACGGCTACCTCCCGACCGATCCGGCCCGCCTCGCGGACGAGACCCGCAGCCGCGGGCTCTCCGTCTCGGCGGGCACCGTTTTCACCGGATTGCACCATGGTCCGGAGGTCTGGGACCGGACCTGGGCGCATGTCGCCGACATCGCGGCACTCACCCGGGCGATGGGCGCCGCCCACCTCGTGGTCATCCCGTCGTTCTGGCGCGACGACCGGACGGGCGAGGTGCTGGAGGACCGCTCTCTCACCGCCGGACAGTGGCGCCATCTCACCTCCCAGACCGAGCGCCTGGGGCGCGAGGTCCTGGACCGTTACGGGCTGCGCATCGTCGTCCATCCCCATGCCGACACCCATATCGACACCGAGGAGAACGTCAGCCGCTTCCTCGACGCCACCGACCCGGACCTCGTCTCGCTCTGTCTCGACACGGGCCACTACGCGTACTGCGGCGGCGACAGCGTCGAGCTGATCGAGACCTACGGCGAGCGGATCGGCTACCTCCACCTCAAGCAGGTCGACCCGGAGATCCTGGCCGATGTGGTGGCGAACGAGGTGCCGTTCGGGCCGGCCGTGGCGCGCGGCGTCATGTGCGAACCGCCGGGCGGGGTCCCGGCCCTGGAACCGGTCCTCGCCGCCGCCCGCCGGCTGGACGTCGACCTGTTCGCGATCGTCGAGCAGGACATGTACCCGTGCCCACCCGACCGCCCCTTCCCCATCGCCCGCCGCACCCGGGAATTCCTCCGCTCCTGCGGCACCCCGCGCCGGGCACCCTGACACGCCGGACGGCCCCGGGCAGTGGCGTCGGGCCGGTACACGCTGTCGCCCACCGTGAAACCGGGCCCCGGGCCCACCCCGTTGGCCGCCACCCGCCCCGCAGGCCGGCCTCCACCCGCCGATGGGCCGAACCGGTCGGTGGCCCGCCCGGTGGGCCGAGCCGGTCGGTGGCCCGCCGCCCCGCCGACGGCTCGCCGAGATCACCCCCTCGTCACGCATATCTCCGTTCTGCGGGTCTTCCGTCACAGCCGCTCGACAGGGCCCGCCCCCTCCCGCCTCCCGTCGTTCACCCCACACAGGCTGAGCGATCGTCAGTGACCGCGGCGCAGTTCCCACGACGGCCCCCAGGCCGCCGCCGCGGTGCGGAGAGGTGGCACCATGACGGACAGAGGGCTCTGGTCCTACAAGGACATCGCCGCGCACATCCGGGTTCAGCCGGACACGGTCCGCTCCTATCGCAAGCACGGCCTCCTGCCGGCGCCGGATCACGTGGAGAACGGGAAGCCCTACTGGTACGCGGACACGGTCCGCGCCTGGGTCGCCGCCCGCCCCGGCAACCGGGGCCGCCGCGGCTGACGGGGCCGACCGGGGGCCGTACGCCGTCCGCCGTCCGGCCCCCGCCCGACCGGCCACCCGCCCGACCGACCCACGCCCCACGCCCCACGCCCCAGAACGCGTCCCGTCCCGCACTCCACGCCCCAGAACGCGCCCCGCCCCACGCCCCGACCCTTCTACGCCCCGCTGGATATCCGCTCCGGCTCGGCGGACGGCTCCGGCACGCCCTCGGCCCCGGTCCCGGCCCCGGCCTCCGGTCGCACCGATTCCCCCTCGCTCAGCCCGAACCGCTGGTGGAACCGGCGCAGCGGCGCCGGGGCCCACCAGGTCGCGCGGCCCATCAGCTTCATCACCGTCGGGACCAGGAGGCTGCGGACCACCATCGCGTCCATCAGCACGGCGAGCGCGATGCCGAGCCCCAGCATCTTGGTGTTGGTGACCCGTGAGGTGCCGATGGCGACCATCACGACCGCCAGGATCACGGCCGCCGCTGTGATCAGCCCGCCGGTGTGCCGCAGCCCGTAACCGACCGCGTGCTCGTGGTCCCCGGTGCGGTCGTACTCCTCCTTGATCCGGGAGAGCAGGAACACCCCGTAGTCCATGGAGAGCCCGAAGGCGACACAGAACATGAGCACCGGCAGTGTCGTCTCTATGTCGCCCGTGCTGGTGAAGGAGAGCAGTCCGGACAGGTGCCCGTCCTGGAAGACCCAGACCACCGCCCCGAACATCGCGGTGAGGCTCAGGGCGTTGAGCACGACGGCCTGGACGGGGATCAGCACGCTTCCGGTCAGCAGGAACACCAGCAGCAGCGTCACTACGGCGATGATGCCCACCGCCCACGGCAGGCGGTCGCCGATGGCGGCCTTGGAGTCGACCAGTACCGCCGCCGTCCCCGTCACGGAGGTGTCGAAGGGGGCGGGCTCCGCCCGCAGGTCCTTCACCAGCCGCTGCGTCTCCTGCCCTACCGGCTCGCCCTTCCCCAGCACGCTGAAGTAGGCCGCCTTCCCTTCCGTGACCGGGCCGTCGACCCGCAGGACCCCCGGGAGCGTGGCGATCCGGCTCCGGTAGTCGGCGTACTGGGCGGGTGTCGCCCCGCCCTCCGCGAAGATGTCGAGGCCGCCGCCGGGGCTGCCGGGGAAGCCGTCCCGCAGATGCTGCTGCACCACGTGCGACTCGGAGGACGCGGGCAGCTGCCGGTCGTCCGCCGTACCGAACTCGACGCCCAGGAACGGCAGTCCCAGCAGGACGAGTCCGACGCTCGTGACGACGGCGAAGACGGGCGCCCGGCGCATCACCAGCGCCGTGAACCTGCCCCAGCCCGCACCGGCCACCGCGTCGGGCGACTTCGCGCGCCCCCGCCTCAGCAGCTTCCTGAGGTCGAGGGAGTTGACCCGGTGGCCGAGCAGCATCAGCGCGGCCGGCAGGAGGATCAGCGCGGCCGCGGCGGCCAGCAGCACCACGGCGATCCCGGCGTACGCGAAGGAACGCAGGAAGTACTGCGGGAAGACCAGCATCGCGGCCAGCGAGACCGCGACGGTCAGCGCCGAGAACAGCACGGTCCGCCCGGCGGTGCGCAGCGTCGTACCCACCGCCGTCCGGGTCGGGGCCCCGGTCGCCAGCTCCTCGCGGAACCGGCGCACGATGAACAACGCGTAGTCGACGGCGAGTCCGAGGCCGAGCGCGGTGGTGAGGTTCTGGGCGAAGACGGAGACATCGGTGAGCTCGGTGATGCCGCGCAGCACGGCGTTGGTCCCCAGGATGGCGACGATGCCGACGCCCAGGGGCAGCAGGGCCGCGATCGCGCTGCCGAAGACCATCACGAGCAGCACCAGCGTCACCGGCAGGGCGATGATCTCCGCCCGCAGCAGGTCCTCCTCGATGAGTGTCTGCATCTCGTGCTGCACGGCGACCGGGCCTCCGATCGAGACGCGCACCGGCCCGTGCGTCCCCCGGTAGGCCGGGGCTATCCGGTCCAGCACCTCCCCCGTCGCTTTGTCGTCGCCCTCGATCCGGGCCGCGATCAGCGCCTCCTTGCCGTCCTCGGCGCGCAGTGCGGGCGCCTTGTCCTGCCAGTAGGAGCGCACCCCCACGACATCCGCCTCACCTGAGAGCCGCTCGGCCAGGCGTGCGGCCTCCGCGGCCACGGCGGGGTCGTCGACGGAGGCGCTGCCGCTGTCGATCAGCAGCAGGAGATTCGGCTGGGAAGCGGGGAACTCGCGCTCCAGCGCATTGGTCGCGTAGGTCGACTCGGCGTCCGGGGCCTGCCAGCCGCCGCTGCCCATCCGGTCGGCGACCCCGCTGCCCGCGAAGACCGCGAGCGCCGTGATCACCAGAGCCGCCAGCAGCGTGAGCCGGGGACGCGCGGTGACGAAGCGCGTCCAGCCCCCCAATCGCTGTGGGCCGTTGACTTCAGACATGGTGCGATGTCCCCTTTTTCCCCGGATCCGGGTGCGCCGGGCGGCAGCACGAAGCAGCCGCGCAGGGCAGCATGGATCAGTCGTTGCCACATACACTGGCAAACACGAGTCCCCGCTCGCGTTTCATAAGAATGCGAGCGGTCGCTCGTGTTTGTCAACTGCTCGCGAAAGCTGGGGATTCACCGTGTCGCAGGCCAGAGCGGAGAGCACCGGGGACACCGGAGCCGCGGAAGCCGCCACCAAGAAGCCGGGGACGGCGGCAGGCCCCGCCCGGCCGCGCCGGCGGCAGGCCCGGGGCGAGGCCCGCATCGCGCAGCTGCTCAAGGCCGCCGCCGACGTCTTCTGCACGACGGGCTACACCGCCGCGAGCACCAATGCCATCGCCCGCGAGGCCGGGGTCTCGCCCGGCACGCTCTACCAGTTCTTCCCGAACAAGGAGGCCATCGCGGTCGAGCTGGGCGACCGGCTGCTGACCCGCTGGCAGGAGACCTACGGGGCCGCCCTCCAGGCCGTCCGGCGGGATCAGCCGCTGAACCGGGTCCTCGACGCCACCCTCGACCCACTGATCGAGTTCAACTGCGCCAACCCGGCGTTCACGGTACTGATGCACGGCTCCGAGATCCCCGGAATGCCCGCGAAGGACCATGACGCGGTGCACGTCACGATGCTCGCCCGGGTCGAGACGATCATCGCCGGATACCTGCCGGACGCGCCGTCCGCCGACGTCACCCGCATCGCCACGATGATCTTCAACCTCGTCAAGGCCGGACTCGACGTGATCATGGCGTACGAGGGGGACGAGCGGGAGGCGTACATCCGGGAGCTGAAGACGATCCTGTACCGGTACCTGGAACCGATGGTCCGCGACGGCGCGCACGCACGGCCCGGCCCGGCGGACGCTCCGCCGAACGGTGGATAACGACCCAGGACCGGCGGACAGCGGCCGGGCGACTCGCGTCATACCCCCTAGGGGTATAAAGTGGAGAGTGTGGCGGCGCCTCCGTGTGCGCCCGCCCACCCCTGTGTGCCCGTCGAAGAGGAGAATGCGATGACCGCCGAGACCCAACTCCCCCAGGCGACCGGCTCCTGCTGCTCGCCCAGCGGTTCCTGCCACGACAGCGCGGGTACGGACGCCGCCCCGGCCGGCGTGACCACCACCTACCAGGTGACCGGCATGACCTGCGGACACTGCGAGGGCGCGGTCTCCGAGGAGATCTCCGCCATCGAGGGTGTCACCTCGGTGAAGGCCGTGGCGTCCACCGGCCAGGTGACGGTGGTCTCCGGAGCCGCCCTGGACGACGAGGCCGTACGCGCCGCCGTCGACGAGGCGGGTTACGAACTCGCCGGGCGTGCCTGACCGCCTCGGGAACCACCCCTTCCCCGCACCACCCCGTTCCGCCGGGCCGGACCGACCAGCAGATACTGGTGAAGGTACGGCCCGGTCGGCGTTCCAGGAGTTCGGACATGCACAGCGCAACAGAGGCCGGGACCGCGGCGGCGGCGAGTTCGGAAGCCGAGTTCGTGATCGGCGGCATGACCTGCGCCTCCTGCGCGGCCCGCGTCGAGAAGAAGCTCAACCGGATGGACGGCGTCACCGCCACCGTCAACTACGCCACCGAGAAGGCCCGCGTCAGCTACCCGGCCGCCGACGTCTCCGTACAGGACCTCATCGCCACGGTCGAGAAGACCGGCTACACCGCGAAGCCGGTGCCCCGGCCCGCCCCGAGGACAGCCGCGCAGACCGCCCCGCAGACCGCCGGAGCGGCCGGCGCGCCCTCCGAGGCCGCCCGCGCCGAGCCGCACACGACAGAACCGGAAGCGGAACCGGAGGGGCCGCTGCGGCCCGAGACCGAGGCCGCGCCCGAGCTGGTCCACTTCCGGCAGCGGCTCATCGTCTCCGCCGTGCTCGCCGCCCCCGTCGTCGCCCTCGCGATGATCCCGGCCCTCCAGTTCGACAACTGGCAGTGGCTCTCGCTCACCCTCGCCGCTCCCGTCGTCGTCTGGGGCGGACTGCCCTTCCACCGGGCCGCCTGGACCAACCTGCGCCACGGCGCGGCCACCATGGACACCCTCGTCTCCGTCGGGACCCTGGCCGCCTTCGGCTGGTCCCTGTGGGCGCTGTTCCTCGGTGACGCCGGGATGCCCGGCATGCGGCACGGCTTCGATCTCACGGTCTCCCGCGCCGACGCCTCGGACACCATCTACCTGGAGGTCGCGGCGGGCGTCATCACCTTCATCCTGCTGGGCCGCTACCTGGAAGCGAAGTCCAAGCGGAGGGCCGGTTCGGCACTGCGCGCCCTGATGCATCTGGGCGCCAAGGACGTGGCCGTCCTGCGGGACGGCACCGAGGTCCGTGTCCCCGTGGGCCGGCTCGTCGTGGGCGACCGCTTCATCGTCCGGCCGGGCGAGAAGATCGCGACCGACGGGACGGTGGTGGAGGGCGCGTCGGCGGTGGACGCGTCCATGCTCACCGGCGAGTCCGTCCCGGTGGACGTGGGCACGGGCGACCAGGTCACCGGCGCCACCGTGAACGCCTCCGGCCGGCTCGTCGTGGAGGCGACCCGGGTCGGCTCCGACACACAGCTCGCCCGGATGGCGAAGCTGGTCGAGGACGCGCAGAACGGCAAGGCCGAGGTGCAGCGCCTGGCCGACCGGATCTCGGCGGTGTTCGTCCCCGTGGTCCTGCTCATCGCCCTCGGCACGCTGATCGTCTGGCTGCTCAGCACGGACGATGTCACGGCCGCGTTCACGGCGGCGGTGGCGGTCCTGATCATCGCCTGCCCCTGCGCCCTGGGCCTCGCGACCCCCACCGCCCTCATGGTCGGCACCGGACGCGGCGCCCAGCTCGGCATCCTCATCAAGGGCCCCGAGGTCCTGGAATCAACCCGCCGCGTCGACACCATCGTCCTCGACAAGACCGGCACCGTCACCACCGGCCGCATGACCCTCCAGACCGTCCACACCACCCCCACCACCACCGAAACCGACGTCCTCCGCCTCGCCGGAGCACTCGAACACGCCTCCGAACACCCCATCGCCCAAGCCATCGCCACCGGAGCCACCAACCACACCACCACCCCCCTCCCCACCCCCGAGGACTTCACCAACATCCCCGGACTCGGCGTACAGGGCACCGTCGACGGCCACGCCGTCCTCGTCGGGCGCCCCCGGCTGCTCACCGACGCCGGAATCGACCTCCCCGACACGCTGACCGCCGCACTGACCGAGGCCGCCGCACAGGGCCGTACGGCCATCGCGGTCGGCTGGGACGGCGAGGCGCGCGGCGTTCTCGAAGTGGCCGACGCGGTCAAGGACTCCAGCGCGGAAGCCGTCACCGCGCTCCGGGCACTCGGCCTGACCCCGATCCTGCTGACCGGCGACAACCGGGCGGTAGCCGAATCCGTGGCCCGCGAGGTCGGGATCGAGGAGGTCCGCGCGGAGGTGCTGCCGGAGGAAAAGGCGCACGTCATCGAGGGTTTGCAGGCCCAGGGACGGGTGGTCGCCATGGTCGGTGACGGGGTCAACGACGCCGCCGCGCTGGCCACCGCCGACCTCGGCCTGGCCATGGGCACCGGCACGGACGCGGCGATCGAGGCGAGCGACCTGACCCTGGTTCGTGGAGATCTCAAGGTGACCGCGGACGCCATCCGGCTCTCCCGGCGCACCCTCACCACGATCAAGGGCAACCTGTTCTGGGCATTCGGCTACAACGTTGCCGCTCTACCCCTTGCGGCATTTGGCCTGCTCAACCCTATGATTGCTGGAGCGGCGATGGCCTTCTCATCGGTCTTCGTCGTGACGAACAGTCTGCGCCTGCGGTCCTTCACGTAATATCCACAATGAGATTCAGATCACATCGGTTTCAGGGTAACCATTCGATGGGTTCGCGAGTCTTAGAGTGCGATGCCAAGGATGTCTTGGGGGACGTCCGGCGGAGCGTCTTGGGGGATGCTCCGGGCAAGCGTGGGCCGGGGCACGTACACCGGGGAGCTTTGAGCGGCCCTCCCGTCGGTACGTACCCCGGCAGACCACTGGAGTAGGTGGAAGAAGAGCAGGACAAGCAGTACCGAGGAACAACCCAGGAGCTTCGGCTCCCACAGAACGCCCGGCCGGATCCCGTGGGGGGAATCCGCTCCGGGATATGGGAAGCGCCTCGCTGTCGGCCCGTGGGGGGATCGATGGCGGGGCGCTTCTCGCTTTCACGGGAGCGCTCCCGTAGGCGGCGGGCGGGCCCAGGCGCCCGCACACGCACATGCCCCGGAGCCCCGGAGGCGCCCACACCCGCCGGCCCCGGCATCGCGCCCCGACAAACGCACACCGGCATCGCACCCCCGACAGGCCCACATCGGCATAGCACTCCCCGAAAACGCGCATCGCCCCGGACTCCGCGCTCGCTCGGGGCGAGGGCGCGGCAGTCAGGGGCGAAGGAATCCGGCGTCAGTCAGGGCCGGGGTGAAGCGAAGAGCCGGTCAGGCGGTCAGCGGCCCTCGACCGGGACGAAGTCGCGCAGGACCTCGCCGGTGTAGATCTGGCGCGGGCGGCCGATGCGGGAACCCGGCTCCTTGATCATCTCGTGCCACTGGGCGATCCAGCCCGGGAGACGGCCGAGCGCGAAGAGCACGGTGAACATCTCGGTCGGGAAGCCCATGGCGCGGTAGATCAGGCCCGTGTAGAAGTCCACGTTCGGGTAGAGGTTGCGCGAGACGAAGTACTCGTCGGAGAGCGCGTGCTCCTCCAGCTTGAGCGCGATGTCGAGCAGCTCGTCGGACTTGCCGAGCGCGGACAGCACGTCGTGGGCGGCGGCCTTGATGATCTTGGCGCGCGGGTCGAAGGACTTGTACACCCGGTGGCCGAAGCCCATCAGGCGGACGCCGTCCTCCTTGTTCTTCACCTTGCGGATGAAGGAGTCGACGTCGCCGCCGTTGGCCTGGATGCCTTCCAGCATCTCCAGCACGGACTGGTTGGCGCCGCCGTGCAGGGGGCCCCACAGCGCCGAGATGCCGGCGGAGATCGAGGCGAACATGTTCGCCTGCGAGGAGCCGACCAGACGCACGGTGGAGGTCGAGCAGTTCTGCTCGTGGTCCGCGTGCAGGATGAGCAGCTTGTCGAGCGCCGAGACGACGACCGGGTCCAGCTCGTACTCCTGGGCGGGGACCGAGAAGGTCATCCGCAGGAAGTTCTCGACGTAGCCGAGGTCGTTGCGCGGGTAGACGAACGGGTGACCGATCGACTTCTTGTACGCGTACGCGGCGATGGTCGGGAGCTTGGCGAGCAGCCGGATCGTCGAGAGGTGGCGCTGCTCCTCGTCGAACGGGTTGTGGCTGTCCTGGTAGAACGTGGACAGCGCACTGACGACCGAGGACAGCATGGCCATCGGGTGCGCGTCGCGCGGGAAGCCGTCGAAGAACCGCTTGACGTCCTCGTGCAGCAGGGTGTGCTGGGTGATCTCGTTCTTGAAGGCCGACAGCTCGTCGACCTTGGGAAGCTCACCGTTGATGAGCGTGTACGCGACCTCCAGGAACGTCGAGCGCTCGGCGAGCTGCTCGATGGGGTAGCCGCGGTACCGCAGGATGCCCTGCTCGCCGTCGAGGTAGGTGATGGCCGATTTATAGGCAGCGGTGTTGCCGTATCCGCTGTCCAGCGTCACCAGGCCGGTGTTCGCCCGGAGCTTCCCGATGTCGAAGCCCTTGTCGCCGACGGTGCTGTCGATCACCGGGTAGGTGTACTCGCCATCGCCGTACCGCAGTACCACAGCGTTGTTGGTGTGCTCGCTCACGTCATCCCTCACCGACGTAGTGCCTCTTCTTCGAGGTTCCCTGACTGTCTCCACCCTCCCCCATTTGGCTCAGGAGAGTGCACTCGGGGTCGTCCATTGGACCTACTCGCGGCACTGAGTGCCGCGAACTTATTCATCCTGCCCCCTTGACTGCGGTTCCGGAAGACCCCCGTGATGTTTCCCACCGATTTGATCGATCATTTTTTCCGAGGATCCTCCTTCAGGGCCTCCGCACAGCCGGTAATCCAGCGCCGTACACCGTCTGCCTGCGGAAACCGTGCGGACCGCCTGGCCGATCGCCTGCCGGGAGCCGACCAGCACGACAAGCTTCTTGGCCCGGGTCACCGCGGTGTACAGCAGGTTCCGCTGGAGCATCATCCAGGCGCTCTTCGTCACCGGGATGACCACGGCGGGGTACTCGCTGCCCTGGGAACGGTGGATCGTCATGGCGTACGCATGGGCCAGCTCATCCAGCTCGTCGAAGTCGTAACCGATCTCCTCGTCCTCGTCGGTGAGGACCGTCAGCCGCTGTTCGTCCAGGTCAAGGGCGGTGACGACGCCGACCGTGCCGTTGAACACGCCGTTCTCCCCCTTGTCGTAGTTGTTGCGGATCTGGGTGACCTTGTCGCCGACGCGGAACACCCGGCCGCCGAACCGCTTCTCGGGCACCCCGGGCCTCCCCGGGGTGATCGCCTGCTGGAGCAGCCCGTTGAGATGGCCCGCCCCGGCCGGGCCCCGGTGCATCGGCGCGAGGACCTGCACGTCCCGCCGCGGATTCAGCCCGAACTTGGCCGGAATACGACGGGACGCGACGTCCACCGCGAGCACCCCGGCGTCCTCCGTCTCGTCCTCGACGAAGAGGAAGAAGTCGCTGAGCCCCTGAGTGAGCGGTGGTACGCCCGAGTTGATCCGGTGCGCGTTGGTGACGACGCCCGACTGCTGGGCCTGGCGGAAAATGGTGGTCAGCCGGACCGCGGGGACCGGGCCGCCGTCCGCGAGCAGATCCCGCAGCACCTCCCCCGCCCCCACCGACGGCAGCTGGTCCACATCGCCTACGAGCAGCAGGTGGGCACCCGGTGCCACCGCCTTGACGAGCTTGTTGGCGAGGAGCAGATCGAGCATCGACGCCTCGTCCACGACGACCAGGTCGGCGTCCAGCGGACGGTCCCGGTCGTACGCCGCGTCACCGCCGGGCTTCAGCTCAAGCAGCCGGTGCACGGTGGACGCCTCGGCCCCGGTCAGCTCCGAGAGCCGCTTCGCCGCCCGCCCGGTCGGCGCGGCCAGCACCACTTTCGCCTTCTTCGCGCGGGCCAGCTCCACGATGGACCGGACCGTGAACGACTTGCCGCAGCCCGGCCCGCCCGTCAGGACGGCGACCTTCCGGGTCAGCGCGAGCCGTACGGCGGCCTCCTGCTCGGGCGCCAGCTTGGCCCCGGTCCGCCCCGCGAGCCACTTCAGGGCCTTGTCCCAGTCCACGTCCGCGAAGGCCGGCATCCGCTCGTCGGGCGTCCGCAGCAGCCGCCGCACCTGGGCGGCGAGCGCGATCTCGGCCCGGTGGAAGGGCACCAGATAGACGGCCGTCACCGGCTCCCCGCCCTCGGGCGACGGCACCTTCTCCCGTACGACGCCCTCCGGTTCCCCGGCCAGCTCGGCCAGGCAGTCGATGACGAGCCCGGTGTCCACCTGGAGGAGCTTCACCGCGTCCGCGATCAGCCGCTCCTCGGGCAGGAAGCAGTGCCCCTGGTCGGTGGACTGCGACAGCGCGTACTGGAGCCCGGCCTTGACCCGCTCCGGGCTGTCGTGCGGGATGCCGACCGCCTGGGCGATCTTGTCGGCGGTGAGGAAGCCGATGCCCCAGACGTCGGCGGCCAGCCGGTAGGGCTGGTTCTTCACGACGGAGATCGAGGCGTCCTCGTACTTCTTGTAGATACGGACGGCGATGGACGTCGAGACGCCGACGCCCTGGAGGAAGACCATGACCTCCTTGATCGCCTTCTGCTCCTCCCAGGCGGCGGCGATCATCTTCGTCCGCTTCGGCCCGAGCCCGGGGACCTCCACGAGCCGCTTCGGCTCCCGCTCGATGATGTCGAGGGTGTCGACACCGAAGTGGGTGGTGATCCGGTCGGCCATGACCGGGCCGATGCCCTTGATCAGCCCGGAACCGAGATAGCGGCGGATGCCCTGGATGGTGGCGGGGAGGATCGTCGTGTAGTTCTCCACGGTGAACTGCTTGCCGTACTGCGAGTGGGAGCCCCAGCGCCCCTCCATCCGCAGCGACTCCCCCGGCTGCGCCCCGAGCAACGATCCCACCACGGTCAGCAGATCCCCGGCCCCGCGCCCGGTGTCGACGCGGGCGACGGTGTACCCGTTCTCCTCGTTGGCGTACGTGATCCTCTCCAGGACCCCTTCGAGGACGGCCAGGTTGGGTGCGTGTGGCGTGGTGGACATGGGTGTGACGGTATCGGGCGGGGGTGACACCGGGCCGGGGTCCCGGAACAGCAGGGCTCTCGCCGGTCCGGCCGTCGCCAGGGCCGTCAGGATGTCGGCCGGTCACCGCCGCTGGGTGCGTGGCTCAGGTCCACGACACAGAAGATGTTGTCGTCCGGGTCGGCGAGAACAACGAAGTCGGGATCGGGCGGGTAGTGGTCCCAGTCGACGGTCCGCGCGCCGAGACCGACCAGTCGCCGGACCTCCGCCTGTTGTTCCTCGGCCGTGTCCGTGAAGAGGTCCAGGTGGAGACGGGGGTGCGGCTCCGCCGGCGAGGCGCTGCGCAACAGGCCAAGGGCTCGGCCGGAGCCGTCGGGGTAGGTGAGCGTCCGCCACGTTTCGGTTTTCCACTCCTCGGCGGGGACCAGGTTCAGGGCGGCGGTCCAGAAGGCCTCTGCGCGGGGAACGTCCGTGACACCGATGACGGGGATTCCTAGTCTCAGCATGAACGCGAGCCTAGGGGCTGTCCTTGGAGTGGTCGGCGGGCCGGGTCTCGTCGTCCACTCCCTGTAGGACTTCGCCGCCGGAACACCCCGCTACGCCGGCCCCAGATCGGCCCGCACCAGATCGTGGTCGGAGTGCGGAGTGAGATGCGCACCGTGGTCGAGCGGGGCGAAGCCGCGCAGAAAGATGTAGTCGAACTTCCTGCGCCAATCGGTGGTCGGCTCGCACGTACGAGCCGCCGAGGGACCGCACCCGGGGTCCGCGTCCGCGGCCAGGCCCCACATCACGGCGAGTTCGGCGGTGTCCGGCACCGCGTTGAAGTCGCCAAGAACGATCGTGCGGTCATGCCGGGCGACCGCCTTCGCCAGCACGCCGGACTGCTCGGCGCGGACCGAAGCCTGACTCCACTGAGCCAGGTGTGTATTGAAGACCCGGACGAGCGAGCCGTCCACGAGGGTGGTGACAGCCATGTACCCACGGTCCTCGGAACCGCCGTCTGGGTACTCCACGTTCACGGGGTCGGTCATCGGAGCGGCCGAGAGGATCGCCTGGCCGAAGCCCCCCGGACTCCACGGCAGCCCCCCGCAGCGGCTCCAACTCCGCAGCACGGACCCGTACTCGACGTGGTAGACCAGCCCGTACAGGTGCCGGAGATGGTCCCGGATCCTCTCGACATCACCCACGCACGCTTCTTGCAGGCCGATGACCTGAGGCGCGTACGTGGCGATCTCCGCCGCCCGGCCGATGTTCCGGCCGCTCCCCTTGCAGGGGTTGCAGATGTTCCACGTCATGACGCGGTTCGGCACGACTTCCTGGGGGGCGTCGGCCGGCAGCGGCTTGGCGATGTAGGCGCCGTCAGGCGCACTGGGGCCAGCCAGCAGCACGCAGGCCACGATCAGCGCCCCCACGAGCCACCGCGCGCCGGTTCCGGTCACCTTCGCCTCCTCGGGCCGGAGGAACACGTCCTCATGCGAGACCTCCGCGCATGAGGTTATGTGACTGGTTGTACGCGGCACTTGAGATGCCTGCATTCCGTCCCGTGGGGGTGGCGGCACGACATCGGTCAGGGCTTCTCGACACCCTCGGATCCCGCCCCGGAACGCCGTGCGCTTCCACCGCCCGTAGCGTCACGCCCGGATGATCGTTACTCCAGGCACGGGCGGGCGCCCACGGCGAGGAACCCCGAGAATCCACTCACGTCGACCGGCCGATACGGCACGGTTCGACCGCAGGATCTCGCCTTCGCCGTGGCACCACTTCACCGGAAGTACGCCGACCGCCCACAGGTGCCAGAGAAACGAAACGTCGATGAACCCGTACAACGTCCCGTCCCCACCCCCGCCTCCGCCCTCGCCTCCGCCCTCGCCTGCGCCTCGGCCTCGGCCTCGGTGGAGGTCCACTCCGGTCGCGCTGGGACTTCTCCTCCTTGTCGCTCTCACCGGCGCTTTCAATCTCTACCTCGGCATCATTTCGATGATGGCCGCGATGGTGGCGATGTGGACCGTTCCGCCGTGGCGCTGGTTCGCCAAGCTCGGCGCGACGTTCGGCGCCTTCCTGCTGCTTGCCGTCGGCGGGGGCATCGGTGGCCAACTCGACGACGGCAGCACGGACAAGGCCAACGCGAAGGCCCCGGCAGCGACGGACGAGCGGCATACACCCGCGTCGTCCGCCACCGCGTCCACGCCTCCGGAGATCGCCGACTACACCGGCAGGTCACTGGCCGAGGCCGAGAAGCGGACCCGGTCCGTCGGTTTCACCACCGCCCGTCACGACGCGTCCACGGAGAACCGCGCCATCCAGAACAGCGCGAACTGGAGCGTGTGTTTCCAGGACGCCGACACGGCCAGGATGACGATCGACTTCGCGGCGGCCAAAAGCGGCGAGCCGTGCCCGAAGGAGGACGGGGGCCCGCTTGCGTGGCCGATGATGCCGGACGTCGTAGGCGCCACCTACGCCTCGGCGGTCAAGTCCCTGACGCACGCCGGCATCCCGATGGGACGCGTCACGCTGGACGACGTCTACCTCGATGTCGACGCCCCCACCGCCGATGAAGCGGCGGAGAACGGCAACGAGTGGCATGTCTGCTTCCAGTCGCCGGACGACAAGAAGCCGGTGGACTCCCCCACCGAGGTCCGGCTCGATCTGGGACGGTGGACCGACGACAGCAGCGTGCGGAGTTGTCCCGAGTCCAAGGACACCACCTACGAGGACCCGGCCAACGCTCCCGGCAGCCAAGACGACGGGGACAAGGTCGGAAGCGGAAGTGCCTCGGGTGGGGACGGAAATCCATCCGGCGCCGCCCGGTCCGAAAGCTCCGGGGGCGGCGGGAGTCCTGCGGGCGGAAACGCCCCGGGCGACGGCTCCTCCGGCGGGTCGTCCTCCGGCGGCAGTTCCTCGGGCGGAGGCACTTCGGGCGGCAGCGCTGGAACCGTGCACCCCGGGGCGTTCTGCTCTCCCCCCGACACGGGCGTCACCGCCGCCGGCACCCCGATGGTCTGCGGCCCCGCCGCCGACGGGCGCAACCGCTGGCACCACGCCTGACCGCCCCCCTGGCCGCTGCCCGGCCCGAGCGCGGCCGGCCACCTGCGGTTGCCTTGACGTTGCAGGCGGCCACCCCGTCGTCCCCGTCCGCGACAGCAAGACCCCCACCGGCCCGCCATCACCTTCTCCCCCGCCGGCTGGTCCTCCTTCATCACCGCGGTCAGGGGCTGCACTTCTCCGCCTGATCATCCGGGAGTGGCAGTCGCGGGCGGCGGCGACCGGTAGCGTGCCCCGGATGAACAGTGCTTCCCTCACTCTTCGCGCCTTCCGTCTCATCGTCACGGGCGGAGGCACAGGCGGCCACACATACCCCGCCCTGACCGCGATCCGTGCTCTCCAGGAGCGGCTGGCCGGTGAGGGGCGAGGGCTCGACGTGCTGTGGATCGGGACGCCCGGCGGCTTGGAGGCCAGGGTTGCCCCGG
Organism: Streptomyces sp. ATexAB-D23; assembly: GCF_000373645.1. Classification (GTDB taxonomy): domain Bacteria; phylum Actinomycetota; class Actinomycetes; order Streptomycetales; family Streptomycetaceae; genus Streptomyces; species Streptomyces castrisilvae. The sequence goes on along the minus strand of NZ_KB892014.1, from coordinate 41,150 downwards.
CGGAGGGGATCCCCTTCACCACGGTCGCCACCGGCAAGATCCGGCGATCCAGCAATCCGCTGAAGATGTTGAGCCCGGCCAACGCGAAGGACATGGCCCGTGTACCGCTCGGGGTGGCGCAGGCTCGGAAGATCATTTCGGATTTCCGGCCGGATGTAGTGCTTGCCACGGGCGGGTACGTGGCGGTTCCCGCCGGTCTGGGGGCCCGCTTGTGCAAGCGTCCCCTGGTGCTCCATGAGCAGACCGTGCGGCTGGGACTGGCGAACCGGAAGCTTGCGGGCTCGGCGGCGAAGATCGCGGTGTCTTCGGAGTCGACGGTTCCGCTGCTGCCGGAATCAGTTCGCGGCGCGGCAGTCGTGACCGGCAACCCGGTGCGGGCAGAGGTCTTGTCGGGGCACCCGGACAAGGCAGTGGCGGCCCTGGGTCTGCACGGCTTCGACCGGCGGTTGCCGACCGTGTACGTCACCGGTGGCGCGCAGGGCTCGCAGCAGATCAACGAGGTCGTGGCAGGGGCTCTGCCATGGTTGCTGGAGCGGGCGAACGTGATCCACCAGTGCGGCCCGGCGAACGTGGAGGAACTGCGGCGCCGCGCCACGGGCCTCGCGGCCGAGCAGGCGAGCCGCTACCACCTCGCTGGATTCATGGGTTCGGAACTCCCCGACGTGCTGGCTCTCGCCGACGTGGTGGTTTCCCGCAGCGGTGCCGGCACGCTCGCCGAACTCACCGCCTTGGGCAAGCCGGCCGTATTCATTCCGCTCGCGACGTCCGCCGGCAACGAGCAGGACCACAACGCCCGGCACCTGGCGGAGGCCGGTGCCGCTGTCGCCCTGCTCGGAGAGGTGACGGCGGCGGTCCTCACCGAAGCGGTCGGCCCGCTCCTGACGGACCCCGCCCGTCGCAACGCGATGGCGGACCGGGCTCGGGCACACGGCAGGCCGGACGCGGCGTCCAGGCTCGTGGATGTGATTCTGTCCGCCGCGTCCGGCTGATGGCTGATGCGCGGCGTTATAGCCGACGGCCGAGGTGCAGCGCCGTGCCGGCCTCGATCAGCACGGCACAGTCGGTCAACTACCTGGCCCCGGAGGGCCAGGCTTGGAGGTAGAGCCCGACTGGCTGCCGGGTGGGCTCCTCCGTCCAGCACCCTAAGCGGGTCCAGGGGCGCGTGACTCCGCCCCGCTTCGCCACAACTCCAGCGCTCGCGCGCGGACGTTGCGGGAGCCATTGCGGTCGGCGTGATCAACGAATCCGCACGACCGGCATGCGAACCGTCCCTGAGAGACACGGTTCAGCTTGTCTGTGTGCCCGCACTCCGCGCACGTGCGGGAGGTGTAGGCGGGATCGACGAACAGGACAGGCACTCCGGCGCGGCGCGCCTTGTACTCCACGAACTGTCCGAGCTGGGCGAAGGCCCAGGAGTGCAGCGCGACCCGTTGGGGCTTGCGGAGCCGTACCCGTTGGCGGATACCGGCAAGGTCTTCCATGCCGATTCCGCGTCCGGTGCGTTCAGCCTCGGCCACGATGCGCTTGGCGATGATGTGGTTGGCCTCGGTCGCCTTGCGCTGCTCCTTGCGACGCTGCCGCTTGAGGAGCCGTTTGGCGGACTTGGTGCCCTTGTTCTGGAGCTTGGCCCGCAGAGCAAGCTGACGCTTGCGGTAGCGGTTCAGCTCACGTCCGGCGTGGATCTTCCCGTCGGATGTGGTGGCAATGTTGACGATGCCGAGGTCCACGCCGAGGAAGTCTGCCGGCTCGTACCGCTCGGCCTCGGGGACCTCGCACGTTGCGATCAGGAACCACACGCCGTCGCGGTGCACGAGATCGGATTCGCCCTTGCGGTGCTCGGCCAGGAGCTTGCGGGCCTGCCCGGAACAGGCGAACCGCACCCCGCGCACGCGCCCGACCGTGGTCCAGATGGACACGGTCTGCTCGTCCACCTTCCAGGACAGACACCGGTCGTCGTACGGCTGCGCGGCATCGGGCCGGAACGTGACCGGTTTCGACTCGGCCCTGGCCCGGCGCTTCGAGCCCGGCCTGCCAAGGTTTCCCGCCCGGATGTTCGCCCGCAGGGTGGTGTAGGCATCGGCGACCTTCCGCAGCACGTGCAGCGCGGGCTGAGCCGACAGGCCCCACGTCTTGAGGTCGTGGTAGGCGAAGCCCTGCAACGCCTTACGCGAGGTCTCGCCCCGCCGGTGCGCCTCACCGGAAAGCCAGTTCGCCGCATCGTTCGCCGTGCGCAGGGTCGCCTCAAGCGCCGACGCCACCTCGGGCGACGGCATGAGCTTGACCTGCACCACGACCTTCATACGGATCACCGTAGCATCGTGTCTATGTCACCGAGATGGGAATCAGACCCGGACATCCGCAGGGGTCGCAGCGTCGTCCATACTCTCCACGCGCATCTGGTCTTCGTACCGAAGTACCGGCGCAATGTCTTCACCGACGAGGTCCTGACCAGGTGCGAGGAGATCATGCGGGAGGTGTGCGCCAAGGCCAACGCCGAGCTGCGCGAGTTCAACGGCGAACGCGACCACGTACATCTCCTGGTCCACTACCCGCCGCAGGTCAAGCTCTCCGCCCTGGTCGGCTCCCTCAAGGGCGTCTCCGCGCACTACCTGCGCAAGGAACACGCCGACCACATCCACAAGTACCTGTTGGACGAACACTTCTGGTCGCCGTCCTACTTCGCTGCCTCCGCAGGCGGCGCACCGCTCGCCGTGGTCAAGGAGTACATCGAGAACCAGAAGCGGCCAGACTGACCCTCACAGCCGCAGGCGCAGCGAACTCCGACACTCCGCGCCCCCCGGGCCGAGGAAGCAATTCCTCCCGAGCCCCAAAGGGCCGGGAGGAATTGCTAGAGCATGTTGAAGACCGCGTCGTCCTGGCCTATCGCATCGGGAACGTCACCGTCTCCCAGGTAGAGGGCGAGCTTGCGCACGTTACCCTCGGTGCAGATCACGCGCAGCGTTTGCAGGATGGCAGCGTCCATCGCAAGAACGGTGTCGGCCCAGTCCAGCGCCGCCGCATGAACCTTCCCCTCCCCGGAGTCCCGCCGTCCGCAGGTGCGGTCCCTGTACGGTGAGCGTCCTCACAGGCTTTTGAAAGGTTTCGAAGATGCACAGGTCCCGCGCCCTGACCGTCCCGCTCATAGCCCTGGCCGCCGCCACCGCACTGGCCCTCACCGGTTGCTCGTCGGACAGCGATGACTCCAAGAAGGACGCGTCCGACTCCTCGGCGAGCGCGCCGGCCGACGCGGGGAAGGACGACAAGGCGAAGGACGACGAGGGCTCGGAGCCGGCAGCGGACGGGAAGGGGTCCGCGCAGCTCAGCTACAAGGGCGGTGCGAGCGGCGAGGTCTCCATCAAGAGCGTCGGGTGCGCCGTGATGAACGGGAAGCTCGCCGCCATCTCCGCGCCGGACAGCGCGGACACCGCGGACAGTTCCACCCCCGCGAAGCCCTCGTTCACCGCCGTCGTGACCGACGACAAGGCGATGACCACGCTCACCACGGACGACGGCAAGAGCTACCTCCACACCTCCGCCCCCGGGATCACCGGCAGCAAGAGCGGTGGCACCTGGGTCATCACCGTGGCCGGGCTGGAGCTCGGACCGACCGACCCGACCGGTGACTCGATCACCGTCGACGGCACCATCACCTGCGGGAGCGTCGCCGGGATGTAGGGCCTCGCCCGTCCGGCGCCCCCGGTGCGGGGAGCGCCGGACAGGTGGGCGTCAGCCGTCCGGCGCCCCGTTCACCGGGGCGAGCACTTCGAGCCGCGCACCGCGGCTCTCCGCGACGCGCACGATCTGGCGCAGCGACTCGTTCAGCCTGTCGGCGACGAAGCGGACCTGCGACCCGGTGGACGCGTCGTCCGCCAGCAAATCGGCGGCGTGGCCGAGCAGTTCGTTCGCCATGTCCAGCTGGATGTCCTCCACGTCGTCGGCCATCCGCGAGACGTAGCCGGTGCCGTCCCCCACGACGTAACAGGGCTTCCCGCCCGTCCCCGTCCAGGGCAGCAGCCGCATCCCCGACGCGTCGGCGCGGTCGGTCGGTTCGGTGCTCATCCTCATGCCACGGCCCGGCCGGCGCAGGTGCACGAGTAGGGGTACGCGTAGGCGTGCGGGTGGGCCACGGGGGGCTGTTGGCGCTGTGCGGGGGTCGGCCGTCGGCGTACCGGCTTCAGGAGTCGGGCGATAACGTGCTTCATGTCAGCCTGCTTTCTGGGGGGTGACCATGCCCCCGGACCGGTTGCGTCGGTCGCGGGGGTCTCTCGGTTTCCTCGCTCGAGGGTCGGCCACTTCTTTCCGTAGCGAACCCATCACAGAGTGGGGTCATTCGTGGCTACGCTGCCAGGGGGTCGGGGATGACAGCGCGTGTGTCAAGACGGGGAGTTGGACTGCATGGGACTGAAGCACGGTCCGCGTACGCCGAGGCAGAAGTACGGCGAGGAGCTGCGGCTGCGGCGTATCGCAGCGGGCCTGACGCAGGAAGCCCTGAGCGAGCTGGTCGTCTGCTCGCCCACCCTCATCAGCCATTACGAGGCGGGGCGGCGACTACCGAGCCCGGAGGACGCGCAGCGGATCGACCGGGCGTTGGGGACGGACGGGTTCTTCGCCCGGTGGCTGCGGGACTTGGACCCGGGTCTCCCGCACTATTTCGCGGAGGTCGCAGAGTTGGAGAAGGAAGCAACCGAGATTCGTCACTTCAGTGCCTCGCTGATCCCGGGGTTGCTCCAGACGAAGGGCTACTCGGAGGCCGTGTTCCGAGCGTACCGACCGAACTACCGCATGGAGGAGCTTGACGAGTTCGTCGTCAAGCGCGCCAGCCGGGCCCAAATCCTTGAAAACCCTTCGAGACCCGTAGCGTGGGTACTTCTTGATGAAGCAGCGCTCAGGCGGTGCGTTGGCGGACCGCAGGTCATGGCGGAGCAGTTGCGCAAGGTGGTGGGCATGACAGAGTCCGGCCGCTTACGCCTTCACGTGCTGACTCTGGCGTCCGGAGCCCATGCGCTTCAGGAGAGCATGCTCTATCTGCTGTCCTTCGCGGATGCGGCTCCTGTCGCGTACGTTGAGGGGCTACATACCGGACGCCTGATGGATGATCCCGCCCTGGTTGAGGCGTGCCACACGTCCTACGCTCTCGCTCTGGGTGACGCGGCTTCGCAAGGCGAATCGGTAACGATTGTCAGGGCCATCGCAGAGGAACACGAACATGCACACCAACGAGCCCGCCGGGACTGACGGTTCAGCACAGAGCGGATGGCAGAAATCTAGTTACAGCGGTGGTGCCGGAGGCGATTGCCTTGAGGTCGCACATGGCCACGCCGCCGTCCCCGTCCGCGACAGCAAGACCCCCGCCGGCCCCGCCATCGCCTTCTCCCCCGCCGGCTGGTCCTCCTTCGTCACCGCGCTCAAGGACGGGCACCTCTCCGCCTGACCTCACCCCACGCTGAGGGCGGCCCCGCTGGTCGGGGCCGCCGAGCCGATGTCAGACGCGGGACGGGACTCCAGCGCCACGAACTCGGCACGGCGGCGCTCGGCCTGTTCGGAGTACGGGGTGTCGAGGCCGAAGAGTTCGGAGAGGACCGCGTCGTCGCCGCTGCCGTAGACCACTCGCTCGTACAGGTCCTCCGACACCACCTCGGGGGCCGCTTCCTCCTCCACACCGGGCAGGCGGATCAGGCCCCCGGGGTCGGCCGCCTGGCAGATGTACGGGCTGTGGGTCGTCACGATGAACTGGATGTTGGGGAAGTGTTCGGTCAGCCAGGGGCCGATGCGGCGCTGCCAGGAGACGTGGAGGTGGGCGTCGATCTCATCGATGATCACGACACCGGGCACGGGCAGGAGGCTGGGACCCCCCTCGCCCTCGCCCTCGTCCCCGCTGAACGCGTCGTCGCCGAAGGCATCGTGAATCTGCTTGAGCAGATCGACCACGAGCGCGGCCACCGTGCGGAATCCGTCGCTCATCTCCCGTAGTGGGTACCGGTGGCCGTCGCGGGTCACCCACAGCCCCTCGGAGTCGACGTCCTCCACCCGGTAGCCGTCGGGGAGCAGTCCATGGCCCAGGACGGAGAGCGCAGCCCGTTTGAGTGCCGCGGCGCCCTCTCGGCCTTCGAGGGCCCGTAGGTGCTGCTCGATCAGCCAGGCGACTCCATCGGCCAGTGAGGCGTCCTCGTGGAAGAGGCTCGCCTGCCGGGCCACCGGGCCGGAGGCGAGCATCAGCCGCTGGACCTCGCCCGACCCTCCGGCCATCCGCCGGAAGGGTCCGTAGGCGGCGCAGAACCAGCCCGCCGGGTTGTCCGCCCAGGGACCGCGTTGTGCGGGGGTGGCGCTCGTGGCGTCGGGGTTCTGCCTGATGCCTTCCAGTGCCGGCTGCGCGCCCTTGCGGCTGCTCATGTCTTCCGCCGGAGCCGTCCAGCGCAGGCCCGCCCAGAAGTTGGTCTGGGTGCGCCCGGACGCGCTGAAACGGTCGAAAGTCGCGTCCCTGACGATCTTCGCCTGCGCCGAGCCTTCGACCGCTCCACGCGACATCCAGTTCTCGAACCCCTGCACGAGTCCCCGCGCGGCGACCGGCCCGCTGAGTGCCAGGGCCAGCGCCCGCAGCAGTGTCGTCTTCCCCGCGCCGTTCCGTCCGGCGAGGACCGTCCAGCCGGCATGCGTGCCGTCCGGGCGGGTCAGTGTCAGATCGACGACGCGCGGGCCGTGGAACGATTTGATGTTCTCGACGTACACGCGGGAGACGTACATGAGTAACGGTTCCGTCCGGTGTGGAGGGGCGGGGCAGGCGGTTCCGGTTCCACGTCGGCCGGATCTCGCCGCCCAGCGTCTCGGCGGATCACTCGGAAGGCCCGAGTCTACGAGGCGTGGGCCCGCAGAGAGCTCTCCGACGCAGGGAAGCCCCCGCGAGCACCGGAAGGGGCGAGGCCCGGCAGGACTCGTCGGACCTCGCCCGCCTCCGGGCCGGCACTCCCCAGGGCCGGCGCTCCCCGGACCCGGGAGCCCCGCCCCGCTCAGCCCGCCGGGTCGAACGGCACGTCCGCCGGGAGGGCCCTCGTCAGCTGGTCCACGAAGCGGTCGTCCCTGATGCCGATCGTCGCGCTGCCGAAGTCCGCCGACACCAGCTTGTCCCGCAGGCCCTCCGGGTAGCCGTTCCACCCGATCAGGGGGGCGTAGTGCCAGACGCCGAGGTGGTTCTCCGGGGGCTCGTCGTTGGCGGTGGCCTTGCGGAAGCAGTGGGTGCCGATGCCGTCCTTGTGGTAGACGACCTTGGGGTGCGCGCCGTCGAAGGGAACGTCGGCCGCCTTGTGGACGGCGAAGCCCCCGTGCTGCGAAGTGGCCACGTACTCGGCCTTGTTGTCGTGGACCCACACCACGACGTGTTCCCAGTCGTGGCGGTGGCCGCCGAAGACGACGCCGTCCGCCATCTGGTCCTTCTCGAAGTAGTACGTGTAGAGGACGGCGCACCAGTCGTTGTCGCACTTCGAGCGGGAGTAGGTGTTGCTGCTGTTCAGGTCGGACAGGTCACGGCAGTTGCCGTTCACCGCGCCGCCCAGTTTGAGACCGGGGGCGATCGTGCCGTCGGGGCCGATCGCGGAGGTGGCGTAGCAGCCGTCCTTGTCGTAGTCCACGGCCGGCTGGAACGTGCGGTCCAGTTCGTCCGCGTTGCCGGGGAGGGCGGGCGGCGGCTCGGCGTGGGCCATGGCCGCCGCGCCCAGGACGAAGGTGATGGTGGACAGGGCGACGGTCAGACCGCGGCGCAGGGTGTGTCCTCGTCGGGCAGGGCGTATCTCGGGCATCGTGATTCCTTCGAGGTGGGGGGGGAAGCGCGCAGGGCGTCAGCTGTCCTGGGCGGCGTTCATCAGGTCGAGCGCGCTGTGCTGGCAGCCGTTGCCGGTGCCGGCGCGCGGGCCGGCCCAGTGGGGGCCGTACTGGTCGAGGCTGTTGCGGTTCCGCGCGTACGTGGTGTCGGCCTGCTGGTCGAGGTAGGCGCTGTACGGGTGGTCCGGGAGCGCCTTGTTGAGAAGGCCGAGGCCCCGGACGTACGCGCCCTTGAAGGAGTCGCCGTCGCTGGTGCAGTCGGTGTCCGGCTCGTAGGGCTCGTGGAGGGTGCCGCCGGGGTTGAGGTACCCGGAGGACGTGGAGGTGTCGGCGAGGGTGCGGGCGCTGTCCAGGAGCGATCCGTCTCCGGTGGCCCGGCCGAGTTCGGCGAGACCGGCGAGGATGACGCCCTGGTTGTACGTCCAGGTGGTGTCGCCGTTGTTGGAGCAGTCGTCCTTCAGGCCGTCATTGATCGTGTTGCCGGAGTTGATCAGGCCGCTGGACCTGAACCAGTCCCAGCCGTCCTTGGCACGGGCCAGGTACGTGGTGTCGCCGGCGATCCGGTTGTGCAGGGCGGCGCTGAGCTGGATGTACAGCTCGTTGGTGATGGCGTTCTTGTACGGCTTGTCGGTCGCCCACTGCACCCCGCCGCCGCACTTGTCCGTCCAGTAGGCGGCCATGTGGTCGGCGTCCTTGCGGGCGGTGTCCAGATACCGTTGCTCGCCGGTCAGGTCGTACGCCGCCACCCATGCCAGGCCCCACCAGCCGGTGTCGTCCAGGTAGGAGTTGGTGAAGTCGCCGCCCTCGTCGTGGATGAGCTTCTCGTAGGTGGTGGAGACGGCGTACTGGTAGCTGGGCATGTGGCTGATCCGGATGTTGTCGATCAGCGAGGTGAGCGCGGTGGCCGAGGTCCACCAGCCGGCGAACTTCCCGGTTTCGCGGTCGTAGTTCATCATCAGGGCCGTCGCCGCGGCCGTGCTCCGGCTGCCGGCGTTCCAGTCGACGCGGGCCCAGTCCGTGCAGGCGATCTCCGCCCGGTCGCCCGCCTTCCCGCAGGCGCGGAGGGCGCCGATGCCGCCCGTGTTCCAGTCGTCCACGTTGTACATCTGCGACCGCCAGCCGGTCCGGCCGTCGGGGACCGCGGTGGCGCCGAGCTTGCTTCCGGAGGCCCAGGTGCGGCCGCCGTCGAAGGAGCGGTCCAGCCAGACCTGGTCGCCGCCGGTTCCCCCGTCGATGGAGGCCCAGCCCATGACATCGTTGTCGGAGAGGTGCAGGGCGATGGAACGCCCGTAGAGGGAGGCGGTGACCGGGACCCGGTCGCCGGTCGCGCTCGCGGGGTCGAGGGCGTCGCAGTGCTTGTTGCAGAGCCGCGCCGCCGCCGAGGCGTCCGGCGGACCGGCCGCATGGGCGGCGGAGAGCGCGCCGAGGGCCAGCACGGCGGCGAGGGACGAGGCCAACAGGGCGCGTAGGGCGGGGCGGTGGGGGGAGGGCGGGGCGAGGGGCATCGGGAATCCTCCGGTGGGGCCGATGGAGTGTGGGGGTGATGCGCCGTCAGCGAAGCGGCAATCCGCCCCCTCCGTCAAGAGGGCCCCGGGCCCGCTACCATCCCGGCCATGGGTAGATCGAAGCACCTCATAACAGCCTTCACGGTCACCGCGGTCGGCGCCGCTCTCCTCACGGGCTGCTCGTCCGACGACCCGGACACGGACGCGGCGGGGCCGACTGCCTCGTCGCCGGCCGCGTCCCCCTCCGCGGTCGCGTCCTCCCCCGCGCCGCAGGAGAGCGAGGCGACCGAGTACGTGGAGCCGGCCGAGTGCGCGAGCCTGGGGCTGGCGTCGGACAAGAAGCTCGCCGGCAAGGATCTGGCGGCCTGCGTGACCGCCGCGTTCGCGGCCTACGGCACCGGGACCGAGTACATGCTCACCAAGGGCCGATCGGGCACCACCCGGTTCCGGGTCGGGGACGATCCGGCGCTGGCCGGGGACGTCGACGGGTCGGACGGGGAACGCGCCAAGAATTCGTTCGTCTCGCTCGGTGGCGAGGAGTGGATCAAGTCCGACGGGGCCTGGGAGCGCAGCGACTCCAAGGAGGCGATGGACGCCGAGCTGGGGGACAAGTACCGCACGCTCTCCGACCCGCAGGTCGTCTCGGACATCGTCGGCACGTTCGCGACCTGGAAGGTCGACACCGAGAAGGCGCTGATCTCGCTGGAGAACGGCAAGGACACCCACGCCTGGCGCATCACCAACGCGGCGCACTTCGACTACCAGGGCGCGGAGATGACCGAGTACATCCTGTGGATCGAGGACGACGGGACCCCGGTGGGTGCCCAGTCCACCTCGCACACGGGAGGGGCGCCCAAGACCGTGTCGCAGCACTTCTACGACCTCGGTGAGCCGGTCACCATCGAGGCGCCCGCCGTGTAGGGCGTGTGTTTCGAAAGTAGCGCCGTCCGCCCGGCCGGCGGGACTTTCGGAACACGCCCTGAGCTTGTTCAGTTCCTTCCGACCTCGACCGATGATTCGAACCGAGTCACCCCCTGAGGATTCGCCGGACGTGGGGGGGGGGAGAGAAAGTGTTTGGAGTCCAGGACGGCTCGTCGGAGGCCGCAGCACGGTAGAACCGCCTGTCGGGCCGATGCGTCTTCGCTGTTCTACGGGACCATTGGCGGGAGAGTCTGGATGAATATCGAAACCGGTGTGGGCGTGTGCGCGACCGTCATAGCGCTGGGATCCTTCTGGATCAGCTGGGGGCAGGCACGTGCGTCCCGGGCACACAATCGGCAGTCGGTGCGGCCGTTGGTGCTGATCCGCACAGTTCGTGCGGGGTACCGGGACAACGTGGCCGGCCTGGAGGTGATCAACGCGGGGATTGGGCCGGCGGTCGTGACGCGGACGTCGGTCACTCTCGACGGGGAGGTCATCGGTCAGTGGGATCTGCCCACGTATCACCGGATGGCCCAGGGCCTCCCCCTGCTGCCAAAAGTGAAGACGTTGGTCACGGGGGCAGCTCTCATCCAGGGCGAGAGGAGCTACCTGCTGCATCTCGAAGAGCGAAACGGGCAGGAATCCGCATGGTTCTGGGAGCTCATCTCCACGAGACTTCTCGTTGAGATCCGGTACGAGTCCCTCTACGGCGGTGAGGGCTTCGTGGCTCGCTCGACTCTGATCTGAGTTGAGGCCGCCCTCCCCCGGGGCCCGGACCGCACAGCCGGGCCCCGGGGAGGAGGACGGGTTCAGCAGGCGTGCTCCGCGTAGCGGGCGGCCACCTCGGCCACGACCTCGGCGCCGTCGCACGCCCACAGCGCCTCGTTGAAGATCTCCACCTCGATCGGGCCGTCGAAGCCGGTCGCCTCCACCGCCGTACGCAGCGCCCTGAAGTCCACGCTGCCGTCGCCCAGTTGGCCGCGTCCCAGCAGGACGCCCGCCGGGAGCGGGGTGATCCAGTCGGCGAGCTGGAAGGAGTGGACGCGGCCGGTCGCGCCGGCCCTCGCGATCTGGGCGGGAGCCTGGTCGTCCCACCAGAGGTGGTACGTGTCGACCACCACGCCGACCTGTTCGGCGGGGAAGCGCTCCGCGAGGTCGAGGGCCTGGGAGAGCGTCGAGACCACGCACCGGTCCGACGCGAACATCGGGTGCAGCGGCTCGATGGCCAGGCGGACCCCGTGCTCGGCCGCGTAGGGGGCCAGCTCGGCCAGGGCGTCCGCGATGCGTTCGCGGGCGCCGTACAGGTCCTTGCTGCCGTCCGGCAGGCCGCCCGAGACCAGGACCAGGGTGTCCGTGGCCACGCCCGCCGCCTCCTCGATCGCGGCGCGGTTGTCGTCCAGGGCGCGGGCCCGTTCCGCCGGGTCGAGGGCGGTGAGGAAACCGCCCCGGCACAGGCTGGTGACGGAGAGGCCGTGGTCGGAGAGGAGCCGGGCGGTGCGCTCGACGCCGTACTCCTGGACCGGGGCCCGCCACAGGCCCACCTTGTCGATGCCCGCCTTCGCGCAGCCCTCGGCCAGCTCGGGCAGCGACCACTGCTTGACGGTCTCCTGGTTGATGGAGAGACGGCCGTCGCTCATCGGGTGCCTCCGTTGACCGTGAGGAACGCGCGCATCCGGGACTCGGCCAGCTCCGGGTCGGGGAACAGGCCCAGCCGGTCGGCGAGTTCGTACGCCTTGGCGAGATGCGGCAGGGAGCGGGCCGACTGGAGGCCGCCCACCATCGTGAAGTGGTCCTGGTGGCCGGCCAGCCAGGCCAGGAACACCACGCCCGTCTTGTAGAACCGGGTCGGCGCCTTGAAGAGGTGCCGGGACAACTCGACCGTGGGGTCGAGGAGTTCGCGGAAGCCCTTCGTGTCGCCCGTGTCAAGGACCCGTACCGCGTGCGCGGCGAGCGGGCCCAGCGGGTCGAAGATGCCGAGCAGCGCGTGGCTGAAGCCCCGGTCGTCGCCGGCGATCAGCTCGGGGTAGTTGAAGTCGTCCCCGGTGTAGCAGCGCACCCCGCCCGGCAGCCGGCGGCGTACGTCGATCTCGCGGTCCGCGTCGAGCAGGGACATCTTGATCCCGTCGACCTTGTCGGGGTGTTCCGCGATGACCTGGAGGAAGGTGTCGGTGGCCCGGTCGAGGTCGGCGGAGCCCCAGTAGCCTTCGAGCGCCGGGTCGAACATCGGGCCGAGCCAGTGCAGGACGACCGGCTCGGTGGCCTGGCGCAGCAGGTGGGCGTACGTCTCCAGGTAGTCCTGCGGGCCCTTCGCCGCCGCCGCGAGGGCGCGGGAGGCCATCAGGATGGCCTGGGCGCCGCTCTCCTCCACGACGGCGAGCTGCTCCTCGTACGCGGAACGCACCTCGGCGAGGGTGGCCGGGCCCGGGGGCAGCTGGTCCGTGCCGACGCCGCAGGCGATCCGGCCGCCGGCCGACTTCGCCTCGGCGGCCGAGCGGCGGATCAGCTCCTCGGCGCCCGCCCAGTCCAGGCCCATGCCGCGCTGCGCGGTGTCCATCGCCTCGGCGACGCCCAGGCCGTGCGACCAGAGGTGGCGACGGAAGGCGAGCGTGGCGTCCCAGTCGACGGCGGCCGGTGAGCCGGGTCCCGCGTCGGCGTACGGGTCGGCGACGACATGGGCGGCGGAGAAGACCGTACGGGAGGCGAGCGGCGTCGCGGCCGGGGCCAGGGCGAGCGGGGTGGCCCGGGGTTCGTACGGGCCCTGGGGGAGGTGGATGGTCATGGGGTTGCCTCCGGTGGTCCCTGGGGGAGAGGGCGGGTCACAGGGTCAGCTCCGGTACGTCGAGGCGGCGGCCCTCCGCGTGGGACTTCAGGCCCAGCTCGGCGAGCTGCACGCCCCGGGCGCCGGCCATCAGGTCCCAGGTGTAGGGCTCGTCCAGCACGATGTGGCGCAGGAACAGCTCCCACTGGGCCTTGAAGCCGTTGTCGAAGGCGGCGTTGTCCGGGACCTCCTGCCACTGGTCGCGGAAGGACTCGGTGACCGGGAGGTCCGGGTTCCAGACCGGCTTGGGGGTGACCGAGCGGTGCTGGACGCGGCAGTTGCGCAGGCCGGCGACGGCGGAGCCGTGCGTGCCGTCGACCTGGAACTCGACCAGCTCGTCGCGGTTGACCCGGACCGCCCAGGAGGAGTTGATCTGGGCGACGGCGCCGCCCTGGAGCTGGAAGATGCCGTAGGCGGCGTCGTCGGCGGTCGCCGCGTACGGCCTGCCGTGCTCGTCCCGGCGCTCGGGGATGTGGGTCTGGACGTGGGCCTGGACGGTGGTGACCCGGCCGAACAGCTCGTGCAGCACGTACTCCCAGTGCGGGAACATGTCCACGACGATGCCGCCGCCGTCCTGGGCGCGGTAGTTCCAGGAGGGGCGCTGGGCCTCCTGCCAGTCGCCCTCGAAGACCCAGTAGCCGAACTCGCCGCGCACGGAGAGGATCTCGCCGAAGAAGCCGCCGTCGATGAGGCGCTTCAGCTTCAGCAGGCCCGGCAGGAAGATCTTGTCCTGGACGACGCCGTGCTTGATGCCCGCCTCCTGTGCTAGCCGGGCCAGGTCGAGGGCGCCCTCGACGTCCGTGGCGGTGGGCTTCTCGGTGTAGATGTGCTTGCCGGCGGCGACGGCCTTCTTGATCGCCTCCACCCGGGCCGAGGTGACCTGGGCGTCGAAGTAGATGTCGACGGTCTCGTCCGCGAGCACCGCGTCCAGGTCCGTGGACCACTCCGTCAGCCCGTGCCGGGCGGCCAGCTCCTCCAGCGCGTGCGCGCGGCGGCCGACGAGGACCGGCTCCGGCCACAGCACCTCGCCGTCGCCGAGGTCGAGGCCGCCCTGCTCGCGGATCGCGAGGATCGAGCGCACCAGGTGCTGCCGGTATCCCATGCGCCCCGTGACGCCGTTCATGGCGATGCGCACTGTCCTGCGTGTCACGAAAGTTCCCTCCGTACAGCCGTAGCAAGCGCTTTCTATACGGGATGACGCTAGCCTGCCGACAGCGGCCCGGACAAGAGGGGGCGCCCTGATTGGTCCCGGCCCCCTCACCACTCCACGGAGGAATGCGATGACAGTCACGCTGGCGGACGTGGCGGCCCGCGCCCGGGTGTCCCCGGCCACCGTCTCCCGTGTGCTGAACGGCAACTACCCGGTGGCCGCGGCCACCAGGGAGCGGGTGCTGCGTGCGGTGGACGACCTCGACTACGTGCTGAACGGGCAGGCCAGCGCCCTGGCCGCCGCCACGTCCGACCTCGTCGGCATCCTCGTCAACGACATCGCCGACCCGTTCTTCGGGATCATGGCGGGCGCGGCGCAGTCCGAGATCGGAGGTCCGGGCGACGGCTCGGGCCGGGCGGGCGGCGAGAAGCTGGCCGTCGTCTGCAACACCGGCGGCTCCCCCGACCGCGAACTCACCTACCTCACCCTGCTCCAGCGCCAGCGCGCCGCCGCCGTCGTGCTCACCGGGGGCGCGGTCGAGGACCCGGCGTACCAGACGGCGATGGCCGCGAAGCTGGCCAGGCTCGCGGACGCGGGCACCCGGGTCGTGCTGTGCGGGCGGCCCCCGCTGCCGGACGGGGCGGCCGTGGTGGCCGCGCTCGCCTTCGACAACCGGGGCGGCGGCCGGATGCTGACCAAGCACCTGCTCTCCCTGGGCCACCGCCGCATCGGCTATGTCGCGGGCCCGCTGGAACGCACCACCACCCGCCACCGCCTGGAGGGCCACCGCGAGGCGATGCGCGGGTCGGGGCTGTGCGGCGACGAGGACCGGCTGACCGTGCACGGCTCGTACGACCGCAGGTCCGGCTACGACGCCACCGTCGAACTGCTGCGCCGCGAACCGGAGATCACCGCCGTCGTCGCCGCCAACGACACGGTGGCGCTGGGCGCCGCCGCGGCGATCCGCGACCGGGGGCTGCGCATCCCCGAGGACATCTCGGTGGCCGGCTTCGACGACCTGCCGTTCTCGGTGGACGTGGTCCCGGCCCTGACGACCGTGCGGCTGCCGCTCTTCGAGGCGGGGGCGCGCGCCGGCCGGCTGGCCATGGGCAAGGAGAACCCGCCGCCCGGCGGCATCGCGCTGGTCCCGGCCGAACTGATGGTGCGCGGTTCGACGGCCGCGCCCCGGGGATGAGACCACCGGTCGCCGGGTACGCGGACGGCGCGGCGGCCCCTCGTAGGCTGCGGCGGAACGCACCGACGGAAGGAACTCGCACGTGAAGCTCGCTTTCTCCACCCTCGGGGTTCCGGGGCTGCCCATGCCCGAGGTCGTCCGGCTGGCCGCCGCGCACGGCTACCAGGGGGTGGAACTGCGCGCCCACCCCGAGGAGCCGGTGCACCTGGGGCTCTCCGCTTCCGAACGGGCCGCCGTGCGCGCCCTGTTCGAGCGCGGCGGGGTCGAGATCCTGACCGTGGCGGGGTACGCGAAGGTCGCCGCCGAGGGCGAGGACCAGCCGGTCCTGGACGAGCTGGCCGCGCTGACCGAGCTGGCCCGGGACCTGGGCGCGCCGAACGTCCGGGTCTTCCCCGGCGGCGGCCAGGACCCGGCCCAGGCCGACGCCGTCGCCGCGCGCCGGCTGGGCGCGGCGGCCCCGTACGCCGCCGATCTGGGCGTGCGGGTGCTCCTTGAGACCCACGACTCGCACCGGGCGGGGGCCGACGTGGCCCGGGTCGCCGGCACGGTGGGGCACAAGAGCGTCGGCGCGCTGTGGGACGTCCTGCACACCTGGCTGGCGGGCGAGGAGCCGGTGGCCAGCCACGCGGTGCTGGCCCCGCACCTGGGCTACGTACAGGTGAAGGACGTCGTGTCGGCCGAGGACACCACTCCGGTGGCGCTGGGCGCGGGGGTGCTGCCGCTGCGGGCGTGCCTGGACACCCCGGCCGCGGACGACTGGGTCTGCTGGGAGTACGAGAAGCGCTGGTACCCGCACGCGGCCGAGCTGCCGGGGCTGCTGGACGCGGGGCGCGCGCACCTGCTGCGGCTGGGCGCGCCCAAGCAGTAACCCCTTTCGGGCGGGGGCCGGTTCGGGGGCGGGGGCGGCTCGCAGGCCCGCGATCACGGCGGCCGTCCCGGCGTTCCAGGCGCACGGGGCGGGCGTGGGGCTGCGGCAGGGGTGAGCCTGGGGCGGACGAGCCGCGGGGGTACGCGGCGACGGGCGACGACAGGCAGGGACGCGCTGAAAACGGTCCGCGCTCTTGACCGGAAGTTATTTTCTGGATATCCGTGCTCCTTGGAAGTTTCTTTCACCACCCCCTCGTCACCGAGCACGGCCGAAGGAGCTCACGTGCACCACCGCACCTCCAGACGCACCCTTCTCACCGCCACCGCCGCCACCGCCGTCGCGGCGGCCACGGGCGTGGCGGCAGCCCCCGGGGCCCTCGCCTCGCAGGGCTCCGCGCACAGCAGCCACACCTCCGCCGCCACGACCCGGCGGCTGAAGCGGCTCATCTCCCGGATGAGCCTGGAGGAGAAGGTCGGCCAGCTCTTCGTCATGCGGGTCTACGGGCACTCCGCCACCGACCCGGACCAGGCCGACATCGACTCCAACCTCGCCGAGATCGGGGTGCGCACGGCGGCCGAGATGATCGCCAAGTACCACGTGGGCGGCATCATCTACTTCTCCTGGGCGAACAACACCCGCGACCCGCACCAGATCGCCGACCTCTCCAACGGCATCCAGCGCGCCGGTCTCGCGGGCCCGACCTCCCTGCCGCTGCTGATCTCCACCGACCAGGAGCACGGCATCGTCTGCCGCGTCGGCGAGCCCGCCACGCTGATGCCGGGCGCGATGGCGCTGGGCGCGGGCGGTTCGCGCTCCGACGCCCGCAGGGCCGGGCAGATCGCCGGCGCCGAGCTGGCCGCGATCGGGATCCGCCAGAACTACGCGCCGGACGCGGACGTCAACGTGAACCCGGCCAACCCGGTCATCGGCGTACGGTCCTTCGGCTCGGACCCGCAGTCCGTGGCCGGTATGGTCGCCGCGCAGGTGAAGGGGTACCAGAGCGGCGGGGTCGCCTCCACGGCCAAGCACTTCCCCGGCCACGGCGACACGAGCACCGACAGCCACACCGGCCTGCCGGTCATCAACCACACCCGCGAGCAGTGGGCGGAGCTGGACGCGCCGCCGTTCCGGGCCGCCATCGCCGCCGGCATCGACTCGATCATGACGGCGCACATCGTGGTTCCGGCGCTCGACCCGTCCGAGGACCCGGCGACGCTGTCCCGGCCGATCCTCACGGGCATCCTGCGCGAGGAGCTGGGCTACGACGGCGTCGTGGTCACCGACTCGCTGGGCATGGAGGGCGTGCGGACGAAGTACGGGGACGACCGGGTGCCGGTCCTGGCCCTCCAGGCGGGCGTCGACCAGCTGCTCAACCCGCCGAGCCTGGACGTCTCCTGGAACGCCCTGCTGGAGGCCGTCAAGAGCGGCGAGGTCAGCGAGGCCCGGCTCGACGAATCGATCCTGCGCGTGCTGCGGCTGAAGACGAAGCTGGGGCTCTTCGACTCGCCGTTCGTCACCGGACGCGGAGTGGACCGTACGGTCGGCACCCGGGCGCACCTGGCCGCCGCCGGCCGGATCGCCGAGCACACCACCACCCTGCTGGCCAACGAGGGCCGGCTGCTGCCGCTGTCGCGCCGCTCGCACCGGAACCTGCTGGTGGTGGGCGCCGACCCGGCCTCCCCCTCGGGCACGACGGGCCCGCCGACGACCACGCTGGCGGAGGCGTTCGACGAGCTGGGCTACCGGGCGACCGCCCTGTCCACCGGCACCGCGCCCGCCCAGGCGGACATCGACGCGGCGGTGGCGGCGGCGCAGGGCAAGGACGCGGTGGTCGTGGGGACGTACAACGTCTCGGCGACCAGCTCGCAGCGGACGCTGGTCAGCGCGCTGGCCGCGACGGGCGTGCCGGTGATCACGCTGGCCATCCGCAACCCGTACGACATCGCCCAGCTGGCCGGGACCGGGCACGCGGCGCACCTGGCGGCGTACTCCTGGACCGATGTCGAACTGCGCGCGGCGGCCCGGGTGATCGCGGGCCGGGCGCGGCCGGAGGGGAAGCTGCCGGTGCCGGTGCAGCGCGCGGACGACCCCTCGAAGGTGCTGTACCCGGTGGGCTACGGGCTGAAGTACTGATGCGTCCCCGCCCCGGCGGCCGTACGACGACGGCCGCCGGGGCGGGAGGGCGCTACGGGCGCCTGACGCCGAGGCGGTGGTCGGTCGTCAGCTCCTTGTTGTCGAGCCGCGCGTCGAACTTCGCGAGGGGCTTCGCCTTCGACTCGTCCTGCTGGACGGCGGCCGGGGCGACGCCCGCCCAGCGCAGGATCGCCGCGGTGGCCGTGGCGTTCTCGGAGGGGACCAGACCGGCGACGTTCGAGCCGTGGTTCCCGCCGGGCACGGTGAAGACGTAGCTGTCACGGGCGCCCGCCCCGAGCCGGAAGCGCTCCGCGCCCCACGGGTCGTTCTCGCCGTAGACGTACATCATGTGGGTGGCGTGGTGCCTGACCCAGGTGTCGATGTCGCGCATCACCTGGGGCTGGAACCTCATCGGGATGGAGCGGGGCACGAAGGTGCGCGGCGGCTGGTAGCCGTAGCGGCTCAGACTGCCGAGCCAGGGCTGCTTGATGTCGGGCGAGCCGAGCTGGGTGCCCGCCTGGTAGTAGTACGGCGTGTAGTTGGCCAGGCCCTGGTCGGCGTAGGCGGAGAATCCCGAGATCGAGTCGACGGAGTCCCAGATCGCCTGGTCGCTCGCGTGCTCGGCGTCGGCCGGGATCGCGTCGCAGTCGGCGAGCAGGCTGTACTGCCAGAACGCCCAGATGTAGTCCATGACGACGGCCTCGTACGCCTTGTCGAGGGTGCCGACCGTGTCGAAGGTGTAGCCGTTGTCGGCCGCGTACCGCGCGTACCTCTCCTCCAGCGGCGCGCGGCGGATCAGCGCCTCGCGCTGCACTCCGTTCAGCTTGTCGCGGCACTCCTTGGTGCCGACGTTCGCGAAGAACCGGTCATAGGCCGAGTCCTCGTTGTTGACGACGTCGTTGGGCGCGACATAGGCGACGACGCCGTCCATGTCCTTCGGGTGGAAGCGCTCGTAGTAGGTGGCGGTCATGCCGCCCTTGGAGCCGCCGGTGGTCAGCCAGTTCTTGGAGTAGATCCGCTTCAGCGCGGTGAAGACCCGGTGCTGGTCGTCGGCGGCCTGCCGGATGTCGAGCTTGGACCAGTCGGCGGGCGAGGGGCGCGAGGGGGTGAAGAAACGGTACTCCAGGGAGACCTGGTTGCCGTCCACGATCCGCGTCGGCTCCGAACGGCTGGGGCTGGTGGAGACGTTGTAGCCGCCCGTGTAGAAGACCGTGGGGCGGGAGGTGTCCTTGTGCAGCAGGGTGACGCGCTGCTGGAACGTGCCCTTGGACGGGTGGCGGTGGTCGACCGGCTGCGTGTAGTCGAGGACGAAGTAGCGGTAACCCGCGTAGGGCTTCTCCTCGATGAGACTCATGCCCGGGATGGCCAGGATGCGGTCCTTGATGTCCGTGCCCGCCCCGCTGTCACCGGCGGCGGTACGGAGCGCGGCCGGCTCGGCGGCGGTGGCCGCCCCGGCCGAGGCACCCGTCGCGCTCACCGTGCCGATGAGCACCGCGAGCGACAGGATTCCTCTGAGCGCCTTACGCATGCATGCACGTCCTCCCCTGAGATCACCATTGACGCCGTGAACCTAGCGGGGCGACCCCGGGGGCACCAGACCCCGTTGCCGGGGCCCGGAACATGTCACCCGGTCAGCACAGGATCCAGCTCGTGCGCGCGCTCTTCCCGGCGATCTTCCCGGAGACCCGCACGCACCGGTTCAGCGCGTGGACGGTCACCGGGCCCGCCAGCTGCGTGAAGCTGCCGCTGTCGGTGACGGGGTGGCCGCCGCGCGGCTGGATCGTCACGGACATGGAGCGGCGCTTGCCGGGCTTCGCGGCGACGGCGGTGGCGCAGGCGTAGGCGCGCGACTTGTAGACCCGCAGCTCCCCCGTCGCGAACTTCACCGTCTTACGGGGCCGTCCCGCGCAGACCGAGGCGGCATCCGCGCTGTCCGCGACCGCCCCGCCGATCACCAGTGCGAAGGCGGTCGCCAGGGAGAGAACCACAAGGCGGCGGCACACCCCGCGCCGCACGCCCCGGGCATGTCCTTCGGTCCCTCTGGTCACAGCAGCCCCATAGCTTCATCGAACATTCGCGCCCCTACCCGACACCTGGACGCATATGCGTGTACCTGCCTACGACGCGGGACGCCATCCGGAGGTTGCACCCGGCGCGCTCGGTCTCCCCGGCGGCCGCAGCGCCCCACCATGGAGCCGGACAGGACAGACCGTCACGAAAGGCAGGAACCGCCATGACCCGCACCAGCTCCGCCCGGCGCCCCCGCGCCCGGCGTGCCGTCGGCCGTACGCTGCTCGCCTCCGCGCTCCTGGCCGCCGCCGTCGCCGTACCGGCAGCCGCGGCCACCCCGCGCGGGACGACCGCGGCGGCGCCGGCCGGCGACGAGGCCGCCACCCAGGACTCCCGGCTCGTCGACCACTTCTACGGGGCCTACATCGACGCCGTGTCCGCCGAGGACGGCGGCTCCCTCGCCACCGCGCTGCGGAGCTTCTACCTCACGCCGGCGCTGCGCTCCAGGCTCGCCGACTGGGAGGCGGCCAACCACGCCGACGGCGTCCTGCGCGCCCAGGACGTCCCGGCCGCCTACCGGGTCACCTCGGGCGACAGCGGCGCCGGACACACCTGGTCCACGGTCCGCCTCACCTGGGGCTCCCCGGAGAACCCCACCTACACCTACCTGAACGTGCGCTCGGACCTGGCGACCGGGAAGGTCTCCGCCATCCGCGAGTAGGCCGTATCCGCGAGTGGAGCCCCGGCGGTTCACACGCCCGCCGGCTCGTCCTCCCCTATGAAGGTGCGCCACAGCACCGCGTAGTGCCCGTCCAGGGCGAGGAGTTCGTCGTGCGTGCCGTCCTCCACGACCCGGCCGTGGTCCATCACCACGACCCGGTCGGCGCGCGCGGCCGTGGTCAGGCGGTGGGCGACGACGAGGGTGGTGCGCCGCCCCGCGAGCCGGTCGGTGGCCCGGTTGACCTGGGCCTCGCTGGCGAGGTCGAGGGACGCGGTGGCCTCGTCCAGCAGCAGGATGTCGGGGTCGACCAGTTCGGCGCGGGCCAGCGCGATCAGCTGGCGCTGCCCGGCCGAGAGGTTGCGGCCGCGCTCGGCGACCTCGTGGAGGTAGCCGCCGTCCAGCGTCGCGATCATGTCGTGCGCGCCGACCGCCCTGGCGGCCGCCTCCACCTCCGTGTCGGTGGCCTCCGGCCGCCCGTAGGCGATGGCGTCCCGGACCGTCCCGGAGAAGAGGTACGCCTCCTGCGGTACGACGCCGAGCCGGTGGCGGTACGCGGTGCGGTCGAGTTCGCGCAGGTCGGTGCCGTCCGCCGTGATCCGGCCGCCCGTGGGGTCGTAGAACCGGGCGACGAGCTTGACCAGGGTCGACTTCCCGGCCCCGGTCTCGCCGACGAACGCGACGGTCTGCCCGGCCGGGATGCGCAGGTCGACGCCGCTGAGCGCGGCCTCCTCGCCGCCGTACGCGAACGACACGTCCTCGAAGGCGATCTCGCCGCTGAGCGACTCCACCTCGCGCGCCTCGCCCCGGTCGGCGGTGGACGCCGGTTCCTGGAGGAGTTCCTGGATGCGGCCGAGGGAGACGGCGGCCTGCTGGTAGCCGTCGAAGACCTGGGAGAGCTGCTGGACGGGCGCGAAGAACAGGTCGATGTAGAGCAGGTAGGCGACCAGCGCGCCGGTCGTGAGCGTGCCGTTGTCGACCCGGCCCGCGCCGACGATCAGCACGGCCGCCGCCGCCACCGACGACAGCAGCTGGACGAACGGGAAGTACACCGAGATCAGCCACTGCCCCCGGACCCTGGCCCGGCGGTATTCGTCGCTGCGCGCGACGAAGCGGTCGGCTCCGTCCCGCTCGCGCCGGAACGCCTGCACGATCCTGAGCCCGGCGACCGACTCCTGGAGGTCGGCGTTGACGACGCCGATCCGTTCCCGGGCCAGTTCGTACGCCTTGACGCTCTTGCGGCGGAAGAAGACGGTCCCGACGACGAGGAGCGGCAGGGTCGCGAAGACGACCAGGGCCAGTTCCACATCGAGGACCAGCAGCGCGACCATGATGCCGAGGAAGGTGACGACGGAGACGAAGGCGGTGACCAGGCCGGTCTGGAGGAACGTGGACAGCGCGTCCACGTCCGTCGTCATCCGGGTCATGATGCGGCCGGTCAGTTCGCGCTCGTAGTAGTCCAGGCCGAGGCGCTGGAGCTGCGCGAAGATCTTCAGCCGCAGCGCGTAGAGCACCCGCTCGCCGGTGCGGCCGGTCATCCGGGTCTCGCCGATCTGGGCCGCCCACTGCACGAGGACGACGCCGAGGGCGACGGCGGACGCCGCCCAGACCGCGCCCAGGGCCAGCTTGGTGACCCCGTCGTCGATGCCGTTCCTGATCAGCACGGGGAGCAGCAGCCCCGCCCCGGCGTCCACGGCCACCAGACCGAGGCTCACCAGCAGCGGCAGCCCGAAGCCGCGCAGCAGCCTGCGCAGCCCGTAGGAGTCCTCGGCGCGGACGGCACGGGCCTCGTCGACCTCCGGGGTGTCGTCCGCCGGGGGCAGGGCGTCGACCTGGGCGAGCAGTTCGGGCGTCGCGGGCATGCCGGCCGCGTCGGTGCTGCGTTCCTCCCCCGTACGGATCCACAGTTCGGGGGTGATGCCGCGCCCGGCGTCGAACTCGGCGTCGATCTCCTCCAGGAGGGCGCGCTCCTGCTCGGGGTCCTCGGGGGCGGCGACGGGCCGGTGCCCGGGTGAGGTGGTGCCGAGCTCGTCCGGGTCGGTGAGCAGGCGCCGGTAGAGCGCGCAGCGGCGCTCCAGTTCCTCGTGGGTGCCGAGGTCGGCGAGGCGGCCGTTGTCCAGGACGGCGATCCGGTCGGCGAGGTTCAGGGTGGAGCGGCGGTGGGCGATGAGCAGGGTGGTGCGGCCCGCCATCACCTGGCGCAGCGCTTCGTGGATCTCGTGCTCGACGCGGGCGTCCACGGCGGAGGTGGCGTCGTCCAGGATGAGCAGGCGGGGGTCGGTGAGGATGGCGCGGGCGAGCGCGACGCGCTGGCGCTGGCCGCCGGAGAGGGTGAGTCCGTGCTCGCCGACCTTGGTGTCGTACCCGTTCGGCAGCTCGGCGATGAAGCGGTGGGCCTGGGCGGAGCGTGCGGCCTGTTCGATCTGCTCGTCGGTGGCGCCGGGAAGGCCGTAGGCGATGTTGGCGCGGACGGTGTCGGAGAACAGGAAGCTGTCCTCGGGGACGAGTCCGATGGCGGCCCGCAGCGAGTCGAGGGTCAGTTCGCGCACGTCGTGGCCGCCGACGAGGACCGCGCCGTGCGAGACGTCGTAGAAGCGGGGCAGCAGCAGAGAGACGGTGGACTTGCCGCTGCCGGAGGCGCCGACGACGGCGACGGTCTCGCCGGGTTCGACGGTCAGCGAGAAGCCGTCGAGGACCGGGCGCCGCGTCCCGGCTGCGCCGCCGAGGTCCTCGTCACCGGCGGGGGCGGAGCTCGGCGTGGCGTACCCGAAGCGCACGTCCTCGAACTCGACGCTCGCCGGGGCGTCGGCGGGCAGTTCCCTGGTGCCGTCCTTCAGGGTGGGCTCGGTGTCGATGAGTTCGAGTACGCGTTCCACGCCGGCGCGGGCCTGCTGGCCGACGGTGAGGACCATGGCGAGCATCCGGACCGGGCCGACGAGCTGGGCGAGGTACGTGGAGAACGCGACGAACGTGCCGAGGGTGATCTCGCCCCGGGTGGCGAGCCAGCCGCCGAGGGCGAGCATCGCGACCTGGCCGAGCGCGGGGACGGCCTGGAGGGCGGGGGTGTAGCGCGAGTTGAGCCGGATGGTGCGCATCCGGCCGGCGAACAGCTTGCGCCCGACCTCGCGCAGCTTGCCGGTCTCCTGGTCCTCCTGCCCGAAGCCCTTGACGACACGGACGCCGGAGACGGCCCCGTCCACGACCCCGGCGACGGCGGCGGCCTGCGACTGGGCGTACCAGGTGGCGGGGAAGAGGCGGGTGCGGGAGCGGCGGGCGATGTACCAGAGGGCGGGGGCGACGGCCACGGCGACGAGGGTCAGCAGCGGGGACAGCCACGCCATGATGACCAGGGAGATCAGGAAGAGCAGAACGTTCCCGATGGTCATCGGGAGCATGAAGAGCAGGCTCTGGATCAGCTGGAGGTCGCTGGTGGCGCGTCCGACGACCTGCCCGGTGGACAGTTCGTCCTGCCGTCTGCCGTCGAGCCGGCTGATCGTCCCGTACATGCCGGTCCGCAGGTCGTGCTGGACGTCGAGGGCGAGCCGGCCGCCGTAGTAGCGGCGGACGTAGGTGAAGGCGTAGACGAGGGCGGCCGCCGCGATCAGCAGGCCGGTCCAGACGGCCAGGGAGCGGGTGTGTCCGACGACCACGTCGTCGATGATCACCTTGGTGACGAGCGGGACGAGGGCCATGACGGCCATCCCGCCGAGTGACGAGCCGAGCGCCAGCAGGACGTTGCGCCGGTAGCGCCAGGCATAGCCGCTCAGTCTCCGCGCCCAGCCGCCCCGCTGTCCGCGCCCCGTCTCCTGTGCGTCCGCCACCCGGTGCCTCCCGTTCGACCTGACCCGACGGAAGGCACCAACGCGGTGGGCTGCGGATTTCATCCCGCGTTAACAAATACGGGACCTTGGTCGTAGGTCCCGCCAGGTCCTGTCCGGCGGATCCTGGTGGGCCCGCGAAGATCCGCGCCTAAGGGCTGTCCCGCAATTCCTGGCGGATCAGCGCGCGGCGTCAGATGCGGTGCATCGCAAGGCGGAGAGGCGCCCGCATACTGGATGTATTCGGGCGTTTCGACAACGCGGCGAGGTGCCGTAACTGACGTCGTGCGCCCGCCAGGAATTGCGGGACAGCCCTTAGCGCGGTTTCGCGGTGAGCATGCGGCCGGCGGGGGCCTCCGGGACCGGCGGGAGGGCTTCCTGCGGGGCGGCGGAGACGGTGAAGACCCTGGGGTGCATGATGCGCGGGTTGAGGTCCTTGTGGACCGCACGGGCGACGGCCTGGATGGTGTTGACGCCGTCGTTCATCGTCTTGTTGTCCTGGGTGAGCACGGTCAGCGCGTAGTCGTGGCCGTTGCCGGTGAAGGCGCCGATGCTGTGCACCCGCCAGCCGTGTGCGGCGCGCTGGAGCCAGCCGTTCTTGACCTGGACGGTGGTCCCGGTGACGGCACCGGCCGGGGTGCCCCAGCGCTGCGAGGAGACGACCTTCTTCATCAGCCCGAGCTGGTAGGAGCGGGCGCTGTCGCTGAGCACGGAGTTCTTCGAGGTGAGCAGGGTCAGCAGCCGCTGCTCGTCCTGGGCGGTGATCTGGGTCAGGCCCCAGTAGCCGCCGGAGCCGGGCACGGTGTGTGTCATCCCGGCGGCCTTGAGGAAGGCGTTGATCTTGCCGACGCCGAGCTGCTTCCACAGGCTGGTGGTCGCGTCGTTGTCGGACTTGGTGATCATCTTGGTGGTGAGGTCCGTCTCGCGCTGGGTGAGGTAGCGGTTGTTCTTGGCGTTGTCCCACAGCAGCGTGGCCAGGACGGTGGCCTTCACGACGCTCGCGGAGTCGTACTTCGAGGTGGCGCGCAGCGTGCACGTGGTCCTGGTGGTCCGGTCGTAGAGCGCGACCGACACGGTCGACGCGCGGCCCTTGAGCGCGGCGGTGATGTCCTTCGACAGCTGGGCGGCGAGCCCGGCCCGGCCGGAGGCGCAGCTCGCCTTCGCGGTGGCGGCCGACGCGGGTGCCGCGCCGATCACCACGGGGGCGAGGACCCCGGTGGCGACGGCGGCACAGAGCGCGGCGCGGGCGCGCCCGGGTATACGGGACGTGGTCATGGTGCGGTTCCCCCTGAACGTTTCCTGCGGGCGGCCCCCCGGCGCGCCCCGTCAGAGATGACTCACGGACGGCGGGAAAGTTGTGCGCGCCGGCAGGTCCGGGGAGCCTACAGGCGCCCTCTACAGGTGGGTCGGCTCGAACATCTTCAGCACAGCCGGGAGTACGACGACCGAGGGGCCCGGCCGCGCGAACGCCTCGGCCAGGTCGGCGGCGAGCGTCTCGGGGGCCGTACGGACCGCCGGGACGCCGAAGGACTCGGCGAGGGCGGCGAAGTCCGGGCGGGCCAGTTCCGTCGCGGTGGTCTCGCCGAAGGCGCCGGTGAGGTACTCGCGCAGGATGCCGTAGCCGCCGTCGTCCACGATGAGCCAGGTGACCGGCAGGCCGTACTGGCGGGCGGTGGCGAGTTCGGCGATCGAGTACATCGCGCCGCCGTCGCCGGAGACCGCGAGCACCGGCCGGGTCGGGTCGGCCACCGCAGCGCCTAGCGCCGCCGGGAAGGCGTAGCCGAGGCCGCCCGCGCCCTGGGCGGAATGCATGGTGTTCGGGCGGCGCGCGTCGAAGGCGGCCCACGCCCAGTAGCCGAGGATCGTCATGTCCCAGAAGCTGGGCGACGCGTCGGGCAGGGCGGTGCGGATCGCGGTCAGGAGGCTCTGTTCCAGGTCGCGGCCCTGGCCGGCGATCCGCTCCCGTACGCGGGCGAGGACTCCGGCGACGCGCTCGGCGGCGGCCGGGTCCTCGCGCGGGGTGACCGTCTCGATCAGGCGGGCGAGCGCGTCGCGGGCGTCGGCGTGGATGCCGAGCGCCGGGTGGTTGGCCTCCAGCTTCCCGGCGTCGGCCTCGATCTGGACGACCCGGCCGCGCGGGGCGAACGTGTAGTAGTTGGAGGAGAGTTCACCGAGCCCGGAGCCGACGACGAGCAGGACGTCGGCGTCCTCCAGGAAGTCCGTGACGTGCCGGTCCTCCACCCAGGACTGGAGCGAGAGCGGGTGCTCCCAGGGGAAGGCGCCCTTGCCGCCGTACGTGGTCACGACCGGGGCGTCGAGCCGCTCGGCGAGCGCGCGCAGCTTGCCGGACGCGTCGGAACGTACGACTCCGCCGCCCGCGACGATCACCGGACGCTCGGCCCGCGACAGCAGGTGGGCGGCCACGGCGACGAGTTCGGGGCGGGCGTGCGGTTCGCGCGGGGTGGCGTCCAGGCCGGAGACGACGGGCAGCGCCGTGGCCGCTTCCAGGACGTCCTGCGGGATCTCGACCCAGACGGGGCCGTGCGGGGCCGTCAGCGCGGACTCCCAGGCGGCGCCGATCGCGGACGGGATCTGCGAGGCGGTCCGCACGGTGTGGACGGACTTCACGACGTCCCGGAACGACGCCTGCTGGTCGCGCAGCTCGTGCAGATGGCCGTGGCGCCCGCCGCCCAGGCCCCGGACCGGGATCTGGCTGGACACCGCGAGCACGGGCGCCGACGCGGCCGCCGCCTCCTGGAGCGCGGCGAGCGAGGTCAGGGCGCCGGGCCCGGTCGACAGGAACAGCGGGGCGACCTCGCCGGTGACGCGCCCGTAGGCGTCGGCGGCGAAGCCCGCGTTGTTCTCGACGCGCAGGCCCACGTAGTCGAGGGACGAGCGGCGCAGCGCGTCGAACAGTCCCAGCGCGTGCTGTCCGGGCAGCCCGAACACGGTGGTCGCGCCGAGCCCCCTCAGCGTCTCGACGACGAGGTCGCCGCCGTTGCGCCCCGGTGGGGGGTTCAGTGCGGCCTCGATCTGCGCGGGGGTGAGCGCGGGCCGCTCGTCGTGGTGGTCGTGACTCACTGGTGCCGGGCCTCCGCGATCTGCCGGGTCATGATCGTCGTCAGCTCGTACGCGGTGTGCGAGGCGGCGACCGAGGTGATCTCAGCGTGATCGTACGCGGGCGCCACCTCGACCAGGTCGGCGGAGACCAGATGGCAGGAGGACAGGCCGCGCACGATTTCCAGCAGCTCACGGGAGGTGAGGCCGCCGGCCTCGGGGGTGCCGGTGCCGGGGGCGTGCGCCGGGTCCAGCACGTCGATGTCGATGGAGATGTACAGCGGCCGGTCCCCGATGCGCTGCCGCAGCTGGTCGGCGACCTCGTCGACGCCGCGCCGCATGACGTCGGCGGAGGTGACGATCCCGAAGCCCATCTTGGCGTCGTCGGTGAGGTCCCGCTTCCCGTAGAGCGGGCCGCGCGTGCCGACGTGGGAGAGCGCCGAGGTGTCGAGGATGCCCTCCTCCACGGCCCGGCGGAACGGTGTGCCGTGGGTGTAGGCGGCGCCGAAGTAGGTGTCCCAGGTGTCGAGGTGGGCGTCGAAGTGGAGCAGCGCGACCGGGCCGTGCTTCTTGGCGACGGAACGCAGCAGGGGCAGCGCGATGGTGTGGTCACCGCCGAGGGTCATCAGCCGGGCCCCCGTGTCGAGCAGGGCGTCTGCCGCGGCCTCGACGGTCTCCACGGCCTCCTCGATGTTGAAGGGGTTGGCCGCGATGTCCCCGGCGTCGGCGACCTGCGCGAGGGCGAACGGCGAGGCGTCCTGCGCCGGGTTGTAGGGGCGCAGCAGCCGCGAGGCCTCCCGGATCGCGTTGCCGCCGAAGCGGGCGCCGGGCCGGTAGGAGACGCCCGAGTCGAACGGCACCCCGACGACGGCGACGTCCGCCGTGCCGACCTCGTCCAGGCGGGGCAGCCGCGCGAACGTCGCGGGTCCGGCGTACCGAGGGACGCGGGAGGAGTCGACGGGGCCGCGCGGGGCTTCGTTGCTGCTCATGGTGGGGGTTGGCCTTCCTTCGGTGTGCGGGGTGCCGAGGAGACGCTAGGTGGCCCGGGGCCCGCACTGAAGTGTACGTTTCCTCCACTCCGCCCCCGAGAAACGGACGAACCATCCATGCCGACCCCGACCCCGCCCCCGTCCTCTGCCCCCTCCCCTCCCCCGGCCCCGCCCGTGCGGCTGGCCGAGCTGCTGGCGCGCGAGGAACTGGGGCTGCGGCTGATCGCGGGTCCGGGCGAGGCGGAGGTGCTGTGGGTGCACGCGTCGGAGATGGCCGACCCCTACCCGTACCTGCTCGGCGGCGAGCTGCTGTTGACGGCCGGGGTGCTGCTGACGGACCCGGACGCGTATGTGGCCCGGCTGGTGGAGGCGGGGGCGGCGGCGCTCGGCTTCGGGGTGCGGCCGGTGCACGAGGCGGTGCCGCCGGGGCTGGTCGCGGCGTGCGACCGGCACGGGATGCCGCTGGTCGAGGTGGACCCCGGGACCCCGTTCACCGCGGTCGCGCGGGCGGTGTGGGGACTGATGGCCGCCGAGCGGGAGCGCGAGCTGCGCCGGGTGACCCGCGCCCAGCAGGCCCTGGCCGCCGCGGCGGCCCGCCCGGACCCGGTGCCGGAGGTGCTGCGCCGGCTGGCGGGCCGGCTCGACGGCCGGGCCGCCCTGGTGACGGCGGACGGCGACGAACTGCACGCGGCGGGCCCGCGCCCGGCCCCCGGGGTGACCGACGCGCTCGGACGCCTGGCCCGCCTCGTCGCGCGGGAGGGTCCGGGCGCCCCCGCCTCCGCCGCGGACACGGTCGACGGCGTCCACCTGCTCGCGTACCCCCTGGGCGGCGCCGAACAGCCGGCCCTCACACTCGCGACCCGCCACCGCCGTCCCGGCGACCACACGGTCGCGGGCATCGCCGCGGTCCTCCTCGCCCTCCTCACGGCCCCTCACCGGGGCGCGCCCGCCACCGCCCGCTCGACGGCCCTCACCCGCCTGCTGCTCGGGGCCGCCCCCGTCGAGGTGTCCCCGCTGCTCGGCGAAGCCCCGTGGACGGTGGTACACGCCCACCGCACGGACGCCACCCCGACGGACCGCTTCACGGCGGAGGCACTGGGGGCGGCGCTGGGGTCGGGGCTGGTGGACGGGGGCGGGGGCGCGGTGGCCGACGGGGGTACGGAGACGGGCGCGGGCGCGCGCCCCGCCCTCGTGCGGGTCCTGCTCCCCGGGGGCCGTACGGCGGCCCCGCAGCCCGGATGGACGCTCGGCGCCTCCGCTCCCCGCCCCGCCGCCGATCTCGCCGAGGCCGACACCGGGGCGGCCCGCGCGCTGCGCCACGCCGAGGCGACCCGCGCCCCGCTGCACACGGAGACCCCGGTCACCGGCCTCGCCGCCCTGCTCCCGCCGGGCCCGGCCGCCGCCCACGCCCGCGCCCTCCTCGCCCCGCTCACCGCACCGCTCGCCGAGACCCTGCGCTGCTGGCTCTCCCTGCACGGCAGCTGGGACCGGACGGCGGTGGCCCTGTCCGTGCACCGCAACACCGTCCGCCAGCGGATCGCGCGGTGCGGGGAGTTGCTGGGAGTGGACCTCGACGCCATGGACGTACGCACGGAGTTGTGGCTCGCGCTGCGGCAGGGATGAACACGGATGCCGCCGCGATGCCCCCGATTCGGCTCCCCTGACGTGTCCCGATCATTGGCACTGCCACAGGTCGCAGCGGCAAGAGGGCGCATGGCACGGGATTACGGCGGTCGGCCTCTCCGACCTGTCGGTGTGGACGGGTGGTTGGCGGGTTGTACGAACCGACGAAGCCCCCGGCGGACACGGGTGGTCCCGGTCGAGAACCCGGCTGCCAGGAGCTTCGTCGTTGCGCAGACCCGTCTCGCGTCGGAGCGAACCAGGAGTGCTGATCAGTCGCCGGACTTCACGGGCTCCAGTTTGATGCTGAAGTGCCGGAGGATCGGGGACTGGCCCGTAACCCGGTAGCCGCGGACCGATTCAGGATTCTTCGCGATATCTGCCAGGGTGGCGGCAACGTGGTCGTAGTGGCTGCGGGTGTAGACCCGTCGGGGGAGAGCCAGCCGTACGAGTTCGTAGGGCGCCGTCTTGACAGGGTTGCCGTGCTCGTCCTCTTCACCGAGGTACAGCGACCCCAGCTCCGCCGAGCGGATGCCTCCGCGCAGGTACAGCTCGCAGACGAGTGCGGTGCCGGGGTACTGGTGCGGGGGGATGTGGGGCAGGAGGCGACCGGCGTTGACGTAGAGGGCGTGCAGACCGGCGGGTTCCACGATGTCGACGCCGGCCTCGCGGATGCGTGCGGCGAGATGGGCGGCTATGTCGGCACGCTCAGCGAGGTAGGCCGGCTCGGTCACTTCGATGAGGCCGCGGGCCATCATGTCGAGGTCACGGCCGGACAGACCGCCGTAGGTGGTGAATCCTTCGGTGGCGATGAGCAGACCGCCGCACCGCTCGGCGAGTCCGGCGTCCTTGAGGCCGATGAAGCCGCCGATGTGGACGATCCCGTCCTTCTTCGCGCTCATGACGCAGCCGTCGGCGAGGCGGAAGGCTTCCTCGGCGACCTGGCGCGGGGTGCGGTCGGCGTAGCCGGGTTCGCGCTGGGTCACCAGCCAGGCGTTCTCCGCGAACCGGGCCGCGTCGAGGATCATCGGCACGTTGTGACGGCGGCACAGTTCGGCGGTGCGGTGCAGGTTGTCCATGCTGACCGGCTGGCCCCCGCCACCGTTGTTGGTGATGGTCATCAGCACGGCCCCAACGGGCGCCCGGTCCGCGTTCTCCAGGGCCTGTTCGAGGGCGATCAGGTCGATGTTGCCCTTGAACGGAAAGTCGCTGTCGAGGTCCTTCGCCTCGGCGCAGGGCAGGTCGTACGCCGTGCAGCCGGTCAGTTCGACGTTGGCGCGGGTGGTGTCGAAGTGCGTGTTGGACAGCACACTCGTGCCGGGCCGCAGCAGCGAGGAGAACAGGACGCGCTCGGCCGCGCGGCCCTGGTGGGCCGGCAGGATGTGGGGATAGCCGGTGAGTTCGGAGACGACCTCGTGCCAGCGGTAGAAGGAGCGGCTGCCGGCGTAGGACTCGTCGCCCTGCATTCCCGCGGCGAGCTGGTCCGCGGAGATGGCACCGGTCCCGGAGTCGCTCAACAGGTCGATGGTGACTTCGTCGGCCCGCAGGTCGAAGGGGTTGTAGGCGACCCGCTTCAGCGCGGCCTCGCGTTCCTCCCGGGTGGTGAAAGCAAGAGGTTCTACGACCTTGATGCGGTAGGGCTCCACGTGACTTCCTTCTGTGCGATGTGCGGGCTGACGTGGCCGACGGCCTGGTGCCCGAGTTCCAGGAGGCTCTGGGTGCGTTGCGTGGGCATCCAGGTGCCCCGCGGGTACTGCTCCTGCGGCGACCGGACGCGGTAGGCCTCGGAACTCAGGTAAGCGGTGAGCCGGGGCGGCCGGTTGCGCTCGTACACCAGGGCGAGGTAGGCGATCAGCCCCACGCCGTCGGCGAGGGTCCGCTGTGTGAGCGCTCCCAGACTTCGGCTCAGGGCGGTGGGGTCCATGCCGGCCCGGGTCAGCAGGGCTGTGGCGCGGGCGAGGGCCTCTTCGTCATCGCGCACGTAGTCGCGGACGGGAATGTGGAGCGTGAAGCCGCTCGGGTTGCTGTCGCCCTCGGTGAAGGAGTGGCAGGTGAGCGCCGGGCGCCGCACCAGTCGCAGGGTGTCGCTTCCGCCGCGCTCGGACGGCGTGAGGGAGCCCGCGGCCGCGTGGAAGAAATAGCGGATGTCGGCCGCTGTGGCTCCGGAGGTACGGCTGAGCTCACAGGCGTCGTCGGCTGACATGCGCGGGTGTCTCACGTAGACCTTGACGCGGGGGGACGTCCAGGCGCCCAGGTCCAGAGCGAGAAACGGATAGCCGGCCGCCGGGGGCAGCTGCTCGAAGGCCTGGCCGTAGCCGAGCCGCCGCAGTGCCTCGCGCACGGTGCGGGCCGCGTTTTCCGGGCCGGAGGCGGAGGGGTTCAGGTAGACCTTGACCCCTGGGACCCCTCCGGCGCGCAGATCGAGCGCGTACCACAGGGCCAGGGGGCCCTGGGCCGCGTCGGGGAAGAACAGGTCGGCCAGGGCGTCGAGCCGGTCGGTGGCGAAGCCCCAGCGGGCGCCCATCTCACGGATGACCGCAAGCCCGGCGCGGCCACTGTCGGCCATGTCGCTGTGGGCCCACCCGGGCTCCACGAGCACGCGCAGGGCCGGGGCGGCGTCCGGGGAGCCGGCGAGGGAGAACTCGACGGGGGTGTGGTCGTCGGAGAGGAAGGTGGGCGAGGCCGGCGGCAGGAACAGCGGCCGGTGGGCGGCGGCTGCGAGGGAGTCGATCAGGACCTGCCCGTACAGCTCCGTGTCCGCCTCGCTCAGGCCCGCCGCGGCGCCCAGGCGCCGCAGTTGACCGAGTACGTGGTCGCCGAGCGTCGACTCACCGGGGCTGGTTGCCGGTATGCCGGGGCCCGGTCGGGAGGTCATCGTGTTCCTCGCACGTCGTGGCGCGCAACGCGTCCGGACGGTGCGGAAGTACGGGGACGTGCTCCGCCGGCCGGGGACGGGACGAGGGCCGGTCCGCTGCCGGGGGCAGCGGGTATTCGGTCCCGCGGCTGGTCGGGGTCGGCGTCCCCGCGCGGGTCCCGCCTGCTGCGGGTGGCGCGCTGCGAGCCCGGCCGGGCACTCGCGGATGGGGGCGCGGAGATGCTTGCGAGGTCCACTGCCTCTCCTTCATCTTTTGTCACTCCAGACACTCCGCGCCGTCCTACCCAGGAAGTTGATCATTCATGCAGGCGGCGTCAACTGCCTGTGTCACATGCGTCACAGGGGGTGTGGGCTACTGGCCCGTCAGCCACTTCATGAAGCTGCTCCAGCGCCCCGTGTTGCCGGCGGGCTGCGCCGCCGCGGGTGCGGGTGCGGCCGTGACGGGGGGTGCCTGGTAGCGGGGCGTGGCCGTCGGCTCCGGTGCGGCCGCGGCGCGCGGGGTGACCGCGCTGAACCGGACGGGCAGGGAGGCCAGGGCCCGGTTGAAGGGGCCGGGCCGCCAGGCGAGGCTGTCCGCGGGGACGGCGAGTTCAACGTCGGGCAGGGCGTCGAACAGTGTCTCCAGGCCCGTCAGGGCGATCAGCCTGGCCGGCTCCTTCGACGGGCAGGCGTGCGGGCCCGCGCTCCAGGCGAGGTGACCGCGGGTGTCGGCACCGCGGTCCGCGAGCGCCGTGTTGGCGGCGCCGAAGGACACCAGCACCAGGTCACCGGCGCGCACCTTGTCGCCGGCCACGTCCGTGTCGACCACCGGGTAGTGGGGCGCGTAGTTGGACATCGGCGCGTTGCGCCACAGAGTGTCGTCCACAGCCTTGTCGAACTGCCCCAGGCGCGCGAACTCCTCGTTGGTCAGCATCGTGTAGAAGGCGTTGCCGATCAGGTTGCCCTCCGGCTCGCCGCCCGCGCCGAGGAGCAACACCAGCGTGTGCGCCAGCTCCTCGTCGCTCAGCTGCGCCGGATGCTGCATCAGGTAGGACGTGATGTCCTCCCCGGGCTGGGCACGCTTGAGCGCCACCAGCTCGCCGACAGCTCCGAGCAGGACCTGGCTGGCCGCTTCGGCGTTGACTCCGTCGAACATGCCGGAGATGCCGAACAGCACCCGGTCACCGATCCCCGCCGGACAGCCGAACAGCTCGTTGAACACGTACAGCGGGAGCTGCTGGGCGTAGTCGCGGAGCAGGTCGGCGCTGCCGCGGGCGCTGAACTGGTTGATCAGGAACTGGGCTGCCTGGCGGACCATCCGGCTCAGCCGCTTGTCGCTGACGCGGGCGAAGGAGTCGGTGATGGCCTGCCGCAGCCGCACATGCTCGGCGCCGTCGGTGAACATCGCGTTCGGCCGGTAGGCCAGCAGCGGCAGGACAGGGCTGTCGGGGCGTATACAGCCCTCAGCCAGCGCACGCCAGCGGCGTGAGTCCTTGCGGAAGGTCGTCGAATCCTGAAGCAGCTCCAGAGCCGCGTTGTAATCGGTCACCAGCGTCGCGTCCACACCGGGGGCGATGGTGACCGGAGCGGTGGGGCCGAGCTCGCGCATGTAGCGGTAGTACGCGTGCGGATTGGCGGCGAACTCCGCGCTGTCCAGGGGTATGCGCTGCCCGCTGCCGTGTGCGGGGCAGCCGGGCGGAGGTACGGAGGGGGTTGTCATGGGTGCTCCAGGTCGGCGCGCTCGTGCAGATAGCGGACCAAGGTGATCAGGGCGTCGACGGACGACTTCTCGTCGCGCGCGTCGATGGTGACGACGGGGGTGTCGGGCAGCAGGTCGAGTGCCACCCGGACGTCCTCAGGGGTGTGGACCGTACTGCCGTCGAAGTGATTGATGGCCACGGCGAAATCGAGGCCGTAGCTCTCGACCAGATCCATGACGTCGAAGGAGTCGGCCAGGCGCTCGGGGTCCACCAGGACCAGGGCGCCCAGCGCTCCGCGGGCCGTGTCGTCCCACAGGCTCACGAAGCGCTGCTGTCCGGGGGAGCCGAACAGATACAGAACGATGCGCTCGCTCAGCGTCAGCCGGCCGAAGTCCAGGGCGACGGTGGTGGTGGCCTTCCCCTGAACCCCTTTGAGGTCGTCGACCTGCTCCGAGAGCGTCGTCATCCGCTCCTCGGTGGACAACGGCGTGATCTCGGAAAGTGAGCCGATCAGGGTGGTCTTGCCGACGGCGAAATGCCCGACGACCAGGATTTTCACTGCAGTCTGCTGTGCGCCGCTGGGCACATAGGCATCCTCAGACAGGGAGAGC
Organism: Streptomyces sp. ATexAB-D23; assembly: GCF_000373645.1. Taxonomy (GTDB): domain Bacteria; phylum Actinomycetota; class Actinomycetes; order Streptomycetales; family Streptomycetaceae; genus Streptomyces; species Streptomyces castrisilvae. Next base: position 5,371 of record NZ_KB892014.1, on the reverse strand, counting down.
CTTGAGGCCATCGAGCACCTCCTTAAGCAAGGCCTTGTTGGTGGTACGGGCCGAGGGCACCGGCGCCCGGGTCACGAGATAGCCCCCCTCGGCGAGGGAACTGAGCAGCACCTTGACCACCCCGAGCGGCAACTGGGAGTGCGCGGCGATCTCAGCGACCGAGAGGTAGCCGCTGGAGCACATCTCCAGGATCTGCTGCTCCTCGGGGGAGAGCCGCTGGGGACGCTGCTGCTCGTCGGTGGCCGTCGTGACGAGAGTGATGAGGGCGAACTCGCCCTCACCGGGCAGGTCACGGCCACGGGTGATGACGTAGGGCCGGACCAGTTCTCCGGCCTCGGACACGAAATCGAGCTCGGGACGGCCGGGTTCCGTCATGAGGTGACCGTGTCGCCGCGAAGGCCGGTCGACATCGCCTTGCCCAGCCGGCTGACCAACTGCTGCATCCGGTACGTGATGTCCTGCATGTCGACCTCGGCCGACGCGGCCACGGCCAGGTAGCTGCCGCCACCGGCGGCGTTCAGGAACACCCAGCCCCCGTCGAACTCGATGAGCGTCTGGCGCCAGTTCGCTCCGTGCTCACCGCAGAAGAAGCTGACGGCCCGGCTGAGCGACTGCAGGCCGGAGACGGCGGCGGCCACCTTGTCGGCATCGCCTCTGTCGATCTCCGCGGTACGGGACATCTGGAGGCCGTCGGCAGAAATCAGGACCGCGTGGAGAGCGTGCGGAATCTGCAGCGCGTCCTCAAGCATCCAGGACAGGTCGTCGCTCACGGGGCATCGAATCCTTCGTGTGAATCGGCAGCGGTATCACCTTCGGCGGCCGGTCCCCCCGCACCTCGGCCGCTGAGAGTGCCACGCTGAAAGGCGCCCATGGCCGCCACCCGTGCTTCTGGTGAGCGGGCCGGCGGCGCTTCATCGGACCTGCGCCCGCCGTCCGGCACGAGCGCCATGCCGCGCTTGTTCCGTCGCCGGGGCAGCCCGCCCTCTGTCGCCGCGAGAGCCGAACCACGGCTCGCGGCGGCGTTGATCTCTTGCGTGGACGTGGGCGATTTGGGCTCGGGCATCTCGGTCAGCAACTCCTTCGGCACCATCACCACCGCGCGGACGCCGCCGTAGGGAGAGGTGCTGTCGATGGCGACCGTGAAGCCGAACCGCGCACACAGGGCACCGATCACCGCGAAACCGAACGCGGGAGGGTTGCCGAGATCCGAGACGCTCACCGCGGACCCGCTGGTCAGCAGAGCGGTGGCGTTCGTCCGTTCTTCCTCGCTCATGCCGACACCGGCGTCGTCGATCACGATGCAGATGCCCCGGGGCACCGTCCGCACCTCGACCTCGACCATGGTGGACGGGTCGGAATAGCTGGTCGCGTTGTCGAGCAGTTCGGCCACCGTCAGCGCGATCGGTTCGACGGCACGGCTGGTCACCGCGAAATCGACCCGTGAGGCGATTTCGATGCGCTGGTAGTGCCGGATACGGCCCTGCGCTCCGCGGATCACGTCATAGACCGCAGCGGCTTCCCGCTGCCGGCCGAGCCACCCGCCGCACAGCACGGCAATGGACTGCGCACGCCGGTTGAACTGCGAGTTCATGTGGTCGATGTCCAGCATGTCCCGCAACACGGTCGAGTCGCCGTACTTCTTCTGCAGCCCGGAGATGGCCCGCTGCTGCTCCGCGGCGAGGCCTTGAAGGGTCCGCATGGCCGACTTCAGTACGGTGTTCGTGGCCTCTTCCGCCTCTTCCTTGGCCTGGCGGACCACCTCGTCATAGCCGCTGCGCAGCTCGGTGACGGTGGAGTCGAGGTCGGCGACCCTGCCCTGGGATGCGTTCAGCTCACCTTGAAAGCCCTGCTTCTGACGACGTAGCGCCTTGATCGTTATTCGCTGGCGAGTGATTGCCGTGGCGGCGACAGCGACGCCGACGGCTAGCGCCCAGACTGTCGGATCCTGCCAAAAATTCGTCATGTGACTCTCTATTGAGCGGCTGGAGTCCAGCTCTCGAAATCTGTCCAAGCGGACCCTCGGCTGTGGGCAGACGCCACCGCCCGGAGAGCCCCCTGGCTGTAGCCACGCCAAGGCGAACGCTCACTTGGCATGTGCCCGCGAGCGTATCACCGGACGATCATGAGGCTCTGTCAAGTCCGACACGTCGATGACCGGTTGGCGAAAAACACATGTTCATGTCAGCGAGGAGGGTGGGCCGGCGAGATGAGGGCCCACCCCGGCGGACCGTGCCCCCTCTGCGGCGCGCCTCCTTGCGGCGGGCCGCGCGGCGATACGGAGCAGGGCGAGTTCCGGCCGACCAACGAACCCTTCCGGAGCACAAGATGGCCGAATCGAGAACGGGCTGCGGACAGTGGAGCGCGCTGCGGCACCAACCGCATCGCAGCGATCACCCAGGCAGCTCCCGCCCCTCACCCCGCGTCGGCGTGGGACTGGAAAGGACTCACGGCGCGCTCGGGCACCCCCGGGGCTCCGACCCGGCGAAAGCGGCCGGCTCCCGAGCCGGGGGACGCCGGTGACGACGAGACCCGCCGGAGCGCGCCGGACCCGGCGTTCTCGGCCTCGCCCGCCGCGCGGTCCGGCACGCGAGGGCACCGGCCCGGAGATCACCCCCGAGGGCTCACCCCCGAGGGCTCCCGCGTGCTCAGCATCACCCTGGACAGCTCCGTGACCGCCGGGTAACTTTTAACCATGGCTGAGCAAGCGCTTAGCCATGCCGGAAATGAACCGCAGCAGCCGAGATCGCCGATCAGGGAGGCACCCCGTGCGCCGTACGGTATTCAACGAGGACCACGAGGCGTTCCGGGAGACCATCCGCGCCTTCATCGCGGCCGAGGTCGTGCCCGTGTACGACGAGTGGTTCGCCGCGGGGCAGGCGCCGCGCGAGTTCTATCTGAAACTCGCGGAGCTGGGCGTCTTCGGGATCACGGTGGACGAGGCGTACGACGGGGCGGGCATCGAATCGCACAAGTACGAGGCGGTCATCTACGAGGAGACCGCGCGGGCGGGCGTGTCGTTCGGTGGTTCCGGGGTGCACACGCTGCTCGGGCTGCCGTACATCAAGATGCTGGCCACCGACGAGCAGAAGAAGCGCTGGCTGCCGAAGTTCGTCACCGGTGAGGAGATGTGGGCCCTCGCGATGACCGAGCCGGGCACCGGGTCGGACGTCGCGGGCATGAAGACCACCGCCAAGCTCTCCGAGGACGGCACTCACTACGTGCTCAACGGGGCCAAGACCTTCATCACCGGCGGGGTGCACGCCGACCGGGTGATCGTCTGCGCCCGGACCTCCGCCCCGCGCGAGGACGACCGCCGCTTCGGCATCTCGCTGTTCGCCGTGGACACCAAGTCCGAGGGCTACTCCGTGGGCCGCAAGCTCGACAAGCTGGGGCTGCGGGTGTCCGACACCGCGGAGCTGGCGTTCGTCGACGTCAAGGTGCCGGTCGAGGACCTGCTCGGCGAGGAGAACAAGGGCTTCGGCTACCTCGGCACCAACCTGGCGTCCGAGCGCTGGGGCATCGCCTTCGGCGCGTACGCGCAGGCCGCGGCAGCCGTGCGGTTCGCCAAGGAGTACGTGCAGGACCGCACCGTCTTCGGCAAGACCGTCGCCTCGTTCCAGAACACCAAGTTCGAGCTGGCCGCCTGCCAGGCCGAGGTCGACGCGGCCCAGGCCGTCGCCGACCGCTCGCTGGAGGCGCTGGACGCCGGTGAGCTGACCGCCGCCGAGGCCGCGTCCGCGAAGCTGTTCTGCACCGAGGTCGCGCACCGCGTGATCGACCGCTGCCTCCAGCTGCACGGCGGCTACGGCTTCATGAACGAGTACCCGATCGCCCGCCTGTACGCGGACAACCGGGTCAACCGCATCTACGGCGGCACCAGCGAGGTCATGAAGTCGATCATCGCCAAGTCCATGGGCTTGTAGGGCGAAGCCGCAGAACGACTACGTTCCTTCCATGAGCACCGCACTCGATTCCCTGCTCGATCTGCTCGACCTGGAGCAGATCGAGCGGGACATCTTCCGGGGCAGCAGCCGGTCCGCGCTCGTGCCCCGGGTCTTCGGCGGGCAGGTCGCGGCCCAGGCGCTCGTCGCCGCGGGCCGCACCGTGCCGGCCGACCGTTCCCCGAGCTCTCGAATGAACTCGCGCAGGGGAGACCCCATTGCGCACTCGCTGCACGCGTACTTCCTGCGCATGGGCGACCCGGGCGCGCCGATCGTCTACAGCGTCGACCGCATCCGCGACGGCCGGTCCTTCACCACCCGGCGGGTCGTCGCCGTCCAGCACGGGCAGCCGATCTTCCACCTCTCCGCGTCGTTCCAGACGTACGAGGACGGCCTGGAGCACCAGACGGACATGCCGGCCGCGCCCGACCCCGAGACGCTGCCCACCGCCGCCGAGATGCTGCCCCGCTACGCCGACCGGTTCAGCGGCCCCGACGTCGTGGACCGGCTGATCGAGGCGCGGGCCGCCGTCGATCTGCGGTACGTGGACGCGCCGCCGTTCGGCACGGTCGGCGAGCCGCGCGAGCCGCGCTCCCAGGTCTGGTTCCGTACGAACGGCAAGCTGGCGGACGATCCGCTGCTGCACGTCTGCATGGCCACGTACGTCTCCGACATGACGCTGCTCGACTCCGTCCTGCTCGCCCACGGGCGCGGCGGCTGGGCGGTCGGCGACGTGGTGGGGGCGAGCCTGGACCACGCGATGTGGTTCCACCGGCCGTTCCGGGCCGACGAGTGGCTGCTGTACGACCAGGAGTCGCCGTCCGCGTCCGGCGGGCGCGGGCTCGGCCAGGCCCGCATCTACACCCAGGACGGGCGCCTGGCGATCACCGTCATCCAGGAGGGTGTCGTCCGCGTCCCCCGCTGACCGCCCGGCCCCGGCCGCGCGTCGGACACCGGCGGCCCGGCTGCGGACATACTCCCCAGCATGACTGACGCGAAAAGCAGTGGCGGGGGGTTGTGAGCCGTTGTCTTCGAAGTGTGCGTGAGTGAGTTGTAGCGCCTGTGTGTGAGTCGGGCGGTGCGTTGGGTGAGGGTGGGAACGGATGTTTCGGGGTCAAATGGGTGACCTTGATCGTGGTGGTTCGTTGTGATGGGTGACGGGTTGTTCGGTGGTTCCGGGGTGGGGTGTGGCGGTGAGTGGTGTACGCGAATTGGCTACGTCGTTCGTGGCCCCGGGCTCTTCGGGGGTGGCGGTCCGGGGCCGTCTCAAGCACCTCACCGGGCAGGACGAGCACGTGCTGCGGGCGATCGGCGCCCATCAGGGTGCTCTCGCGTCCCAGGATCTGAAGGCCCGGTGTGCGGACGGTCTGAAGCACAGCGCCGAGTCCTGGGCCGGGCGTAAGCGGGAGCTTACGAAGGAGTCGTCGTCC